>CAZGTD010000001.1:0-119684 GCA_964528425.1 uncultured Bacteroides sp.
GGTTGAAAAAGAGTTATTTTGTACGGCGAAGCGCATGGGAGAGAATGTTAAAATTTTGATATTGCTTTGATAATCGGGAGATTATCACTAACTTTGCATTAAGTCACTGTTGTCGGTTTGGCAAATGCGGCTTGTAATGTGTTAAGTTGCAGAAGGTTAACAACTTACAAACAGAGAAAATGTACGAGGCTTGTACGGATTAGATTTGTACTCTTTTGTAATTCAGTAAGTTAACCGCTTCTGCATCGCGAACTCATCCCTCCACTCTGCCGGTCAAAATTATCTCCGCCGTCAATAAAGCCCAAACAACGATTCAATCATCTAATATTAGCCATATCAAGCTCATATTATGTTTTCTGACTTTTATAATTGATGTTACAAAAGATTTTTGTATCTTTGCGATATGATAATCTACAATATAAATGGATATTAAAAGATCAAGTAGAAGCCTATATAAATCGGATTTCAAGTCATTTATTGAGGCTGACTCTTATTCTATCCTGGGACGTATTCACGATGCGTTTCAAGGATAGCCTTGACTACTACAGATGAAGCCCGGGCATGGCTCAGGCAGCGAGCCCGATGTACACAAGAAGGCAACCATCATTCTACGATTCAACCTACGAATATTTCAAAAGCAAGCATATCAGAGAATTATAATTATGGGTAAGACTATTACTACATATTTTATTGACAGGACACCTCAAGGTCCTAGAATGGTATACGTTAGCAACAAGAATTGCATGGCAATCGTGGTTCCTCGTTCAAAAATGAATGATATTATATCACGAAAAAAGCTTCAAAAATACGCCTTGTATATTTTGTTGGGAGAAACAGGCGATGGAGAAACCAAAGCTTATATTGGAGAGACCAATAACTATAGTAAACGTATGAATGACCATGATCAATAGAAGGAAGAATCAATATTAGAAAGGACAATGTGAATACTATATGAACACGCTGGACATTCTCAATAAGCACATAGCCTTATGTTTAGACATACGAGCTAAATCATACCATACCATTACTTTGTTTGATGCATTAAATTCTATCAGAACAGGTAAATATAAAACACAAATTGAAAATATTAGGAGATTACATCGATTAGGCAAATCCGCTATGGCAGGATATAAAACCAAAAAGAAACAGCTATCCTCTTTTATTTTCAGCGGCACTCTATTTGATACGAGATTCAAATTTGACATTTGTGGCTATACTTCACTTATGATAATTGACATAGATAACCTTGAATCAGTAGATTCTATAAAAGATCAACTTAAAAACGACTCCCATATCATCTCGACATGGCTTTCCCCGTCCGGTAACGGACTTAAGGCGCTGCTCTATCTTGAATATGACAAGGAATACCCTTATGCCAATACTTGGATATTTCATGAGCACTGCGCTTTTCCTCAAATAGAAAAATATTTACGAGATACTTATGCAATAACTATCGACCCATCAGGAGCCGACATCACTCGTTTGTGTTTCGTCTCTTATGACCCGGATATTCATATGAAAAAAGAATTCACACCTTTCAAAGTATCCTGCAATTTATCCAGTAATCAAATCAGTAAGATTCGTTGGAGATACAATTACAGCAGGAAAAATATCCGAAATGCACTAAATGAACAAAAACGAATTGCGAAACTTCTGAAGAATACACTTCCAAAGGATACAGATGATAACAATTGAAACATTAATTGTATGCAACAACATAGTTTAAAGGTATCTACAAACAATCCAATTCTTCTTGAAATCAGATATTAGATTATGATTCAACCCAACTTAAAGGTCCATCCGAAAATCGCGGCGAACAGCAGAAAATAATAATAGCATCCGGTTGAAAGATGTGCAGGAAAGATAGTTCACATAGAGCTTATTATCTTTATCTACTTTCCGTGCGGATAGATTACAATAATATACCAGTCAAGAAGAGCGAATAGCAAACTGATAATGCCCTTTTGGGGTTTAGGGGTGAGGGAGAATGAGTTCGGAGAGGGGACGCTTGGGCACATGGTGGATGCCGTCGGGGGTGCGAAAGTATTTGAAGTCGGCATCCGGACTGCCGCTCATCTCTTCAATTTTAACTTTTTCGGCCGGGTAGCCAAGAGCCAACACATAGCGAGGCACATACTGTTCGTTTAGCTCAAGCACCCGACTCAGCTCAACAACGTTGAACGCTTTGATAATACAGCCACCGAGGCCCATAGTGTGCATTCCCAGGGTAATGGCTTCAAGCTGCAGGCCATCGTCGCAAAGGCAATTGGAACCGAACGCAGTGTCGAGACATTGAACTATATATGCGGTAGGACGCTCCCCTTCGGACGGCCCATCCCAGTCTTTGAAATAGCCTGCCCACTTTAGCAGGGGAAAGACCTTAGCTTTTTCTTCGGTCGAGGTTACCAGACGGTAGCGCAATGGTTGCGCGTTTCTGCCCGAAGGACAGCAGCGGGTGAGTTCAACTAACTTTACTAAGATATCATAGTCAACAGCCCTCGATTGATTAAAGCGGCGCACTGTCCGGTTTTCAATCATTAAATCACGTAAATTTTCAAAATTCATTGCGCTGAGTATTATTTTGTTTACAAATTTACCAAAATTTGCTATGATTTAAGCAAAATGATAGTAAACAAGACATAATTTAACATTATTTAACAATGGGGGGGGGTAATTTCTTTGTGTAATTTTAGTAACTTTGCAATGAGAATAAGCGATTATTACTCACAATCTTTTAAAATTTACACAAATTTAACTGTCCGCTAAATTATTTATGCGAAAGTTACTGCAAACGCTCGCTGCAGTCGCAGTGGGTTTAGTCGCCTCAACTGACCTCAATGGACGTGAGACGGCTATCAAGACTAATCTACTCTATGATGCCACAGCCACGATTAACCTTGGAGTTGAGCAAGCAGTGGCACCCAAATGGAGTATAGATCTCAGTGGAAACTTTAATGCGTGGAATATGCATAAAGGTGCCCGCTGGAAACATTGGCTTGTTCAGCCGGAAGCCCGCTACTGGCTTTGTCAGGCTCTCGACGGCCATTTCTTTGCCGCGCACGCTTTAGGCGGTTCCTACAACGTAGGCCACTGGACCGACGGCGGCATCTGGGGCATCAAGGTCAACAAGCTGGCCCAGAACCGTTATCAAGGTTGGTTTATCGGGGCCGGTATCGGCTACGGCTACGCATGGGCCCTGAACAAACATTGGAATATCGAAGCTGAAATTGCCGTTGGCTATATGTTTACTCGCTTTGACACCTTTGAATGTGAGGATTGCGGCCGCAAAGTCAGCGAAAACCGAAATTATCATTACGTTGGACCGACCAAGGCAGCCCTGTCGCTGGTCTATATATTCTGATTGTTATGTTCAAGAACCGCAAATCAATAATATCGGCCGCAGCAGCACTGGCGGCGTTATCAGTGTCGGCCCAACAGCTACCGGTTACCTCCTCGTCGCTGGAAGTAACCAACGGCAAGATGGTTGCCAATATGACCGTCGACCTCAACTCCGTAGCTCCCAAGTCGAACCACACCGTAGTTCTGACCCCCTACATAATTTCAAACAGCGGCGACTCAGTGAGCATGGAGTCATACTCGATCTATGGCCGTCGCAGTTTAATTCACGCGCAGCGTCTTAATCAGACAATGGCAAAAAATTGGGTGCAGTCCGGCAAACAGGATTCAACCTATACTTTTGCCGAATCTATTAACTATACTCCCGAACTGAATGGCGCGCACCTATGGCTTCGCATCGACGACTACGGCTGCGCCGACTGCCATAACTATGTCAGCTGGATTGAGGGTCACACCTGGGAAGCACCCACATTCAATCCTGCAGAATACATTGTGTTTGAGGTGCCGTCGCAAACAATAGTCAAGGAGCGCGCCGCCTCGGGCCGAGCCAACGTTGAGTTCCCCGTTAACCGCACCGAACTGCGTGCCGATTTCCGCAACAACGCGGCCGAACTCGCCAAAGTTGCCGCAACAATCGACTCGGTTAAGGATGATCCGGACGTTACTATCACCTCAATACTCGTTAAAGGTTTCGCCTCACCCGAAGGCTCGTATGCCAACAACACCCGTCTGGCCAAAGGGCGCACCGAGGCTCTTTGCCAATGGATAGAAAACCGCTATAAACTCCCCCACTCCATTATTCAGACCGACTACGAGCCGGAAGACTGGGAAGGGCTGCGCGACGCTGTTGAAGCAGACGTTACCCTCAACAACCGCGACGGGCTGCTCGGCTTCATAACCGACACATCGCTCGAGCCCGACACCCGCGAGTTTAAGATGCGCTCATATTATCCCGCTGACTATAAGCGTCTTTTAACTGAAATATATCCGACGCTGCGTCATACGGATTATCGCGTTGAATACACAATCCGCACTTTCACGTCGCCCGAAGAAATATTTGCGGTAATGGAAAAAGACCCCTCGAAACTGACAGCATCCGAATACTTTGCAGCAGCTCAGACCCTCGATCCAAATGATCCCAAATATGCCGAAGTGCTGACTATGGCTGCCATCAACGACCCCAAAAGCGAAGCCGCCAACCTCAATGCCGCATCGGTAGCGATTAAAAACGGTGACTACGCAGCAGCCGACAGCTTCCTCGAACGGGCCGGACAGAGCCCCGAGGCTTACTACTCTCGCGGACTGCTCGCCATGGCTACCGAGGAGTATTCCACCGCTGAGAAACTGCTGAAAAAAGCTCTCGACGCAGGCTACGAGCCCGCCAAGTCACTGCTTGAAAAATGTGAAATCATGAAAAATATTAAATAAAAAAATCAAAACAATCACATCATTCATATGAAAAAAATCACTTTACTCTCCGCAGCGCTCATGGCTCTATGCCTGACCGCGTGCAGCGACGAGCCAATCGTCGACCAGACGCCCGAGGCCACCATTCCCGGCGGAATCGAAGGTAAATATATTGGCATCAACTTCCGGAATGTCGACGTTTCGCGCGCCCTCGACAACCTTGAATATCAAGAAGGTTCGGCAAATGAAAACGCCATCACGGCCGGCCAGCTCCACTTCCTGTTTTTTGACATGGATGGCAATCCTTTCATCATGAAGCAGGACTGGAACGTTAACGGCACCGTAACACCCGAACCCTCCAACTGGGTAAAACCCGTTGACATCACTGCCGGCAACGCCCCTGATAATTCCGTTACCAGCGCAGCAAACGCAGTTCTGATTCTCGGTAAGCCTGCAGACGAAGCTACAGTTCCAGAAGGAGCTTTTAAGGGGAGCATGCCTTCGCGCATTGTCTGTATTGCAAACGTCACCGACGAACGCATACGCCAAGCATACGCCAATAAAACTATTGCCCAGCTGCTTGACTACGTAACCGACCCTGCAACTGCAGTAGCTCCTATTGAACAGAGTCTTTACAACGAAGAAGGCAACTTCATCATGACGAGCGCTACATATTGGGATGGCAACGACGTTATATGCTGGTCAAACATTTCGTCTGAAAACATCTGCGCCAACCCCGCCCTTGCAAGTGCCAATCCGGTTCAAATCTACGTTGAACGCCTTGCTGCCAAGGTTTCCGTGCATTCTTATCCGAAAGATCCGCGCGTAAAAACCGCTGCCCACAAGGATATGGAATTCCAGTATTACTACGTTGACCCGGCCGACAATCAGGTCGTTGCCAGCAACGATAAAAGAATAATGATGGAACCCATAGGCTGGAAGGTCAACAACTCCGGTCTTCAAATGTTTGGCATCAAACACCTGCTCATCGAGAATAACAACGGCACACTTTTTAGCAAATATTTTGAATTGCCAGAGGACTTCAACAGCAACGGCCGTTCATTCTGGGCAACCACTTCGTCGCGCGAGGCAATCGATGACTTCGTACCCAACGAATTGACCAACCGGCTGGGCTTCAACTCCTATGAAAAGGCCAATACCCACGACCCGTTCCTGCAAGGCAACAAATCCGGTGTTCCCTCTCTCATAGGCAAAGCCCAATATGCCCGCTCATTCGCAACCAAGATTCTGTTTGCGGCTCGCCCCCATATCGTTGAAACCACCGCAACGGAATATGAACCCGGCGAAGGCGACCAGCTTATGCTCTGGAGCGGCAACTACTACACTCCCGAAGCTCTCTGCCGCACAATCGAGCGCAACAATCCCGGAAACAAGATTGTTTTCTGCCGTACTACCGAAGACCTTAACAATGCTGAAGGCAAAGGTCACTACACCGTTCAGTTCTACACTCTCGGCCCCGGCTCGCTCACCTACAACAATCGCGACATCACCGACCCCAACACCGGCCGCATGATTACCGGCATGGATGTTACTCCGGTTAACGTTCCTCTGGCTCAATATTGGAATGGAATGTGCTACTACGTTCTCAACATCTCCAACAAGATAATGGCTACCAAATCGCCTAAAACTGAAATGTTTGGCGTTGTACGCAACACCTACTACCTCTATGACCTGGTGGAATACGTCGGTCTCGGCACTCCGATTCCCACTCCCGACGCTCCCACCCGCGTAGAGAACCCCACTCAGTCTGACTCCTACGTTGCCGCCAAGCTCAACATTCTTAACTGGCGTCTGGTAGCACACGACAACGTAACCCTTCAATAATATATAATATTCAGGGCGCCTGAACAAATTACACACTTGTAGACCGGGCTTCGCACCTAATACTCAGGCGCCCTGAATACTCTTAAAATTTATTTTTGCATTATCCCATTTATTATAAACGATTGATGATGAATATCAAACATACACTTCTTGCCGCAATCGCAGTTTTGGGTTTCTCTTCATGTGACCTGATCAACGACGAAAGCGACTGCGTGGAGTCGGTCAACGTTTTTGAGTTCACCTACGATAAGAACCTCAAATTTGCCGATGCCTTTCGTGCGGAAGTAAAATCAGTTACCCTGCTCGGTTTCGACCAGACCGGAACGCTGGTCTACGCCCAACGCGCTCGTCAGTCGGAAATGGGTCCGGATGGCAACAAACTCACCGTTAGCCTCGAACCGGGAACGTATCAGTTTCTGGTGTGGGGCGGCGACTACGATAATCACTTCAACATTGCCGAGGCCAAAATCGGCCAAAGCAAACTCAGCGACTTTACCTGTAAACTCCTGACCGAGGATTCCCACCCCGACTCTCCTGACGCACCCGCAACCCACGGCCACAGCGCCAACCAACTGGAGCACCTTTATCATGCACTGGTGACTCTTAAACTTGACTACGCCTCTCCCTCCAATCCCGCTCACCACACTATAAACCTGACCAAGGACACGAACACAATCCGCGTAATGCTGCAGCAGCAGAGCAGCGCATCGGAACTGCGTGCCGACGACTTCATATTTGAAATCACCGACCGCAACGCCCACCTCAACCACGACAACACTATGCATTCAGACCCCGACCAGGGCCACGTTATGTATCACCCCTGGCACATGTCTGAAGCCTCTACAGATTATAATACCGACTCTCGCGCCGACGGCACCGAACATTTGAACGTAGTTCTCGCCGAACTCACAACCAGTCGCCTGCATCCCGACAACAACACCACCCTGACCGTTCGCCATCGCAACGACGGCAAAGTGCTCTTCTCCATTCCCTTGCAGAAATACGCCCTTATGATCCGCAACAGTAAATTCGCGGGAATGGGTGCCGAAGAATATCTTGACCGCCAGGATGACTTCAGCTTGACGTTCATTCTCGATGAAAACCAGCGTTGGGTTGCCGTAGAAATCAAGGTGCTTGACTGGAGAGTAGTCTACGAACAACAGAATCTCCAGTAATCCTCCCCACCCTTTCTCCTCACCAACAATCATTCCACAAAAGCAAAACCTAAAATGACAGCTCATAAAGTTAACCGCATGCTGAATAGCGCGCACCGCAACGCATCGGCCGGCCTCAAACTGGCGGCCGCGGCGATGATGCTCTGCGCCCTTTCGGCCTGCAACGACACGAACGAGCCGGAAACTCCCACTCCCGTCCCAACCCCCGAAGAGCCCCAGCTACCTGATGGCCATACATATATATCGATGATTGTAAACTCCGGCTCAGAATCTTCCCGCTCCGACTGGGAGGGTCCGGCGTGGGGAGACTTCTACACCAAAGAAGGCGCATCGGAATTCGAGCGGAGAATTGATCCAACCCGCATCCACGTTATCGTATACAACACCACCGGTAAAGCCATAGGCAATCTCGACTCCGGCGACGGCAGCTCCGATGTTGTTATCAACACCATTTCTGATGAAAACGGCATCCACCAGATATATTTCGACATCTCGAATCTCGAGCTCGAAACCGGCGAGGAATACATTGCAAGCGTTTTAATCAACTATAGCGGTGTTATTGACAATAGCCTGGTTGATTATTCCAGCTTCGGCATTCAGAATCTTGTTGGCACAACCGGGGGAACCGACCCTACGGACTATTATCAAGGCCGAATGCCGATGTTCGGGTTCATTCGCTGGAATTTAGGCGATTATGCCGAACAGGAAGAAACGTATAAAACCCCGATAATCGGCACTATAGAACTGCTTCGCGCAGTATGCAAGATTGAAGTGCGCCTCGGCGACCCGGAAATGTATCCCGAAACGGCCTACATGTCGATAGATATGAATAATCCCCCGCACCTGGCATTGGTTAATGGCCGCCATATCAACACCAGGGGCTACATGGCTCCGGAAAAGACCGACTGGATTGCTCCTCTGAAAAAAAGCACACGCGACATAACATTCCAGGAATCTTTCCGCGAACTTATCGGCAACCGCTGGACCTCGGAAACTACGGAAAACCTCGTGCTTCCCGCCCATTCGGCCGACCAACGCAAGTTTTACATCTACCTGCCCGAGGCCTCGGGTCTCAGCCTGGCTCCCAACTTCGACCCGCTGCGCCTGAACGTTACCGTTACCTACGATAACCCCGACGACGACAAGCCGGCCCGCAGCGTAACCGGCACACTCTTCCCCTCCATCTACTACGACGAAATCAACCAGCAATATCCGGTCTACAGCAAATTTGACCGCTGGAAACTCACCAGAAACCACATATATAGGTTCACAATTACTGACTTAGCCAACGAAACCTCAATGAAATATAACGTTTCGGTTGCCGGCGAACAGGTAATAACAGTTCCTACTTTTGATTGACACATTGACCATGAAACTACGTAAACCAACCATATATCTGATTAGCGCCGCGCTGACAGCCTTATTGGCCATGAGCGCGTGCGTGGATGACTACTTCTACAAAACCGGTAAAGGCCGGCTGGAGCCGGGCACACCCGTTGACATAACAATAGGGCTGCAGGTTCCCGACTCGCAGGAGGCTGTTGTCGGGTCGCGTACATCAACCGAAACCGAAACAGACCGCACCGTTTATGACCTCTACATCTTCATATTCAATCAGGAGACCAATCAGCTCAAGTCAAAATACTATTTCTCGCAGCTGAGCTCCAAGTCTGAAATATCGTGCGACCCCGCCTATAGCTCAACCGGCTCTGCAGTTATCAAACGCGACTCGCGCAGCGCCGGCCGAATCGAACATATCCACACAACGGCCGGCCCGTCGAGAATCGTGGCTGTTGCAAACTGCAACCGCAAGGGTTCGGCCATGATTCTTGACCGCCTCAGCAAAGTAGAAACCGTTCAGGACCTTAGAAACATCATGGTGTCGACCGTCGACCCCGACTCCAAGCAGCCTGACTTCGAGCAGTCGCTGACGGTTATGAGCGGCTACTATTGCGACAATGACGAGGAACACAATGCCCATCACCTGATGACCCCTTGTGACTTCGTTAACGACGAGTCGGACATTAACAGCCACAAAGGCTACGTTGACATTCAGTCCGAGCGCCTTCCGGGCACAATTTGGCTTACCCCGCTGCAATCGCGTGTAAAATTCCTGGTTTTAAGCGATTGTCCTAAGGGTACAAACGAAATTCCCGCCGGCCATTTCGAACTCGAAAGCTGGCAGGTTTACAATATTCCCGGGCTAACGCCACTGTTCTGCCGCGGATATGACGAAGAACACGAACCTCTGGAACCGAATCCGGTAAAATCAATCGTAATTACCCGTTTCGACAACGATTCTGAGGTAAAAAAGGATGAGCTCGACAAGAACGCTACCTACGATGCCATCTACGGCTTCAATTTCTTTGTGGCCGACAACCATCCCGGCAAAGGAGACCCTGAAAAAATCAAAACATACGGCGACCGTGCGGCCTGGACCGGCGCTGACTTAACAACTTTTACCCCACCGGACGAAAAAACCTACACCAACGCACCGGCGGGGGCAACCTACGTTGTTTTACGCGGCACCTACAACGGCGCGTCGTATACCACTGAATCCGGCGAAGAGACACCTACCCTCAGAAACGTTTCAGGCAACGTTATCTACACGATTTTCCTCGGCCACAATTCCGGCTCGGGCCCTTCGGCCGACAATACCGACTTCAACACATATCGCAACTATAACTATACCTACATAGTTAAAGTCAGCGGCGTTGACAAAATCACCGTTGAAGTAAACAAAGACGTTGAAGACCGGCCCGATGCTGAAGGCGACATAATCACTTCAACATCAAACGTTGTTGATCTTGACGCCCATTACGAGCAGCGCGTAGTTTCAATCAAGAAACAAAACGTTATCGACGCAATTGCAGGCGGAAAATTCCAGGTTAGCGTAACCGTGCCTCTTTTCCGCATTACCCGACGCGCCTACGTTTTCGACCCCGAAAATCCCGACAAGGATGTCAACAACGCCCTGCCCTACATGCAATGGCTCGAATTCTATCAGCATCCATCCGGCCAGGAATCGCGTAAATTCATACACTACACCGAAGCGCGCGGAAGCGGTACGAACAAGAATACGCTCAACGTTAAGCAGTTCATGCAGAGGCTATATGAATATGCTAAGGACCCTACCGCTCCCGACGAACTGACCTTTACAGTCTATTTCGACGAGTATGTATACAACACCGATCCCGCCAACCCCGCAACCAAAGTGAAGTGGACTGACTTGCTGCGCGACGGCCAGTCACGTCGATTCACCATGCTCGGCACTTCAAAGTTCTCCAACGACCATAACAGCTCATACACAACTTCAGGCACAACCTTTGTTCAACGCTGTATGCAAACCATCTACGACGTAGATATGGCCGGTCTCGAACGCGGCTGGGCAACCGAATGTGTTGAAGAGGATATTTTTGAAGAAGGAACCGCCGGAATACCTTTCGGAACCTTTAAAGTTATGCCCGGCTACCAGTACTCAAAAACTCAGAAGCCCGACTCTAAATTCGGCCGCCAGAACTGCTGGCGCGTCAACAGCGGACCGGCAGATAACTCAGTATGGCAGTTTACCAAGCTCATCGGCGACGACGGCTATATGACCAAACCTTCATCGCCATCATCAAACAATGTTAACGAAACCAATCTGCTGTCGGTTTGTTTGCAACGCAACCGCGACCTTAACGGCAACGGACGCATCGACCGCGAAGAATTCAAGTGGTATGTGCCTTCGCTCGAACAGATGCAGCTGCTCTATATGGGCTACGGTGCGCTGACCGACGACGTTCAGCTCTACAATGCACAACGTGAACGCCAGATTCCGGGCCACATAACCTCGTCGCAGTATTCGCTCCGCCACTACCTGACATCGTCGAACAACAAAAAGGTATGGGCCGAAGAAGGCTTGTCGTACAGTGCTCTCGGCTTAACAGTGGAAACCGGCAACTGGAACTACGACAAGGTGCTCTACGTTCGCTGCATACGCACGCTCGGAACCGACGACATGAAAGGCAACGCCATTCCCTGGGATATCGAAAAGATTCCAGAAGCACAGTTCCAGTCAATCTTTGAGTATACTCCCTACCCCCGCACTGTGACCGAAGTTAACGGTGACGAAATAATAACCTATAAGGAACATAAGCATGGACGCATAACCATGCGCTATCTGAATCCGCAGTCGCTCATCAACGTGCCCCGACTGACGGAAACACCCGGACTTGTTCATACATTCTCCGAAAATAACTTCGCCACCTATCAGTTTGAATTCGCCGATACGATTCTTTCGGTGGAGGGCACGTCCGAACCCGTAGTCAACGATAAGACAAAGTTAGAGGAAATGTTTACTAACCTCCGCGAAGTCCCTGACTTTACTCCCTGCAGCGCTCTCGGCCCGGGCTGGCGTATTCCAACCATTACCGAGCTTACAATGATGCAGTGGGTCTGGAACGAACAATGGAATGATATTAAACAGGAGTTCCCGCAATTCAACGTTCAGAATCTTACGGCTGCTGACGAAGATAAAAACAAATGGTGCGCCTTCACCAAGTTCAACGGTGCGTTCCTTCTTTCGCGAACAGAATATTATTATAAGTCTTATCGCCTGCAACCGCCCCACGGAGGTGGCGTAAGAACTTTCCATGTGTTCGACAACGACCACGAGCAGTGGGGTGTGCAGCTCGCACAATTCTCACTGATGAAAGAGAGCGATGCCTACGCAGTGAATCCGACAAACCACAACCGCAAGCCGACTATCAGGTGCGTTCGCTCCTACGCAACAACAACTCCCGCAAATGAAAATAAAGCTCCCGGCAGGCGCACTGCTTCTCCTGCTAAACGCAAGCTGCGCAAAAAATAGTAATCAACCTGCAATAACAGAATCATATCCGCTGCCCTCCGTGCCCTCGGAAATTACCGAGCCCCACGCGAGGGCATCGGTTATATCCGCCCATTTTTGGGATAACGCCCAGTTTCCCGCCAACGCACCCGACTCAGTCAGTCCGGCTTTGGAACAGGCATTAGCCAATTTCCTGTCGGTAGCATTCCTGGCCGACGAAACCGACTCAGTCCGTAGCGGCATACGCATCTTACTTGAAAAGGGAGGTGCGGACCGCACAATGTCGCTGGCCGAACATTACCTATATGACCCCAACTCGCCGATGCGCTCCGAAGAAACGTTTCTGTTGTTTCTGAACGAAGCGCCCGATTGGTACCGCACCCCCATGCTGCTGCCCGAAGTGCTGAAAAATCGCGTAGGATCGCCCGGAGCAGACTTTCCTTATGTGGATGCAGCAGGCAAGCGCGGAAGCCTCAAGGAGTACGTTGCGACTCATGGCGAAACATTAGTTTACTTCTTCGATTCCGAATGTGAGGTTTGCAAGGCTCTTATACCTACGGCAGCAGAGGTTGCCGCCGACCGTCCGGTACTTGCGGTTTGCCCCGAAGCAAATGCAGGTAAGTTCAATGAGGTTATAAAGCTGTTTCCTAAAGATTGGACTGTTGTCCGAGATTTGGGTCTAATTGACTCCAACGACCTATATATCTTCCCCGCCCTACCGTCGGTTTATATTTTCGGACCTGACATGACCGTATTGGCCAAAGACCTGCAACTATAACAAAAAGAGCCGGACTTGCGTCTGGCTCTTTTGTTGTGCGGAGAGGACGAGATTCTTTGCTTTGCAAAGCGCTGCGCGATTACGAACTCGACTCGTTCTCATCTAGCCTCTCCTTATGTACAACAAAAGAGCCGGACTTGCGTCTGGCTCTTTCGTTGTGCGGAGAGGACGAGATTCGAACTCGTGGAAGCGATTGCTCACTTCGTCGGTTTAGCAAACCGGTGGTTTCAGCCACTCACCCACCTCTCCGGATAAAATTTGCAGCTTTTGCGACTGCAAAGTTAGTAAGAGTTTTTGAGGTATCCAAATTTTTTGAAAACTTTTTTGTCATACTGCGAAATTTATGTAATTTTGCACTCGATGAAACTGAAAAACATATTGCTGACAATAACAATGGCTGCAGCCACGGCAATAAACGCCGAAGTGACACTGGACTACCATCCTTACGAACTGAAGTTAAACCATGCGTTTAATCTTTCAACAATGTCGCGCACGTCGACTCCCGGAGTTCAGGTCATATTGACCATCGACTCTGTATCGGGCCGGGGAGAGGCATCCATGCCTCCATATCTCGGCGAATCGGTTGAGTCGGTAACTACCTTCCTATCAAAAATCGACCCACAAAGGCTTTCAAATCCATTTGCATTTGAAGAGATCAGTGCATATATGGATTCAATTGCACCGGGTAACAGGGCCGCAAAAGCGGCTGTAGATATAGCTCTCCACGACCTGACGAGCAAACTGATGGGCCAACCTTGGTATAAAATCTACGGACTCGACCCCGATAAAGCCCCATGTACCTCCTATACCATAACCAACGACTCTCCCGAAGAGCTGGAGCGCAAAATCGCCGAGGCAGAACCTTATAAGATATGGAAAGTAAAAATGGGAGTTCCCGGCGACTGCGAACTGATTGAGTTTATCCGCACACGAACCGACCGCCCGCTCTGCGTCGACGTTAACCAAGGTTGGAAAACAAAAGAAGAAGCGCTGGAAAATATAATGTGGTTGGCCAATAAAGGCGTGATATTCGTTGAACAGCCAATGAGCAAAACCGACCTCGACAGCCATGCCTGGCTAAAGGAACGTTCGCCACTGCCGATAATAGCCGATGAAGCGGTTCAGACCTCGGCCGACATACCGGCACTGGCCCGCGCCTACGACGGCATCAACATCAAACTGATGAAGAGCGGCGGCCTCCACGAGGCATATAAAATGGCCATACTCGCCCGAGCGCTCGGTCTCAGCGTAATGATTGGCTGCATGACGGAAACGTCGCTGGCAGTCAGTGCAGCAGCCCAATTGGCGCCGCTGGCCGAATGGGTCGACCTCGACGGCAACCTGCTGATAGCCAATGACCCCTACGATGGAATGCGGATAGTTGACGGTCGCGTAACCTTGACCGATACCCCCGGAATAGTAAGCCTGAAAGTCAATCCTTAACCTTCAGTTGCCAGAACGCCACCGCTGCGGCAGCGGCAACGTTGAGCGAATCAACGCCGTGGGCCATCGGAATGCGGGCTACATAGTCGGTAGACGAAATAACTTCGGGCGCGAGACCATCACCCTCGGTGCCTAAAACTATGGCCAATTTAGCTTCCGCACACAGCCGGGGGTCATCGATAGGCACCGACCTGTCAGTCAAAGCCATTGCAACGGTTTTAAAGCCCAAATCGTTTAACTGCCCAACCCCTGCGTGCAGCCATGTCCATGGCACGAGGAATACCGAGCCCATGCTGACGCGTACAGAGCGCCTGTTGAGCGGGTCACACGAAGTCGGAGTCAGCAGAACTGCATCTACACCTAAGGCAGCAGCAGACCGGAAAATAGCCCCGATATTTGTTGTGTCAGACACTGAATCGATAACAGCCACGCGTCGGGCTCCGCGACACACTTCTTCAACCGTCGGCTCAGCCGGACGCCGAATAGCGGCCAACACTCCGCGAGTGAGTTTATATCCGGTAAGCGACTGCAACAACTCGCGCGAACCGGTATAAATGGGCATATGATCCGGGCAGCGGGCCAACAATTCCGCTGCATCGCCGGCAATATGTCGCTTCTCACATAAAATAGCCTCGGGAACAAATCCTTTGTCGAGAGCCACGGAAATCACCTTTGGACTCTCGGCAATAAACAGCGCCTGAGCCGGATTGAGGCGCGACCGCAACTCCGCCTCAGTCAGCGAGGCAAACGGCGCCACCCGCTCATCATTTATCGACTCAATCTCTATTATCATATTTATCGGGCAATATATACAAGAAATGTAGAAGCGAAATTTTGCTTAATTCGAAATTATATGCAAAAATAAGGATAAAATTCAAATTGCACAAATAGAATCCGCTTTAAGTTGATTAGAAGCAAGCGGTAAGGCCGACTCCAAATGATTTGCCCACATAATCGTAGGAAGGCAAAACGGCTACTGACTTGCTATTGCTCCACTTAAACCATTTTTGGTATAATGGAAGCATCCAGTATCCGATTCGGGCACTTAAAATTCCAATTCCGGCACCTGCAAGCACATCATTAAGCCAATGGCGATTGTTATATAAACGTAAGAAAGCAACGGCAGTAGCGACCGTATAACCGCCGATAGCGATTCCGGTTCCGTATTCAAGCCTTAATAATTCCGCGCCCATAAATGCAGTTGCAGTATGTCCGGAAGGAAATGAGTTCAAAGCATTTGAATCGGGGCGTTTTTCGTTTACTCCAAACTTAATTGAGTTTACCATGATACCCATGGCCAGATAAGCCGTTGCACCCACAGCAAATCTTTCTTTGAACGAGTGTTTGCTATTAACTCCAACAGAACCTAATCCTACATAAGCGATTATCGGCAAATATTGTATGTAGTCATCAGCCCTGAAATAGTGAGTACCTCTTAAATCAGCCATGCCATCCTTGATGCTGTTATCAAGTTTGCGAAACGCGCCGTTTTTCACCCCGAAAGCACCAACGGTAATAAGTGTGGCGGGGAGTATTATTTGGGTAGGTTTAAAATGATATTCTTTGTTAATTTTAACATCAGGTGTTCTTAGGCTGTCATTGACCAAAGCTACATTCGTCAAATCCAAGGAGTCTCGACACTCGATTGCAAATGAATGACTGACACCTGAAGTTAGCATAATGCACGAACACACAAGATGTTTGAATAAAAGACTTGTTTTATTTCTCATTAGCATTCAAATTATGCGAATGCCAATGTTCATAAATGAATCCGACAGGCACAAAAAACATGGGCGAATTGCCCAGAATGCACCCGTCGGATTGGTGTTATAAACGGCAAGTCACGCCCATGGTATGATGGACGCTTACAACTTGTTCCCGTTTATAAAAATGAAGTTTCCGACGTTTCATTCTGATTGGAACAAATAGCAAACGCTATTAACTGATATGTTGTGGGCTCAACTCTTTGAACCCTATTTTTATTACTGCAAAATTACTAAGAAAAATCGTACTAATCAAATTCCAATATGCAAGCATTTAGTGGATTTAACATTTATTAGCTGAGAAATTGAGGCGGATTGCGTAAATTTGCCGCTGATATGAAGAAGATAGTATTTTGGATAGCGGGTGCGCTGCTGCTTTTGCTGGCGGCAGGATTGTGCGTGTGGAACTACGTCAACGCGCCGTATAAAGGACCTGAACCGGCATGGATTTATCTGCCTCACGGCACCACACCGGCGGAACTCAACGACCAATTGCTATCGGTTTTAGGGCCGAAAACCGGAGCGGCAACGATGACAATCTACAATGCAGCCGCTTCGAAAGACGCTCAAATCTATGGCGCCTATCGCATAGAGCCCGGAACGTCGGCCAAAGATATTGCCCGACGCCTGGTTCGTCACCGCCAGACGCCGATTCGACTGACATTCAACAACGTGCGCACCCTACCCCAGCTTGCCGAGCGCATAAGCTCGCAAATGGAGTTTTCATCGGCCGAGTTTATGTCGGCACTTGATTCGGTGCTTCCGGCAGCAGGGTTCAAACGCCACGAAGAATATCCGGCGGCTTTTCTGCCCGACACTTATGAGTTCTACTGGACCAATCCGGCCGGGGCAACCGTTGAAAAGCTTCTTGCTACCCGCAATAATTTCTGGAATACCGACCGGCGCAACCGAGCGCGCGAATTGGGCATAACGCCCGTAGAGGCCGCCACCCTCGCCTCCATAGCTGAAGAAGAGACCAATAACCGCGACGAGCGCGGAATTGTTGCCCGCTTATATCTAAATCGCGCCAATAAGTCAATGAAGCTTCAGGCAGACCCAACGGTAAAGTTCGCTTTGGGTGATTTCGGGCTGCGACGCATACGCGCCGAGCATCTGAAGGTAAATTCACCATACAATACTTACAAGGTGCAGGGTCTTCCTCCCGGTCCGATTCGCATAGCGAATGCCGAAACGATTGATGCATTGCTGAACTCGAAGCCACATAACTGGATTTATATGTGTGCCAAAGAAGACTTTTCAGGCACTCATAACTTCGCTGCTGATTATGCAACGCATATAGCAAACGCCCGCCGTTACCGGCAGGCGTTAGACAAAAGGGGCATTCGTTAATCAGTTCATTTCAACCTCCTCGCCCATCTGAACAACATGGGTGAGGTTGAGTTGCTTGTCGAAAATGATAATGTCGGCGTCTTTGTGCTTGCAAATCGAACCTTTCCGGTCATAAACGCCCATTATCAGCGCGGGAGTTTCAGAGACCATGCGTGCAACATCTTCCAGCGGCAGCCCGGCTTCCTTAACGGCGGTACGAATCAAGCGATCCATGGTTGCGCAGCTGCCGGCAATTGCAGAACCGTCTTTGAGCTTACAAACGCCGTTTTCAATCATAACTCGCGGGTCATAGCTCGAGCCATCGGGGCTTTCGGTAATTGAAAGAGCATCGGTTATCAGACACATTCGTCCATAGCCCTTGAACTTATGAATCATCTTCATGATAATCGGGGGGACATGAATGCCGTCGCTTACGACCTCAACGTTGATACCATCCTGCAGATAAACGGCCTCGACAGTGCCTTCGTGCTTGTAAATGCCGTTTTTATGCGAGGTGGTCATTGCATTATAGAAGTGAGTAGCGAGCGTATAGCCGCTGGCATATGCCTCCTGCACGTCGGCATTATTGGCGCGCGTATGACCTAAGGCGGCCACTACTCCCTTTCCGGTGATATAGCGGGCGAAATCATCGGCGCCGGGCAGCTCGGGAGCGGCATCCCAGCGCTTAATGCAGGGATATTTCTCAACAAGCGGAATATACTCCATCGGTGAGGGAATGCGAATATTTTCAGCAGGCTGTCCGCCGGCCATGGCAGGATGGAAGTACGGACCTTCGAGGTGAAGGCCAAGCACACCGCTCTTGGGATCTTCCATAAGAATCTGACAGGTTTCGCATGCATCAACAATCTGCTTATTGGTCGACGACGACAAAGTCGGGAAAATAGAAGTTGTTCCATGCTTGCGATGCATCTTAACGGCGGTTTCAAATGCTTCGACGGTTCCCTCCATAAAGTCGCGGCCACCGCCGCCATGAACGTGAATGTCAATACCGCCGGGCAAGATATAGCCGCCGCCGGCATTGATATACTTGTCAGCGCCTTCTACGAGCTGGCTATGGGAATAGATTTCAGCAATTTTGTCATTGACGAGCAGAACAGAGCCGCCATGAATCCAACGGCCGCCCGGAATAAGCACATTGCCGTTAAATATTTGAGTTTTCATGATGAATGATAGTTGGTTTTAACAGTGCAAAGTTACGATAAAATTTTTGGATTGCAAAAACAAATCAACCGCCTAAATCTTGCTTCGCAGTCTTATTAAATCAGCTAAAGCACGCGAACGAAACAGCGCCGCCAGCAACAGATATATAGTCAGGAACAACGGAATTGTCAGCCACTCAGAATAATCAACCATCGTATGACCATATAGGCAAACCGCGGCTACAACAGCCGTTAATCCGGCAACCGGGAGCAAAGCCCTGAGCTGAGTGGATAGCTTGAAACCGACATAGCGTGAGGCTAACAGCGCGTTAGTCAAAAAGATATTGATATTGCTTGCAACAAGGGCCCAAAGCATTCCGTACATTCCGAAATTCATGCCGACAAGCATAAACGCGAGCAGCATGCCCCACTTATAGAAGCTCCATTTAAACAGAATGCGGCTGTGTCCGCGCGCGGCAACTGCATAGAAATTGATGTTTTGCAACGAAACGAAGAATCCGCCGCAGCAAAAAACTCTGAAATAAGGCGCGGCAGCAGCCCATTTAGCTCCATAAAGCAGAATAAACACCGGTTCGGCCAACAACATAAGCAGCACTATCACCGGAAAGACCACAAAGGCCACCACGCGCATATTCATTTCAAGCGCTGCCAGCAGGCGGCGGCTATCATCCTGCAACTTGCTGTAGAGCGGAAACATAACCTGCACAAAAATCTGCGGAATATGGTAGCTTACAATCTGGTCCATTTTCTGCGCCTGGGTATATAGCCCAAGTTGAGACGGAGCGAACCGCCGGCCAATAATAAGATATTGCAGATTGTTGCACACCACCTGCAAAAGATTTGCCGCAAGCAAATATCCGCCGAACCCAAACAAGCGGCGCATAGTGTCGACTGAAAAAGTCAGCGATGGTATCCACCGGCCCAATGCAAAGCAACCCACACACTGCAAAGCTCCAACACAAACCTGGCTCCACACGAGTGCGTAAACGCCAAAACCGCGTGTGGCAAGATAAATACCGAGCAGCCCTCCAAGCAATGCCGATCCGATATTGATGGCCGCCAACGTGCCGAAACGGAATTCAAGCCTCAATTTAGAAAATTGAGTAACGAAAACAGAATTAGCAATTACCACCAGACCCAAAAGACGTACAATTGAGGTCAGTTCGCCCTGATGGTAAAAAGACGCAATCAACGGGGCAATGAAAAATAGAATAATATATAAAACGGCGGCCAGGCCCACATTCCAGAAGAAAACGGTTGAATAGTCCGTTTGAGTCGGATTTTTCTTCTGAATAAGAGCGGAGCCGAAGCCGCCGTCGATAATAACTGTAGAGATATTGGTGAAAACATAAACCATACCGACCAGACCGAAGTCGGCCTTTGTCAGCAACCGGGCCATTACCATATTGACAATGAACGTCATAACCATAACGCTCATTCGGTCAACGGTTGCCCAAACCGAGCCGCGGGCGGCTTTATGTTCTAACCCGTTGTCAGACACTCTGCTTTAACGCTCGGATTAACAAATCGTTATCGTTGCTGTCGCGAATAGCCAGTCTCACGAACTGACGTCCGGAACCGAAGCCTTGCTTAGAGGTGCAATCTTTAATCAGAATATTATAGTCGGTAAGCAGCTTTAGCGTAAGCGCTTCAGCGGAAATTCCGCCGGTTAACTCACAGAGAAAATAATTTGCTTGTGACGGATACAGTTTCAGACCCGCCACTCCCGACAGCTTAGCTGCGAAACGTTTACGTTCCTCCCTAAATTTGGCACATGCGCTGCGATAGTCCTTTTCATACTTATTGAAAATCTGCATATAGAACTCGGCAAAAGAGTTAATATTCCAGATTGCAACATCGCTGCGCAACTCATCTATAAGCTTAGTATTGGCTGAGGCGAGAACACCGAGACGGAGCCCCGGAACACCATAGCTCTTGGATATAGACTTCATTACGCACAGATTCGGGAACCTACGCAGCAAATCGGACCTCATCAACGAAGCCGGCTGGTCGGCAAAATCAACGAACGACTCATCAACTATGAGGGTTACACCCGCATTCTCAGCCCATTGAGCAAGGCGCATAAGCCCGTCAAAGCCAATAAAGTTACCTGAAGGATTATCTGGATTGACCAACAGCAGGCTTGAAACCGGATTCCGGCTGAAGAATGATATCAAATCTTGTTCATTATAGGCAAAATCGTAAGGACAATACCTAACAATGCGTTCCTGCTCAAGACGGTTGGGATATTCCTCGAAAGTGGGATACACTACTCCGACCTTGCCGTCGAGCTTTCCCATCAGACTCTTGATAAGCTCCGCCGCACCGTTGCCTACAACAACCTCAGAATGCGACAGACCGAAATATTTCGAAGCGAGAAGCGAATTGACTCCCATGCCAGAGGGATAATTTCGCAAAAGAGTATCGAAGTTCGCTTTCATCTCATCGACCATGCGCTGCTGCGGGAAATAGGGATTGACAAGATAGCAAAAGTCAACAACATCAGGATAGCGCCAGTAACCGCCATAGGCGTGCTGCATTTTCTTTAATCTTTCGCGCGGGTCGGCAAATATGGTTTCCGCAATACGCAAGTCCTGAACGTCATCGATTTCATACCACTTCAGGTGGCCTATGGGTAACGCCTTGATACCTGAATTGTCAATCAGCGTTATAACTCTGAGCACCTGCTCATAGTATTCATTCTCGCCCAGGACTCGGATATATGCTTCCAGGAAAGGCAGATATTGGTCAACAGTGAAACTCTGCGAGAACTTATATATATTTACCGTTTTATAGTAATAGGCGGTATCGGCATAGTTGAACGCACTCTTTGGAATAAAATTAACGATATTGCAATCATCGTTTATGCGCACCATAGTACCATCCATCCAGGTCTGATACTTTGCAACGAGGGCAACATTCGGCTGGGTCGATTCAACTGCCATGCGCAAGACCTCATCTTCGAAAATAAGGTCTGACTCCAGCAATAGAGTTTCATCCTCAGCCATAAGTTCTCGGGCCAACCACAGGGAGTAGATATTGTTGGTTTTGTCGTAGACCGGGTTTTCAACGTAAACTATCTCCGGACCGGTATGGTTACTATCGATATGTCTGCGCAGGTTTTCCGCAGCATAGCCGACAACAATAATTATTCGACGTAAGGGCAGCTTGGACAGTTGACCTAACATCCGGTCAATCAGCCGAACGCCATTGACCGGAAGCATACATTTAGTATTTTCGGCAGTAAACTCGCCGAGACGGCGGCCGAGACCCGCCGCCAGGATAAGGGCTTGCATACCTGCAAAGGTACACAAAAAAAACGAGAATCAAAAACTAAAAGCCGAGGTAAGAGCCATGCCCAGGCGAGCCTGATGCCAAACAGCGGTAAAGGCGGCGAAAGTAGAGTCTGACGGATCAGCGGCCAACGCACGCGCGGCATCGGCCAAGGTTGATGCCCCGGCTGCCAAAGTACGGTATGAAGGAACCACGACGTCACCAACATAGCCGGCAACAATACCCTCGGATTGGGCAGCCGACGCCGAGGCAAGCACAGGCTTAACCGATTGCAAGGCGGCTGCGAGCTCTGCTGCCGCAGCCATTGCCTCGGGCGATAACGACGAACCCTCGGGAGAATCGTTTATGGCACTCAACGTTTTATTAATTGCCATAATAACCTTATTGTTGCATTCGGAGTTTAGTGAGCTGACAACAGCAGCCGGCGATGTCTCGCCAACATGCCCGGACAACGAACCGAAATACACATTGCGGATTGAAAGAATATTGGCAGCATAGTCGGCCTTGGTGTGCTGACCGAACCAAATATCAACGGCGGTGCCAATCTGCAGACCATAGCCTCCAAGCAAAAGCTTCAAAGGATCGTCAACCTTACCTGTAGCCACTGTAGAAGCTGTCAGTGTGCAGCCATCAATAATTTTTTGGACCGACTCGGCCGCCTCGCGGGCCATAAAATCATCGGCGAGCTTTCCCTCCCAGGCCTCAAGCATACCGGCAGCCCTTTGTTCAATGCCTGCAGCGAGCTCATATGCATAAGCGCTCCACTTTTCAGGATTCTCAATTGTAAGTTTTATTGAGCCATCGCTGAAAGTTACGGAATCTGATTTATCATCTTTTTCGGAACATGCGCTCAAGCCAATAATCAGAGCGCCGGCCATAAATAGTTTTTTAAGCATAACTGATAGTTTTTAATGCAACTCACTGATTTCAGAAGTTAGTTGTGAACACTTTACTCTCCTAACGCCCGAAGTATACAAATTGTTGTTAAAATTCTGAAATTTCTGAATTTTATCGTACCTTTGCAAATATGTTTGCGCCTAAGTTAAAGCATATTCTTTTAGGAGCCACGGCGTTGGTAGCTGCGGCTTCGTGTTCCACAACCAAACATGTGGCCGACGGAGAATTGCTGTTGAACCGCGCACGCATTGAAATCGTCGACTCTACCGGCGAGCTCAAGTCAACGGATTTCGTTAACTTTCTCCGCCAGAAACCCAATAGCCGCACCCTGGGCGTTGCGCCGATGCGACTACACACCTTCTCGCTGTCGGGCCGTGACTCAACAAAATGGTATAACAGGTGGCTCCAACGCATAGGTGAAGCGCCCGTAATCTATTCGCAGTCAATGACCGACGCCTCATCGCGCCAGCTGCACCAGGCACTCGTTAACCTCGGCTATATGCACCCGTCGGTAGAGGTTGACACCATACATCCCTCACCGAAAAAAATCAACGTAGAATACCGCATAAAGCCGGGCCAACCGCTTCTGCTTGGCAACATAACGCTCGAATGCGAAGATACCCTGGCCGGCTGCTATGTAAAGGAGTCGATGAACAAGACCCTGCTGAAATCGGGTAATAACCTCGACCTCACCGTTCTTGATGCTGAAAGAACCCGCATAGTCTCGTTTTTGCGCAATAACGGATATTATGAATTCGCCAAAGACCGCATAATGTTCATTGCCGACACTATAGCCAATAATAACCGTACGGACCTTACGCTGCGTATTATCGGCGAAAATCACCGCCGGTTCACGATTCGCCGAGTCATTTTCCAACCCGATTACTCGCCGGGAGTGCAGGCGGCCGGACTCGACATCGTTCCTTACGGCAACATCTTCATCATAAAAGACGCTGAACACCCGAAATCTTATGTATCGCCGGCTATTCTGCAATCAAACAACTGGATAGTTGCCGGGCGTCCATACTCAGCCCGTGAATTCGAGCGCACTTATCAATCACTCAGCCGCCTGGGCATAATCCGCTCGGTTTCCGCCGCGCTCGAACCGGTATCTCCGGGCGAGCTGGACGCCGTTATACGTCTGTCGCGCAACTCATTGCAGGGGGTGAGTGTAGAACTCGAAGGCACCAATTCCGAAGGTGACCTTGGCGCGGGGGTCGGAGTTACATATCAGCACCGAAATCTGTTCAGCGGCTCCGAAACCCTTACCTTAAAAGGTCGCGGATCCTACGAAAGCCTGTCGGGAAACCTTGAGGGACTCATAAATAACCATTATACGGAAGCAGCAGCCGAAATTGCACTCAGTTTCCCAAAACTTGTTGCACCCTTCCTTTCCGCATCATATAAACGGAATATGCTGGCCTCGACTGAGTTGGCCCTGAATGGAAACTATCAGGAGCGCCCCGAGTATACGCGCATAATTGCCGGGGCAGCATGGAAATATCGCTGGGATAACCCGAGACGCACCAACCGTAGAACATTTGATTTGCTCGACATCAGCTATGTGTTCCTGCCAAGATCAACCATCAACTTCCTCGACGAAGTTGCCGGAAGCAACCCGTTGCTACGCTATTCCTACGAGGATCACTTCATTATGAGGATGGGCTATTCGGCATTCCTAACCAATAAACTGACGGTCAATCCGCTTCCCGGCTCGCAAACAGTTCCCGCGCAGCATTTGATATGGACTTTCCGAGGCTCGGCAGAGGTCGCCGGCAATCTGCTATATGCAATTTCTAACATAATCGGTCAGCACCGCAGCGACGGAGCATATAAAATTTTCGGCACACAATATGCCCAATATGCGAAAGGCGAAGCAGACTATATGATTGCCCGCCACTTTTCGCGGCGCACTTCGCTGGCATTCAGAATTGGGGCCGGGGTTGCTGTGCCATACGGAAATTCCTCGATGGTTCCCTTTGAGAAGCGTTTTTATGCAGGCGGCGCCAACAGCGTAAGGGGCTGGGGCGTCAGAACCCTTGGGCCCGGACGCTACGACAGCCGCAATAACGTCAGCGACTTCATTAACCAGTGTGGCGACATAAGGCTCGACATCAATCTTGAAGCCCGCTGCAAACTCTTTTGGGTGCTCGAAGGAGCATTGTTTATCGACGGCGGCAACGTCTGGACAATCCGTAACTACGAAACTCAACCGGGCGGACTTTTCCGCTTCAATTCTTTCTATAAAGAACTTGCCTGGGGCTACGGCATCGGGCTTAGACTTGATTTCACTTATTTCCTGTTGCGACTCGACTTAGGGATGAAGGCCTACAATCCGGCTATGAACCAGGAACCATGGCCGCTGACACACCCCAACTGGCATCGCGACGCAACCTTCCACTTTTCTGTGGGCTATCCGTTTTAACAATGAAAAAACTCGTTATCTTTGACCTCGACGGCACCTTGCTGAATACTATCGACGACCTCGGCCACGCGGCCAATCATGCTCTGATGAAATCGGGCTACCCCACCCACGAAATTGAATCATATCGTTTCTATGTTGGCAACGGAGTCGGCAGGTTGCTTGAGCGCGTATTGCCCCCCGATCATCGTTCGCCTGAAAAGGTTACCGCTCTAAGGGCGATTTTCCAAGATTATTATGACCGTCACCTATGGGACCACACCCGACCCTATCCGGGTATAGAAGACCTGCTCTGCGAGCTTTCCGGACGCGGTGTGCACCTCGCAGTGGCTTCCAATAAATATCAATCGGCAACGTCTGCTCTGATAGCCCACTTCTTTCCGCGGATGCCTTTCGATGCGGTACATGGCATGCGCCCCGGCATTCCGGCCAAACCCGACCCTTCTATTGTTTTCAACGTTTTGCTCAACGTGCCCACCCCTAAGGCCGAGGTGCTATATGTAGGTGACAGCGGCGTTGACATGGAAACCGCACGGCGCGCATGCGTTGAAAGCGTCGGCGTTAGCTGGGGCTTTCGCCCGGTAAGCGAGCTGCGTCAGTTCCTCGCCGAACACATTATCTCCAATCCGGCCGACCTGCTGCCGCTGCTGAAATAGCGTTCAAAGTCCCTTTTTGAGCCACGCTCCGGAAATCAGGCGCCACAGGAATATCGCCCCGCGGAAGCAGAGCTCAATACACATTGCCAGCCAAACGCCGCTCAGCCCCATACGCGGAGCAAAAAACGCCGCCAAAGGCAATCGCACCAGCCAGATGCTTCCGAAATTCATCGACGCGGGAATAATCGTGTCGCCCACGCCAATCATCACTCCGTAGGCCACAATTGACGCCGCAAACATCGGCTCGGCCCACGCCCCGATGCGCAACGCACCAACACCCAGGTCGCAAATCTCCTTAACCGGACTCATCAGTTCCATAATCCACGGAGCACCTACCCACATCAAAACGGCCATAACCGTCATCGTAACCATGCCCATGCCGGTGGTGATATACCCGAACCGTCGGGCAAGGTCCTTGCGTCCGGCGCCATAACTTTGGCCAACCAACGTTGTGGCCGCATCGGAAATGCCGTAACCGGGCATATAGCACAAACTCTCGGCCGTAACGGCAAACGCATTCGCGGCGATTGCCATAATGCCGAGCGGCGCCACGATAACAGTTACAGCAATCTGTGCACCGCTGATAACGGCATGTTCCAACGTCATCGGCGCCGACACCTTAAACGCACGCTTTATAACACTGCGCACCGGGCGGAAACTTCCGGGGCGGCCTTTTAGGGCGATCCCTTTTTCGCGTGTACACAAGTACCACATCATCAACGCCGCAGTTATGATTTCGGCGATTACCGTGCCCAAGGCCGCGCCGAGCACCCCTAAATTCGCACCAGGCAACGTGATAGTAAACGACCCGATGGTGAAATGATGTGACGGAAAAATAAGGAAGAAGTTAAACACTACGTCGAGCACACACATCATCACGTTTAATCCGCCCGGCACCTTCATGTTGCCCGCGCAGCGGAGCATTCCGCCCGCCAGATAACTCATGGTTAGCAACGGCAGCGAAAGCATCCACACCAAAAAGTAGAGCGACGCCTTGGGGCATACTGTTTCCGAGCCGCCGAGCCAATGCGGCAGCGGATTACTAATAACCACGCCAATCAGGCCGACAACAGCGGAAAAAATCAGACAGGACGTTATTGACTGGCGAAGGATATTGCGCGCCGATTCATAGTCAGACGCGCCTATGCGGTGCGCAACCTGCACAGAGAAACCCATTGTGGCAGCCGAACATATTCCCCAGAAGAGCCAGAGCGAGGTCGAAACAAGGCCAACGGCGGCAGAGTCGTCGGCCCCGAGGCGGCCAACCATCGACGCATCTATATATTGCATCAGAATGCTCGACAGCTGAGCCATCATGGCAGGCAACGATAATTTGACCGTCAGCCGCAAAAGTTGGCCGAAGGTCAAATTCTTGCCCGATTGAATTAACTCTATGCGAGACATTTAAGATACTCGCAGATGCGTTGCAAACCTTGCTGAAGAGTGGCGCGCGGACACGCAATATTGACTCTTATGAAACCGTCTTTGCCATACATTGATCCGGAATTAATCCAAACTCCCGTATGCTCCAGAATTTGCTTTTCGAGTTGCTCGGACGAAATGTTATAGCGGCTTATGTCGAGCCAGGGCAAATATGTAGCTTCCAGTTTGGTCATGGGAATACCCGGTAGGTTCACGGCAATATATTCGCGCATATACCGGTAGTTATCATAAAGATAAACCCGCAACTGTTCAAGCCAGTTATGACCCTCGCGGCTATAGGCGGCAATAAGGCCCTCTACGCCAAACGGATTCACATCGCAAACCTCATTGATATTTATGGCTCGGTCAATCTTACTTCGCATTTTCTCATCGCTACAAATTATGTTGGCGATTTGTAAACCGGCGGTGTTGAATGCCTTCGAAGGCGACAGACACGCAATAGCTTCGGGGTCTATGGTCCCGAAGGGAACATACTCATAGCCCGGCATGGTAAGGTCGCAATGAATCTCGTCGCTCACAACGGTAACTCCATTGCGACGGCAGATTTCGCTTAGACGCCGCAGTTCATCGGCTCTCCAGGCCCTGCCGGCAGGATTGTGAGGATTACAAAGCAACAGCATGGTATTTTGCGGATCTGACGCAACGGCTTCGAGATTGTCGAAGTCCATCTCATATGTGAAC
The DNA here is from genome assembly GCA_964528425.1 of uncultured Bacteroides sp. GTDB lineage: Bacteria > Bacteroidota > Bacteroidia > Bacteroidales > Muribaculaceae > UBA3263. Next base: position 28,503 of record CAZGTD010000001.1, read on the forward strand.
TCCGAATCGGAAAGATCAACACGCCTCAGCGGATTCTCTACAATCCGGCATCCATTATTACGGATTGACGAAAAGAAGCAGTTATAAACCGGAGTTTGAACAATAACGCCGTCGCCCGGAGCGACGAGCGCCTTGATAATAGCCGATAACGCCGGAACTACCCCGGGAACGTATATAACCGACCGGCGGTTGATTGTTAGCCCATGGTAGGTTGCAAACCACCACTGCAGCGCTTCATAATAGGCAGGACGGACCAACGTATAGCCGAACACTCCGTGCTCTACCCTGCGACGTAAGGCATCGATAACACACGGTGCGGTTTGAAAATCCATATCGGCTACCCAGAGCGGAAGTGCTTCAGGATTTTCGTCCCACTTCATCGAGCCTGTGCCGCGGCGCGACGGCGCGGCATTGAAATCAGCAGTCATTCTTGGGTTGTGATTTTATAGTCGGCGGGCGCCAGAATATTTTCGTCTTTTATCAGTTCACCGATAGATTTGGCATTGATGCTCCCGGAGCGGGGATTCTTAACGCTGGTTATTGCAGAGCGCACATCGGCCTTAAGGGTTGAATCCTCGAAAGCCAGGTCGGCATCCTCGGCCATGGTGCAATTTTCCATAATCAGATTCTCGCAGTAACAAAGCGGCTGGGTGCCGGATATCTTGCAGCCAACCAATCGCAGGTTTTTGGAGTGCCAACCAAGATACTCCCCGGTCAGCTCGGAGTTATAGACCGTAACGTTCTCGGTGCCCCAAAAGGCATCTTTGGAATCGATAATGGCATTGCGAATCTCAACATTCTTGCAATATTGAAACGAATAATTGCCCTGCTGGCGATAGTTTTCAATATCTATGTTTTCGGAGTGCATAAACAGGTAGTCGGCGTTGTGAACCTCAACGTCGCGGAGCTTCACGTCCTTACAGTGCCAAAGCGTTTCCTGCGCATCAGGAATCTTAACGCCCTGCAGGCTCAGGCGCTGCATTTCGCGAAACATTTTCGGAGCATCGACCTGAGTGTCGGTCATAACCAGGTCTGACGAGTACCAGAGGGCAGCGCGTGCGCCGGGGGTAAACACGCATTTCTCAACGCGGAAACCTTTGGTATGCCAAAACGGATATTTGCCTTCAAACAGGCACTCTATGGCCTCAATATTGCTGCAACACTTCAGTGCCGATTCGCCGGCATGAAACGTAACGTGGTCAAGTCGCAGATTTTTCGATGCAAACAGCGGGCGTTCGCCGCCAAATTCCTCATTACTAATAGTTTCCATATCAGACAATTGTTCTATTTGACTACAAATTTAACAATAAATCCCGTACCGACAAAATTCAGGGCAAAAATGCCTTTACGCAGCTAAAAAAGGTAGGAATGCAGTCCGGGCAGAATTAACAGCACAAATATTACGGCAAGTGGCAACATGTAAAACTCCCGCCGGTTAAGTCTTTTAAAATGAAGTGGCAAACAATAAAGAATAAGCAGCAGCAAAGCACCGGTTTCTTTTGGGTCCCAACCCCAATAGCGCCCCCAGGCCGAGGTACCCCACACAGAGCCGGCGGCAATTCCCAACCCCAACAGGCAAACACCGCGCGCCAAAGTCTTCGTCGACGGCTTCCAGGGCAAAATCAAAAAACAGAGATAAGCCGCCGCTATCAGCCCCACATGAACTGCAAACCATCCGGAACTCAACGCCGGCGAACTGGGCCTGAAAAAGGAAATCACCAATATTGCCCCGGCAACGACAAGCAGCGGCAGTAGCCCTATGATACCGATACTACCCAACGCAAAAAGTATATATCCGGCAAAAACCAATGGCTCGCCATAGCTGTCGCTACGCAGCTGAATAGCCAACGTTCCGTCAGGCAACGAATCGAGATACTGTACCCTCCATCCTTGGGCCATAACCGGCCGGAAAGGCTGCAAACCGGACTTCGTTCCATCAATAAAGAGTTCGCCGTCGCCGCGGTTATCGAAGGTAATGCCATAAAGTGTCAGCGGCTCTCCGGGCCGCAGAAAAGCGCGGTCGGTGCGGGCAGTGCGCCAACTTATCAGCGCGCCAATCAACACTAACAAAAGCCCCGAATGGAGCAACAGCAGGCTTATTTTACGGCCATGCATTCCATTTCAATCAGCCATTGGGGCCGACAAACCGGAGCTAACAATAAAACGCGCGGAATATCAGGGAAACGCTCGCTGAAATAGCGTTCAACCTTGGCCGCATCGGAGCCGTCGCGCAGATAAATCAGAAAGTGCATTGCGTCGGCCAATGTGCAACCGGCCTCACTTAAAAGGGCCTCTATGTTGCTTATCATCCGGTCGGACTGACGGATAACATCGCCGACATGCATCACTTCTCCCCTGTTATTGATACTTGCCGTGCCCGATACGAACACATGCTTACGCCCCGGCAGTTCAAAGGAGGTTGCCCGCTCAAAGGCAACGCCATATTCCATAGTCGGGTTCATTTGCTCACGGGCCTGCAAGTATGTAATATCTTTCTTATCTGCACCGATATAGCTTACGGAATCCATAAGAAGCGTAACGTCGGGATTCGCCGTTGAGCCTTGAATGCCGGTCGACGCTATGAAGTGGCCGCTTGCATTCACGCCGGTAGTAGCGAAAGCGCGGTTGCGCCCCGCCACAACTTCGGCGTAGTTGCGGTCAATGTCGCGGACAAAAAGCCACGTCCGCAGGCAGCTGTCAGCCAAAGAACCGCCCATTCGGCGCAAATCGCCGTCAAGCAATTCCAAAGCGGCCTGACAATCGCCTCGGTCGCCGGTTTTTATGAGCATCGACAGCGGGCCGTCTTGCTGGCGCCAAAACCCATTATCAATTTGCTCAGGAGCAGCATCCGAACGCATCCACACCCACGCAGCGACCTTCTCGCCGGTCAATGGCGGCTGCTGAACAATGCTAACTGCATAACCGACATTATCGCAAGATATAAATTGATTTGCGGCATCGCTGACAAAATAGCGCACCATCAGTGGCGGAAAGTCGAGCGCATCAATCGCTTGGTTAATAGCGGACAGCTGCTCCTGAAAAGGAGAATCAACATTGGCCGGACGCACTATTGCATGCGCTTCGCACCGCCCATCGGCAAACTGAACTTTTTTAATCTGTAGCTTACAGCTTTCCACACCGCAAAGTTACAAAAAAATTTTGAATGTCGAAATCTGCGCATTACCGTCTTATTGTTTGTTGAAAAGGTTCTCTTGGGTGCGGTTTAGGCCGTCCCTAGGGCAGCCCCAACCATAAGGAATGAGGAGAATGTGTGATTCATACACTCTGTTTTGCACTTCGTTCTTGAATCTATAAAAATTTTGCGTATTTTTTGGTTATATCAAGGATTTTTACGAACTTTACACAAGTTTTAAGTACTCCCATAGCGCGCTTTAACCGCTATTTGTTCAACTAAACAGATTGCTAAGTAATTGATATATGATTAGTGTCGTAATGCCGGCATATAACGCCGAACCATACATTGAAAAAGCGATTCAATCCGTAATAGCTCAAACCTATCAGGATTGGGAGCTAATCATCTATAATGATGCTTCAACGGATTCTACCTATGAAATTGCTCTTAAATACGCAAATTTATATAGCAACATCCACGTTTATACCGGCACTAACAATGGCGGCAGTGGATTGATTGCCCGCAACGAAGCAATTAAACGCGCTGTTGGCGAATGGATTTCTCCGTTAGATGCCGATGACTGGATTGAACCGACCTACCTGGCTCAATTATTGGAGAAAGCCGGTCGCGAACACTCCGAAATAGTATATCCGACAATGTGGGTGAACGATGAAAGGCCGCTGGTTCCGCAGCCGGATTTTGATTACAAAAGCCGAAGCGGACGAGATGCAATTATCCTTACGTTAAACGGGTTGATAGTCGGAACCAACGGTGGAATCATTATGCGCAAACTTTGTAAACTGGTAAACTACGATGATATGCCGCCACAAGATTGTATTTATAGCGATGAAGTTTTTGATCGCGAAGTAATGTTTCTCGCGAAAATAGTCAGCTTTTCCGAAGCCAGATACTTTTATCGCTCAAATCCCGACTCTGTTACCCACCGCATATCGCCCAAGAAATTCGACCACTTGATTACAGACGGAATTCTCCTGAAAAATATACGGCAGCGATATGAACCGAATGATATTACTCGGATTCAGGCGGAATGCCATCGCTTTAACCGCATACTTGATGTAATGACGCAACTCGCCGTTCACAAAAACATTTCAGCTACCGACAGGAAAACCATATGGAAGATGATAACCGATGCCAACAGCCAAGTCAATTATAACATCATCCGAGGCCACGTTGGCCCAGTGATGTACTCCTTGATGAAATATCTCGGCCTTAAACCGACCTATACATATATAAAATTACGCGAAAAAGTAATTCGCAAAAACAAGTAAATTAATATTCTAAATCTTCTCCTCAGCAATAGACTCAGATGCGAGCTTCAGTGGGCAGCCAAAGATTCTCGTCGGATTCTACCCTCTAAGACTACTGCTTCCCGACTACCGGATACCAATCCGCGGCGAAGCCGCTTGAGCACCCCGTATGCGCGCCGTTAAAGTCAAATTGACGGAAATCGTTTCCATATCCCCAATTATCAATTCCAAAATTTACTAATCTAAATTTATTTCATATAATTGCGCAGGGTTAGCTACAATATGTCCTACATCTCAAAACTTCTTAAACTAATTGACACTGGCTTTTAAAGCAACTTAGAAAGTACGCATATAAAAAATAGAAATAAAACCATATATGTAACGAACGCGACAACATATCGCTTCTGTATGAGCCACACCGAAGTTCAATACGATTAATCTTAACAACCCTTATTGTCGGCACACGATATTTCTCATACTAAACCGAGACAATTGGTGGAGTGTTTGCGCATTCGGGATTATTGTTGTAAATTTGCGGTTAAACTACAATATATTCCTCACATCAACAACATCAAAAACTAATATACATCAGTCATTATGCAATTTAAGAATGGAGTTTATAAAGTACACATTAAAAATGTAGACGGGAGAATCACATATGTAACCAACGATACAACTTTCGCTACGATTTCATATGACGCAGATTCCGGTAAATATAAAATCGAAACACCGGATTCCACACAACTTTCAGACACTCAGGAGCAAGCGGACCAATTGGCCAAAGCATTTGTAACAAGAGTAATGGCCTCCTTAGGTGTCACCCCTAACTTCGTTAACGAATAAACCAATAAATATTTTAATGCTTTGTCGCCGCGATAATTCCAGACGCACCCACTATGGGTGGAGCGCCTTTAGGTAGGATATAATGTGCCGCAGCTACGCAGCTCTTTATTGTTGATGGCACCATATCGGGCGCTACGGCTCGCTCACACAATACCTTGACACAGCGCGACGGCGAGCCGCCGACGCCCCCCCAGGCGTCACCCTCAATTCTCAATTCTAAACTCTCAATTATAAAAAATACTAATTAGTATTTGCTAATTACTAATTATTTCCGTAACTTTGCACCCGGTTTTCCCGCCATCGTGTGATGGGAAATTAACCACAACAGTTAATTTTTAGTAACACAACCCTTTAACAATCAAACAAAATGAAGACTTTTCAGCTCTCTGCCGAACCCCGTACTGACCTCGGCAAAAAAGCAACCAAGGCCCTCCGCGCCGAAGGTAAAATCCCCGCAGTTATCAACGGCGGCGAAATCGTAACTCTGCCCTACACCGCAGCCCTCAAGCCCGGCGAAAAGCTCGTTGAAATCGAAGACGGCAAAGGTATCATTACTCGCGACATCACCCTCACCAACGAAGCAGTTCGCAAACTCATCTATACTCCCGACATCTACGCTATTGAACTTGACGTTAACGGCGAAAAGCGCAACGCTATCCTCAAAGACATTCAGTTCCACCCCGTTAAGGACAATATTCTCCACATCGACTTCCTGGAAGTTAACGACAAGAAGCCCGTTGTTATCGAAGTTCCCGTTCAGCTCGAAGGCCACGCCGAAGGTGTTAAGGCCGGTGGTAAGCTGCAGCTCAACATGAAGAAACTGCGCGTACGCGCTATCTACACCAACGTTCCCGAACGTCTGGTTATCAACGTTGACAACCTCGGTCTGGGCAAGACCATTCAGGTTGGCGACCTCAAGTTCGAAGGCCTTGAACTGATCAACGCCAAGAACGCCGTTGTCTGCACCGTGGCTCTTACCCGTGCCGCTCGTGGTGCTGCTGCTCAGGCCGCTAAATAAGTATGAAATACCTGATTGTTGGGCTCGGCAACATTGGTGCGGAATATCACCAGACCCGCCACAACATAGGATTTATGATATTGGACGCCATGGCTATGGCGTCCAATATATCTTTCACCACCCAGCGTTACGGCGACGTTGCCTACGCACGGCTCAAAAACAAGCAGTTGGTGCTTCTGAAGCCGTCGACCTACATGAACCTGTCGGGCGAAGCGGTTCGCTACTGGGCGCAGAAAGAGAAAATCCCCGTTGAAAATATTCTTATTCTGGTCGATGACCTGGCGCTCCCCTTCGGAGCCATACGCATCAAGGGGTCCGGCTCCGATGCCGGCCATAATGGGTTGAAAAACATTGCGCTCAACCTCGGCACCCAAGCATATCCCCGTTTGCGCTTCGGCATAGGCAATGACTTCAGCCGCGGACATCAGGTAGACTTCGTGCTGTCGAAATTCTCGGCCGAAGACCTCGAAAAGCTCAAACCGCGCATAGAAATTGCAATAGACGCAGTGAAAACCTTTGTACTGGCCGGCATTCAAACCGCTATGTGTCAGTTCAACAACAAGTAACAGATGGAAGCACGCATTGATAAATGGCTGTGGGCGGTGCGAATATTCAAAACGCGCACAATGGCCGCCGATGCCGTAAAAAAAGGGCGCGTAGAGGTCAATGACGTTCTCGTCAAGCCATCGCGCCTTGTAAAACCGGGCGATATTGTTAAGGTTCGCAAGCCACCGGTAACATATTCATTCCGTGTACTCCAGTGCACCCAGAACAGGCTTGGAGCAAAGCTCGTGCCGGAGTATATGGAAAATATTACGCCCCAAAGCGAGCTGGACATTCTCGACATTGTGCGCATCAGCGGGTTCATAGACCGCCGCAAAGGCCTCGGCCGCCCGACTAAACGCGAGGGCCGTGACCTGGCATCATTTACCGCCGACTTATGGGCCGACGACGGTTTCGAGTTCGACTCTGACGACGAAGACGAGGAAACCGACGACTAAATAAGTTTATTCTACGGTCCAGGTTTCGCCTGCGAGAATCATTTCGCGCAGCGAGTCGAACTTGTGTACCTCCTTAACCTGAGCTTCAAGAGCCTCGTTATAGGCCGGTGCCTCAACGTCACGGATAACACCCAGGGCCAGAGGCAGCGACTCGCCGTCCATAAGCGCCAGCTGGCGATGCAGAATATCGCTGACGCAGTGCGAGTCGTGGACGAGAACATCGTCAATTGAATATCCGTTTTCGCCTAATTTAACAGCCTTAAGTTCAAAGCCGTCTCTTACGAGTCCATATTCATTATCTGCGCCAAACAGCATTTTTTGGCCATTGACAAGAGTAATAGTCTTTTCAGCTCGTACCTGGCGGTTGGCGATGGTATCGTGAATGCCGTTATTGAAAATCATGCAGTTTTGTAGCACCTCGGTTACAGCCGCACCACGATGACGGGCAGAGGCAACGAGGCAGCGCTTTGTGGTTTCGAGTTCAACGTCGATTGAACGGGCAAAGAACGTTGCGCGCGCCCCAAAGGCGAGTTCGGCGGGAATAAACGGGTCTTCGGTAGTGCCGTAAGGCGAAGATTTGCTCACGAAGCCGCGCGGCGACGTTGGAGAATACTGTCCCTTGGTCAACCCATAGATTTTGTTATTGAGCAGAATGATGTTAATGTCGATATTACGGCGCAAGGCATGAATAAAGTGATTGCCACCGATTGCCAAACCATCTCCGTCGCCGCTCACCTGCCAAACCGTCATGGCGGGGTTTGCGATTTTGAATCCGGTGGCTATGGCTGCAGCACGTCCGTGGATAGTGTGGAAGCCGTAGGTATTGCAATAGTAAGGCAAGCGCGATGAGCAGCCGATGCCGGATATAACGGCAGTCATGTGAGGGGGCACGGCGAGTTCAGCCATTGCCTTGTGTAAACAGTTAAGCAACGCATGGTCGCCGCATCCGGCACACCAGCGGACGCTCTGGTCACTCTTATAATCGGAAGGAGAATACACTTGATTTTCCATGTTAAAGCATTTCTTTGATTTTTTCGACTAATTCGCCAACCATAAAAGGCTGGCCCTGAATCTTGTTGATGCGGCGGATATTGACTCCGGGGAACTTCGACTGAAGGTAATCGGCAAGCTGACCGGAGTTTAGCTCGGCAACAATTACGTTTTTATACCCGCGGATTATTTCACCGAAATTTCGGGGAAGCGGCCTGATATAACGCAGCTGGGTAAAGGCGACTTTATGGCCCTCGGCATTCAGCCGGGCCACGGCGGTGCGCAGGTGGCCGTATGTTCCGCCCCACCCTATTACCAGAGTGTCGGCTTCGGGGAAATACACTTCCTGCATGGGGATATCGAAAGCTATGCGCTCGATTTTGCGCTGACGTTCGGCCACCATTTTTTCATGATTGACGCCATCGGTGGAAATAGCACCGGTCGCTGCGTCTTTCTCCAGGCCACCCAGGCGATGCATTGCTCCGGGCGTACCGGGAATTGCCCATGACCGAACGGATTCGGCATTTCTGTCGTAGGGATGCCACCCGTCGGCTTGGTCGGGGTTAAGAAGCGGCGGATGAATCTCGGGGAAATCGTTTGCCTCAGGAACTCGCCATGCCGACGAACCGTTGCCGATAAAAGCATCGCTCAGGTAAATAACGGGCGTCATATGCTCCAGAGCTATACGACAGGCTTCAAAGGCCATGTCGAAGCAATCGGTCGGGCTAACCGGAGCAACTACACAAAGCGGGCTCTCGCCGTTGCGGCCATATAGGGCCTGCATCAGGTCTGTCTGTTCGGTTTTGGTTGGCAAACCGGTCGACGGGCCACCTCGCTGAACATCAATTACAACCAGAGGTAACTCAGCCATTACAGCCAGCCCAAGCGCTTCGCCTTTCAAGGCAAGTCCGGGCCCGGAAGTAGAGGTTACCGCAAGCGAACCGGCAAAAGATGCTCCGATGGCCGAACAGATGCCGGCAATTTCATCTTCCATCTGAACCGCTTTAACTCCAAGGTCCTTTCGCTTGGCCAGTTCATGTAGAATGTCGGTTGCGGGGGTTATAGGATAAGATCCGAGAAAGAGCGGACGGCCGGAGCGTTCAGAAGCGAGAATTAACCCCCAGGCGGTAGCCTTGTTGCCCTGAATGTCGGTATAGATTCCCGGACAAGCCTTGTTGCTTTCAATTCTGAAGGTCGATACCGAAGCGTGGGTATTTGCACCATAGTTATAACCCGCTTCGAGCACCTTGGCGTTAGCCTCGAAAATTGCAGGCTTTTTGGCAAATTTTGCCCGCAGCATATCCTTAGCTCCCTCCAGCGACCGGTCGAAGAGCCAACACATAAGACCCAGAGCGAAAATATTGCGGCATTTCATAACCGACTTGATGTCAAGACCGGAATCAGCCAAAGCAGCCTTGGTCTGAGCTGTAATCGCCACCGGCATTACCTGGCACTTAATATCCAGTTCCGCTATCGGGTCGAGGGTTTTATACTCGGCCTTTTTAAGGTCAGCCTCTTTGCAGGAATCTGAATCAAAGATTATTAATCCGGAACGCTTAACAATCTGATAGTTTCTTTTCAGTGCGGCGGGATTCATGGCAACTAGTACATCACATTCATCGCCGGGAGTATACACATCTTTTCCAAGCGAAACCTGGAAACCGCTAACCCCGCTGAGCGAGCCCTGAGGGGCACGAATTTCAGCCGGATAGTCGGGGAAGGTCGAAACCTGATTACCCACAGCGGCACTGACGTTTGTGAATATATTACCGGCGAGCTGCATCCCGTCGCCCGAGTCACCCGAGAATCGGACTGCTACATTTTCTAAAGGTATTATGTTTGACATGGTTTCTTGTGATATAGGTTACTGTTTACGCAATTGGTAGATAACTGTTTTGTCGGGCAGCGACAGAGTAAGTGTCAACCGCTTATTTGTCATCTTGTTTATTTCGAGGAAATTCACGGCGGGGGGCAGATAGGTTTCGGGCCATGGAGTCCAATACTGACCTACGCCCGTATAGGAGAAATTCAATTCGAGCACATCGCCCGAAGCCTCCCATGATCCAAAACATTCACGCACGTTTTCCGGATACGATGGATTCACCTCGGAAATTCTCACCTTATCAGCCTGAAACTGGAAAAAATAATTTCCTTGATACGCAGCATCTTCAACTCCGTCAACGGTTATGGATTCCAGATGCCAAGTGCCGAACCAGTCGCCGATGTAGCCATTATGTTGCATACAGCTACAAAGAAAAAGGAAACAAAGAATCAATAATTTATGGGCGCGCATATTTTCTTGGTAAAGTTAACGTTAAACGAATATCGGGCGCTCAACAACGCACCAAACGACCTGCCTAAGGGTGATGTGCCATAGTCGGCGGCTAATTGAGCGGCCAGTTCAAGCCCCGGAAGTTGAGGAAGCATCCATTGCGCCTCAAAAAATGCGGAAACATCATGCGTCGGGTGGATAGAGGGAATAAACATCATTCCGAAAAACCTACGGAAAGAGGCCATTGCCCGATACCGGACGTGGTCGGTCATCCGGCCCTCAACAGCCGCATGGATACCCCAGAAACGATTGTTGAGAAAGCGTGTCGTTTGACCATTTACGTTATATACAGGCGATATAAACATAGGCGAACCGATTGCCATGCCATAAACGGCATAGCCGTTATACTGATGGTTATTGTAGTAATTATCGGACCCCTCGGTTTTCTTGCCGGTAAGAGTTGGATTAGTATAGTCAGAGGGAGAGTAATGCATCGGCCCACCTTGGTTCATATAGGTCATTACTTCAACCACTGCGGCAGAAAGGGGGGCATCGCTCCGCGCCGCTTTATACTCAAGGCCCCAAAGGCCATCCATACCGTTCATCTTGCCAATTCCGGAACCATCTTCCCACAACCAGCTGAAATAAGCCTTAAGCTCGGCGTTATTGCGAAAACGATAGCGGGCCTGGAAATCCCATGAACCAAGATAGTTACCGGAGACATAGCTTGCATCGGTACGAATCAAAAACGCGTCGAGCAGCGCTTTGAAATTATTCCGGAACACAATGGGAGTGCTCGGCACACCATATTTACCATCTTTCATCAGCCCTCCGGAATAGTTATAACTTGTTCCTCCAAACTGACAGGCTGTTTGCAAGCCTACAGTCACCGAAAACGGCTGCTCCGGCTTAGTGCGGAAATAGCAGCGCTTATAGTGATACCACCAACCGAGGTTCATGTGATAACTGTAATAGTTGAAGTGCTTTTTTGACCAATCATTGTCGGTTGACTTGCCGAAAGAAACCTCGCCTTGAATCTGTACCCACCCATTGGTAAAGGGAATATTCTGGAAATCGATGAATCCGACGCGCACCTGCGGAATATTTCGCGAGTTTCCACTCTCAATCAGGTCACCACTGCTCAAGCGCTGATTGAGCAATGCAGACGAGAAGTCGCGCAAACCGGCGGTTAAAAAGACTCCGCGAAATTTAACCTCACCCCAAAGCTGATGGATAAAGGCAGCTGAAGGAGCCACGGAATGAGTAAACCAGGTTTGCTCGTCGAAATTGAAGCGCTGGTAGTCAACGCTGTTTGCTCCATTGAACCAGGCTTCAGCACCAAAAGAGTAGCTAAAACGCTTTGACAGGTCAATCGGCTTCCAGGCTTTGAGCCCCAAATGGGCTCCGGTGGCAGAGGTAAGAGTACCGTGGCGCATAGAGGCGATATAATATGGAGCGAAATCATGTGGGCCACCGTTGGCCTGCAGTGTAGCCGAAAAATTCATGTCGAAATCGGAAGCAGCGGCTGCAAGGGTGGTAATGAATGAAAGGATAAGGATTTTATAGCGCATAGTCGTAAAGCTATGTATAATCAGAAATATGCAAGGAAGAAGATTGCGACCAACACGGTAGGTATCACCAGGAGAATGGAGTCTATGCGATCAAGAATTCCTCCGTGGCCAGGAATAAGGTGCGATGAATCCTTTACGCCAACAGTGCGCTTCAACAGCGACTCAATCAGGTCGCCAATTGTACCGGCCACTGAAACAATCAGTCCGATTACGGCCATTTCCCATACTGAATAACCGGCAAAGTAGCTCGATGCAAATAATCCGCACAGTGATGAGCATACAACTGTGGCAACAAGGCCACCCCAGAAGCCTTCCCAGCTTTTCTTGGGTGATATGCGCTCCCATAAACGATGGCGCCCGAGACGGCACCCTACCAGATAGGCAAATGTGTCGTTAACCCAAACAAGAATAAACAACAGCAGCAGCAAATGGGCGCTCATGTGATAAACGATACTCATAAGAGCAATGGGGAGCGCAACGTAGAGCTGGCTCATAAATGATGCGCCGAGCGCCTGAACTGCATTCTGTCTAACAACCCAAAGCTGAACGCTGAGCCTGACAATCAGATAAAACAGCCAGGTTACGATGCCGGCCATAAAGAGGAAATTGGTCCAAACCGTAACAACCATGATTGCAGCGCCAACGCAGTCGAGCGAACGCTGCAGCAGGGCAACCGTGCGGTCTTCAGGCAATTCAGGAGTTGGAACCACCATTGATAAAAACTCGTTGACTCCGAGAGTGGAAAGCAACAAAAGCAGTAAAAGAAGTGCGAACGGTCCGCAAAGAACGCCTGCAACAATTATAGCCACATAAATGGCTCCGAAAATAGCACGCTTAAGCATTAGTCAAAGGGCATTTCATCATTATCGGACTCTTCGCCGGCAATCTCGCCGGACTGATATATCTCATTCAAAGGACGCAATACATTGCATAGAATCTGACTCCAGTATTCGCTGAAATCGGACCGAAGCGACGCCAGATGCTCGCCGATAACCTCATATTCAACGGCCTTTACGTCTTCAACAAAGTTATAGAGTACCTGAAAGATATCAGCAAGACTTTCTGAGATAGTCGCCGCTATGGGTGAATCGGAGTATTGCATATCGCGATGAAAGGTTTCGAGATATGCATCATGTTCGCCCAACGATTCGGCAACCGCCTGACGGACCTGGTCGTAATATGCTTCATCGAGATGTGAAGCTCCGAAAACATAGTCGGGTTCCTCATAATCGATTGCCGGAAGGTCTACCACCGACATATAGATTCGCGGCAGCAGGTGTATCATCTTATCAACAAATACCGAGGGTTCGGTAGAAGCACACAATTCCATTGCGCGACAATACTCGCTGGCAAGAGCCATAACACTCAGGGCATTATTTGACAGCTTGGTTTCAGATTGTTGCATATAGATTACGGTTTAATATAATGGAGGCCACGGCAGGGTCAACGAGGCTGAGACTGCCGGGAATATTGTTTCTTATATACGTTGAGGAAACATCAGTTTCGGGAAAATTTTCGAGATACTCGACGGAAGGCGAAGATATTACCTGAGAGACCTGATATCCGGGCCTCGGATAAATTATTACGCCGTATTTATCAATAATTTCTTGATATGAGCGCCATTTGTCGAAAATCAGCCAATTATCAGCCCCGATTATGAGCTTGAAATCGCAGTCGGGATATTTTTCGGCGAGTGCGCCGAGAGTATTTATCGTATAGCTCGGACGCGGCAGTTCGAATTCGATAAAACAAGGTTTAACACCTGAAACAGAGGCGCAGGCAGTCCGGAGCATATCCATGCGGTCAGCATCGGACGCACCGGGGCGGTTATCTTTGAGGGGATTGGCCGGCGAGAGTGTAAGCCAAACTTCGTTGACCACACCTTCCGTTACCAACCGGCGCGCAAGCGCGATATGGGCGTTGTGCACCGGATTGAACGTGCCGCCGAAAATACCAATCCGCTTTCTATTCATTTATTAAGAAATTCCCGAATAACGCGGCGCGTCTGCTCAACGGCCTGCTCAAGATTATCGTTGACTATGCACACGTCAAAGCGCGGAGCCTGCTCAAGCTCATATTTTGCCCTGTCGATTCTGGCATCAATGCTCTCGGGCGAGTCAGTTGCACGGCTTTCCAGACGCCGACGCAGCTCTTCAATGCTGGGTGGCTGAATAAATATGCCGAGCGCCTGCTCGCCCAGACGCTCCTTGACGCGCAATGCACCGTTGACATCAATATCCATAACCACATTCGAGCCGGCGGCCCCTATACGGTCGATTTCAGAGAGCAGGGTACCGTAAAAGCGGCCCGGATATACCTCCTCATATTCGAGAAAGGCGTCATTGTTGATTTCCCGACGAAAATCTTCATCAGTCATAAAATGATAGTCTTTGCCATCAACTTCTTCTCCACGGGGGGCACGATTAGTTGCAGACACTGAAAATTGGAGATTTAAATCGCCCGATGCCATCAGGGCATTTATAATAGTTGACTTTCCGCTGCCGCTCGGCGCTGATAAAATAATTACTTTTCCGGTCATTACATTACGTTCAAAACTTGCTCTTTGATTTGTTCGAGCTCGTCTTTCATCTTAACGACGAGTTTCTGCATTTCCGCATGATTGCTTTTTGAACCAAGAGTGTTGATTTCTCGGCCCATTTCCTGGGCTATGAATCCGAGTTTTTTACCTTGGCCGGGCGAAGGATTTGCCATTGTTTCAGCAAAATAGACCAGATGTTGGCCCAGGCGCTGACGCTCTTCGTTAACGTCGAGTTTTTCAATATAGTAAATCATCTCCTGCTCAAGCCTTCCGCGGTCGATTTGCTCGTGAGTAATCTTTTCGAGTGCTTCCTCCATTCGGGCATGAATGCGCTCAACACGCTCTTTCTCCCACCGGGGCACTTCGGAAAGCAAACCGGTTATGGCACGCAGTCTTACCGCAAAGAAATCTTCGAGCTTCTCGCCTTCGGAACGCCGGTGGGCCATCAGGGCATCGATTGCCTCCTCAACACCTTTGAGAATTTCCGAAACCTGGTCATCAGGGAGTTCGGAATGAGACTCGGACCCGACAACATCAGGCAATCGCATCAGAACAGCATACCAATCGTCGGGTTCGTTTATGCCAAGTTCCTTGGCCATGGATTTAATCTGTTCTTTATAGGCACGGGCCGCATCAACGTTTATTGTAGCCGCACCGGAACCGACGCCGATATTTTCCAGCGAAATCTGCAGGTCAATCTTACCCCGCTCAAGACGCGACGCCACACGCCGGCGAATTTCCAGTTCCAATTCGCGCAGAACTGAGGGCATTCGAGCCGCCATGTCGAACTGTTTGGAGTTCAACGACTTGATTTCTATAGTTAATTTTTTGCCCGGAAGTTGCACAGTGGCTTTTCCGAAACCAGTCATAGATAGAAGCATAATCAGAAAATTTTTGCAAATATAGGCAATTTTCCCGACATTCACAATAATTGCCGTCAGTCCCTGCTATAGGGCTGACGGCTACTAATTTACTTTTCTCGCCAACGATTCTTGACAGGATATTTGTCGGGCCGGATGAGAATTCTAAGCGACGACTGGTAGCTGAAATAGGCCCATATCCAGTTAATGAGAACGCTAATTTTGTTGCGCATTCCAAGAATCGAAATAAGATGGATGAACATCCATATAAACCACGCGGGGAAACCAGACAGGTGCAGTTTGCCCAAATCGGCTACCGCCCGGTTACGGCCAACAGTGGCCATCGTTCCTTTATCGAAATATTTGAACTGCTTATGTTCGTTCTTATTGAGGTTTTTGGCCAGGAGACGCGACTGCTGAATGGCAACCTGAGCCAGCTGCGGATGACCCTGAGGGAAAGCACTGTCAACATCCGTCATCAAACAAATGTCGCCGACAGCATAAACGTCGTCAAGGCCCTTGATTTTATTTTCGCCGTCAACCTCAAATCGGTTACCGCGACCGCGACGGATATCTGCGCCCAAAATCGGCAGTGCAATGCCGGTCACACCGGCTGTCCAGATTACGGTGTCGGCATGAATGCTCTGGCCGTCGGCGAGTTTAACCACTCCCTCCTTATAAGAGTTCATACCTACACCGAGCTTAACGTCAACCATCAGATGCTTTAGATATTTTTCAACGTCCTCGCCCGATTTCGGATTCATTGTGGCCAGCAAACGCGGAGCGGCTTCAACCAGCAGAATACGGAAATCTTTTTGAGGAATTGACGGATATTCGCGCGGCAACACATAGCGCTTCATTTCTCCCAGAGCGCCTGCAATTTCCACACCCGTCGGCCCACCGCCGACAACAACAAACGTCAGCAGATTGCGCCGACGCTCGGCATCACGCGTAATGGCAGCTTCCTCAAGGTTCCACAGAATCTGGTTTCGGCAACGTATGGCCTGAGGCGCTGTCTTGATGGTAAACACATCTTCGATCAGCTCGGGCATATTAAAGAAATTATTACCGGTACCGACGGCAATAATCAATTTGTCGTAGTGTACCTCCTCATGGTCGGTTATGACAACCTTGCGGTTTACATCAACGCACTTTGCATCGCCCATCGACAGGGAAACGCCCTTGCCGTCGAGCCTGCGGAACAGCTCGCGTCGAAGCGGAAAACAGATGCTGCCCGGATCAAGGCCACTGGAGGCTATCTGATAGAACAGCGGAGGAAAACTATGGTAGTTATGACGGTCAATGAGCACAATATCAAACTTTTTCCGGTCAAGATGCTTAATCAGATTCAGTCCGGCAAAGCCGCCACCAATAATCACTATGCGTTCTTTGTTGTTTTGGTTCATGAGATATTTTTTATAACTTTGTCGCGAATATCGGTAATTTTTCTTAAATTTGCAAACATGAATTACCAACAGGCGCGAATTTTTCTTATTTCAACAATTATATTCATTGTTTTGCTCATTGCCGGACTTATTTTTAAGCCACGGTTACTTCCTGATAGCCCCGCTCCGGAGCAATTCGCAACTACTGTTACAGACGCCAAAGCAGCCGATTCAACCAAGCCGATACCCACACCCGAAACCAGTAACGAGATTAAACAGCTCAACATAAGTTCCAGAGTCGGTCATCTGGCCTCACAATTCTCAGACTTAAACCCGGAGCATCTCGCCGTAGCCGAGCGAATCGGCATCCGCCCCATCCGTTCAACCGCAGATATTCTTAAAATTAACCGTGCGATTGTTAAAGTAGAGTCCAACGGCAATTATCATATAGATGACCTGACGCATTCCTACGCCTTTCTTATCCCCGAAGCTGCAGCCCTGCTCGACTCCATCGGGGCGCGCTTTAACAGAAAACTGGCTGCTCAAGGGGGTGGACGCTACAACATTAAGGTTACGTCGCTGCTACGCACAAATGAATCTGTTGGCAGACTCAAGAAGCGCAATGTCAATTCTACCGAAAATTCCGCCCACCTGTATGGCACCACTTTCGATATCAGCTACGTTGATTTCCACGAATGCGCAATGAATACACGCCGACACACCGACGGCGAACTTAAGAACCTCCTCGCCGAGGTTTTGCTGGAACTTCGGGAGGAGGGTCATTGTCTTGTTAAATATGAGCGCAAGCAGGGTTGTTTTCATATAACAACCACCGGGCGCTAAACCCGGTTACTTGCCTAGATTCTGAGATGCAGTGCGGGCCTTGTCGGCAACGGTTTCGGCAAAAGTTGCAGCCTTATCCAAAAAGTCTGACATTGTGTCGGTTGCTTTGTCTTTGACAGAAGCGGCCGTTGCAGCAGCTTTTTCCTTCAGGTCGGCAGCCTTATCTTTAATGGTATCGGCAACGGCTTTAGTTTCCTGTTGGGCAGCTACCCGTGCAGCGTCGGTGCTTACCTGGGCTGCGGTTTTAGATACTTCAGCGGCTTGCTGGGCAATAGTTTCGTTAATTTGACTCATAGTATTCTTGAATTTTAAAGGTTAGTATTATGCCAACATAACGCCTTAAAACTCAAGTTGGTTCACTTTCAGGCAAAGTATCTTGACTCCCGATGCGCAAAAATAAGCCCGCAGGTCGACGACAGCGGCTGCATTGCTCCGGTTTCGGTCAACTTTATTCCAATGTCACTAAGGTGAAGAATCTTGTCAATATCAAATATAAGTGAATGATCGGGCAACGAAGGGTAGCCGACAGCCGGGCGAATTCCCTGACCGTCAGGTATGCCCCACAATTCTGAGCGCACTTTTCGGTGGAGCCATTCAGTAGCCGCTTCAGCCAGACGGTTGGCAAGAACCGAACGCACTATGTCCCGTTCGGAATTCAACATAACGGAAGTGGCAAACAATCCTATATGATCATTTTGAGGTGCAATATAGTCAGCCAATGCCGGGCAATTTTCCAACCGGCGCAATGAACGCGGAGTCGCAATCTGAACATTATTGACTGTTATAGCCTCGGGTGCCGACCTGAAAGCCGGAAGAATTGCAACGCGCACCTTGACCATAACATCCAAATTCATCAATTCGGATTTAGCATCGTCGAGAACTTTAATTACCTCAGGGTTTTGCATATCAGGAACTATTGATAATTCACCCAGATAGCCGCGCCAGTTTATAAGAGGCACAAGCTCATTAACTGTGGGTTCAAAATCAAAATAACCCGATTTCAGTGGTGTTGGCGATGGAGACTGCACGACTTCTGACCTCAACCGCGCCTCGTCGATAGATAAACATGGCTTACGGTCGGCAAACTCCCGACGCAAACGCTCTTGCTCACGCCTGATTTCAGGCCAAAGCTCCTTTATTTTAACTACAACCGGAGGTAAGGTGGCGGCTTCCGCCGTATGAACCACCGGTGCTGAATATAAAGGTGCAATCTTAACGGCTGTGTGCATATCGGAAGTAGTTGCCCCTCCGACAAAAAGCGGAATGCTTGCACCACGACTCTGGAGCAACGCGGCAACCTCGCTCATCCGGTCAAGCGACGGGCTGATTAACCCGCTAAGCCCTATTGCAACAGCCTGCCGGGCAATCGCTGTGTCAACAATGGTTTCGGCCGGAACCATTACACCAAGATCAATTACCTCAAACCCGGAGCAACGCATAACGGTTGCCACGATGTTTTTCCCTATATCGTGAACGTCACCACGAACAGTAGCCAACACAATTTTCGGCCGCTCGCCGCCCGACTCTTCAGTTCCCAACAGCGGCGTAAGATAGTCCACGGCAGCCCGCATTACATCAGCGGCCCTTACTACCTGAGGCAAAAACAGCTCCCCTTGGCTAAACAGCACCCCTACTCTATTCATAGCTTCCATCAATGGGCCATTAATAACGGCCATTGCAGAGCCGAGACGACTAACCTCCGCATCAAGCAGAGATTCCAGGCCGGCAGTACGCCCGGCAAGAATGAGCTCCTCAACCGAGCTTAGGTGAGATTCATCAGCCTTGCTTTTGATGGCTTCTGCGGTTCGGGGCAATTCAGCAGCCAGAGACAAAAGGGTTTCAGTCGCTTCCGGAGAAGCATTATCGATTACGCTGTCAATTGCATCAATCAGTTGATGAGAAACGCCCGGCGCAGGCTCAGTTTCATCAGCCGGATTCAGAATTGCCATAGTTAGCCCCATTGACCGACCTCGCTGAAGAAACCGGGCGTGCATCAGTTTGCGCAGCTGATTATGGCCACGGAAGGCAAACGACAGATTGCTGATGCCGCCACTCACTCTTACACCCGGAAGATTACGCGCAATCCACTCTGTGGCGCGCAAAAAGTCAATACCGTATGTAGCATGGTCGGCTATACCCGTAGCAATGGCAAGCACATTAGGATCGAACACTATGTCACAACCACGAAATCCGGCTTCATTAACCAGCAAGTCATAAGAACGCTTACAAACCTCAATCCGGCGCTCGAACGACGTTGCCTGGCCCCGCTCATCAAAGGCCATAACTACAACGGCCGCGCCCAACAGCCGCAATCGGCGCGCCTTGGAAATAAAGGATTGCTCGCCTTCCTTCAGGCTAATGGAATTTACTATCGGCCGACCGGGTATAAGCTTAAGTGCATTTTCAATTACCGCAAAATCCGAGGAGTCAATCATCAGGGCAGCAGACGCAGTGCGCGAATCGCTAACCAAGCGGCTGACGAAACGCTGCATTTCGAGCTTCGCATCGAGCATTCCATCATCCATATTGATATCAAGAATATATGCATGCTGCTCAACCTGACGGGCTGCAATTTCAATAGCCTCATCAATATTCCCTTCACTAATCAGTCGCAGAAACCGGCGGCTGCCTGCAACGTTGCAGCGCTCGCCAACCTTATAGAACTCTTCATCGGGTATCAGCTCGAGACCTGCTAATGTCAGCCGGTCAGCAAACGGTTTCGGGCGATGCGGTACCGCATTTTTTGCCGCATCGGCAATCCGGCGGATATGGGCAGGAGTTGTGCCGCAACAGCCACCGACTATATTTAATTTCCCGCTCTGCATCAAACGCCGGAGCGTGAAACTCATTTTTTCGGGTGACTCACCATAAATACCCAACTCATCGGGTAAACCGGCATTGGCATGAAGCGACAGATAATAAGGCAACTCCTGCATACTTTCGACGAATTGAAGCATACCTTCCGGTCCGAATCCACAGTTTAGCCCAACTGCCAGCGGATCAGCATGGGAGATAGATGCAAAAAAAGCATCAAGGGCCTGCCCGCAGAAAAGTCTGCCTGACTCAGTTGGAGTTGCTGAAATAATAATCTCAACATCGCGCCCCTCACTCTGCATTGCACGCTTCGCTCCTAAAATGGCTGCTTTGGCATTGAGAGTATCGAATACCGTTTCTATCAACAGCAAATCGACTCCACCTGCAATCAAGCCCGCTGCCTGCTCGGCATACGCATCGGCCATTTCGTCGAAACCGGTCGGGCCACCCAACGAAAGCGAAATTCCGGTCGGGCCCATTGAACCGGCAACATAATGATTCTCACCGGCTGCCGTACGCGCAAGTCGGGCGGCAATAACGTTTATTTCGCGAACGCGCTCACTGAGCCCATAATCTGCAAGCGAGAACCGATTTGCGTTGAAAGTATTGGTTTCAATAATATCGGCCCCCGCATCAATATATTGCTTGTGGATGTTGATTATAACATCCGGATTGGTCAATACCAGTGAGTCGTTGCACCCGGCGTGGCCCAGACGCTGCAGCATGGTTCCCATTGCGCCATCGAGAACCAACACCCTATCTTTAAGTACTTGGCGTAAATCTTTCCTCATCAGAAAACGGCCTTTGCTATGCGACGAACGGAATCCGAGGCGAGAAAAGTATAAAAATGAATGCCGGGAACGCCGCGAGCAATCAATTCCCGACACTGAGCAATTGACCACTCAATCCCGACTTCAGTAGCTTCTGCGTCGGATTCGGCCTTTTCCAGTGCCGAGGTCAGCGGATGTGGCATATCGCACGAAAATACTCTCGGGATAACTCGTAGCTGATCTTTTCTGACAATCGGTTTGATGCCGGGAATAATCGGAACATCAATGCCAACAGCACGACATCGGTCCACAAAGTCAAAATACTTGCGGTTATCGAAAAACATCTGCGTTACCAGATATTGGGCTCCGGCAGCAACCTTACGCCGGGCTGTTTCGAGGTCAGACTGCGACGAAGCCGCCTCGGAGTGAATTTCCGGATAGCAGGCCATTCCGTATGCAAACGGAGTGTCGATTCCGCGCAGTTCCACTCCATTCAGACCGACACCATGGTTAAAATCATTTACCTGAGCCTGGAGGTCAAGGGCATATACATTGGACACTGAAGAATCAGGAACCGGCAAACCTTTGGAGTCGCCCCTCAGCAGCAATAAATTATGTATGCCAAGGTAATTAAGGTCAATCAGCGCGCTTTCGGTTTCCTCACGCGTAAAGCCCATGCAAATGATGTGAGGCACGGCTGCAATACCGTATCTGAATTGCAGGGCTGCCGCGATGGCTACCGTGCCCGGGCGCCGGCGCGACCCTTCATTATGGTGGGCCGTTATGTTAATATATTTAGGATCGAACTCACGCAGTTTGTCAACGACGTTATAAACACCCTGAATATCATTGCCTTTTAACGGGGGCAAAATCTCAAACGAGAATATCGGTGAGCTGCTCGAACGTATGCTTTCGATAACCGTCATAATTCTACTTAGCGCCGGGGAGGGAATATAGGTAAGCTATTTCTTCGGGCCAGAGATCGAGATTGGGCGTTTCAAGAATAAGCGGAATACCGTTCATACGCGAATCGGCCATAAGCATTTCAAAGAATCCACGGCCAATAGTGCCCAGGCCGAGCGACTCATGGCGATCAACGTGAGAGCCAAGCCCTTTCTTGCTGTCGTTGAGATGCATGCCGCAAAGATATTCAAATCCTATTGTTGAACCGAAGTCGTCCCAAACTGCCTTATAACCTTCGGGGGTTGAAATGTCATATCCGGCGGCGAAGGCGTGGCAAGTGTCAATGCAAACGCCAACACGCTCTTTATTCTCCACTTTGGAAATTATATGAGCAATCTGGTCGAACGTAAATCCTAGATTTGAACCTTGCCCGGCGGTATTTTCAATCACCGCCTTAACAGTCTCGGTTGCTGCAAGCGATTTGTTGATGGACGATGCTATACGATCCAGACACTCTTCTTCAGACATTTCATTGAGATGCGATCCCGGGTGGAAATTAAGCATAGTCAGTCCCAACTGCTCGCAACGCTGCATTTCGTCGAGGAAGGCCAAACGGCTCATAAAGAGTTTTTTCGGGTCTTTAGCCCCGAGGTTGATAAGATAGCTGTCGTGGGGCAAAATCTGATCGGACGTATATCCGCATTCCTCGCAGTTACGCCTAAACTCTTCAATATCACCCGGCAAGAGAGGTTCGGACTTCCAGCGCGATGGATTGCGGGTAAACAAAGCAAACGCGCCTGCACCAATTTTGCGGGCATTCAGCGGAGCGGAAGCAACTCCGCCCTCAACTGCAACATGGGCACCTATATATTTCATTTTCTGTTTGTTTTTAATGCAAAACCACCGCCGGGAGCCATATGAACCGACAGTTTTCCGTTGGCGGGTAGTGTTAAATCTTGAACTTTAAGGTCGCGGGCGTTGCGATGAGCATTCACGCCGTCGGTGAGCAGAATAATGGGGCTATCGGCGGCGATAAACGACAGGTCCAGCTCTATGTCGCGGGGAGTCCAGTTGGTCATGCCTCCGACAAACCACTCATTGCCCTTGCGTCGCGCAGTAACGATGTACTCGCCGATTTTACCATCGAGAATTCTTGTTTCATCCCAAACGGTGGGAACGGAACAGATAAAATCGCGACTTTCGGGGTTATCGTCGTAATTCATCGGGGTATCGCACATCATTGTCAGCGGAGAATCGAACACCATATACATGGCCAGCTGGTGCGCTCTGGTGCCCTGACTCATCGGATCATCGTTGACCGGACGATAATCGCGGCGCGTGGCATTGCGCATTGCTCCCTGAGTATAATCCATCGGGCCGGCAGCCTGGCGGATAAAGGGAATCTGAACGTCGTAGGTTACCTGGTCGACCGAGGGCGCAGACCATTTCATCTGTTCCATGCCATGAACGCCTTCAAAATTTATAACGTTGGGCCAGGTGCGATTTAACCCCGCCGGTTTGTGGGTGCCGTGAAGGTCAAGGAGCAATCCGTAGCGTGCGGTAGTTTCTGCGGCGCGATGATTAAATTCGGTCATAAGCTGATCATCATGATCCATAAAATCGACTTTAAAGCCTTTTATGCCCATATCGGCATAATGGCGGCACACGTTTTCCAAATCGCGGTCAAATGCCAGGTAACCTGCCCAAAGAATCAGTCCCACGCCTAAAGAATCGCCATAAGCAACAAGTTCCGGAAGGTCAATTTCGGGCACTACCTTCATCAAATCGGCTGCAAGATTAACCGACCATCCTTCGTCGAGAATAACGTATTCCACGCCATTGCGCGCAGCAAAATCAATAAAAGCCTTGTAGGTCGGATTATTTACGCCAGACTTAAAGTCTACGTTCCGGAGATTCCAGTTGGCCCACCAGTCCCACGCAACCTTCCCGGGTTTAATCCAGGCTATATCGTCAATTTTAGAGGGCTCGGCAAGCAGATAACTAAGATTGGTGGTAGCAAGAGCCTGATCATTAGGTGCAACAGCCGCAATACGCCAGGGCAATGAGCGGGGCCCAGAAATTTCAGCGATATATGGTTGCCGCTCGTCAACGATTCTTTGAAGGCGATTATGACCTCCCTGGTGCCATGTTTTGGGCACGGTTGACCAAACGCCGTTCAGCTCCCCGCCGCCGACGGCATTAACATACATGCCGGGATAATTATTCAAATCCGATTCGGTTAACAAAACCTTCAGGCCATCGGCCTCAGGCTGAACGACTACGGGGAGAAACATGAGTTTCTTTGAATCAAGCGAGTCAAGAGGGCCTACTGTATAGGTGTTCTCAAAGCTATTCTGAAATTGATTTTCAAAACTCGAATAGTCATTAACCTTTACGTAAGGTACCCAACTTTTGTTGGCCGAAGCAAAACGGATGGAAGCAAGCTCATTTTGAATTTTCAACGGCTGCTTGTTGCCGTTGATAAACCTATACGCTACCCCGTCGTCGTAGGCACGGAATTCGACTTTCCAGTTCCGGGGTAGGTTCAGAGTGAGAGAGTTAAAACAGTCGCTGATTGAATCAGCGCGATAAAATGGCGAAGCAATTCGCCGACGCACTTCCCTACGGTCGGCAAGTTTAGCTATTCCCGGGCCGATTTCAATGCCCGAGGTGAGTTGAAGTCCTATCGTAGAGGGCAAAATCAGTTGCTTGCCGTTATAATCAGCCGAATAAGTCAGAGAATCGCCTGACTCAACGGTGAGCTTCAGCAGTCCGTCAGGAGAAGTTACAGTCCATTCTCCGGCGAATGCCGCAGCGGAAACAGAAAGCGCCGCAAGGGCAAAAAAACTTTTAACGTTCATTATTGTAAGTCTTAATAGTTACACGATTTTCACCCTCAAGGGTCTGATAGGTCTGAACAACGGCGCGCAGCATGGAATCCATCGACTCTTGAAGCTGAAGTCCGCTGTTAACCAGATTTTTCTGCAAAAGGGGATCATCAGCATAATTGAACATGGCCGCAGGTTGCCAATTGTCGGGATTAAAAATGAGCACATGATTATCCATCATTATTTCAAGCACGTTCGACCAGCGCAGAGCCCAAGGTCGGTTACCGGCAGAATCGAGAACATTGCGCCCAAAGGCAAAAAATGGCTTTTCATAGCCCATGAGGGCCAGTAACGTCGGCATAATGTCAATCTGCTGCATCATTCCGGGCTTCACACCCGGCGAAACAACTTTTCCGGAAGGATCATATATAAAAATGGGAATGCGACCGTAGCCCACGTCGGTGTTATATTCAGGATGAAGCGACGGGTGCAAAAAGGTATGGTCGGCAGAAATAACGAAAACCGTATTGTCGAACCACGGCTGGCGCGCCGCCTCGCTAAAAAATTTTCCGAGGGCCATATCGGCATAGCGGATAGTTTGAAGCACAGGCAGTTCGGGAGTCGGCTTGAAATCATCCTTATACCTATCCGGCACAACAAAAGGATGATGACTCGACAAAGTAAATATACCGGCAAAAAACGGTTGCTGGAAAGTTGAAAGCTTGCGACAGAAAAATTGCAGGAATTCTTCGTCCCAAATACCCCACGAACCATCGAAATCCTTCATTCCGCCGGTTTCGGAATCGGCGCAATATTCAGTCAGACCGTAATATTCCTTAAATCCGGCATGACGGGCGAAGCCTTGCAGCCCCAATGACTCATTGTCAGCGCCGTGGAAAAAGGCGGTTTGATATCCAAGGTCAGACAAAAGCGCGGGTAGTCCCTCAATCTGATTCTGACCATGCATGCTCACAACAAACGAGCGGTCCATTCTGGGTGTGGAAGCAAAAACCGCCGGCATTGCGTCAATAGAAAACCCTGAATTGCTGAAAGTTTCTTCGAAGCGCAGCGATTTAGCCATTATGGAGTCGAGATTGGGAGTGTAGCCGGCCCCATATTGGGGATTCAAAAGACCGGAAAACTCCTGCGAGAAACTTTCCAGAAGCATAACAACAATATTCTTGCCGGACAACGGTCCGGCAAGGGCTGCGCCCGGGTGCAGCGGCGAATACACTTTTTGCAGCTCGCTTTCAGAACTATAGAATTGCGGCATCTCCGGCGTTGAGTGACCGATGGTGCGGATAATGGTAAACGGAGTGTTCAACACCACGGCGGCATCACGCGGGCTAACGGCATAGCGCTGTGCATAATTCACCGACATCGGCCGCTGAAAGCGCGAAGGCAACGAGCCGCGAACCCCTGAAACGAAGCCGAAGGCACTCAATGCCAGCATCAAAACCATCGACACATAATATTTTGACTTCTTCGCTCTCAACAATGAGTAAGAAACAGGCCGCACATAAAAGCGCCATAGCATATAAACCATGGCAACAAAAAGCAGAACCAAATACCAATGGTTGATAACTTCGGTCAATATGACGCCGCCAATTTTATCGCCTCCGAACTCACGGAAAATATCGGCCGTGGTACGCGACTGACGATAGGAATAAAACACGGTGTCACACAGATTAGCAAGCAACAAAAGGGAGTTGAGAATAACAAACACCCATTTCTGAACCGACCATACACCCTTGCGCTCTTTGACTTTAAGCGGAAAAAGCACGAGCAGGAGCCACAGGACGTTGCCATACATCAGCGCGGCAATATCGTATTTCAAACCGCCGACAAACATTAGCGAATATGCCCGGAAAGAATGAGTGAACTGAGCGGAATTTTCAATGAAAAACACCCAGCGGGTCAGCATAAGCAGCAACAAAACCAATATCAGGTCAAATGCCACTCTCAGCATCAGATTTGATTTAAGCTTCATTCTTTCGAGTGGCGGGCATAGGAGTTGGCCATTCGCGTGTGGTAACCGCGACGCGCATACGAAGGACCATTATAGCGCAGGGCAAACTGCGCCCAATTTTTTTCGCGAATATACTTGTCGAGACCGTGGGCTTTAAGGAATTTCCCAAACAGTTCAAGCTGATCGAGTTCGCTACGACCCATAAGGTAAGTGAATTCCCTGACCGACGAGCACCCACATGACTTCCAGTTAAAACCGCCAATCTGAAACATGCCCCAGAAGGTACCTTCGAGCGCGGCTATGGTGTCGATTTTCATAGCGGCATCGAGCCGGGCGTATTGAGCGGCCTGGGTGGAGCCATACTTTTTACGGTTGAGAGGCTGAAAAACCACCGGATATTGCTTCTGGTATTTGGCCAGGTTGATGCCACGGCGACGGGCTGCCTGACGAAACATCGTAAGGTCAAAGTTAATAATAGGCGTATGGTCCGGATTAAAACCTTCGCCCTTTGACCCCGCCTCAATATCGACTACAGCTCTGATGGCGGCCACAGGAATATCAAGTTCGCGGGCAACTACCTCATAGTCGTGGGGCTTAAGAGTTTGATAACGTGAAGAATCAGCGGGCTCGGATGCACCGAGCGCAAAGAAACCAAGCGTCAGCATACCCGCCAGAAGGCAGGCATACCGACGTTTGAAATTATGAAAATCTTGAAAATTTACAGTCAAATCTATAATCTTTAGTTTTACTTCTTAAGGTCAGACACCTTTTTGAGAATGAGCTTGAGTTGATCCCAGAAACGGGCAACAGTTGAAATCTGCATACGCTCGCTCGGGGAGTGAACACCACGCAGAGTAGGACCGAACGAAGCCATGTCGAGATTCGGATAGCTTTCGAGCAGCAATCCGCATTCGAGACCAGCGTGGATAGCAGTAATCAACGGTTTTTCGCCATAAAGTTCAGTATAGGCATCCTCAATAATATGCATGATGCGGGAATTCATATTGGGTTGCCAGCCGGGATAACCTTCGCCATGCTGCACCTTCGCACCGGCGAGCTGAAAATGGGCTTCAACGCGATTGGCAATATCCCATTTGCGCGATTCAACGCTCGAACGCTGCGAGGTTGTAACTACTATTTCATTATCGCCATGCATTTTAACCGAAGCCAGGTTGGTTGAGGTTTCAACCAGACCCTCAAGATCGCGGCTCATGGAGTCAACGCCGTGAGGTGCGGAATAGATGGCGCGGACAATATTTACAGAGGTTTCGGAATCGATAACATATTCCGGTTTATCGGCATTTTCGAGTTTGATTTCCAGCGTGGTTTCCAGACCCTGATATTCGTTGGCCACGCGTGCGCAATAGTCATCAAAGTCGGCAACGAGTTTATGCTTATGGGCGGGATGGATACCGAAAATGCAATGAGCGGCACGAGGTATGGCATTGCGCAGATTGCCGCCATCGATTTCCACGAGGTTGATTTCATGCTTCTGGCTTTGTTCCCACATGAAACGTGCCAGGAGTTTGTTGGCATTTGCATGGCCAAGATGAATGTCACCACCACTGTGGCCGCCCAAACCGCCTGAAACGTCCATTTTCAAATAGGTAAAGTCTGCAGGCGCCATTGAGCGCTTATAAGTAAATGTGCAAACCGTATCAACACCACCGGCACATCCGATAAAGATTTGACCGTCGTCTTCGGAGTCGAGATTCAGAAGAATATCGCCTGAAATCATGTCGGGGCCCAGATTGAAAGCACCGGTCATACCGGTTTCTTCGTCCATGGTGAACAGAGCCTGCACCGGTCCGCAAACGAAGTCCTTATCAATCAGCACGGCCAGAGCGGCAGCTACGCCGATGCCGTTGTCGGCACCGAGAGTGGTGCCGTCTGCCTTAACCCAATCACCGTCTATTATGGTAGTGATAGGATTATTTTCAAAATCAAAGGGATGGTTGCTCTCACACACCATATCCATATGGCCTTGCAGAATGATAGTCGGAGCATCTTCGTGGCCCGGAGTTGCGGGGCGGCTCATAACGACGTTGCCAATCGGATCGGTTTTAGCGGCGAGATTATGTTTTGCCGCAAAGTCAAGTAAGTACTGACGGATTTTCTCTTCTTTCTTAGAGGGACGGGGAATTTTTGTTATTTCGTCAAAAATCTCCCATACAATGGCGGGTTTGAGGTCTCTGATAGTCATATCAAAAGTTTAAAAAATGATTATGAGTGTTAAAATTATTTATTTTGTGAGGTCTAAGTTACAAATTTTTTTTGAATCTTGCGCAAATTTCAAGAAACTTTCTTACTTTTGCACTATAAAATCAACATTTTATCATAATAACCAACTCTGAAATGAGAAAAATCTTTTATCTTGCTTCCGTGGCAGCGCTGATGCTCCCCGTTTTTGCCGGCTGCAAAAATAATAACGAAACCCCCGCCAAGGAGGTTGCAGCCACACCGAAAACCGAAGTTGCACCCGACTCTACCGGCAAGCACGATACACCTATGGCAGCTTATATCCGCTACGTTGATTCGCAGCAGATTCTTGCCAATTATAGCCTGGCCACAGAAGTGGCAAAGGCCGACAGCGCAGCTCAGATTCAGCTGGCTTCATATCAGAATCAGCTCGGCGCAGGTTTGCAGCGTCGCCAACAGCAGATTCAGGAAAAGCAGCAACGCAACGGTTACCTGTCGGAAGCATCGCTCCAGGCAGATATTGCCGCCCTGCAGAAAGCGCAGCAAGATGCAGAAACAAAGTTCGCACAGCGCCAGCGCGACTATGCCACCGACCTGATGAACAAACAGCAGGAACTTCACGATTCGGTTAAGGCAGTTGTTGACTATATTTCCATGAAGTATAATCTTGATGCAGTTCTCGACCGCGCTTCAGGACTCTATTTCAATCCGGCTCTGGATATTACCGACGAAGTAGTTGCTGAACTGAACCGCCGCTATCACCCCGCAAAGTGAAAAAACTAATTATAATTCCCACTTATAACGAAAAGGAAAACATCCAGGCGATGATTGACACCGTCATGGAGCTTTCCTTTTGTCCTGACCTTCTCATTATCGACGATAACTCGCCTGACGGTACGGCCGCTTTAGTTAAAGAAGCGCAAACCCGCTATCCCGACCGGCTCCATATTATCGAACGAGCAGGCAAACTCGGACTCGGCACTGCATATATCGCCGGGTTCAAATGGGCGCTTGACCATGGTTACGATGTTATATTTGAAATGGACTGCGATTTCAGCCATAATCCGGCCGATACAGTTCGCCTTCTTGAAGAAATTGAAAAAGGAGGCGCCGATGTAGCGGTAGGCTCACGGTATAAAAGCGGTGTAAACGTGGTTAACTGGCCTATGGGCCGTGTTTTGATGAGCTATTTTGCCTCGAAATACGTTCGTGCGGTTACCCGCATTCCGGTATCGGACACAACTGCCGGTTTTGTTGCATACCGTGCTGATGTGCTCCGCGCAATTGACCTCGACAATATCCGCTTCAAAGGTTATGCATTTCAAATTGAAATGAAATTCACAGCCCACCAGCTGGGTTTCAAAGTCAGCGAGGTTCCCATCGTGTTTACCAACCGAGTGCTGGGAACTTCAAAAATGAACGGCTCAATTTTTGGCGAAGCCTTCTTCGGAGTATTGAGTATGAAGCTGCGTTCGCTGTTTAAAAAGCCTCAGCGCCGCCGTGAGTAAACTCCTATTCAATGCAGAAGTAGTTTCCGGCGCCAAGTCGATTAAAAACGGCTGGGTGCTGATCAAAGGCGAAAGAATCGAAGCGATTGGCAAAGGCCCGGCGCCCGAGGCTGACGAAGCGGAAGATATGCAGGGCGACCTGCTGCTGCCGGGAATGATTGACACCCACGTTCATTTCCGCGACCCGGGATTGACCCACAAAGCCGATATGGCCACTGAAACCGCTGCAGCCCTTGCGGGTGGTGTAACGTCATTTTTCGACATGCCCAACACCTCGCCGGCAACCACTACCATCGAAGCCTGGGAGGGAAAAATGAAGCGCGCCGAAGAGGTCAGCAAAATAAATTACGCATTTTTTATAGGTGCGACCAACTCCAATCTTGAGAGCGAACTGCTCAAAGCCGACTATAGCCGCATTCCCGGAGTTAAGCTCTTTTTAGGTTCATCGACCGGTAACCTGCTTGTTGATGACAGTTCGGCCCTTACGCGACTGTTTGCCGAGATTAAAGTGCCGATTGCAGTCCACGCCGAAGATAACAAGCGCATATCCCTGCATACGTCTATAGCTCGCGAAATATTTGGTAGTGAGCCCGTGCCGGTAGAATTTCATTCGCTGATTCGCGATTCGCGAGCATGCCTTGACTCCACTATGGCTGCCATAGAACTGGCCCGCAAAGGCGGCGCCCGTCTGCATTTGCTGCATATTTCAACCGCTGCCGAAACGCGCCTGCTGCGCGATTATAAACCGGAGTGGTTGACTGCTGAAACCTGCATCCAGTACCTTACTTTTTCGGATGCCGATTATGAAACGCACGGCACACGCATCAAGTGCAATCCCGCCATTAAATCCTCGACCGACCGCACTGCACTGCGCAAGGCATTGAAAGATGGCGTTATTGACACTGTTGCCTCGGACCATGCACCACACCTTTTATCCGAGAAACAGGGCGACGCCCTGACGGCGCCAAGCGGAATGCCGAATATCCAATTTCAGCTACCTCTGCTTCTGGATTTATTTAAACCGGCCGAAGTGGCCAGGATGACAGCCAAGCGCCCGGCCGAGATATTCGGTATTGTAGACCGTGGTGAACTGCGCAGCGGAGCCTACGCCGATATAGTAAGAGTCAGTCGCCAGCCGCATGTCATCACCGATGCAGATTCGCTGAGCCGATGCAGTTGGACCCCGGCCGCCGGCATTGAAACCGGCCATATAGTAAAAGAAACATATTTGAACGGCACACTTGCTTTCAGCAACGGCGAGGTGCTTCCGGTTAAAGTTGCAAAACCACTTATTTTCAATCATAAAAATCAATGAAGACCAATATAGGCGTATTCTTCGGCGGTAGGTCGACCGAACATGAAATCTCAGTCATTTCCGCATCTCAGGCAATGGCTGCCATTGATCGCTCGAAATTCGACGTAACACCTATTTATATAACCAAACAAGGCCGATGGTATACCGGCGAAGCGCTGCTCGACGTAAGCAACTACCGTAATGTTAATGAGTTGCTAAAAAAATGCACCGAGGTTTACATGAAGCCAATCTACGGCGACTATAACCTTTATCGTTCCAATCCCGGTTTTTTTGACCGCAAAGGCATCGTTAGCCGACTGGACGTTGTTATTCCGGTGCTTCACGGCTCTAACGGCGAAGACGGCATATTTGAAGGAGTGCTTGACTCTATCGGCATACCCTATGCCGGCTGCAACGTACTTGCCTCGGCCAACGGCATGGATAAAATCACCATGAAGATGATTCTGTCAGCCGCAGGCATCCCGGTTGTTGATTATGTATGGTTTACCGATAAGCAATGGTTTAACAAACGCGAAGAAATTATCAACAGTATTGAGTCGGCTCTCGGCTATCCGGTAATCGTTAAACCCGCAAACCTCGGCAGCTCCGTGGGTATCGCAACCGCCCATAACCGCGAGGAACTGCTTGAAAAGGTTTCTGATGCCGAACGCTATTCGACTCGCATTATAGTTGAACATTTGCTAAGCGACATGCAGGAGATAAACTGCTCTGTTCTGGGCGATTGCAACGATTACCAGACCTCTGTGCTCGAAGAACCGCTACGCGGAACGGAATTTCTGACCTATGAGGAAAAATATTGCGGTGGCGGCTCAAAAGGCGGAGCAAAAGGTATGCAGCGCTCAATGAAGCGCATACCCGCCGAACTGCCCGACGATATTACCAAGAAAATACAGTATCTTGCCGGTGAGACATTTCGCCAGCTCGGTTGCCACGGCGTTAGTCGTGTCGACGTTATGATTGACCGCACCGACGGTGAAATCTACGTTAACGAAATCAACACTATTCCGGGCTCCCTTAGTTTTTATCTTTGGGAAGCAACAGGTATTCCTTTCGCCAAACTGATGGAAACGCTCGTAGATCTGGCCGTTAAGCGCAAACGCGCTATGGAACTCAAAACCGTTAGCTACGACCAGAATATCTTTGCACTGGGAGGCGGAACTAAAGGTGGCGTCAAGGGCGCCAAGCAATGACTTTTGAGCAACGAATCGCCCGATTCATTGCCTCCGAGCGTTTGTTGACCCCGGGGGCAAAAGTAATCGTAGGGCTGAGCGGCGGCGCAGACTCTGCGGCGCTGCTCGCCATTTTAACGGCATTAGGCTACCGATGTGTGGCCGTTCACTGCCATTTCGGGCTAAGAGGAGCTGAAGCCGACCGCGACCTGAGGCATTCGGAATCGCTTGCCGTGCGGCTCGGATGCGAATTTCGAAGCGTTAAATTCAATACCCGGCAATATATGGCGAACCACGGCATTTCAGCCGAAATGGCATGTCGCGAACTGCGCTACGATTATTTCGAGAAGCTGCGTCAGGAAGAAAACGCCGAGGCTATCGCTGTTGGCCACCACCGCAGCGACAACATTGAAACATTCTTTCTTAATCTTTTGCGGGGTTCGGGAATACACGGCCTGCGGGGAATGCTGCCGAAGCGCGACCATATAATCCGGCCGCTGCTCGAAAGCTCGCGCACTGAAATAGAAACATACCTTAACCAGAGAGGTATCGCGTACATTACCGACTCGTCTAACCTATCGGATGATTTCAAACGCAATAAACTCCGAAACCGGATTATTCCGCTGATTGAGGCGGAACTGCCCGGAGCCATCGATGCAATTGAACGCTCAATCGCCAACCTGCGCGGAAATGAGGAACTCTATAACCGTCTGATTCCGCAACGGAGCGACTCGCTGCTCAACGTTTCGCCTACCCTACTCCACGAATGGCTGTCGCCGCTCGGATTCAACTCCGATCAATGCCGCCGGCTTCTCACTTCAGTGCCCGGAGCAGAATTCCGCTCGCCGACACAAAGACTGACCGTTTGCTCTGGTAAACGTTATGTCCTCGACGATCTCTCACCAAAAATTGAAAAGCCCCGACTGAAAGGCCGTATATTCAAACGGCCCGAAAAATTCCGGCCGAAACCTAACAACATCTATCTCGACGCTGACGCTATTCCGCGGAATGCAGTATGGGAGCTGCGTCCATGGCGTCCCGGTGACCGAATGCGTCCTTTCGGCATGAAAGGAACTAAACCGGTTTCTGATCTGCTCGCCGCAGCAGGTATTGCGGCGTCGCGACGTCCGGAATCTTTCGTTCTTACTCTCAACGACGAAATAATCTGGGCCGTAGGAGTTCGAGCCTCTGCCCTCTACCCCGTTACAGACAAAACCCTTAATATCATAGAACTAAGCCATGAAACAGGAAATTCTCACTGAATATGAAGTTCTTACGCCCGAAGAACTGACACCGAAGGAACAGCAACTCGTTGATTTTGCCAAGAAGGCCACTTACCGCAGCTATGCCCCCTATAGTAAATTCCGCGTCGGAGCCGCTATTTTGCTTGACAACGACGAGATAGTTTGCGGGGCAAACCAGGAAAACGTTGCTTTTCCGAGCGGAACGTGCGCCGAACGCACCGCTTGCTTCTATGCCCACGCCCAATATCCCGATGCCAAATTCAAGACCATAGCTATTGCCGCACGCGGGGTTGACGGCGAGTCTTTGGCTGAGCCGATTTCGCCTTGTGGAGCGTGTCGCCAATCGCTGCTGCAATACGAATTACTTGCAGAGCACCCGGTTAGCGTACTTCTGGTTGGACGCACTAAGATTCTGCGCCTCCCCTCCATCCGCTCGCTGCTTCCCTTCGCCTTCACCACCCTCTAACAATGCCTAAGGTTATTCTTTCCGGATTTTTTCGGGAGGGGTTGTTTGGCGGGTGGAGAATTTTTCGTAAATTTGCAGTCACAAAAAGAACATTTAAACGCAACAACAGCTCATGGTAAACCGCGTTATCATACGCTTGAAAGTAGTTCAACTTCTTTATAGTTATTTACTTTCTAAGAGCGACTTTAAGGTTGAGATGCCCTCCGAGACATCCTCGCCCGACCGCAAATATGCTTATCAGGCCTACGCCGAACTCCTTTTGCTTATTCTGGAACTTTCGGGAGTTAACGTAACCAAATCCATAAATAAATTTCACGACAAGGCCGATTCGGAAAATTTGCGTTTTTATCGCACTAATTTCAGCGAAGCCCTCCGCGAAAATCCCGACATCCGCACTCTGATCGACACTCATGCCGAACGGATGCGCTCTTATGATTCATTGGTTGGTCCACTGGCCGATAAGTTACGCACGTTGCCTGCCTACCGCACGTTTGTAAAGGCGAAACGCTCGCAGGTTACTCCATCTGATGAGATCGAATTCTGGACAGCCGCACTGCGCGCCATATGTAAGTATCCGGAGGTGATTGAAGTTTTAAGGTCTAACCCGGATTTTACTGAACGAGGCTTTGAATCGGCCCAGAAGATGTTGCTGGCAACTCTTGGGGGCTATGGCGACTCTCGCAACCTGCTGATGACCTCGCGCTCCGACCTGAAGCGCTCGCTCGACGAGGCATACGCCCTGTATCATTGGCTGCTTTGGCTCCCTGTTGAGATTACGCGCGCCGAGGAGCAACGCCTCGATGCAAACGCCAACAAATATCTCCCCAGCGAGGAAGATTTGCACCCCGACCGCCGTTTCGTTGAGACCAAACTCGTTGACATTTTGGCCCGCCACGAAGAGCTCAATCAATATTTCCAGCAAAAGGGCATTAACTGGAGCGACGACCCGACGCTGATCCGGCGTTTGGCCGACTTGGTAATCCAGTCTGAACCCTACCGGAAATTTATGGAAGAGCCGGGCGAAAAGAGCATTGAGCAAGAATCGGAACTCTGGCGTAATCTCATGCGCCACGTCATCCTGCCGAGCGAAGACCTGGAGGAAGCCCTTGAAAACAAATCGATATTCTGGAACGACGACCTCGAAGTAATGTCGAGTTTCGCCCTGAAAACTCTCAAGCGTCTCGCTGTTAACCCTGCCGAGCCCCTTCAGCCTGAGTTTAAAGATGAAGAAGATGCTGTTTTCGGCTCCAAGCTGTTTAACGCCGCAGTTGCTAATGCGGACACCTTCCGTAAATATATCGATGAGTTCGTAAACTCCAAGAAATGGGATGCCGAACGCGTGGCGCTGATGGATGTTGTTATTCTGGAAACCGCTTTGGCCGAAGCGACTACGTTCCCCAACATTCCGCTAACCGTTACCACCAACGAATATGTTGAGATTGCCAACTGGTATTCCACATCGCGCTCAGGCGCCTTTATAAACGGCATGTTCGCCTCCATAACGGAAAAGCTCTTTGCTGAAGGCCGTCTGGCTAAAAAATTCACCTCAAAATAAACCGAATTCATAATCTTTAAAACAAATTAGACATGAGTCCTGAAATTCAATCGTGGGGAATGATAATTCTCCTTATCGTAGTATTCTACTTTTTCATGATTCGCCCGCAGCAGAAAAAACAGAAGGAAACCCGCAAATTCCGCGAAAGCCTTGCCAAGGGTTCGCGCGTAATGACTGCCGGCGGTATTCATGGAACAATCTCTGAAATCAACGAAAACAACGGCACAGTGCTGCTCGAAGTGGCCAATGGCGTACGCATCCGCGTTGAACTCAGCATGATTTATCCTTCGGCTGAAGTTGCCAAAACCGATGCCGCCAACCCCGTAAATGCCGAACAGAAGTAAGTTCAGCCCGCGAACCCTTCATTTGCTGGCAGTCAAGGCCCTGCGCCTGCTGCGCAGCTCCAAGGGCCGCGATTTCTTGATTTTCCTGCTGTTTCTCGCCGTAAGCTATGGCTTTTGGGTAATTCTTGCCCTCAACGACGATATTCAGCAGGAAGTCCGTGTGCGTCTGGAAATAGCCAACGTTCCGTCGGGCTACACTTTTATCACTGAACCTCCGGCATATCTGACCCTCGGCGTTCGCGATAAGGGAACGGTTCTCGCCAACTATTCAATAAGCGGCGGCAAAACTTTGAAAATCGACTATTCCGACATGGTTTTCGACGATGCCCGTGACCGCGTGACCCTTTCAACCCAGGTTCTTGAAAACCGCCTGCGCACATTTTTCGACCCCACAACCCAGATTGTCAGCGTGCGCCCGGACTCATTGAGCCTGATTGTTACCGACCGCAGTCCGAATCTGGCGCGCGTAATTCCCGACGTTGATATAAGTCCGGCAAGCCAGTTCGTAATAGCCGGGCCGGTAAAAGTTGAGCCTGACACTGTAAGCGTTTATTCAGCCCGCCATCTTCACGTTCGGCCCCGCACGGTGCGCACCGTTAAGATTACCCGAACCGAACTCAAGGACTCTCTTACTTTCGAAGTTAGTCTTCAGCAGGAACCCGGAACCCGCATTGTACCTAACAAGGTCAAACTTACGATTCCGGTTGAGCCGCTGATTTCAAAAAACCGCGAAATTCCGGTTCAGCTGCTGCACGCATCCGATGACGTTGTAGTCTTGTTTCCATCGAGGGTACGGGTCAGCTACTTGTTGCCAATGAGCCTTTATAACTCTGAAAACAATGTGGTTACCGTAACAGCCGACTTTTCCAGACGCCGCAACGGCAAGATTCCGGTCGAAATCGGCTCATTGCCGGACTATTACCGCGGGGTGGAACTTTCAACCGACTCCGTTGAATATCTCATTGAACAAAAATCGGCCTTACACTCAACGCAATGAAGCGGATAATAGCCATAACCGGCGGCATCGGCTCAGGCAAGTCAGTCGTGAGCCATACGCTTCGCTGTCTGGGCTATCCGGTCTATGACTGCGATAGCGAAGCACGCATACTTATGGACAACGACTCCGATATCCGCCAACGAATATCAGCCGAAATATCAGCCGAAGCTATAAATGCCGATGGGACAATAAACCGTCAGAAGCTTTCGGCAATAATTTTCAGCGACACCGGTAAACTGCGGCAGTTGAACTCGATAGTTCACGGTGCCGTGCGCAACCATTTTGTTCAATGGAGCCTATCGGCAAATGAGCAAACCTTGTTTGTTGAAACCGCCATTCTCTACGAAAGCGGCTTCGATTCATTGGTTAACGAAATATGGGAAGTAACTGCTCCCGAACCTTTACGCATAAACCGCGTTAAACGTCGCTCAGGACTGACCGAGCAAGAAATACGAGATCGTATCGAAGCTCAAACCAAACTCTCACATCTCGGGCACAAACTTTTAACCAACGACAACACTACCCCTCTGCTCCCTCAGATTTTCAGACTTTTAGAAGCATGACACCCTCAGAAGCATCTGATTTTGACCGCGACCACCTGTGGCATCCCTACACTTCGACCATAAACCCGCTGCCGACCTATATGGTTGACAGATGCGAAGGCTCAAAAATTATATTGGAGGATGGAACCGAACTGATAGACGGCATGGCATCGTGGTGGTGTGAAATCCACGGCTACAATAATCCCCGGCTTAATGCAGCTGCCCAACGCCAGCTTGCCAAAATGAGCCATGTAATGTTTGGGGGTCTGACGCACCGTCCTGCAGTTGAGCTCGGTATGAAGCTATTGGAAATGGCGCCGCCGTCGATGAACAATGTTTTCTTCGCCGACTCCGGCAGCGTGGCAACCGAAGTTGCCATGAAGATGGCCGTGCAAGCGTCGATTTCGCGCACCGGCGACCACCGACGCACCAATTTCGCCACAATTCGTTCCGGCTACCATGGCGACACATGGAATGCAATGAGCGTATGCGACCCGGTTACAGGAATGCACGGAGCATTCGGGTCAGCCCTACCGGTGCGTTACTTCGCCCCTGCCCCGAAGGTCAGATTCCACGACCAATGGAATCCGGCCGAATTCGAACCGATGGAAAAGTTGCTTCGCGACCATAGCCACGAACTTGCCGGAGTGATACTTGAGCCGATAGTTCAAGGGGCCGGCGGCATGCGCTTCTACCATCCGCAATACCTGCGCGAACTGCGGCGGCTTTGCAATGAATTAAATATCTATCTGATTTTTGATGAAATAGCAACCGGATTCTGGAGAACGGGCCACGCCTTTGCGTGGGAACACGCCGGTGTAGAACCCGATATTATGATGGTTGGCAAAGGATTGACGGGCGGATATTTGACGCTGAGCGCAGTAATGACCACTCGCGAAGTTGCCGACACTATATCGAAGGGCGAAGCCGGCGTTATGATGCACGGACCGACTTTCATGGCCAATCCGCTGGCATGCGCTGTGGCACTTGAGTCACTGACCATTCTCGGTGAGCAGGATATGGGCAAGCGCATCCGGCATATTGAACAGAAATTAAACGAACTGCTGGCGCCCGCATCAGATTTTCCAGGGGTTGCCGACGTCAGAGTTCTCGGCGCCATCGGCGTTATTGAAATGAAAGAGCCGGTCAACGTAGGTGAATTTCAAAAAGAATGCGTTAAACGCGGAATTTGGGTGCGCCCCTTCGGCCGCAATGTCTACGTTATGCCTCCCTATGTCATAACCGACTCCGAACTGGAAATCCTTTGCCGCCAGATGCTTGCAATTATCCGATGAACAATTATCGCAGGCAACTCGACGCCTTGCGCGCCTCACAGAACTTCCGCACTATTCCGGCCGATAGCAGGAATACCTCGCTTATTGACCTCAGCGGCAACGACTATCTGGGCATTGCTGCTGACACAACGCTGAAATCCGAATTTTTCAGTCAATTCGGCCATGAGTTGCCCGCACTGTCGGCTTCGGCTTCGCGACTGCTTGCGGCCGACCAGAACGAATTTCAAAAGCTCGAAAAGTTACTCGAAGATATGTATGGCCGCCCGGTGCTTATGTTTAACTCGGGCTATCATGCCAATTCCGGCGCCATTGCCGCATTGGCTAAAGAAAAAACACTGATTCTGGCCGATAAACTCGTCCACGCATCGATTATCGACGGCATGCTGATTTCGAGAGCTGATTTCGAGCGCTTCCGCCATAACGATGTTGACCACTTGCACCGCATCCTGGCAAAGAGGGCCAATGATTACGAACGCGTGCTGATAGTATGTGAGTCAGTCTACTCTATGGATGGCGACACGGCTCCACTTACGGAGATTGCCGCAGCCAAAACACCGAACTCGTTGCTCTATGTTGACGAAGCCCACGCGTTTGGCGTTTGCGGCAATAACGGTTTGGGATTGGCAACCGAAATTCCGGAAGTCGACATTATTATCGGCACTCTCGGAAAAGCAGCAGGCTCGGTTGGAGCATTTGCTGCCCTGCGCACCAATATTCTGCGCGATTATCTTGTTAATACTGCTCGTTCTTTCATTTTCTCAACCGCAATTCCGCCCATCAACTGCGCCTGGAGCCGATTCGTAATAGAAAGGATTCCGCAGATGGATGATAAACGCCGGCAACTTAAAGTACTGGGCAAAGAACTGGCCCGTATTCTCAAGTGTTCGCACACGGGCCATATCCAACCCCTCATTACCGGCTCAAGCGAATCGGCTCTGGCACTTTCACACAAATTAGCCGAAGGGGGATATAAAGTCTTGCCAATCCGGACTCCTACAGTTCCACCCGGCACTGAACGTCTACGGTTCTCTCTATCGGCAAACCTTACAATAAATCAGCTCGATAAACTTGAATCTATTCTTTACACATAAGAATAACAACCCTCGGTTGCTGCTGATTTATGCCGGATGGTCCACCGATGAATCAGCTTTTGCATCGCTTCGCTGCAATGGCTATGACATTGCTGTGGCGTCGGACTACACCGACCTTACTCCCCTAAATATCAGCGGCTACGACGAAGTTGTTCTGCTGGCATGGTCGCTTGGGGTCCACGCCGCCGAACTCACAGCTACCAACCTTCCGCTTACCCTGACCATAGCAGTTTGCGGAACCCCTACGCCGGCCGATGATCTCATGGGAATTCCTGTTGCCATTTGGAAAGCTACTGCCGAAGGGTTGACCGAAGCATCGCTGACTAAGTTCCGCCGCCGCATGGGTGCAACATATCTGCCCCGGGGCTCAAGATCTATTGAAGAGCTTAAGCGTGAGCTGATTGAATTTCCGACCACAGCTGTAGACTTCCGTTGGGACCGCGCAATCATTGCTACAGGCGACCGCATATTTCCGCCGGAGAATCAGCTGCATGCATGGCAGGGACGCGCCGAAATCACCGAAATTGACGCATCCCACACCCCCGATTTTCAGCAAATAGTCGATAGATTTGTAATAAATAAAGCACTCGTCGGTAACCGCTTCAAACGCGGATGCGCGACTTATAATCTGGAGGCCACACCTCAACAGCGCATTGCAGATCACCTCTTTGAACTCTGGCGTAAACATGGTCTCCACACCGATTCAATTCTTGAAATCGGTGTGGGCACCGGCTATTTTACATCGCTATACGCAAAAAAAATACCGTCGGCAACCAAGGTTTTTTGGGACATCGCTCCGGTTTCGGAGACTGTCATAAAGGCCGATGCCGAGGCTGAACTTCCCAAGATTACCGAACACTTCGGCACCATTGTCTCCGCCTCGACCATGCAGTGGTTTAATTCACAAGCTGCATTCTTGATTCAAATAGCGCGTGTTTTGAAAACCGGTGGACTGGGAGTTTTCTCAACATTCGGTCCGGAAACATTCCGCGAACTTACGGAAGCAGGTGTTTGCGGCCTATCATACCTTTCAGAAGACTCATTGCGACACATTATTCCCGAATCACTCGAAGTCCTTGAACTTCATTCGGGAATAATAATCAAAACCTTCAATGAGCCCATCGATGCCCTGCGCCATCTTCAGGCCACCGGTGTAAACGCCCGCCACTCATCAAAAAGTGTTCGTCAGATTATTGCCGACTACCCGCGAAATGCTAATGGCCATTGTGATCTTACATATCAACCTATCTATATAATAGTCAGAAAAAATGAATAACGTTATATTTGTTTCGGGCATCCACACCGATGCCGGAAAGAGCTATGCCACCGGCCACCTGGCCCGTACACTCATGGATCAGGGCCAAAGCGTTGCCACATTGAAATTCATTCAAACCGGTAATGTTGGGCGGTCGGAAGACATTGACGTTCATCGTCGGCTTATGGGCACAGAACTGCCCGAAGACGCTTCCGGACTAACAGCTCCTCAGATTTTCAGCTATCCATGTTCTCCGCAATTGGCTGCCGAAATCGACGGGCGCGAAATCGACTTTAACGCCATAGATTCGGCCATTCAAACCCTCAGCGACCGCTATGACACAGTTCTGGTTGAAGGGGCCGGAGGCCTGATGGTGCCGCTGGCCGATGACTTCTGGACGATAGACTATATTGCATCGCGCGGACTGCCCGTTGCTTTAGTTACAAACGGCTCGCTGGGGAGCATCAACCACACGCTGCTGAGCCTCGAAGCGCTGGAACGACGGGCTATTCCCTTGCATTCAGTCATTTATAATAGATATTTCGACTCATCGGATACTCGCATCGCAGCCGACACAGTTGGCTTTATAAGCCGTTATCTTGCCCGCCGTCATCCAAAAACGCCACTGCTTTTCACACCCACCCTGTAATAACCAATACACGCTTGCATAATTTGGTTTTTTTGCTTAAATTTGCATCAACTAAACCGTTTCGCTATGAGTTACGAATATGATTTTCTGGTCATCGGTTCCGGTATAGCCGGTATGAGTTTTGCGCTCAAGGTGGCCGATAAAGGGCGAGTTGCCCTTGTTTGCAAATCAACTCTCGATGAGGCCAATACGGCGCTTGCCCAGGGAGGCGTTGCCTCCGTTACCAACCTCGAGGTTGACGATTTCGAAAAACATATTGAAGACACTATGATTGCAGGGGATTATCTTTCAGACCCCGTTGCAGTAAAAAAAGTGGTAACCGAAGCTCCGGCACAGATTCGCGAACTCGTTGGATGGGGCGTTGA
Organism: uncultured Bacteroides sp.; assembly: GCA_964528425.1. Classification (GTDB taxonomy): domain Bacteria; phylum Bacteroidota; class Bacteroidia; order Bacteroidales; family Muribaculaceae; genus UBA3263. Next base: position 71,504 of record CAZGTD010000001.1, read on the forward strand.
CTTCGACAAGAAAGAAGATGGAAGCTACGACCTTCACCGCGAGGGCGGCCACAGCGAATTCCGAATACTTCACCATGCCGACAACACCGGCTTCGAAATCCAGCAGCGCCTGATCGAGCAAGTTCGCAAGAATCCGAACATCGATATTTTCGAAAACCATTTTGCCATTGAAATCATAACCCAGCACCACCTGGGCCGGATTGTTACGCGCCGCACGCCCGACATTACCTGCTACGGAGCCTACGTTCTTGACGAAGCTACCGGCAAGGTTGATAAATTCCTCGCCCGGGTAACATTGATGGCAACCGGCGGCGTGGGAGCCGTTTATCAGAACACCACCAATCCGCTGGTGGCTACCGGCGACGGCATAGCTATGGTTTATCGGGCTAAAGGAACCGTCCGCGACATGGAATTCATTCAATTCCACCCTACGGCCCTCTATCATCCCGGCGACCGGCCCTGCTTTCTGATAACAGAAGCCATGCGCGGCTATGGTGCAGTTCTCCGCAACGGCAATGGCGAAGAATTCATGCACAAATATGATCCGCGTCTGTCGCTTGCACCGCGCGACATTGTGGCCCGCGCAATAGACTCGGAAATGAAACTGCTGGGCCATGACCACGTCTACCTTGACGTTACCCACAAGGACCCCGAAGAGACCAAACGCCATTTTCCCAACATCTACAAACACTGCCTGGAAATAGGCATTGACATTACCCGCGATTATATACCGGTTGCCCCTGCTGCCCATTATCTTTGCGGCGGAATTAAGGTTGACTCCAATGCTGAGTCAAGCATCAAACGCCTTTATGCAGTTGGCGAATGCAGCTGCACCGGACTTCACGGTGGCAACCGCCTGGCATCGAACTCGCTGATTGAAGCGGTTGTTTATGCCGACGCAGCTGCAAAACACGCCGCCAAAATGGCTCCGGGCTATGATTTGCGCCATGATGTGCCTGACTGGAATGACGAAGGCACCAAGCATCCCGAAGAAATGGTGCTGATTACTCAGAGCATAAAGGAAGTGAACCAAATAATGGGGACATACGTTGGCATAGTGCGCAGCAACCTGCGCTTAGACCGTGCATGGAACCGTTTGGACATTCTCTACGAAGAAACAGAAAAGCTTTTCAAGAGCTCTCACGCCTCACGAGCTATTTGCGAACTCCGCAACATTATAAATGTGGGCTATCTGATTATGCGTCAGGCCAAAGAGCGAAAAGAGAGCCGCGGGCTCCACTATACCCTCGACTATCCACCGAAAAAGTGACCCGTTGCCTGCGCAAACTGCTTGTTTTGCTGGTGTTTGCTCTTGCGTCGCCTGCTCTAAGGTCTCAAGAGCTTGAAATCAAGCCCAGCTACGTCGTTGACCAATTCACTGATATCAGCGAAAGCGGCGACACCTCATTTCATGTTGTTCTGCGCACGATAACTGTTTTCCCTGAATGGAAATTCAAAGACAAAAAAGAAGAGGAATTCTATTGGCGCACGGTGCGCGACGTTAAAAAAGCCCTGCCCTACGCAAAGGTTATTTGCCGTACGCTGACAGAAACATACGAATACATTGAGACACTTCCCGACACCAAAGCCCGCGAAAAACATCTCAAGGACATGGAGTCTGCTGTGTTTCAACAATATAAACCGGCAATGAAGAAGTTCACCAAGAATCAGGCCAATCTGCTTGTGAAACTCATTATGCGCGAAACTAACCAGACCGGTTATGACATTCTAAAAGCCTTTCTGGGTTCATTCAGGGCAGCCTTCTGGCAAGGATTCGGCAAGTTGTTCGGTGTAAGTCTAAAAGGTAAATATCAACCCGACAAGAATCGTCAGGACGCGATAATCGAGCGCGTTTGCATAGCGGTTGAAGAAGGAACTCTATGAATTTCAAACGTTATCTGTGGAACTACAAACAGATTATCCGCCTGGGCTTGCCTATCGTCGTTGGCCAGGCAGGGCTGATTATTGTTGGCTTTGCAGATAACATCATGGTCGGGCGCTATTCGACCGAAGCACTGTCGGCGGCATCGTTTGTCAACAATACTTTCAACATGGCCGTCATGGCATGCCTCGGATTCGCCTACGGAATCACCCCTTTGGTCGGCGCGCTGTTCGGTCAACGCAATACTGAGGGCATCGGCTCCTTAATGCGTAGCGCCCAGGCAATCAACATAATTTATACTCTGGCAGTAACTGCCGCCATGGGCGTTCTATACCTGAATCTCGACCGCCTGGGTCAGCCGGAAGAACTGCTGCCGCTGATTAGGCCGTATTATCTGCTGTTTCTCTGCGGATTATTGCCGATGACCGTTTATAATGTTTGGGCACAATGCTCATATGGAATGAACTTTACAAAGATGCCGATGTGGATAATTCTGGGTGCCAACCTGCTCAACGTCGGCGGCAACTACCTTCTCATCTACGGTAACTGCGGCTTTCCGGAGCTTGGCCTGTTTGGTGCCGGCATCGCTACTTTGGTTTCGCGATGCGCGTGCGCGCTGATAATTCTGGTTATCTTTATGACAGGACGGCATTTCGCCGATGTGCGTGCCGGCTTTCGCCCTGCTCGCCTGCGCAGCGCAAAATTCCGTTTGTTGCTGCGCACCTCACTGCCGGTTTCGATGCAGCTGTTTATGGAAACCGCCGCCTTTTCCGGCGCAGCGATTTTCGTTGGCTGGATTGGCGCCATAGAGCTCGCCGCTTTTCAGGTAATGGTTATAATCGGCACTTTGGGCTTCTGCTTCTATTACAGTCTCGGAGCGGCAACCTCGGTTCTTGTTGCCAACGCCGCCGGCATAGGCGACCGCGCAAAAATGCGCCGCATCGGTTTTGCAGGCTACCACCTTACGCTGCTTATGGCCCTTTGCGCATCGGCGATTTTCGTGTTTGCAGGGCGTTGGTTAATCGGAATGTTTACCCACGACGAGGCGGTAATAGCCGTTGCAATGACCCTGATTCCACCCCTGCTTTGCTACCAGCTTGGCGACGCGACCCAGGTCAATTTCGCAAATGCCCTGCGCGGAACCTCAAAGGTTCTTCCAATGCTCTGGATAGCCTTTGTCAGCTATCTGCTGCTTGGGCTACCGTCGACATACGTTCTCGCCTTTCCTCTCGGGGGAGGCATTATCGGCGTTTTCTATAGTTTCTCGGTCAGCCTCTTTCTGGCAGGCGGTCTGTTTTTTTATTACTTTATGAAATATACCCGAAAGAGTGAATAAATTTCCATTTATCATAGCAGCCTTACTACTGCTGGCCGCTTGCGCCAACATAGGTCACCCCACCGGCGGTCCGCGCGACGTTACGCCGCCGCGCTATGTCGCTTCGAATCCGGTTCCGGGCGCAACCAACGTCAAAACAAAAAAATTCAGCATTTTCTTCGACGAAAACATACAACTTGACGACCCTACCTCAAAAGTTGCAATCTCTCCTACCCAGAAAGAAATGCCTGAACTCTTTGCCAACGGTCGCCGACTCGACATTACATTGCGCGATTCGCTGCTGCCTAATACCACCTATAGCATCGACCTGGCAAATGCCGTTAAAGACCTGAACGAAGGCAATATCCTCGACGGTTTCGCCATTGATTTTTCAACAGGCGATTCAATCGATACCCTTCAGATTTCAGGTATGGTGCTTCATGCCCGCGACCTCGAACCGGCTCAAGGAATGCTTGTTGGAGTATATTCAACTCCGGCAGACTCAAATATTCTTTCCCGACGCTTTGAACGCATTGCCCGCACAAACCAGCTGGGGCAGTTTACAGTGCGTAATCTCGCACCCGGCCAATATCAACTATTTGCCCTTACAGACCAAAACCATGACTATTTCTGGGATCGCACCGAAGACGTTGCGTTCTGCTCGGTTATGCTTTCGCCAACGGTTGAACACCGCGAAATTACCGATTCTATTGCCGAAGACTCCGTTGAGATTACAAAAGTGGTTGATTTTCTTCCGAATAACGTTTTACTCTCATGGTTCAACGAAGAATATGCGGCGCAGTATCTAAAAAACTATAAGCGCGATAAGCGAAACGTATTGACTTTAGAAATGGCTGCCCCGGCAGACTCACTACCGGAACTGACTATTGTTCAACTCAATAGTGACACTACAGTTCGCATGCCCTTGAGCCGCGTGAGCATGCTTACACATTCCGAACATCTCGACACGGTGAATTTCTGGCTGAGAGATTCAGCCGTCGTTGCCGCCGACACCCTGATGATTGAAACCCGCTACCGGCGCGTGGATACTCTCGACAATATCGTTTGGCAGACCGATACCCTCAAATTCAACTTCCGCACACCAAAAAAGAAACAGGACAAGAAGCAGAAGAACGATACGATTTCCGAAGAGAAAAAAATCGAGTTCCTGACTTTTAATGTAATAGGCAGCCCGCAAGAGGTAAACATGCCGTTGCAAATATCGTTTCAAACTCCAATTGACTCACTACCTACAGGAGCAATAAGAGTAGATTATAAGCCCGATTCCGTTTATATAGCTATTGAACCTCAACCAACCTTTGAACCGGCTGATAATTTCTCTCACACTAACTTCCGGGCAAACATCAAATGGATTCCGGGAGGAGACTACAGGATAGTTGCCGACTCGGCGGCCATAACCGACGTTACCGGCCGATGGATTACTAATACCGAAACTCCATTTTCTGTCAGGAGCCTCGACGAGTATTCCTCTATAACATTCTCCATAAGCAATTTACCGGATTCATCTAATGCAATAGTTGAACTGCTCAACGAGTCTGACATGCCGGTGAGAACAGTTCCGGTTGTCAACGGCTCTGCAACATTCAACTATCTGCTGCCGTCCACTTACTATGCCCGATTGTTTATCGACAGTGACAATAACGGTCAATGGACCAACGGTGACCTTAAGCTGCGCCGTCAACCCGAGGATGTTTACTACTTCTCCAAGAAACTCGCCCTAAAAAAGAACTGGGACCGAACTGAAGACTGGGACCTGACCGCCATTGACGTAGACAAGCAAAAACCTGAAGCAATAAAGAAAAACAAACCTAAAAAGGCCGCCGGTTCTGTTGCCACCGACGAGGACGAAGAAATTGACCCCGACGACCTGCCATATAATCCATATGAACAATTTTGAATTCTATTCGCCGACAAGATATCTGTTCGGCCGCGGAACTGATTCCGACTTCGGGGCATTGGCCGCCGCGGAACTTGGCTCACGCATTCTAATCTGCTCCGGAAGCAAATCGGCCGAAGCATCGGGGCTGTTAAACCGCGTCAGAGCAACTTTGGGCGATGCCGGTGCAGCAATACATGAACTAACCGGCATCCTTCCAAATCCTACCGACGATAAGGTTTACGAGGGTATAGAGCTTTGCCGGCGCGAACAGATAAGCGGCATTCTTGCCGTTGGTGGGGGTTCGGTAATCGACACGGCAAAGGCAATTGCTGCCGGTGTGCCATATAATGGCGACTTCTGGGACTTTTTTGCCGGAAAAGCAACCATTGAAAAAGCCCTTCCGGTCGGAGTGGTCCTAACAATAGCGGCCGCCGGCAGCGAAGGATCGGGCAATTCTGTTATAACCAAGCAATCCGAAGGTAAAAAGGTATCGTTGCGTACCAACATTCTGCGTCCTCGCTTCGCGGTTATGAATCCTGAGCTGACCGAAACTCTACCTCGATATCAAACGGCATGTGGCATCGTTGACATGATGGCTCACATTATGGAGCGATATTTCTCAAACACCCCCGACTGCACACTGACCGACCGCCTTTGTGAAGGTGCGCTGAAGGCAATTGTCGACGTTGCGCCGCGAGTAATGGCCGACCCGAAAGATTATCAGGCACGCGCTAACATTATGTGGGCAGGCACTGTTGCCCACAACGGCATTCTCGGCGTTGGCCGCGAGGAAGACTGGACAAGCCACGGCATGGAACACGAGCTATCGGCGCGCTACGGAGTTGCCCACGGGGCCGGGCTTTCGGTGGTCTTCCCGGCATGGCTCGAATACGTTGCTCAGTTCAACAGCGATAAAATAAAGCAATTTGGCCAAAGGGTTTTCGGCGTAGAATCTTCCGCCGAGGCAATTAACGCACTGAAGACTTTTAACCGCTCACTGGGTATGCCAATTACCCTTGGAGAGCTCGGCATAACCGACCCCGACATTCCGGCAATGGTTAAAAACCTCCACGAAGTCAAGGGCAAGCTGATTGGTAACTTCTGCCCTACAGACGCTAAGGCGAGCGAGGAAATTTACCGTCTGATGCTATAATAATTGCGCTGCAACGGCGGCGGCCGCACGGTCGCCGTCGATAGCGGCTGAAACTATACCACCTGCATAGCCTGCGCCCTCGCCGGCCGGATAAAGACCGGCAATATCAACGTGGACAAGAGTTTCGGGATTGCGCGGAATGCGGACCGGCGACGAAGTTCGGGTTTCACACCCGATAACCGTAGCATTGGCCGACGCAAATCCCCGTTGCTTGCGGTTAAACTCTTCAAATCCCAGCTGCAAGCGGTGTGAGATATTATCAGGGAGCAACTTGTCGACGCGCGCCGGATAAATGCCGGCCGTATAGGCGGTTGAAGGCAACGTTTTGGATTCGCGCCCGGCAATGAAGTCGGTCATTCTTTGGGCCGGAGCGGCCTGCGAGCCATTTCCCGCAAGGAAAAAGCGGCGCTCAATCTGCTCCTGATAGTCCATCATTTTCAGCGGCGAAGAACCTTCAACATCTTCGGGAAGCAGCTCCACAACCATACCGGAGTTAGCCCATGCAGTGCCACGGTTTGACGGCGACATTCCATTTACCACTAATAGTCCGGGTTCGCTCGATGCAGGAATAATATACCCGCCGGGACACATGCAGAATGAATAAACGCCGCGACCGTCAACCCTGGTCAGCATAGAGTACTCTGCGGCCGGTAAATAGCGGCCGCGTCCTTTGGGAGAATGATATTGAAGTTGATCGATGAGCTGCTGAGGATGTTCGAGTCGCACTCCTATAGCCAAACCTTTGGGTTCCAGTCTGATTCCGGATTGATGGAGCGAACGGTAAACATCGCGCGCCGAATGTCCGGTTGCCAGAATAACCGGCCCGGAAAACTCATCGCCATTTTCGAGCCTTACTCCGGTAACAGAACCGTTGGAAACAATCATGGACTTTACCGTGGAATTGAATCTCACCTCGCCTCCACAGGCAATAATCCGCTCACGAATGGCCTTAATTACCGCTGGCAAACGGTCGGACCCGATATGGGGATGCGCATCAACCAGAATCTCCGGCGAAGCACCGTGTGCAACGAGAATACTGAGAACCTTGTCAACAGGCCCGCGCTTCTTGGAGCGGGTATAAAGTTTACCGTCGGAATAAGCTCCCGCCCCACCCTCACCGAAGCAATAGTTGCTGTCGGGGTCTACTACGCCTTCGCGCGATATTCGCGCCATATCCGCGCGGCGCGAATCAACGTCTTTGCCGCGCTCAAGAAGAATCGGGCGTATACCCTGCTCAATTAACCTCAGCGCGGCAAACAGTCCCGCAGGCCCGGCGCCTACAACTATTGCCTGCGGAGCATTTTCACCGACAGGCTTATAGTCGGGACTTTCGGCAAACTCCATCGGATTAACCGGCGGCTCGTCAACAGTAACGATGCAATCAAGATTAACCATAACCCGACGCTGGCGCGCATCAATGCTTCGTTTGCGCGGAGTTATGCCGGTAATTCTATTTGCATCAATGCCGAGACGAGTCGACACCTCGGCAGTTAGCCGCATCGGCTCATAGGCTATCTCCGGACTGATTCGAAGTTGAAGCTGCGTACGCATGGTTCATTTTGCGTTTAACAATTATCAGGGTCAGAACTGTCAGCACGAAAGACAAAAAGTCGCTGACTGCCATTGACGCCCACACTCCGTCGACACCCCACATTCTCGGGAACCAGAATAGCAAGGGGAGCAGAAAGAGCATCTGGCGGGTAACGCTCAGAAATATCGACAACTGCGGTTTGCCGATGCTCTGGAAGAAATTTTGAATAACAATTGCTGCGCCAATGAGCGGATAACAGAGCAAAACTATGCGGAAGCCCTCGCGGCTGAGGCGTATAAGGGTCGGATCATCATTGAACATGCGTGTTACCAAATCAGGCACACACTCGGTGATAACGAACCCTACAACAGTTATTATAGTGCCGATCCATATACCGAGGCGAAGAGTTTTTTTTACGCGGCTCCACTGTCCGGCACCGAAGTTATAACCGAGAATCGGCTGCATACCCTGTGTAACACCCATAACGATCATCAGGAAAAACATCACTACGCGGTTGATGATTCCGTAGGCCCCAACAGCCATATTTCCGTCGGCGCCTCCATATTCGAGCAGCGACTTATTGATAAACACTACCACAACGCAGGCGCAAACGTTTATCAGAAAGGGTGAGAGGCCTATAGCATAGATTTTCTTAGCTATTGAAGGCACGAACCAACGCGCACCACGGGTAAAATGCACGAAACTCTTTTTTTGACAGAAATGAGCAACAACCCAGATAAATGCTGAAGTCTGGCCACAAAGTGTTGCAAAGGCGACGCCCCTTATGCCCCAGTCAAAAACAAAAATAAAGATTGGAGCCAGGCATAGATTGACCAACACCGATAAGAGCGCCGAAATCATAGCCTTTGTCGGATAGCCGGTTGCGCGCATAACGTTATTGAGCGAAATGAACACAAAAGCTATCGGTGTGCCCAGGAGGATAATGAACATAAAGTCATGGGCATAAGGCATAGTTTCAGGCGTAGCGCCAAAAATGGTCAGAATAGGATCGAGAAACAGCAGCGACAAACCGCCGAAAACTACAGCGTGGATCAGACTTAGCGTCACAACATTATTCAACACGTCGGTTGCCTTACCAAGGTCTTGCTGACCGAGAAAAATAGAACTGATGGTTGAGCCGCCGACTGCAATGAGCATTACGAAGGCGATTACCAGGTTCATCATCGGAAAAGTAATAGCCAGACCGGTAATGGCCAAAGCACCGACACCCTGACCGATAAATATTGAGTCAATAATATTATAAAGAGAAGTAACAGTGCTTGCTATAACCGCAGGCACCGAATATTGCAGCAGCAATTTGCCAATCGGCTTATTGCCGAGAGCCGAGGGCGATTCTCCTTTATCCATCAGATTACTTCAAGATTAGAGTTAAGACGCTGGCGAACCACTTCATACATCATGACGCCCGCAGCAACCGAAACGTTAAGAGAACCGATTTTACCAAACATTGGAATTGCGGCCGAACAATCGCTCAGTTTCATAACCTCAGGCGAGATTCCGGTGTCTTCCGCCCCCATCACCAAGGCAACGGGAACCGTATAGTCAATGCGCGTATAGTCAACGGCGCTTTTTTCGCTAACTGCAACGACCAAATATCCGTTATCTTTCAAAAATTTAACGGCCAATGCCGAAGAACGTTCACGACACACAGGAATATGCAACAAGGCGCCGGCCGAGGTCTTAACGGCATCGCCACCAACGCTTACACTGCCATGCTCGGGTATTACAATGGCATCCGCACCGACGCATTCCGCCGTGCGGGCTATAGCGCCGAAATTCCTAACGTCGGTAATTCCGTCGAGGACGATTACGAAAGGTACCCTTCCTTCCTCATAAAGTTGCGGAACGAGATGGTCAAGACGGTAGTAAGTAACCGCACTGAGCAGTGCAAGCACACCCTGATGGTTCTTGCGTGTTATGCGGTCGATTACCTGTCCGGGCACACGGCGCACCAGCACCTTATTTTCGCGTGCCAGCTGAAGCAGCGGCCCGATAAGGTCGCCCTGAAGGTCTTTCTTAACGAGTATCTTATCGATATCGCGGCCGGCCTCAATTGCTTCGCTGACCGCACGAATTCCGAATATATAATCAGTTTTTTCCATTGTTTTTACTAAGTAGTGAATCAGCGTTGGCCAATGCGGCAACATCGGTTTGCGAACCACTGAGCATCAGAGCGAGTTCTCCCCTGCGCTCAGAATCCGACAAACGGCGGATGCGCGTGTGTGTAGCCTCTGAATCATCTTCTTTAAACACCTTGAAATGACTCGTGCCACAGGCTGCAACCTGGGGCAGATGAGTAATCGTTATAACCTGCAGGCGACGCGAAATATCAACCATCATTTCGCCGATGCGGTTGGCGATATCGCCGGAAACACCGGTATCAACCTCATCGAACACTATGGTTGGTAATTGCAGTTTCCCGGCCATAATGGACTTAAGCGACAGCATCAGGCGCGAAACTTCGCCGCCGCTGGCCGCCCCGCTTACCGCACGGGGAGTCTGATTCTTATTGAACGCAAAGCGGAACTCTATGGCATCGAGTCCGGTAGCTGTCAATTCCTTAACCGGGGTAACTACAACCTCGCAGCGCAGATTTGATAATCCCAGCGGGCGGGCAACCGATTCAAGTTCGGCAGCAAACGCTCCGGCAGCCTCCTTACGTCGCCGGGAAAGTTCGCGGGCGGCAGAGAGTGCAAGTTCATGGGCAGCGGCAGATGCAACACTCAGTTCCTTGAGCGTCATGTCGCCATCGGTTATGGTTTCCAGTTTTGCACGCAACTCCTCGCGGATTGCAATCAGCTCCTCAACGGATTCAACGTTGTGGCGGCGTTCGAGAGAATAAATTTCACCAAGGCGGTATTCAATCTGCTCCAGCGCCTGAGGGTCGGCCCCCAGGTTGGAATCATAGTCGGCAAGAGTTTCAGCAATATCCTGAATCTCAACGCGGGCCGAATCAAGACGACGTGTCAGTTCAGCAGCTTCCTCTATAACGTCGGCTAATCCTTCCGTGGCATCAACAGCATCGCTAAGTTGTCCGAGCGCTGAATAATCGCTGTTGGAAAGAGCATTGAGCGCATCGGTAAGAAGTTGCTTTATCTCAGTCATGTTAGCCTGAAGCTCGCGCTCGCTCTCAAGGTCTTTCTGCTCGCCGGCAACAAGTTGGGCTTCATCGAGCTGCGCCAGGCGGAAAGCGATAAATTCCTGGTCGGCGCGATTCTGCTCAATGGTTTTACGGGCCTCGTTGAACTCGCGCTCAGCCTTTCGCCAGGCAGAATAAAGGCCGACATACTCAGCGAGGAGAGCTGAATTACCAGCTATCGCATCAATGATTTCGAGCTGGAATTCAGGGGATGCCAAACGCTGATTCTGATTCTGCGAATGAATATCAATCAGCCGGTTACCAAGTTCCGAAAGCTGGGCTAAAGAAACCGGCGAGTCATTGACAAATGCACGCGAACGGCCATTTGGCATTATTTCGCGCCGCAAAATACATTCGCCAGCATCCCAGTCGAGATTTTCCTCTTTTGCAAAGGAAGCAAGAGATTCAATACCTTCAACATTAAACACGGCTTCCACAACCGACTTACGGTCGGCCTGACGAATGGCTTTACTGTCGGCCCGCGCACCGAGCAGCAGGCCCAACGCGCCGAGAATAATAGATTTACCGCTGCCGGTTTCGCCGGTAATTATGTTAAGCCCGTCGGTGAACTCGATGTTGAGTTCATCAATAAGCGCATAGTTTGCTATATAGAGTCGACAAATCATTTTTGGGCGCCGTTTTTAATGGCGTTAAGACGTTTATTTTCCGTTGGCCAAAGCGGGTAAATCGCATCGTAAACGCGTTCTCGCTCGGTCTGAGGCGCTTTGGAGTAAATGTTGACCAACTCGTCGAGTTTGGCATCGCGGGTCATTGACAGAACAACTGACATTGGTTGAGCATCATAAACCGACTTCAACACATCAATAGCTTCTGTGATATTTGCACGGCCCTTATCAGCGCTCTGAGCCATTTCATCCAACCCGCGCCGATGATAGGTATATGTGAAATCACGAATCTGCTCAGTTTGCGGCGACGTAAAGCCTTCGAGTATTGCCGAACGGTTCTTGTTATCGTCGAATGCTTTCCAGCCAATTTCGCCCGACGATTGCGCATCTTGCACAATCACCTTCAAACGCTCCCAGAAAGGCTCGCCACCCCGCGGGGCGAAGCTATCGAAATCCATAGCCAGAAACAGATATGCGTAAAAGTTCAGCAACTGTGTAAGCTGACTTTCCATGCCGGTTTGCGAAAAGTTCAACTGCTCTCCTTCGGTGTAAGAGAAATCAATTTTTGCATCCTGAAAGTTTACGAGAGTAGTCGTATAGTTTGAATTATATACGGGCCGCGACGACTGAACCTGGAGCGTACCCTTAACGACATTGTCGGTATACTCGCTTACCGTAAGGAGCATCCGGCAGTCAATTTTTTCATTCGGCGCAAGTTGAGCTTCAGAAAATTTTGTGGAGTTCATATATTCGGTTATGGACTCCTTTAGGGTTTCAAACGTTTGGGTTGAAACGTTCTGAAGCTTCTGGGTGTTAATGTCGACCTGACAGTTAAACTCCTGCGCTGCTGCCGATAATCCCGAAAATATAAAGCTAAGGATTAAAAAATATCTTATTATCATTATAGAAGAGAGGATATATAGTCAACAACATCGGCTGCAACCTCGCGCTTCGATTTAAGCGGGTACGGCTGCGATTTGCCTGTTGCGGAGATAATAGTAACTTTATTAGTATCTAATCCAAAACCGGCCCCGGCATCCCTGAGGGAGTTAAGAACTATGGCATCAAGATTCTTGCGGTTGAGCTTATCGGCGGCGTGTGAGAACTCATTATCCGTTTCCAGAGCGAAACCGACCAGAATCTGGCCACTGCGCTTGGTTGAGCCGAGCGTTGCAGCAATATCAGGGTTTTCAACCAACTTCAAAGTGGGGGCATCAGAATTCTCCCGTTTGATTTTTTTTGTTGCGGGTTTATCAACCCTATAGTCGGCAACTGCTGCGGTCATTACCGCAATATCAGCATCAGGCCAAATCTCGGTGCACTCCGCAAGCATTTCAAGCGCTGATTGAACTTTGACAATCTTAACGTCAGAATTAAAAGGCTTTAACTCACCTACGGGTCCGCTAACAATTGTTACTTCAGCACCTCTTTCGGCAAAAGCATCGGCTATTGCATAGCCCATCTTGCCCGAGGAATAATTACCGATAAAGCGCACCGGGTCAATTTTTTCGTAAGTCGGACCGGCGGTTACGAGCACTCGTTTGCCCGCCATATCACCCCGACGCATGAAATAATCACTCAAAATCTCAACTATACGCTCAGGTTCCTCCATACGGCCTTTGCCGACAAGATGGCTCGCGAGCTCACCGCATGCAGGTTCAATAACAATATTGCCGTAGGAGCGCAGGAGCTCAAGATTGCCCGCAGTTGATGGATGAGCCATCATATCAAGGTCCATTGCAGGCGCAACAAAAACTTTAGATTTTGCCGACAAATATGTAGTTACCAACATATTATCAGCCACTCCATGCGCCATTTTGCCGATAGTGCATGCCGTTGCCGGCGCAATTAGCATTGCATCGGCCCAAAGACCGAGATCAACGTGTGAATTCCACTGACCGGTATTTGCGGTAAAAAATTCAGTAATGACAGGCTTACCCGTCAGGGTCGACAAGGTCAGTGGCGCAATAAACTCGCGCGCCGAGGGAGTCATTATTACCTGCACTTCGGCGCCCGCCTTTACCAGCAACCGGGCAAGAACGGCGGACTTATATGCGGCAATACCGCCCGTAATACCAAGAACTATGTGTTTGCCTTTTAACATTTAGCGTTGCATCTGCTTCTGAAGGAAACGGGTATAGAGACGCATTACCACCCGCTTGGTGTCGGCTGCAAAATCGCTCTTCTGCATCCAGTCGCAGTAGTTGCGGTCCGATGCAAAAACCTCGTCGACAGTCTTGCCCTTATGTTTTCCGAAATTGAACACCTCGCGTCCCTTTTCGTCATAAACGATTCTGCCCGCCAGATCAACCCCCTTGCGCTGAGTTGAAAAGTTAGCCAGAAAGTCCATATCGTTCTTTAGCTCCGGATAGCGGTCGAGCTGCGCCTTGAGCACTTCATAGGTGGCGCGGGTGTCGGCATTAGCGCTATGCGCTTCCGTAAGGTCTTTACCGCAATAGAACTTGTAGGCGGCAGTAAGGGTTCGCTGCTCCATTTTATGGAATATGGTCTGAACGTCAATCAGCCTTACGCGCGACGGGTCGAAATCCTCCACCCCTGCGCGGATAAACTCTTCCTGAAGCAACGGCAAGTCAAACTTATTGGAGTTAAAGCCGCCGATGTCACATCCCTGGAAAGTTCTGAACAAATCGCGAGCTATATCCTTGAACTGACGCTCGTCAGCAACATCCTCGTCGGTAATATGATGGATTGCAGTAGCTTCCGGGGGGATGGGCTGACCGGGATTTACGCGAATCGTTTTCGACTCCTCAGTGCCGTTGGGATTAATCTTGATGTACGAAATCTCAACAATGCGGTCGGTCTGGAAGTTGACGCCTGTGGTTTCCAGGTCGAAAAATATAATCGGTTTGGTCAGATTGAGTTCCATTAGAATTCAGTCACGTTCATAGGCATAAGAATCATCAGCAAATCGGTATGTTCACCCTGTTCGCTCGGCGAGAACACACCGGGGCGCGACGGATCGCTGAGCCTTACAATAACTTCCGAAGTAGGAATGGTTGAAAAGATTTCCATAACGTAGGGTGCGGAGAAGCCGATAACCATTTCCTCTTTGTCGAAATCGCAGGCAACGCTTTCGACCGCACGGGTGCAATATGCGTTATCAACAGCCTTTACGGTAACCTCAGTGGGCGTAATGCGCAGTTTCACCTGATTCTGGCCCTGATCGCCAAAAACGCTTACGCGACGCAATGCGCTGAGGAACGAGCGAGTATCAACGGTCATTGTAAACGGGTTGTTTTCAGGAACTACACGATTATAGTTGGGATAGGTGCCTTTAAGCAGCTGGCAGCTGAAAACAATTTCATCGGTTTGAAACAGAGCGCGTTTTGAATCGATTGAAATGTTAACGTCGCCCTCTTTAGGCAAAACGTTCTTAATAACCTGGGCCGGTTTGGTAGGCATGATGCATGAGGTGGTAACCCCGGGGGCGGCAAGAGAGTTCCGGTAGCGGACGAGCTTACGCGTGTCGGTGGCCACGAAGGTAATGCCGTCGTCCATAATATCGAAATATATGCCCATCATCTGCGGGCGAAGAGTGTCGGTGCCGACGGCAAACAGGGTATTATCGATACCGGCGAGAATCTGTTCGCACGGAACTGTGAAGTTCACGGCATCTTCGTCCATAACCACACGCGGAGCAGGATATTCGTCGCCTACTATGCCGATAAAATCAAACTTGCCGGCGCCGTTATTGTAAGTAACCTGAATCGCCAGCGAATCGTCGTCGATTTCAAAAGTTATGCCTATGTCGGGCATTGACTTCAAAAGGTCGGTCAACCTGCGGGCATCCACGCAGAATTTACCTTCGCCTTCGGATTCCATAACCGGCACGCGGGCCGACAGAGTGTTTTCAATGTCGGAGGCAGTGATAGTCAGAGTGTCGCCGCGCAGTTCAAGCAGGAAATTATTGAGGATAGCCATCGGGTTCTTGGAGTTGATAACCTTGCTGACGGCAGATGCTGAGCTATATAATACTTTACTTTCTACGTTGAATTTCATATCTATTAAATTTAAAGCAGTTTTACACTTAATTTTGAAAGAGCGTCAGCGGCCTTTTGGCGTGCGGCGTCGACAGAATCGGAAGTTGCGAGAATAACGGCCATGCGCCTGTGGCCTGCCACTTCGGGCTTGCCGAAAATGCGCATCTGGGTTCCCGGATCGGCAAGAACTTGGTCGAGATTGCCGATGACTACCTCGCGGGAGTTGCCTTCAACAACCACAGCTGCCGACGCTGAAGGGCCATAAAATCTAATGGCGGGAATCGGCAACCCGAGCACGGCGCGCGCATGAAGAGCAAATTCCGAAAGGTCTTGCGAAATCATGGTAACCATGCCGGTATCGTGCGGACGGGGCGAAACCTCTGAAAAAATAACTTCATCGCCTTTAACAAACAGTTCAACGCCAAAGAGGCCGTAGCCACCGAGGGCATCGGTTATTTTGCGGGCTATTTCGCGGGCGCGCTCCAAAGCCGGAACCGACATAGGCTGCGGCTGCCACGAATAGCGATAGTCGCCGTTAACCTGAATGTGGCCTACGGGTTCACAAAAAGCAGTGCCCGATATCGAGCGGACCGTAAGGAGGGTTATTTCGTAGTCGAAATCAACAAAGCCTTCAACTATAACCCGTCCGGCATCTGCCCGCGCTCCTTGACGCGCTTCCGTCCAGGCTGCCTCAATCTGATCCGGGGTCTTGATTGTTGACTGGCCGTGGCCGCTTGAGCTCATAACCGGCTTAACGACGCAAGGCAAGCCGATTTCTTCAACGGCTTTCAAAAATTCCTCGCGCGACGATGCAAAACGATAGGTCGACGTAGGCAGGCCGAGTTCTTCAGCAGCCAGACGGCGAATGCCCTCGCGGTTCATTGTCAGCAGGGTAGCTTGCGCTGTAGGAGTTACGTTATAGCCTTCCTTTTCGAGTTCAACAAGGGTCGGAGTGGCAATAGCTTCGACTTCCGGAATAATATGGTCCGGCCGCTCAAGCTCCACAATACGGCGCAGTTCCGCTCCGTCGAGCATATTGAAAACATAGCAACGGTTGGCAACCTGCATTGCCGGAGCGTTGGCGTACTTGTCGCACGCAACCACTTCAACTCCATAGCGCTGAAGTTCAATGGTCACTTCCTTACCGAGTTCGCCACTGCCAAGTAGCAAAACCTTTTTTCCCGAAGGCGTAAACGGGGTTCCGATGGAGGTCATCCGAATTTGCTGATTTTATGTAGTTGAGGTTCGTTCAGAATTTTAATGCGGCGGCCATCGACGGTTATCAACCGTTCGGTGGCGAAAGCCGACAGGGTGCGGATCGCATTGGCAGTTGTCATATTCGACAGATTGGCCAAATCTTCGCGGCTGAGATAGATTCGCAGTGTGGAATCGTCGTCTTCATAACCGTAGTTCTCGCGAAGAACTATCAGGGCCTCGGCCAAACGGCCGCGGATATGCTTTTGCGTAAGATTAACGATTTTAGTATCGGAATTGCCGAGATTGTGGGCCAGTTCGCGGATAAAGAATAGCGCTACGCTGTTGTTTTGCTCAATCAGGGTCTGCACCACGGTCAGCGGCAGAGTGCCGACGGTGCTTTGCTCAAACGCTGCTGCGGAGCTAACGTAGGGTTCATCGGCAAAATATGCCCTGTAGCCGAAATATTGCACCGGACGAATCAGTCGCAAAATCTGCGAGCGTCCTCCGATTCCTTCTTTGGTCTTCTTTACCTTACCTTTCAGCAGACACCAAAGGTTCACGGGCTCATCGCCCTCGGCATAGATAGTTTCGTTCTTTTTATAATGATGAAGAACAAAATTCTCTGACACCAAGCGCTTTTCGTCGGCAGTGAGAACCGACCAAAGGTCGGCAAGATCCTCGCTGATAACGTGTTCCAAAACTTGTTTAATCATGCCTGCAAAGTTACGAAATTTTCACGAAACCTGCAACCCCACTATATAATAGGAGTGACTAATGAATTTCTATGATATCGGAGAGCGACGTGGAGAACAGACGCGACTCATGTTCGCGGCGGGTAAGACCCAGCAGATTCGGCGCCATAGATGCCGGATGAATTGCATTGCGGTTGGCCGGAGAGGCATTGATGCGATCCATGGCCGACATGAGTCTGCGCCGGCGCTCAACATCCACCCTGTCTTCAAACAGATTGGCGGTAACGGCATCGACATCAGTACACCGCGTAATCGTTACTCCGGCACGTTTATAGCCATAACCGGGGCGAAAAGCTTGCTCCAGGGCAGCACACGCTGCACGCACCAGCACCGACGTATCGGCCGTAGGTTCAGCCAAACGCTGCTCTACTGCATTGAAAAACTGAGGCTGCGACGTATGGAACCTGTTGGTAGCCACAAAAACCTCCACAGCATGGGCAACAAGATGCTGCTCGCGTAACCTGCGGGCAACGGTAGTGGTAAAACTCGCAATCGCCTTGCGCAACTCCGCGGCATCGAACAAATCGGCCTGAAACGAGCGTGAACATGTAATAGTTTTGCGCTGTGGAGGAACAATCTCGCGCGTTATGCAGCTGTGGCCGTTAAGTTCAAGCCACATTCTGTGGCCAACAATATTAAACAGGTCTTTAACCTTATCTTCAGCCATATCGGCAAGCTCCAGGGCCGTGTTGACGCCCTGGCGGCGCAGTTTGGGCAGATTTCGCCGCCCCACTCCCCAGATATCTTCAACGGGGGTGAGCGCCAGAGCCTTGCGCCTCTTCTCCTCGCTATCAATCAGACAAACACCGCGATATGCCGGATATGTCTTTGCAAAATGAGCAGCCACTTTAGCCAGGGTTTTCGTATCGGCAAGCCCGAGCGAAATCGGAATGCCGGTGTTGCGTCTGACGGTGCGTACAATTTCACGGCCAAGGCCGGGATAATCTCCCACCAATTCATCGAAAAAGATAAACGCCTCATCTATGGAATAAACCTCGACTTCATCGCAAAAAGAGCGCAACGTCGTCATTACCCGCCACGACATATCTCCATAAAGCCGATGGTTACCCGAAAACACAACCACGCCGTTGGCTTCAGCGGCATTTTGTATTTTAAAATAGGGATTGCCGCGCTTAAAGCCCAGAGCCTTGGCCTCATTGCTGAGCGCAACCGCACAACCGTCATTATTGCTCAAAACTATAACGGGGCGGTTATGCAACTCGGGGCGGAAAACGCGTTCACACGAAACGAAAAAATTATTACAGTCAGCCAGTCCGATCATCTGCGCCGACGGTTACTCTTAATCGTATAGAGAACTACCCCCCAAACAATGAATTCATTCTCGGGGGTCACCTCAATCGGATCATAATTATGGTTTGATGGGACAAGGTAAAGCTTCTTCGACCTCCGGTCGAGCTTAATGCGCTTGAGGGTAAAGTCCCCGTCGAGGCAACAAACCGCCAGATCTCCGTCTTCCGGCTCCAGCGACTTATCAATCACCAGAATATCACCCTCGGTTATACCTTCTTCCCGCATTGAGTCGCCAACCACGCGGCCATAAAAGGTCGAGGCCGGATGTTGAATCAAATCGCGATTCAAATCAATGGTTTCGCCGGCATAATCTTGCGCCGGACTGGGAAATCCTGCATGAATTCCCGAATCGGCATATTCGAGTTCAAGACTCGTATCAGTATCCGCACTATAAATTTTCAGTTCCATACCTACAAAGGTACAAAAAATTTCTCACTAATAATATTTATGTTACCGAATTTTAATCTATATCAAAAACAATTAACACAACTAAGCTTAATGACATGACAATTGGGACAAATGTCCCAATTTTTATTGGGATTTATTTATAACTTTGCCAAAACTTTTAATCGATTTTACACATGAAAAAATTCATTACACTGATTTTATGCTGTTTGACACCGTTGATATCATTTGGCAAGTGGAACGGCGAACCCGTAACCGCAATTATGGCCGACGGCAGTCAACTCGATGGATTCACTAAAACCCACCTTATCAACTACATTAAACCCGGAGTGTCGACCATTGGCATAAGCAAAGAATTCAAAGGCAAGGAAACGAAATATACCTCCCGAGAAGTTGCCGAACTGATTTTTCCGCCGGCCGAAGGCGATTCTATATATGCAATCTATCATCCGGTCATGGCCCAAAAGAAACTCCCCAACCTGCTGAACAAGAATCCAAAAACATACAAAGATCCTGTATTTTTGCGCTTGATATATAATGGAGAGAATGTTAAAGGCTACATTCGCCCTTGCCGCGATGTCACCTCCACCCCATCAATGACCACTGTAAACAATACCTGGCTATACTATTACCTGGTCAACGGCGAAGAGGTTGCAAGAGCCTACTGGGTCGCCACACGCGATATTGTGCCTGGAATGAAGAAAGTAATGAAATTTTACTTCTCGGAATTTCCGGAGATGCAGCAGCTGATTAACGATGAAATCTTGACTCCCAAAGACTTCCGCAGCGATCCCACTATAGCTCTACCCCTTATAGACGCCATAATAGAAGCACGCAAGACAAAGCAACCAATCAATATAGACAACTCGATTACTGAGGAATAACAAAGTTACCAATAAAACAGAGCGTTGGCTTCCCGCTGATTATATTTGGTTGTTAAAATAGTTTTTCGTATATTTGCAAAAAGAGAAACCTAACCTATTAGCTGATTACCACTATGGGAGCTTTGATTTTTACAATTGTCGTTATCTTAGTCCTAAAGATGATTCCTGCTTCGCCACCATCCGCTGCGCGGCGTAGGAAATCCGCTGCGCAGCAGAGGAAATCCAGCGTGCAGTGTAATAAACCTCAACGTAGACGGTCGACACCGACTTACATGTATTTCCCCAAAGGAAGTGGTTATTATAAGATTTTTAAAGAGATGTATGATAAAGAAAGGTGGCTTAATCGCGGAAGGTTCTGAAATAATATAAAATTTGGAAGCGTTCTGCCAATTGGCAGGGCGCTTTTTTATGTCTTTTAGTGTCGGAGAGACGGTAGCAATTTTTGCGATAAAACACTAAATTCTCTTTTGTCGCGACGAAAACACAAAATAGGCCGTAAGTCAATGACTCACAGCCTATTATTCAAAAAAGAGTCGGGGTGAGAAGACTCGAACTTCCGACCTCCACGTCCCGAACGTGGCGCGCTGCCAACTGTGCTACACCCCGAGAAGGCGAGTGCAAAGTTATAGAGAATTTTTGAATTGTGCAAATTTTTGATTAAAATTCGTAGCCTGCCTCTGAAACGAGCTTCTTATCTTCGGCAATGGTAGAGCCTATGGTCGTCAGCAAGTCGCCCACTACGCCGCCATTTACCGCAATTTTGAGAGCCTTCAATAGGGTTTCGCGGCTCAAGCGCGAACGGCCTCCGGCAAAGCGAATCTGAACCTTCGGATGAGCAAAACGGAATAGGGCCAAAGTCAACAAAATTTCATCTTCACTTATTGGCTCAACATTTTCGAGCGGCGTTCCGGGAATCGGCGAAAGAATATTGACAGGAATTGAATGTGGCTCAACTTGCCTGAGGGTAATAGCCAGTTCCATGCGCTGACGGCGTGTTTCGCCCATACCGATTATGCCTCCGGAGCAGACCTCAAAGCCGATTTTGCGCGCGGCACGTATAGTGCGCAGTTTATCTTCAATGGTATGAGTGGTGCATAGTTGACCGAAAAACGACGGAGCTGTCTCCAGATTGCAATGATAGCGGTGCACGCCGCTGTCCCAAAGCTTTTGAAGTTCAGCCTCCGAAAGCAGGCCCATTGAGGCGCATGTGGAAATTCCGTCTTTTTCGGCTACGTCTTTCAGAATCTTACACATTTGGTCAAGGGCGGCTCCTTTCACAGAGCGCCCGGAGGCCACGAGCGAGAATCGGCCTACCCCACGCTCAGCGTTATATCGGGCCACCTTGAAGGCCTGCTCGGCAGGAATAACGTCGTAGGTGTCGCAACCGGTAGAAAAATGCGCCGACTGAGCACACCATTTGCAGTTCTCCGAGCATCGGCCGGAGCGTGCGTTAACAATCGAGCAGGAGTCGAACTTGCGCGATGAGAATTTAGAGGTAATCTGTTCAGCACCTGATAGAATAGCATCAATCCCGGCCGGAGAACAGACATCGGTCAGAGCATATAATGTAGACTCATCGAGTGTCTCGTCGGACATAACGCGCCGTAGAGCCTCGGCAACTATTGAAAGTTCTTTTTCTGTATCCATAACTGCATGCAAAGTTATGCATTTTCAAAAAAACAAAAAAATTTCAGTTAAAAAAGTTACACGAATGTTGCCGGAGTGACACTTTTTATGTAAATTTGCACCATATATTATAATAATAAACCATGAAACATAATTACGCTACTCTCTTTTGCATTGCTATTGGCCTGACATCGGCAAACATTGCCATGGCCGACGAAATTGCACTGAGCGCAATGGATCTCACAAAGATCACATGCTTCGATTCCGACAGCAAGGTTGCTGTCCGTCCAAACCTGTCAACCAGCGGCAACCCATTGACCCTCAAAGGCAAGGTCTATACCACCGGCGTTGGCACTCACGCTCCGTCGAAAACCATTGTGAAACTTAATGGAGCAACCGATTTCGATTGCCTCATCGGTGTTGACGATGAGTCGAAATCCATTTCCGGTCACGGTATTATTGACTATGTGGTTTCTCTCTATAAAGATCAGAAGCCCGAAACCCGCTTCAGCGGCACAATAAACCGAACCGACGAAGAAGCTGTTAACATCAGTCTCAATGACCTCGGCGGTTATGATTATCTGATGATTGACTTCCAGACCGGCGCACAGGCATGGGATGACCACGCGGATATGGCCAATGCCATTTTCACCTATACCGGTGATGCCCCCGCTACGGTAACCGAAAATGAAATGTATCCCGATCCGGACGCCCCCGGCGTTATTGAACTGCCCGCTGCCGGTCCTAACGGCGAGGAGATCATTCCGCTGAGCTCGCTTGATTTGAGCCTCTGCACTAACGGCTGGGGCACAATCAAAGCCAACAAGAGTATCAACAACAATCCGTTGAAAATCAATGGCCAGGAATATGCCAGCGGCGTCGGCATGCACGCCTCCGGCAAAATTGTTGTGAAACTCAACGGTGCAGTCACTGCATTCCACGCCGTTCTCGGTATCGACGACGAAGTTAAAAAGGCAAACCTTCCTGCAAACGAAGGGCGCTGCAACTATAATGTTTACCTGCGCAAGCAAAATGGCGAAGAAACGATTATCGGCTCAGGCGAAATATCTGCGGCCAACCAACAAATCGCAAATATCGACATTACTTCGTCGCTTTCTGACTATAAATACCTGGTGCTTGATTTCGACAAAGGCGCAAACAATGGCAACGACCACGTTGACGTTGCCAACTCCTATTTCGAATACATTGAGCAAAACTCCAACCGCCCTGAAATCGTCAACGAAAACGTTTTAAGCGGCAAACTTGCTTGTGCCACGACCGTATTCTCGCAACCTGGTGTTAAATTCATGCACAAGCTCCGCTCCAATAACCCCGACATTGAAATAACTGTTAAAGACCTGCCCGCAGGCCTGGAATTCAATCCTGACCGTACCTTAGTTGAAGGTATCATTGACGACGAAGGCCAATACACCTATACCGCAGTTGTTGTTAATGGTAATGAAACAGAAGAGGTTCCCATTACGCTGACCGTAAGCTCAAACCTTCAGCAGCCGGTTCCCCACATGGGCTGGCTCAGTTGGAATGTTGTGCAACGCGACATCTCCGAGAAAGTTGTTAAGCAGGCTACTGACAATATGATTGCGTCAGGACTTTTCGAAGCCGGCTATAACTGCGTATTGATGGATGACCAATGGCATGGCACCCGTGCTTCCGGCACCAACAAGCCACAACCTAACGCAACTCGTTTCCCCAATGGTCTGAAACCCGTTGCAGACTACGTTCATGAACATGGAATGAAGTTCGGCCTATACACGGACGCAGCAGGAACTACCTGTGACGGTGCTTTTGGCTCTTATGGATATGAAACCATTGATGCCAACCAGTATGCCGAATGGGAAATCGACTACGTTAAGTGTGACTATTGTCATGCTCCCGGCGATGTCGCCAGTGCCAAGCAACGCTATACAACTATGGGTAAGGCTCTGAAGAGTACAGGCCGGAATATCATTTTCCACATTTGTGAATGGGGCGTACGCAATCCCTGGGAATGGGGTTCTGAGGCTCTCGGCTCATCCTGGCGCGTAACCTACGACGTCCGCGACGGTTGGAACGGCCGTGGCGGTGGTATCGGCATGGTTCAATCCGTAGAGCTGATGAAAGACCTTTGGGCCTATAATGGCGTTAATCGCTGGAACGATGCCGATATGCTTTGCGTTGGCATTAACGGCACCGGCAAAAGCTCGTCAGATTTGGTAGATGGCAAACCCGGCATGACTAAAACCGAATATCGCTCGCAGTTCGCGATGTGGTGCATGTGGTCATCTCCGCTGTCGCTTTCGTTTGACATCCGCGAACCTATTTCCGACGAAGACCTTGCCATAATGACCAATCCCGAGCTTATTGCTCTCGACCAGGACCGCATGGGCCAGGCAGCTGAATTCTTAGGCGTTGATGCCAACCAGTGCTATCTGTTTGCCAAAGACCTCGAAAACGGCGATGTTGCCATAGCAGTTATCAACATGAGCTCCAAGCCACAAACTTATAACATCGACTTCGCCGCTATTCCCGCGCTCGATGCGTCGGCAACTTACTCCGTGCGCGACCTGCAAAACCGCGCCGACTTGCCCGACGCCCGGCAGAACATTGAAGACGTTGCCGTTGCTTCACACGAAACCCGAGTGTTCCGCCTGCATAACCGCACCAAAGACGCTCAGAACGCTATCGATGCCATTACGGCAGGCGCCCTGGAGCAGATGACCATGTCGGCAACCGAAGGCATGCTGACCGTATGTCTGCCTGATACCGAAGGCGTAAGCAAGCGTTTTCTCGTAAGCGATACCCTCGGCCACGTTATAGGCGCTCTGACCTCCAACAACTCATGCGCCGAAATCCCTTTGCGCAATGGTAGCCACGGCATCTATGTGGTTAACGTAACTTCTGCCGCCCGCACTCATTCCGCAAAAGTAAGCCTCTGATTCTAACTATATTCTCATAATCTAAAGCGGTGTGATGCAACGAACATCACACCGCTTTCTATTCCGGAAAAATAACCTGTTTTGAGTATTTACCGACCCGGTGATATTTACTAAATTTGCACTCATGATTTCAGGTAACAAAAGCGGCTACGCAGCCCACAACAAAATGCGAGACCTTTTGCGCGACAATGCTCTGCTATTGCCGGCGCTGAGCCGCTTCGACATCCCATTCGGATTTGGCGAAGCTTCGGTCGATGAAGTTTGTAGGAAAAACAACGTTGATGTTGAAACGTTTATAAATGTCAGCAATCTGCTCAGTGGCTATCGCTTCGACATTGAAGCGATATCGCTGCCCTCACTGATGGATTACCTTAAACGCGCCCACACCTCATTTCTTGAAATTGAACTTCCAAAAATTCGCCGCAACCTGATTGAGGCTACCGCCGGCAGCGACAACGACGAGGTGGCTGCCCTGCTCATACGCTTTTTTGATGATTACGTTCAGGAAGTCAGACGCCACATGGAGTACGAAAACGAAACGATTTTCTCCTATGTTGACCGCCTGCTCCAGGGCCATGTTTCAGAAGAATTCAAGATTTCTGACTACTCCGAAAGCCATAGCGATGCCGTTGAGAAACTCAACGAACTCAAGGAAATCTTTATTACTCAATATAGTAAAAAAGATAACATGAAGCTTAGCAGCACGCTGCTCGACATTATCGTTTGCGGACGCGACATGCTTTCGCACTTTGAGGTTGAAAGCCGGCTGCTCATTCCCTCGGTTATCCGCATTGAAAACCAACTGAAATCAACGCATCAGTCAACGGAGGCAAAGGTAGTTGATAATAACGAAAGCCACGACCAACTGCAAATGCTGAGCCAGCGAGAAAAAGAAATCATTCGCGAAGTGGCCAAGGGAAAAGCCAATAAAGAAATTGCCGACACCCTGTTCATATCGGTAAATACCGTAACGACTCACCGTCGCAACATCTGCTCAAAACTCGACATTCATACTGCCGCCGGCCTGACAGTATTTGCCATTATCAACCATCTTGTTGACCTGGCTGAAGTCAAACCGCTATAAAACTACGGCAAGTTGAAGGACTACATTCCCTCCAACTTGCCGCGGTTAGATTTTACGACTTGCTGTTTTAATTCGCCGCCGGACGCACAAAGCCATCCTTAGTTGCCCTATCGCTCATTTTCTTAATGCGCTTCTGAGTTTCGGGGTGCGACGAAAACATCTTCTGGATATAAGAGCTCTTAGCCTGACCTTCCGAGCCCGAAAGCTTTTCAAAAGCCATGGCCATACCCCAGGGGTTGAGTCCGTTGGCAACCAGAAAATCATAGCCGCAATCGTCGGCTTCGTTTTCCTGCTTTTGCGAAAACTTTGCGTTTAGGAAATTTTCGCTCAGCGCGCCAAGCTGCGAATCGGTCAATCGCGCAATTTTTCCGTTAGCCGCGCCGGCTGCATCGAGCGCCGCATCGGTCAGCAGCTGCTGCTTCATCGCATTCTTGGAATGGCGCTTGAGAACGTGGCCGATCTCATGGCCAATAACACCCATCAGCTCATCGTCGGTCATTATATCCATCAGCGAAGAAAACACGCGCACGCTACCGTCGGGACATGCAAAAGCATTGATATCGATAACGTCATAGACCTGAAAGTTCAAGGGAATACCGTCGGCATCCTTAACATTGGCCGTTAACCTGCGCAAACGCTTTACATAATCATTATCCTCGGGCAAAACCGGGTTATTCTTGTCCATCCAATCAACAGACTGCTTGGCATAAGCCGCCATCTGCTCATCGGAAAGGGTAGCCGCCTGCACGGCTTTTCCGGCGGCCTTTACGGCCTTGCCTAAACTGAACTGAGCCTGCGCATCAACCGGAGCGAAGCATGCAAACCCGACTAACAATAAGGGTAAAAACTTTTTAATCTTCATTTCAATAAAATATTAAACAAAAAAATAGAGAGGATCAGACCTCTCAATTTCAGCGGAGTGAGGGGGATTCGAACCCCCGATACGCTTTTGGCGTATACACGCTTTCCAGGCGTGCCTCTTCAACCACTCGAGCACCACTCCAAGGGTTGGTTGAATTTCGACTGCAAAGGTAGCGAGAATTTTTGAGAGAGAATGATTCGGGAGCGTTAAAATGTGTTAACGCTCCCGAATTTCATTTAGAACAAATAGGCGGCGGTTACTGTCCAACCGGAGGTCTTGCCTTTGATGTCTGCGCCCTGGGTACCCAACACTTTCGAGGTGATGGCATTTGAAATGCCCAGAGTATAGGCTGCTGAAATCTGAAGATGCTGGATAAGGGTTACACCAACGCCGAAGTCCCAACCAACATTACACTTTTTGGCCTTGAAATTGTCGATCAAGTCTTTGCCTACATTGAAAGCGAGATTCGGACCCGTAAAGATAGTTGGATAGAAATACTGCGAAATAACGGGCATCGGCACGTCATAGCGAACGTGGATGGGCACGGTAAGGTAGTTATAGCTTAATTTTTCGGTATAGTTATCATCGCCGGTGATTTTTGTGGTACGGTGTTCATACATAACTGAAGCATCAACGCCTACGTTGATTACGGGAACGGTAAATTTGGCCATTACACCGGCAGCAATGCCGCAGCGGTTGTCGGAATTAAGATTGGAGAGCATTCCGCCAACATTAGTGGGATCGCTAACAACACCGCTGATGTTAAAACTGTTGATATTCACACCAACAACGGGTCCGATCTTGATGGGAAAAGCGGAGGCGGTCAGAGTTGCACCGAGCGCAACAACGACTGAAAGGATAAGTTTTTTCATAATAATGATGAATTAAATATTGATTGATAATTATTTGCGGGGAATAGTAAGTTTTTGGCCGAGGCCGATTTTTGTGGAGTTCAGGTTGTTGGCTTTCTGGAGCTGCTCAACCGTCAGGCCGTAGCGGCGCGAAATCGAATAGAGAGTTTCGCCCTTCTCAACCCGGTGGATCTTGGGGCGTGCAGTTTGTTTTGCAGGCTTTGCCGGTTCTTTAGCAATGGGTTGTTCTTCCTCAACAGTCTGCTCGTCAACCGGGGATTCAACCGCAGCTTCATTAACCTCAACCTCAGAGTCGGCTGACTCGCTGACTTGAGGCTCAACAATCTGCTCAACGGTTTGTACGGCTACAGTGTCGGCCAATGCCGGTGAATTGTCGGCCTTCGGTGCAGGTACGAACTCACGGGTGCGTATTTTCAAATGTTGGCCACGACGCAGACGCGACGACTTTATGCCATTCCAACGTTTAATTTGATTGGGTGTAACCCCATATTTTTTAGCGACAGAGGTAATAGTTTCGTTGCGCCCTACCCTATGGGTAATGGTTACGTCGCGCCATGTTCCTTCCTGACCGGCCTCGGGTTGCGCCTGAGGACCACCAAGTTCAACCGTTGCCCGGGGACCCATGGTTTGCGACACACTGGCTATTGAATCGACATTCATCAGATAATTATAGACCAGCTGCTGCGGCAAACGCAGAGGATAGGGATGCACGTCGCCCGGAATAATATCCTGGCGGTATTGCGGGTTCAAAACCCGCAATTCTTCTACCGGAATGTCAAGAACCTGACTGATGGCTTGAAAATAAGTGCGGTCGGCAACATGAATAGTATCGGTCAGAATCGGGCGCTTGGCCAATGCCGGCGATATGCCGTGGTCGGCGTAATAGGCCATGGCATAAGTGGCCCCGATAAACCCGGGCACATAGCCGCGGGTTTCAGCCGGCAGGTAATAATAGATATCCCAGAAATCCTTCGGGTTATCGGCCGAGGCGCCTGCGCGCATAAGAGCCTTGTTGATATTGCCCGGGCCGCAATTATAGGCGGCTATTGCCAGGCTCCAGTCGTTGAATATAGAATAAAGTTGCTTCAGATAACGGGCGGCTGCACGCGATGCGGCCAGAGGGTCGCGGCGCTCATCGACCAAGGTATTGATTTCCATGCCCAGGCCGCGGGCCGTCGGTAACATAAACTGCCAGAGGCCTGTGGCGCCGGCACGCGAAACAGCATTGGGGTCGAGCGCCGATTCGATAATCGGAAGATTGCGCAGTTCGAGAGGTAATCCCTCGATTTCAAGGGCTTCCTCAAACATTGGCATATAGTAAAGCGACAGCCCGAGCATGGTCTCGACCAAGGCCCTGCGGCGGTCAACATAAAGGTCAACGTAGCTGCGAACAACAGGATTAAACGGCATTTCAATGGTTGTTGGCAGCGATTTCAATCGCTGGATAACAACGTCGTCAGTCGCGGGAACATTGGCCGTAACAACAGTGTCCAAAACTGCAAAGTTCTGCAGGTACCAGTTTTGCTGAAGCCGGTGAACGTCGACTTGCTGGCTTTCGGGATATACGATTGCAGTGTCGGTTATTTCATACTTCAAATCGCGCACGCTGCGGGCATTTGCAATACCAGCTGCGGCAACTGTTATGATGGTTATCAGGGAGCGTAAATTCATGATTTAAGACCGGTTTAGAAGGAGAGAGCCCATTGAAGCCCGAATGAGGGCAACGAACGGACGTTGGAATTAAAAAAAGTTGGCGACCACTCCAGCGAGAGGTCGGGAGAGATATCGAAATGAGCCAGCGAGGCATCGACATAGGCGTCTATGATAGCAACAAGATAAACACCTATCATGCCGACAATACATAGATCGCGGTTGCGGCGGAAGTAGTTCTTGCGCGACTGAAAAGTCCGCTGCAACCAGTCGTGGTTGAGCTGCGATTCCGAGACGCCTGGCGCAAAGAAGTTCATATAGCTGGTGGTCGACGGATCGTTGTCCATCAGGTCGTTATATGCCGTGGTGTAGTCAGTCAGCATGGTGTTGTTCCAGCTCGTGGCATATATCAGCCCCATGTATGCTCCAACAACTATGGGCAGCTTCCAGAAGCGGCGGTTATAAAGTTGGCCGAGACCGGGACACAAGACCGAAAGCCAGGTTGCACGCGTAGGGTCCGGGTTGAAAACCCTGACCGGTTCCGGCGGCTCAATCGCTACGGTGTCGGGCATCGAAACCATCAGTGAATCAGCCTGGAGGAATATCGTGTCGCTATCAATAACCGCAAGGGTGTCGGTCGGCTCCTGTGCTCGGGAGCAGACAAAGGCGAGCAATAGTGCGCAAACAATCAATATGGGCTTGCGCACGGAAATCATCCTTTAATAGTGTCGAAAATAGCGATTAAACGTTCAAGTTCTTCTTCCGACGAGAAAGGAAAGGTGATTTTACCCTGACCGTTCTTGCCAATCGAAAACTGCACGCGAGTATTAAAAGCGGCCGAAAGATGACGCTTCAGGCCGTCATATTCGCTGGCAACTCGTTTTTGCGCTGCAGGCTTGGGGTCATCGACCGGCTGGCCGGCCTCGGCGCGCTCACGATACTGCTTTGCAAGTTCTTCGACGCGGCGAACGCTCAAACCCTGGTCGAGGATTTCGCCATAGAGTTTCAACTGAAGTTTCGGATTGTCGAGGGTAAGCAGCGTGCGTGCGTGGCCCATGTCGAGGCGCTTGTCGCGCAAACCGAGCTGAACCTCTGCCGGCAGCTTCAGCAAACGCAGGAAGTTGGCAATAGTTGTGCGCTTCTTGCCAATACGCTCTGATAAGCGCTCCTGGGTGAGATTATACTGCTCAATCAGCTTTTTAAAGGTCAGAGCGATTTCAATGGCATTCAGATCTTCGCGCTGAATATTCTCAATCAGCGCCATTTCGGTCAGTTCGGCATCATTAACCGTTCTCACATAGGCGGGCACCGAAGTCAAACCCGCCAGTTTGGCCGCCCGATAGCGGCGTTCGCCGGCAATAATCTGATATTCGTCGGGGCCAATCTTGCGCAGGCTCAGAGGCTGAATAATTCCGAGTTCGGCAATCGAAGTTGCCAGTTCCTGAAGCGCTTCTTCGTCGAAAGTGCGCCTCGGCTGATCCGGATTGGGATGTATGGAATCGAGGGCAACGTCGTTAATAGCCGATGACCCGCGGGCAGGAACATCGTCCATGCTCAACAGCGAATCCAGGCCGCGCCCGAGAGCTTTTTTAGGGAGGGGAGCCATAGGAATTATTTCTTGTGAGAGTGTTTCTTAATGATTTCGCGAGCCAACTGAATATGCGATGTTGCGCCGCGCGAAGCCGGATCATAAAGCAGCGCCGGCAGGCCGTGGCTCGGAGCCTCGCTCAGGCGGATATTGCGAGGAATAACGGTGTCGAACACCATATCGCCGAAATGGCCCTTCAGTTCCTCATAAATCTGATTAGCCAGACGTAGGCGAGCATCATACATAGTCAGCAAAAAGCCCTCGATTTCAAGCGCCGGATTCAGCTTTGACTTAATGATGCGTATGGTATTCAACAGCTTTGATATGCCCTCCAAAGCAAAATATTCTGCCTGTACCGGAATAATAACCGAATCAGCCGCTGTCAGCGCATTAACGGTTATCAGACCAAGCGACGGCGAGCAGTCAATCAGAATATAATCATAATCTTCGGTAACCGGAGCCAATGCACGCTTCAGAACCGACTCGCGGTTCTCCTTGCCAACCAGCTCCAATTCGGCTCCCGCCAGATCAATGCGCGAGCCTATAAGGTCGAGCCCTTCAACGCAGGTTGCTACCTGCGACCCCTTAACGGGATATTCGTCAACCAGACATTCATATATAGAGCCGGACATTTTGCGCGGGTCTATACCGTAGCCCGACGTTGCATTAGCCTGAGGGTCAGCATCAACAATAAGCACCTTTTTCTTCTCGGCAGCCAGCGAAGCGGCCAGATTGATGGCGGTGGTTGTCTTGCCAACCCCGCCCTTTTGGTTTGCTATAGCTATGATTTTTCCCATAATGGATTATATACTTAGTAGACCACAAATTTAAGCATTTTTCCCCATATACCGAAATTTTAAACACTTTTTAATAAATATTTCAGTGGTGAATCATTGCGACTTTTGTTTTGTTAAACTTTCTTAAGCTGAAGGGATTTTTGATGACGCGGTTGTTAATTAAGTAAAGATTAAATTATAGCTTTTGGGCAATAATTTGATCTTAAAGATACTCATTTTTCTCTCTCTTTTCCATGAGGAGGCGCGCTCGGGTGGGTTCGCCTCCTTTTTTTCGTGTGAACATTTCTTAATCCGGGCGCGTTATCAAGTATATTTAACATCACTACCATACTACTTACTATTATGAAAAAAGTTCTGCTGCTCGCCGCAATTGCCCTTGCAACTTCATTTGCCGCTTCGGCAAATCCGGAATGCAATCCCTGGGCCGCAACATCTGAAACCCCAGTTGAAGCACCCGTTAACTCAACTTCTAAAACTGACGGTTGCCAGACTTCCAAAGCAAACAAGAAAGCCGATAATGACCGGCAGACATCTGCCAAGCTACGCCGCGACAATATCCACATCCGAGCCCATCAGCAGGCAATCAGCAACCAGCATATTCAAAAATAATTCCTAATATAGAAACTTATTAACCCCAAAAGCCCGACCGGACTTTTGGGGTAACTTTTTGTGCAACTGTAAAAAAAATAATTAACCCCCGCAGGTTAATTATTATTGCGGGGGTTATTGTTGAGCTGTCGGGTATATTGTTTTTCCAGACAGGAGTTTTCTTTGTCGTTGTCGGCGTGGTCAATTGCAGCGCCCGGATAGTTCTTTTCGTCAAATGTCTTTGAGTTGTTCATAATAGTAGGTGTTTAAATGTTCTTTCTTTACTATTACAACAACCGGCAGGACGGTTTTGTTTACCGACACATGCCAACATTTGCTACCCTTTGCAGCAACCGGGACTCATAGGCACTCCAGTCGCTGATAGGCCGGCGGGCAACGCCGCTTTCGGCGGCCGCGCGGGCAACTGCCGGCGAAACCATGGTGAGCAACCGAGGGTCAAAAGCCTTAGGAATTACATAGGCCTGGCCGAAACTGAGTTCCCGGAGATTATAGGCTTTCAAAACCGAGTCGGGCACAGGCTCTTTGGCCAGCGCAGCTATGGCATGCACGGCTGCGAGCTTCATGGGCTCATTGATTTCGGTGGCCTCGCAGTCGAGAGCCCCGCGAAATATATAGGGGAAGCCTAAAACGTTGTTAACCTGATTGGGATAGTCGCTGCGGCCGGTAGCCACTATGGCGTCGGGACGCGTTTTCACCGCCAGGTCATAGTCAATTTCCGGGTCGGGATTAGCCAAGGCGAAGACGATGGGACGCGGAGCCATTGAAAGCAGCATTTCAGGGGTTACTATATCTTTTACCGACAGCCCGAGGAAAACGTCGGCCCCAACCATAGCCTCCTGCAGAGTATGGAGGTTGCGGTCGGTGGCAAACTCTCGCTTCTGGTCGTTCAGGTCAGTGCGATCGGCACGGATAACTCCTTTGGAGTCACACATAACGATATTTTCTTTCTTTACTCCGAGCTCAACATACAGACGAGTGCAGCTGACCGCTGCTGCACCGGCGCCGTTAACAACCAGACGCACCTGATCAATACGTTTGCCCTGGAGTTCAAGGGCATTGAGCAGGCCGGCGCCGGTAATGATTGCCGTGCCGTGCTGGTCATCGTGCATAACGGGAATATTGCATTCTTCCTTCAGCCGACGCTCGATTTCAAAACATTCGGGAGCCTTTATATCCTCAAGATTTATGCCGCCGAAAGTCGGGGCCAAAGCCTTGACGACCTCAACGAAACCATCGGGGTCTTTGCGGTCAACTTCAATGTCGAAACAATCCAAACCGGCAAAAATCTTAAACAAAAGTGCCTTGCCTTCCATGACCGGCTTGCCGGCAAGAGGGCCTATATCGCCAAGGCCCAATACGGCAGTGCCGTTGGAAATTACGGCAACGAGGTTACCTTTGTTGGTATATTTGAAAACGTCGGCCGGATTAGCCTTGATTTCCTCGCATGGAAAGGCCACGCCCGGCGAATAGGCCAGCGCTAAATCGGTTTGCGATTCATATGGTTTGGTGGGCTCGACGGCTATCTTGCCCGGCGCGGGAAACTCATGGTAATCGAGCGCAGCTTGTTTTGTAATCTTATTCATATACTTACTGAACCATTTAATCAGCCCAATGGTTCAGCGACCGGTATAATTCATCGGAGTAATCGCACGGAGTTCCGCCTTAACATCGTCGCTAACTTCGAGAGTGTCAATAAAATCGTTTACGATTTCGGGAGTAATCGCGGTATTTACGCGCGTGAGCGCTTTCAATGTCTCATAGGGATTCGGATAACCCTCGCGACGCAAAATGGTTTGAATACCCTCGGCAACAACTGCATAATTCTGCTGAAGGTCGCGCGCAATCGCTTCCTCGTTTAGCAGCAGCTTACCCAATCCTTTGGCGGTCGAAGCAATGGCAATAAGACTGTGGGCCAGAGGAACGCCAATGTTGCGCAGAACCGTAGAGTCGGTCAAATCGCGCTGCAGGCGGCTAACAGGGAGTTTTTGGGCCAGATGTGCCAAAACGGCATTTGCCAGACCCAGATTGCCTTCGGAATTTTCAAAGTCGATGGGATTGACCTTGTGGGGCATAGCCGATGAACCAACCTCGCCCGCCTTGATACGCTGCTTGAAATAATTCATTGAAATATACATCCACATATCGCGGTCGAGGTCGAGCAGAATAGTATTGACACGACGCAAGGCATCAAACAGAGCGGCCATATTATCGTAATGCGAAATCTGGGTCGTCGGGTACTCGCGCACCAGTCCAAGCTTCTCGCTCAAGAAGTTGCGTGCGAACGAATTCCAGTCAACCTGCGGGAAAGCAACGCTATGGGCGTTGAAATTACCCGTAGCGCCGCCAAACTTGCCCGAAATCGGAGTGGCCTTCAAAAGGGCCAGCTGCGTTTGCAGGCGGCTGACATAAACCATAATTTCCTTGCCGAGTCGCGTTGGCGATGCAGGTTGACCGTGGGTGTGGGCCAAGAGAGCGACGTCGCGCCATTGCGCCGCCAGATTTTCAAGCTGCTCAACCAGGGCGTCAATGGCCGGGGCATAGACCTCAACAATAGCATCGCAAATGCTCATCGGCACAGCCGTATTGTTAATATCCTGGCTCGTTAAGCCGAAATGAATGAACTCCTTGAATCCTTCAAGTTCCAGAGCCTCAAACTTTTCCTTAATGAAATATTCAACGGCCTTAACATCGTGGTTAGTAACTCCCTCAATTTCCTTAATACGCTCGGCATCTGCCAGGGTGAAATTCTCGTAGATAGCGCGGAGCAGCGGAAATGCAGAGGCCGGAACGTCGGCCAACTGGGGCAACGGGAGCTCACAAAGAGCGATAAAATACTCTATTTCAACGCGAACGCGATAACGAATAAGGGCATACTCTGAAAAAAATTCATCAAGGCGCTCACACTTGTTGCGATAGCGACCATCAACCGGCGAGATAGCCGTCAGGCGGTTCAATTCCATTAAATATAGGCTTAAAAGTTAATTTTGGTGTTTCGATACTGCAAAGTTACGAAAAATTTTTGTAACTTTGCACCCGAAATAAAAAAACCGGTCGCGTAGCTCAGCTGGATAGAGCAACAGCCTTCTAAGCTGTGGGTCTTGGGTTCGAATCCCAACGCGATCACCACCCAATAAAAGTGTTGAAATGCAGTAGTTTACCAAGCATCTCAACACTTTTTTTCATGTCTATAGAATTCCTTTCCCGCTCCCCACCTCCGAACTTTCCGGGCAAAATATAACTTTGTTGTTGCCATAGCTTAAATGACTCCGACATTTGCATGGATTTTGCATGGATTTTGCACGCAAAAGCGACAAAAAACTGCAAAAAACTACATAAATGTCGTTTTTTTAAGCAAAAGGGGCCAAATCAGAGGGGAAACGGGCGACTCATCGCCGAGCGCAACTTACTTATAACCAGCTAATTGAATAAAGGGAGCGATAGACGGGGGTCGAACCCGCGACCCTCAGCTTGGGAAGCCCTCTTGCCATTGTTGTAATATATTATAGGTTAAGCATTTATAATCGAGCATCTTTCCATTTGCAAGTAGATTGCAAATATTATAAGAAAAGAGGTCGAGAGTTCGTCTTAAAGCTATGGTGGATTCGGATTGACGGTTTCTGAATACATGTTTTTAATTATAAAAATTAGTTTATATAAGTAAGTTATTTAATATGCCGTCAGACCCTTCCTAATGCGTTCTCGCGGCGCTGCGACTCATTTATATGGAATTCACACCCATGGAATTTTCCGTGGATTAGAAGTGAAATTTCACGCTTTACTTCCATTGTTTGCTATATAGGCACCTTTCTACCCATCCGCTTCAATTCTTTGCAAGCATCCATATGGAAATAATAGATCCCTACGGCTAACTCATTAGCAAACGTCATTGCCCACTCACAGAATTTTTGCTCAATGCCAGTTACCGGGTCGCAGTAGCTGCTCTCCCAAATGTTGGCAAGTTCAGAACAAACTTCATCGGGATTGCTGCCGAGGGCATCTACAACCTCCAGCGGATATTGCTCCAACAATCCATTACGCCAATCCGCAAACTCACTGCCAGGATTCGCAAGCAGGTACTCAAACGCTACTTCTTTCAACTCTCCGAGAAAGTCTAGTTCTTCTTCCCCAATCGCCTCAACTGCATTCATCAGGATGCGCAATTTGTCAAGGTTTCTATCTTCCTTATTCATTTCCATCGATTATATCGGGCTTAGAGTTTATTCTCCTAATTCTTTTATATTCACGCCAATTATTAACTACTTTATGCTCAATAGCCGAACGAAAAACCGGATCTTTACGCATATGATAAAGTGTATGTAGGGTTTTGTACATTGAAAACGCAGTAAAAAAAATGAATAACGGTATGGTGCCTAAAAGGATTTTACCCCAAGTTGTAGGCTCTGCCACATGTATCAACGACAATAGCCATTGCACCCCACCAAATAATAGTGAGATTGCAAAACTCTGGATAGCAATTATAAGTAGAGTTATTAAAAAATGAACAGCATTCTTCATTTCCTGACCAAGTATTCATTATTCTATTATGGTTTAATTAGTCGGTATTCGCCAGATTGGTTAACAATATAGCCAAGAATGCCAAATATGCGCCGGACATCCTCTAATGCAATCTCAAACGGTTCATGAATAAGACGACCATCATCATATTTCTCCTCATTCGATGAATAAAGGGCAATCGTGTTCGGGGTAGAGCCACGTTGAATTCGCTTGGTAACACGATACTCATTGGTTTCAATAACATAATTGCGACCAGGTACAAGTAGTCTGCGCTCTGTAACTTCACGAACTGCAAGCACACATCCATCGGGATATTCAACCATAGAATCTCCCACATGGCGAATAGCAGCTGTCTCTTTACCGTCGAACCACCCTCCGGGCTGAATATACCCGACAACCTCACCTGAAGTATCCGAAGATGATACCCGTCCATTATAGCCGCCGGTAGTCTCTACGTCGTAAAAGGGTATAGCCCGCTCCATCGACTTGTCAGTTGCATCAGTCGTGGACTCAGCCGCACGCAACATTTCGCCCTCTCCAGTCATTAGCCACGTCATGTTGAGCTGCGGGAATGCATCCCCAATTAAAGCAACACTTCGCTGCGTAAATGACAATCCACCTCTGAGCATTTTACCATAATTGGATGGATTGAGCCCACATTTCACAGCAAAAGCATTGTTAGTCAAACCTATATAATTCTGAAAGAATTCAAGGCGTTCCAGTTTAGAATCCATAGCAAACAATAGATTACTATTAAATAATATTAAAATACTACGTTTTACTTGGTATTACCAAATTATAATACTATCTTTGCACTCAAAGTTACAAAAAAGTAATCAAATCACAAAGAAATGGAATTTAAAAAACTGAAAACTCAATCTCTCTATGACGCTTTGATGGAGATGAGCTTAGGCGAAACCTGCATTTCTCCCGACGGGTGCACGCCAGCTTACGTTAAGAGGGCTTGTTGCGACCTCAAAGAGAAGGGCTACCTCTTTCAAACGTCAACCAAAACCGGTGTCCAGACCATAACCAGACTAAAGTAACCTTCACTCATCCTCAATAACTCGCTATGATTACCGCAATAGAACCCGCAGTAACCTTAAATGGTCAGTACGCATTAGGAGAAACCGCCAAAGTGCTCGGCATACATCGAACCACTCTTACACGCTACATGAAGCGAGGGCTCATCAGATGTAATTTCCACCGCTCGGGCCGCAGATTCTTTTACGGGCGTGAAATTATCCGCTGTTGGAAAGCTACCCTATAACCTCTTAGTCCATAACCACACATACAATTTAACGACTATGACAACTTCCTACACCCGCATCTCTATAATTTTCTGCCTCTATATTTTAGCATTCATTTGCATTCTTTCAGAGCCAAAAGGTGATGAACAGACATGGCTATTAGTTCTGATAATAAGCAAGTTTATAGGTGCGCTTGCCTTATATACAGCTTATAAACTTACGAATAAATGGTCCCTTACCGATAAATGGGTAGCAACATATAGCAAACAACCGAACCTAAACGAATAAACTCCGTCGGACGGATACAACCAAGTGGCCGAGGTGACTCCGCCTACCGGCGCGGAGTTCGGAAATACCGACATCGCAGGTTCGAATCCTGTTCCGTCCTCAAATCAATAAAAACGACCCATAACGGGAGGCCTGACCTCGCAAGGTACGCGTACCTCAACCCATACATAGCGAGACGGTAGCTAATCTGCGGGATAAAATCCGCGACGCGGCTGTGTAACCAACCACAGTATCTCATGAACGGACGTTATGGGCGCCAGTAGCAAGTATGACTTTTAATGCAGCGTTAAGTCGCTGTCACTACATATTGACCGAAAGCAGTAGCTCAGCGGACAAGAGCACCTCTTGCACAAGTGGACAGACGCCGGTTCGAATCCGGCCTGCTTTCCCACTCATAAACAATTCTAAGAGCCAGTAACCATTGTTCGTCGATTCGTTGTGAAACGCGTCGGCGTTTTTTTCTCGGACACTGCGAATAAACAGGCCAGTTCACCCGGAACAATATCCGGGAAGTGTGGGTTCGACTCCCACGGTGTCCACTAAGTAGATTTTCTAATTCTGCTCATGATTGGATATGGCCGGCCTCACGAGTTGGGGCTGGCCTTTTTAATCATGCAGCAATACTTCAGACGACATTTATTTACCTAAACACATATTTATCATGAGCAATCAACCAACAACCCAAGCGGCATCCGCAACCAACGAGCCCCGCCAAGACCAAAACTCTCTTGACAAAGAGCTGCAAATGGCAAACCTTAACCTGCAGCTGGTTCAAACACGGGCCAACGCCGAATACAGTGCATCCATCGCCGGCCAGATGCAGCGCCAGTTCGAATCCATTCAACGCGTTGCCAAACCATACGCCGAGTCGACTATAGTACCCAAAAGCTACCAAGGCAATATCGGCAACTGCATCATAGCCCTTGACCTTGCACACCGCATGAACCTGCCGGCGCTCGCAGTCATGCAGAACCTCTATGTAGTAAACGGCAATCCATCCTGGTCGTCCAAATTCCTGGTAGCCACCATCAACACCTGCGGCAGATTTACCAACCTGCGTTATAAGAAACGCCTGCTTGGCAAAGTAGGCAAGGTTAAATACAACAACCTCGAATGGAGCGATCAAAAGAAAGCAAAGACTATCGTAGTCAGAGAATTCGACGGCACGAATGTCGACAACTGGGAGTGCATCGCCTACGCCGTTGAGAAAGCCACCGGTGAAACCCTTGAGTCAGACCCCGTAACGATTGAAATGGCAATCAAAGAGGGATGGTACACCAAAGACGGTTCAAAATGGGTGACCATGCCTATGCTGATGCTCACCTATCGAGCAGCAGCCTTTTGGCAGCGCGTCTATGTCCCCGAAATGTCGATGGGATTCCGCACCACGGAAGAGGAGCAAGATGTCATGGATGTAGACTACGAAGAAGTGTACACACCACGCAATACATCATCCACTCAACCCAAATCTTCATCAACAGCGATTGAGGACGCAAAAGACAGACTGCGCAATCGCCCGGAAGCAGCGCCGGCGCCCAACGCTGACGGCAAGTCGAACTCTATCTTTGTTATGCCATGAACCTATGCGTCAACAAATATGCTCTTATGAGCGGCGAGGAACTTGAAAACCATTTCTCAAATTTCCTCGTCGACTCATGGAGTTATTCGGCCATAGCGACTTTCGCCCGAAACGAAAAGGAGTTCGAGCGCCGCTATATTTACCGCGAGCCGTCGCGCAAGTCAGCCTCCACGGTTGCCGGAACAGCCTACCACGCGGCTTTGCAAGCGTTCTTTGAGCACCTGCAAGACTCCGGCGAACTCCTTTCAATGCCCAAAATTCAGGAAACCGCCTACAGGATAATTGACGAAATCCCGGCAAACCAATGGAAGCTCGGCAAAAAAACGCCAACCGTTGAATCATGCATCGAGGTTGCAACTAAAACCGCAAATGCCTTAATATCGAATTTCTATAGCGAGCAATCAGTTTATCTTGCTGACGTCAAGCGCGTAATCGCCGTAGAAATTCGCACTGAAGCGTGGCTCGTTGTTAACGGCGTAGATATTCCCCTACCCTGCCGCGGCCAGATAGACCTCGTGGTCGAACTGACAGACGGCCGTCGGGTTATTATCGACCATAAATCCAAGTCGGCATATACCGATGTGGAAGAACTCGGCTTTACCGGTGCCAAGCAGGCAATTGTATATGCCCTTTCGTGGGAGGCCATGCACCCCGAACTGCCAATTGACGAGGTTTGGTACATGGAAAATAAGCATAGCAAAAACAAAGATACCTCGCCTCAGATCCGCAAAATGGCAATTACACTCGACGCCGATACGCGCCGCCTGTATGAAGCAATTCTATATGAACCTCTACGCCGCATGGTTCAAGCCACTCAAGACCCCGACTACATCTACACTATCAACGATGCCGACCCCATTGCCGACCGGGCTGAACTCTACGACTTTTGGGCACGCACTCTCATAGCCGATATCGATGATTTCAACATTCCCGACAGCAAAAAACAGCTCATTCTGCGCCGGCAGAAAAAGATTCGCGATGCATCAACAGCCTCAATCTCTCCCAAAGTAATAACTTCATTCCGCAAACAAGCGGCAACATTTATTTCCTACGAACTCCGTAACGATATGACTCCTCAAGAAAAAATAGAACATACCTTACGCTCTTTCGGAATCATGGCGCGCGTAGCACATGTTTTCGGAGCATATTCTTCAACGTCTTACCTGCTCGAAATTGGGCCCGGGGTAAAGATTGCCAATATTGCATCGCATACACTGGACATAGCCAATGCAATCGATGTCCCCTCGGTGCGCGTTCTACCCAGCCTTTCCATGTATCAGGGCCACTCTTACCTTTGCATCGAAGCCCCACACCGCTCCGGCGACACCCTGCTGTGGGATGCAAAATACCTCAAAGGCCATAAGCTGCCCCTGGGTCTCGATAACTTCGGAGAGACAGTAATATGGGATATTGACAATCAGTCCACCCCTCACATGCTAATCTGCGGTGCAACGGGTTCCGGTAAATCGGTGTGTATAAGGAGCTCCATTGAATATGCGCGCCTGGCCGGCGTTAAGCGCATTATTGTGCTCGACCCAAAATACGAATTCATCGGAAAACTGCCCGACTGCGAAATAATCGCGGACATTACCGAGATTGAACAGCGCATGAAGGAACTCGTCGACGAAATGCAGCAGCGTGCAAAGACCGGAGCAAATAGCAAGACCCTCATAGTGTTCGATGAGTTTGCCGACGCAGTGTCGTCAGCCCGCTCCGGCAAGGAACTCGACATCCGCGAAAAGGTAGAGGTCGGAACCAAACGTGGCCCCATGGGATTCCCCATACCCAAGTATGAAATTAAGGTTGTCGGTCGCGAAAAATCTCTCGAGGAGAACCTGAAGATGTTGCTGCAAAAGGGCCGCTCCCTCGGCTATCGCATCATAGCAGCTACCCAGCGCGCCTCAACCAAAATCATCACCGGCGATGCCAAAGTTAACTTCCCGGTGCAAGTGTGCTTCCGCGTTCCCAAAGCCGTGGACTCAAAAGTCGTACTCGACGAAGAAGGAGCCGAAACACTTGCCGGCCGCGGCGACGGTCTGATAAAATCGCCGGACTATATCGGCACCGTACGCTTCCAGGGATTCTATAAACCTTAATAATGAATCACCATGGAAATTTGCAAATCCGACGTTGCCCTCGTTGCCGATTATCTTGACTTTGCAGCAACTCATTTTGCAACATTCACATCCTCGCGCATGAGAAACAAAAGTCGGC
Organism: uncultured Bacteroides sp.; assembly: GCA_964528425.1. GTDB lineage: Bacteria > Bacteroidota > Bacteroidia > Bacteroidales > Muribaculaceae > UBA3263. The sequence goes on from CAZGTD010000001.1 coordinate 113,491, forward strand.
TTATGCGCATAATGTCTAACAAATTCAAATCAAAACTCAAAAATCATGCAACAGTGGATTGAAGTCAGAGCGCGCTATGACAAAATTATGGAAAACGGCGTGGTTAAGAAAGTCACAGAACCTTACCTCGTGGACGCGCTTTCTTGCACCGAAGCGGAAGCAAGAGTAACCGAGGAACTCACGCCCTTTATCAGCGGAGACTTCCGCATTTCTTCAGTAGTCACCACCAAAATCTCTGAAATCTTTTGGGATGCTCGTGGCGATAGGTTCTACAAGGTCAAGGTCAATTTCATCACGCTCGATGAAAAAACCGCTACCGAGAAACGAACGGCCTCCTACATCCTCGTGCAGGCTTCCTGCTTCAAAGATGCCTACAACAATTTCATTGACGGTATGAAAGGCACAATGGCTGACTACGAGATTGAGGCGATCAACGAGACAAAGATTGTGGAGGTGTACCCAGCTAACCTCACGCCTCAGCAGGAAGCAGACCAAATCCTGCGCTCTCCCGATGTTCAGCGTCATGCAAAGGCTTTTGTTGATGCCTGCGCCGAGGGAGGTGTGGAAAGTGTCACGATGATTTCATCAATTGACGGCGGCTCGGTAAAGAGTGCAACAATTAAAGTTTCCAAGAAGACTAATCCTAACGACAATGGCTAAACGCAAGCCGAACAAACTTGAATTACTTGCTCGATTAGGTTACGAGGTTAATCAAGAGTACCTGCGCGCCTCTCGCAAGGTAAATAAATACCACGCGATGCGCGTAGGCACTCACGCCTCCCAAAAGGAGCATAACCGGGCTGCTACTCTGAAACTATGGCAGCGCGCCGGGGTAATCTCCGACCTCCGTGAGCAAGTTCCCTTTGAACTCATCCCTGCCCAGTTTGGCGAGTGCGGCACCGACTTCGAAGGCAAACCGGTCCGCGTCTGCCTGGAGCGTGCCTGCAAGTATATCGCCGACTTTGTCTATACCGACAACGAAACCGGGCAGACAATCGTAGAGGATACCAAAGGTGTGCGAACTAAAGAATATGTCATCAAAAGAAAGTTGATGCTCTATATCCATGGCATCAGAATAAAGGAAGTCTAAACCTTAAGAATGATTATTATGCGGGTCGACATGAAAGATAGTTATTGCCGGGGCATAATGATATTCAGATAAAAGAGTTAAGCCAAATGGAACGAGAATCCTTTATTTTTTACCGCAGCTTCTATGAAGCAATCCGGAATTTGCCGGCCAACATAAAACTGGAAGTTTTTACAGCCATAACTGAGTATGCCCTGTATGGAAAACTACCGGTCGACCTCAAGCCGTTTGCAAATGGCATGTTCACTTTGATTAAGCCGAATATTGACGTTAATACGGCTCGGTTTGAGAACGGCAAAAAGGGCGGTCGTAAAACAAAGCAGCAACCAACTCCGGCAGAAGATGACTATTCTCTTAGCTACGAGCAGGAGGTTGAGCTGTTGAGAAACGACAAACTCTGGTGCTCAACCATATGCCAAGAGCTCAACATCACCGCCAAAGAGTTCGACCTACGCCTTTCCCGCTTTCTCGACCGATGCAACGAAGATAAGAAGCTCAAGGGAAAACTTCACCATAATAGTTACACAGACTGTATAAGCCACCTGCGCTACTGGATGGCAAAAGTCTATCCGCCCCCTCAACCTCGCGCATCCGACAACAATTTCAAAAACAACCCGCCTACCTCAACCACGGATTACACCTATAATGGTGGCTTCGGCGGCAAAGACGTTTAAAATGAGTGTAAATTACCCCCAATGCCTGATTGATGAGCTGGCTAAATATAAATATAAGCCAACTGGCAATATTGAATGGGATCGAGCGGTCCTCAATACATTGCAGCATAATAACCACGACGATTATTGCGCCATGGTGCAATTCGACAATGTTATGCGCAAAGTTCAAAAGGACATCGAAGCCGAAGTAAAGGCAAAACTCGACCTCTCAAATCCGTCAGTCTATAAAACCCAGGCCATTCTTTGGAAAGAAATTGCCGATAAAGTGCTTCTCCCCCAAAGACGAAAGTTCCAGATTGACGATAACAACCGTGATGTTATTCGCTTCCTGATGTACTACTTCCACGAATGCCCCCTGGCCGAAGAAGTATTTCCAGGTCGCGGCTACAAGCTACACAAGAACATTCTGCTCCAAGGCAAAGCCGGTGCCGGCAAAACACTTATAATGCAGGTCTTTTCGGAATACCTCAAGCGCATCAGGTCACCTCAGTTCTTCTATTGCGTATCGGTCACCCAGATGGTAAACCACTACTCGCTCTATAACAACATCGACCTCTACACATATCATGAGCTGGATAGCAAAGGTTTTCAAATTAACCCCTATCATCTCTGCCTTAACGACATCGGACTTGAAAACCGCCCATTCTATGGCATTGACACTACCACCGTCGTAAACGACTTCCTGCATGCCCGCAACGAATTGTGGAGCAATCAATGCGATAGTGACAAGAAATTCGCTCATCTTACAACAAATTTAGGAATTGCCGAACTGACCAAGGTTTTCGGCTCTAAAGATGCCTACGGCAGAACAATCGACCGCTTCAAAACCTACAACGTAATTCCTTTGTCCGGCGATAGCCGCCGATAATAACATTAAAATATAACTATTTTAAAATCACAGACTATGACAACTTCAACAATTACAATCATCATTCTCTCCGCGCTTCTACTCATGGCCGCATTCTTCCTCGGCCGGGTTGTATACCTTAGCGCACGCCGTGCAGAATCCATCAGCAGGCTCAAAGCGAAAGTTGAAAAACTCAACCACCGACTGGATAAAATCGCAGACTCTTCAAAGTACGACCGATACTACGAAATTGAAGAAGACGAACTCCGTAACGCTTATAACGTCAATCTCAAAGTTTATATACGCGTATCATCCTACGCCGGAGAACATATTGACACAGTGTGCTATTGCCTTATCAAGTCGTTCCCGTTTGAGGATGACAAAGAATTTGCACTCATTGAAGCAACTGAATTACTTGAAAAACTCAACGAACAATAAACCATCTCCCCACAACCTTATGAACCAGCTTTTATATATCGACCTATTTTGTGGAGCGGGTGGAACATCAACCGGAGTTAGTATGGCACGGCTTCATAACGAACCCTGCGCCGAGGTTATCGCCTGTGTCAACCACGATGCCAAAGCTATTGCATCACACGCAGCCAACCATCCAAATGCACTACACTTTACCGAAGACATACGAACCCTGGAGCTATCACCATTACAGGCCCACCTGGAGCGATGCCGCCACCAATATCCGGAAGCCCGTATCGTGCTGTGGGCTTCTCTTGAATGTACCAATTTCTCCAAGGCCAAGGGCGGACAGCCGCGCGATGCCGACAGCAGAACGCTGGCCGAACACCTGTTTCGCTACATCGAAGCAATCGACCCCGACTACATCCAAATCGAAAACGTGGAAGAATTCATGTCTTGGGGAGCAATTGACGAGAACGGAAAGCCGGTATCAAAAGACCGAGGCCGGTCATACGTCCGCTGGGTTAATAAGGTGAAGCGCTACGGATATGACTTCGATCACCGTATCCTCAACGCCGCAGACTTTGGAGCCTACACCTCACGCAAACGCTTTTTCGGAATCTTTGCGAAGAAGTCGCTACCCATTGTGTTTCCAACACCAACCCATTGCAAAAATGGAGAGTCAACCCTGTTTGGCACTTTACCGAAGTGGAAACCGGTGAGCGACGTGCTCGATTTTGCCGACGAAGGTCCGTCGATTTTTTCCCGTAAGAAACCATTGTCCGAAAAGACCCTAAAACGCATCTATGCCGGACTGATAAAGTTTGTGGCCGGTGGTAAGGATTCTTTTCTGGTAAAATACAATTCTATGAGCCGGAAGGGGAAATATATCCCACCTTCACTCAATGAACCATCCCCAACCATAGCGACACAAGGACGACTGGCCAAGGCATCTGTGCATTTTTTATCGAAGCAGTTTAGTGGCGACCCAAACAGTAAGAATATCTCGGCCGGAGGTCCCGCCGGAACTATTACCACCATCGACCACCACGCTTTTATCTCTGTGCACTATGGAAATGGATATAATACATCAATCGACAAACCGGCACCTACCTTGACAACGAAAGACCGCTGCGCAATGCTGTCGGTGCGCTTCCTGGCAAATGAATATTCGGGTGGCGGCCAACTGTCGAGCATTGAGAATCCCAACCCTGCCGTACTTACTAATCCAAAACAGAAACTCGTTTCGGTAAAACGTAAGTCCGGCCGCTTCCTGCTTAATCCGCAATTCTCATCTGCCGGCAGCAGTATCAATAATCCCTGTTTCACCCTTATTGCCAGGATGGATAAACGTCCGCCATTCATTGTTACAACAGTTACCGGGGAAACCGTCATTGAAATATACGAAACCGATAGCCCAATGACCGTAAAGATAAAGGAGTTTATGGCCCTTTACAACGTGGTAGACATAATGATGCGTATGCTGAAAATCATGGAACTTCAACTAATAATGGGATTTCCTGCCGACTATGTGTTGATTGGCACCCAGGCCGACAAAAAGAAGTTTATAGGTAACGCCGTTGAAGTTACAATTGCCCGCGCGATATGCGAGGCCCTGAGCGCAGCAATAAATTCCCCAACAACAAAAGTGGCATAAGCTGCCGACCGGAAAATCAACCACAACCATTTGTTTTACCTCTCTTTGACTAATGAGCGAACCAACCCCTACATACGGAGTGACCGCGATATGCGAGGCTCCGAACGAGCGCGAAATGAGCCTCAATGACTATCAGCAGGCCGCGCTCGCCACTGCGATTTATCCGCACGACCGCCAAATCCCTTACCTTGCACTCGCTTTGGGCGAAGAATGTGGCGAAGTAGCCGGCAAGGTCAAGAAAGTTATTCGCGATAAAGACGGTCGATTCTTTCAATCCGATGTTCGGGCGATAGCCCTGGAACTTGGCGACGTGCTGTGGTATGCCGCTAACCTTGCCCATGTTCTCGGCTATAAGCTATCAGACATCGCGCAACTCAATGTTGACAAAATCAACTCCCGCGTGGAGCGTGGCACGATTCATGGCGAGGGCGACGAAAGATAGTTTATGGCTCAAGCAACCTTTGACAATATCACGCTAATCAACGGCGACTGCATGGACTATATGCGGACTTTGCCCGATAATGCGTTTGAGTTGGCTATTGTTGACCCTCCTTACCAACTACCGAAAGATAGCAGTAATGGTCGCGGCAAATTAAAAAACCGAATATTCAACAAAGGACACATCAGCACTTGGGATATTGCTCCTTCTCCGGAATACTTTACTGAGTTGTGTCGTGTGAGTATAAATCAAATCATTTGGGGTGGCAATTATTTTCCGCTTCATCCTACCCGTGGAATCATCTGTTGGGATAAATGTCAGCCGTGGCAAAACTTCTCTCAGATCGAACTTGCCTGGACTTCGTTTAATCGCCCTGCAGCGTTGTTTAAGTTTGACAACCGCAGAGGTGGCAAAATCCACCCAACGCAAAAGCCTGTTGCTCTGTACAAGTGGTTGCTCGACCGCTACGCTCAACCCGGTGACCGCATCCTCGACACTCACCTCGGTAGTGGGAGTTCCGCAATTGCAGCCTATGACCTCGGCTTTGAGTTTACAGGCATTGAGATAGACAGCGACTACTACGCCAAGGCAAAAGAACGAATAGAGACATACATTAACCAGCCAAAGCAACCAACATTATTTTAAATATATTCAACATGGAAGAAAATAAAATCAGGGCCTATAAAGGCTTCAACAAAGACATGACCTGCCGCGGATTTCAATACGAGGTTGGCAAAGAATACGAGCACGAGGGCAAAGTGGAAGCTTGCGAGAGTGGTTTCCATGCGTGTGAGAACCCGATTGACTGCTTCGGATATTATGCGCCGGGACAGTCGGTCTTTCACGAAGTCGAACTCGATGGCCAGACTTCAAGGTCCGATGATGATTCAAAAGTGGCTTCTTCACATATTAAGATAGGCGCACGCATTGACGTTGCCGGGATATGCAAAGCTGCATTTGAATATGTTCGCTCAAAATGCACCAACGTACACAATGCCGAACCGGGCAAACCTGCTACGGCTGGCAATGCCGGTGCTGCTACGGCTGGCAATGCCGGTGCTGCTACGGCTGGCAAT
>CAZGTD010000002.1:0-47544 GCA_964528425.1 uncultured Bacteroides sp.
GACCCAGACGGTTTTTGGGAAGCATACCTTTCATCACGCGGTTGAACAGGGGGTGTTCGCCGGCTTTGAGGTGTTTGTTGAAGCTCTTTTTCATGAGCACTTCGGGGGTCAGTTCTTTCTGGCCGCCGGGATAACCGGAGAAGGTGTGATAGATGTGGTCGGTCATCTTTTTGCCGGTGAGAACAACTTTGTCGGCATTAACGATGATAACGTAGTCGCCACATTCAACGTTGGGCGAGTAGCAGGGCTTGTTCTTGCCCATGAGAATTTTGGCAACTTCGGAGCAAAGGCGACCGAGGTGAAGGCCGGTAGCGTCGATCACATACCATTTGTGGTCGATGCTCTGGGCATTGGGAGAGAGGGTTCTGTAGCTAAGTGAATCCACGATTTATACGTTTAATTATCAGTTGTTTACTGTGGGCTCCTTGCCTGCGGTCAGCTTGGCCAAAAGCTGATTTCAGGCGGTGTTCCCGTTGATTGGTTGGATAAAATCGGTGCGCAAAGTTACGAAAAATTTGTTACTTACCAAAATTTTTCTAAAAAATAGTAAAAAAAAGTGAGCCGTCATCACGACGGCTCACTTCGTTTACCTTTATCTTAATCTAATACTATGAAAAACACACACTGCAAAGTTGGGGATTTTTTCTGACTTTACAAAATACCCCCCCGTTTTTAACAAATTTTAACTTGCTTGACGGGGCGTCATTTTGCTCAGCAGCGGCCGCTGACGGCAACCTCTTTCGCAATTTTGCTAACGAGGCCTTGGAGCACTTTGCCGGGGCCGAATTCAATAAATTCAGTTGCGCCGTCGGCAACCATGTTTTGAACCGTTTTGGTCCAGCGGACCGGGGCGGTAAGCTGGGCAACGAGATTGGCTTTGATTTCGGCGGGTTCGGTATGGGGAAGTGCGTCAACGTTTTGATAGATCGGACAGCTGGGAGTGTGGAACTCGGTTGCCTCAATGGCGCTGGCAAGTTCTGCGCGAGCCGGTTCCATAAGCGGGGAGTGGAAGGCACCACCGACTTTGAGCGGGAGGGCGCGTTTTGCTCCGGCTGCTTTTGCGGCTTCGCAGGCTGCATTGATGGCTTCAATCTCACCTGAAATTACAATCTGGCCGGGGCAGTTGAAGTTCGCGCAAACGACTACTCCGTCGATTGCAGCGCAAATTTCTTCAACCTTTTCGTCGGGCAGCGCAATGATTGCAGCCATAGTGGAGGGTTTGATTTCGCAGGCTTTTTGCATTGCTTTGGCGCGCGCCGATACCAAACGGAGGCCATCTTCAAAGCTGAGAGCGCCGCATGCAACCAGAGCGGAAAATTCGCCCAGTGAGTGTCCGGCAACCATGGCGGGTTTGATGTCGGCGCCGAGAATTTTTGCGGTGATTACGCTATGGATAAAGACTGCCGGCTGGGTAACGGCGGTTTGACGCAGGTCTTCGTCGGTGCCGTTAAACATAAGGTCGGTTATTCTGAAGCCGAGCACTTCGTTAGCTTTTTCAAAGAGGGCGTGAGCCTCCTGGTTGGTGTCGTAGAGTTCTTTGCCCATGCCTACGAACTGAGAGCCCTGGCCGGGAAATACGAATGCTGTCATAATAATTTTCGGTTTATGAGATGAATTTTTATCGGGTGCAAAATTAGCGAATTTTTTCAATATTCGCAAGTGTGGCAACTCCCCGCCCTCCGCAGGCAACGTATGATGCGATGAGTTTTAACCACCAGCCGCGCGTCAGACCGTGGCCTAATTCGGAGTGGCGTTCACGCCGGTAGTTGCCCGCAAGTATAGCGCGCCTGTAGCCGATATACCGCCGATACAAATCGTTGGCACTGAGAGCGACTTCGCAGCAGTCAAGAGCCCGTTCCCATTGCCCTGCCTTTGAGCTGAAGTCGCTGCCGGTAATAGAGTCGGCATGGGTGTAGACGCTGACCGGCTGCGACAGGTCTGTTTGTGCATAGCGAGGAGAGGTCGCCAGCAGGCGCACACCCAGTTCGAGGTCGTCCCACCCCAGCAGGTCTTCATTCCATGCGCCTGCACTGCGGAGCAGTTCAGTGCTGGCGCAGTAGCGTTGAGTGGCGAGGGTCGCATGGAAAATGTGGTTTTTCATCGGGTCGCCGCTTCGCAGAGGAGCTAATTTGCGATGGCCGCGAGAATCAATGAACTCCGATGGAAATTCAAGAATATCGGGAAATGCCGAGCGGTTGAGCGCGGCGGATACTTCTTCGATATGGCGTGGCGGCATAACGTCATCGCTGTCGAAAAACATTATATAAGGAGTGGTTGCGCGCGCGAGTCCGGCATTGCGAGCGGCGGCCGCCCCGGGTTTGAGTTCACTGATAACTTCTGCGTTCGGGTGCGAAGATGCCCAGCTGCGAAGCACTTCTACAGAAGAGTCAGTTGAGTTATTGTCGACAAGAATAATCTTTTCCGGCTGCACGGTTTGTGCGGCAACCGAGTCCAGGGTGCGCCGAACCAGGCTGGCGCGGTTTTTGACCGGAATGACTACTGAAATCATTTTGCTTTGCCGGCGAGCATGCCGCAGGCGGCCTGAATGTCCTCGCCGCGCGATGCGCGGATAGTGGCAGTTACGCCTTTTTCGTTGAGTCGGTCGCGGAATTGAATCATTTTTTCTTCAGAGGCGGTTTGCAGGTCAGAGTCGGGCAGAGAGTGATAGCGGATAAGGTTTATGCGGCAGTCAACTCCACGCACCAGTCGGGCAAGGGCGTCGGCATGGCGCATATCGTCGTTGATGCCGCGCCACATAATATATTCGAGGGTCAGACGCCGCTGGTGGGCGAAATCGTAGCCGCGGAGCAACTCAATCACGCGCTCAACCGGCCATGCTTTTTCAACCGGCATCAGCTGAGCCCTTTCGGGGCTGAAGGGTGAGTGAACGGAAATCGCAATGTGAACCTTGGTGAGGTCAAGGAGTTTTTTGAGCTCGGGAATCTTGCCTATGGTGGAAACCGTTATTCGTTTCGGGCTCCAGGCGAGGCCCCACGGTGCAGTGAGTACTTCGATGGCCTTCATGACTTCCGGCAGGTTGTCCATTGGTTCACCCATGCCCATAAAAACTATGTTGGTAAGCTGCTCCGAGCCCGGAATCGACAGGATCTGGTTGATGATGTCGGCCGCGGATAAGTTGCCATGGAAACCCTGGCGACCGGTCATGCAGAAGGTGCAGCCCATTTTGCAGCCTGCCTGGGAGGAAACGCAAAGTGTTGCGCGGTCGTGGTCGGGAATGAACACTGCTTCGACGTCGCGCCCTCCGCGCCCTTCGAAAAGAGCCTTGAGGGTGCCGTCGGTGCTGAGGGCTTCGGCTTTAGGGGGTGTGAGACCCACGCAGTAGCGATCGGCCAGCTCCAGGCGGGCTCGCTTGCTCAGCTCGGTCATTTCGTCGATTGACCGGGCGCGGTTCACATAGAGACGCCGCGCAATCTGTTTGGCGGCAAACGCGGGGAGAGAGCATTCGGAGCAAACGGCGCGCAGCTCCTCCAGTGTCATTCCGATTAAAGGGGTCTTTTCCATAAAATAACTAAAGTTTCGCAAGGCCGAGCTTGCGAAACTTAATTTTAATGAATGGTACCTCCGTAGGGAATCAAACCCTAATCTGATGAACCGGAATCATCTATTCTATTCGTTGAACTACGGAGGCGACGTTCGCGACTGCAAAGATACGAAAAAAATAGTAATTGGCAATTAGTAATTAGTAATTTTTGGAAAAATATCGAAAAAAACGGCCGGATCAGCATCGTGACCCGGCCGCGGAGATTTCGGTTAAGGAATGTTAGTCGGCAAGAATCTGGAATTCGGCACCCGAGCCGAAGTCCTGGCCGTTTTGCGACGATAAGCCGGTGAAGCGCAGGTAGCGTGCCTGGGTGGGCTTGAATTCAACGCGTTTGGCTTTCTTGGAGTCGTCGAAGGCGCCGGAAGCTACTTTAGTCCAGTGTTCGTTGTCGGACGAGAGTTCAACTGTCCAGTCTTTGATGTCGCCGTTGTTGCCGTTGCGGCGGGGGAGGTAGCTGAAGCCCTTGATGGGTTTAACCGAACCGGCATCGAAGATAATCCAGTGGGGATAGTTTGCCTGGGTTACACCGTAGATTGTGTGCCAGATGGTTTCGGGGTTGCCATCGGTGAGGTTGGATGCTTTTGCGTCGGGCATTTCGGAGCTTACGGCAATAACTTCTACGGGAATCTGCTCGATGCGCTCGAAGGTTGCCGTGTAGACCTGCGAGGGGTTTGCGGCATCCCAGGCGGTAACTGTTCCGCCGCGGGTCATGTCAACGGGGCCTTCGTAGGGAGTCTGAGGGATTTTGCGTTTGGAGCCGCGGGCAACTTTCATACCGGTGGGTACTACGTTGTAGACAATCTGAGCCGACGGATTTGCCGACGAGATTGTCATCATGCCGTTTTTGGCGCGCGAAATCAGCAGCGGGTTCTCGGCAGCTGAGCCGACCGAAGCGATGGCCTGGAGGTCAGCGCCGGCGCTTACGGGGCGAATCATGAAGCCGAAGGTCTGGGGCTGGGCCATGGTGCGGTATTCGGGCAGGGCGATACCCTGGCCGCAGCTTGCACCGCCAAGACCGGTGACTTTAGTGTCGAGGTGGAGCACGGTGCCTTTGCTTTCGGGGAGCTGATAGGGGTGGGCGGCGCGCATCATGTCAATGTCGTCGTAGGGGAGGGCAGAGGCGCTCATCAGACCCTGTGTGGCCTTGAAGAGGATGCCGTTGCCTTGGGCATCGGTAAGAGCGTTCCAGCGGATGTCTTCGCGGTTGCCCATGCTCTGGGGTTTGGGGAAGGGCACGAACTGGTCGGCTACGGTCGAGGTGTATAGCCCAACCTGCTGCGATGTTTCGCGGTCGTTGAAGTTGTTGATGGGGCCGCGGCCATAGTAGGTATAGTTGGCCAGCTGAGCGGGGAGTTGCATCTTGTAGCCGAGGCGAGGCAGGAGCAGGTCGGGATTGGATGAGTCGATGGCCGACGAGAGTTCGATGGTGCCGTCAGGGTAGATGGTCCATATCTGGTTCGTGGTGAAGTGGAAATCTTCCGGACCGAAGGGAGCACCTTCTTTAATTGCGTAGGTGCCGCTTTCGCCGCCACCACCGGCCCAGGCGCCTGCGGGAGCCTGCGAGAATACGGTGTATTTAACAACCACTGCACCGTCGGGGCGAGTGTAAACCGAGGCCTGGTTGGCTTTGTGCTTGAGGTTGTGGAGACCGTTTTTGAACCATGCGCCGTAGCTCCAAACGTCGTTGTCGACCGGAGCGCGGAAGGCGTTGAGAACGGGGCCGTTGCCGGGGGTGATGATTTCCTGACCGTTATATTCGAGGCGGTCAATAGTTCCGGTTTCGTTGTTGAAAGTAGCGTTGAACCCGGAGCCGACAACCGAGGTGATTTCGGCGTTTACACCCATAACGATTCTGCCTTCGGCGTTGATAGCTTCTGGCTTGGCAGGTTCGCTGACGGGGAGCTGCACTTCGGCCTGAACGTAGCCTTTTTCAGCCCAAGGTTTGTCTTCGTTGAGGAGGAAGCGGAGGGTAACGAAGTATTCGCCTTCAGGATCGGCGGCGATTTTCGAATAGTCGTAGGGGATGGTCCAGGTTTGCGATTCGCGGGGGCCGACTTCCATGCGGGGACGCATAATGTCGTTGCCCTTCTCTACGAGTATGCCGTTACGGGTCAGAGTCCAGACCGGAGTGAGGTCGCCAAGGGTGGTGAAGTAGTTTTTGTTGAATACTTCAATGGTGCCTTTAGTCAGGTCAACGGGCTTGACGCCAACGTTTTGGTGAACGCGCTTAACTTCGTAGTATTGCGGTTTCGGGGTCATGTCGGGGAAGATGATGCCGTTCATGCAGAACATGCCGTCGTTGGGCTTGTCGCCGAAGTCGCCGCCGTAGGCCATGTAGCGGGTACCGTCGGGAGTGTAGTTCCAGATGGCCTGGTCAATCCAGTCCCAAATGGCGCCGCCGCAGAAGAAGTTGGTCGATTCCATGGCATCCCAGTAGTCGATGAAGCCGCCGAGGGCGTTACCCATCGAGTGGGCATATTCGGAAATGTGGAAGGGATATTTGATGTCTGATTTGCCCTTAACGGCGTTGCGCACCCAGGGAATCGAGGGGTACTGGTTTGAACCCATGTCGACGATGTTGTTGTTGCGTTCGTATTGAACGGGGCGCGAGGGGTCGAAGGCCTTGATGGCGTTGTAGGCGTCAACGAAGTTCTTGCCGGGACCGGCTTCGTTGCCGAGGCTCCAGATAACGATGGAGGGGTGGTTAACGTGGGCGTGAACCATTTCCATGTCGCGGGCAATGTGGGCGTCGCGCCATTCGGCGGGGTGAGAGAGCGATGCGGCGCCGTAGCGATACTGGTGGCTTTCGAGGTTTGCTTCGTCTTCGAGGTAAATGCCGTATTTATCGCAGAGGATATACCAGTAGGGGTCGTCGTTGTAGTGCGAGTTGCGCACATGGTTGATGTTGCCCTGCTTCATGAGCATTATTTCCTGCTCCATCTGCTCGTGGCTGATGTGGTGGCCGGTGGAGAGGTTGTTTTCGTGGCGGTTAACGCCTTTGAGTTTCACGGGGCGGTTGTTGACGTAGAAATAGCGTCCGGCCAGGCCGAATTCGTCGTCGGCGGCAGCGGTTTCGCGGATTTCAACGTGGCGCACGCCGAAGTAGGTGCTTACTGTTTCAATGACTTGGCCTTTTTTGTTGACCAGTTCGGCAACGAGCACATAGCGGTTGGGCTGCTCGGCGCTCCAGAGGCGGGCGTCGTTGAGGGTCAGGACGGTTTTGACGTCGACCGAGCTTTCGCCCTGAACGTTAAAGGGAGTGGTTGCTTCAAGAACTTTGGCTTCGGTTTCGTCGGAATAGAGTTTAACCGGATAAACCGAATAGCGGATTGAGCCGGTGAATTTCCATTTTTTTGCCAGGAAGTAGCGAATGGTGTTTTCAACCGTAACGGTTGCGTCTACCGGGCCCAGGGGGTTGGCCGAGGGGTCGATGGTTGAGCGCACAACCATGTCCTGCACCTGAATTGCAGAGGGGGTGGAGGTCAGGTAAACCGAGCGGAAGATACCGGGCAGGCGGAACATATCCTGAGCTTCGAGCATGCCGGCGTCCGAGTAGCGATAGACCTCAACGGCCACGGTGTTGGCGCCTTTTTTGTTGAGGTAGGGGGTGATGTCAAACTGCGCCAGATTGCGCGAGTTTTTCGAGAAACCTACATATTTGCCGTTGATCCAGAGGTAGAAGAACGAGTCAACGCCGTCGAAGTTGAGGTATATCCGGCGGCCGTCCCAGTTGGCGGGCACGGTGAATTCACGGCGGTAAGAGCCGACTTCGTTGCGGTCTTTATAGGTTGTGTAGGTGGTGTCTTTGGGAGTGCGCATAACGCCGTTTTTCCAGTCGCCTACGGAGTCGCGGACAACGTAGAAGGGCACGAGCTGGTTGGTGTAGATCGGTTTGCCATATTTCAAGGTACCGTCTTTCTGGATGCCTTGAACGTTCCAGTTGCCGGGTACTGCAATGTCGTCCCAACCGCTTACGTCGAATGCGGGGTCGAAGAAGTTCCGGGGGCGTTTGTCGGGGTGGTTAACCCAGTTGAATTTCCATTGGCCGTCGAGGCTGAGGTAGTACGACGAGTATTGAGGCAGAACTTTCAGGGCCTCGTCGACCGAACTAAAGTTGAAGAAGTAGGCGTGGGGCTGCTCCTTGTTGAAGCCCAGGACCTGAGGATTCTCCCATTCCGAGCCAACGGGAGCTGCTGCTGTGCCGTAGGAGAAGCCGCCGAGGGGTTCGGCAGCGACGGCGCTCAGCGCGAAGAGGCCCAAAACGAGCCCGCAAGCGAAATGTTTAGTCATGGTAAATGATGAATGTGAATAATTTTTCGCAAAATTACGGAAAAAAAACGAGACTTTAAGGAGTAAAACCGAAAAAATCCCCCCCTATAGTTAAAGTGTGTTAAATAGCCCCCGGAGGTTATTTGAAATTCTTTATGGCGCGGGTGAATTGCTGCCAGTAGCGGTCGGTTTTGTAGTCGCCGATACCATGAACGCGGGCAAACTCCTCGCGGGTTTGCGGGCGCAGGCGAGCCATTTCGTGCAGGGTTTTATCCGAGAAAATCATGTAGGGGGCGATACCTTGGATTTTTGCCATGTTGAGGCGGAGTTCCTTGAGTTTTTTCAGCAGGGCGGCATCGGGGTGGCCCGTGGCCGGAGCTTTTTTAGTAGCCTCTTTTGCTTTAGGCCGTTCGTAAAAGAAGCGGGCCAGGGTCACGGGCATTTCGCCGCGGAGGGCACGCATGCCTTGTGGCGTAACTTTCAGGTGGTTATCTTCGTTATAGGCGATTTCAATTAGCCCGAGCTGGAGCATCTGCGACAGGTAGGCGCGCCATTCGTTTGCCTGGAGGTCGCGTCCGGCTGCGTAGGTTTTGATTTTGTCGTAGCCTTTGGCAATCAGCTCTGCCCGGGTAGAACCGCGCAGAATGTCGATGAGCATGTTGATTCCCACCCGGCAGTCGGTGCGCAGAATTGCCGACAGGGCTTTTTGCGTAAGAATCGTGCCGTCGAAGCGTAGGGGCGGCTGGCGGCATACGTCGCAGTTGCCGCAGTCGGTATTACATTCTTCACTGAAATAGCTCAGCAGTATGCGGCGTCGGCAAACCGACGCTTCGGCATACTCGCGCATGCGGTTGAGTTTTTCAAGGTTGATTTCTTTCCGGCCCGATTCGTCAATGAAGCTGCGCAGGGTAATAATGTCCTGGATTGAATAGAACATGAGGGCTTCGGCGGGGAGGCCGTCGCGGCCGGCGCGCCCTATTTCCTGATAGTAGCCCTCGATGTTGCGTGGCAGGTTGTTGTGAACAACATAGCGGATGTTGCTCTTGTCGATGCCCATTCCGAAGGCCACTGTGGCACAAACAACCTGCACTTCGCCCTGAATGAACATGCGCTGGGCCTCGCTGCGCTGGGCCGGGGAGAGGCCGGCATGGTAAACGGCAACTCTGTAGCCTCTGACGTCGAGCTCGGCTGCCATTTCTTCGGTTGCTTTGCGGCTGAGGCAGTAAATAATGCCCGAATCGTCGGGGTAGCGGTCGATTAACTCGCAGATTTGTTTGAGTTTAAGCGCTTTGCCGGGATTTTGCTTTACTGTCAGCGAAATATTGGGGCGGTCGAACGATGATATAAACACCCGCGGACTGTTCAGGGCTAACTGCGTTGAGAGGTCCTGGCGGGTGAGCTTGTCGGCAGTAGCTGTCAGGGCTATGACCGGCACCTGCGGGAAGCGCGCTTTTATTCGGTTCAGTTGCGTATATTCGGGACGGAAATCGTGGCCCCACTGCGAAATGCAATGCGCTTCGTCGATTGCAAAAAGCGAAATCTTAATGTCGTCGGGCCAGCGTTCGAGGTCGAGCATCAGGCGCTCGGGCGACACATAGAGCAGCTTCAGCTCTCCGGCGCGCAAGGCTTCATAAACACTGTAGTTCTCAGCATCCGACCTGTTTGAATGTAGAGCCGCTGCGGCTATGCCGTTGGCGCGCAGGGCCTGGACCTGGTCTTCCATCAGCGCTATCAGCGGACTAACTACTATTGTCACTCCCGGAAGCATCAGCGCCGGCACCTGATAGCACAGGCTTTTGCCGCCGCCGGTGGGCATGAGCACCACGCAGTCGCTTCCGGAGCAGACGGTGCGTATAATGTCGAGCTGGCGCGCACGGAAAGAGTCGTAGCCGAACCGGCGCTTCAGCACTTCGAGCGCGGCCGCGTCAATAGGCGTTTTCTTCTCCGCGGAAGGCATTG
This sequence comes from uncultured Bacteroides sp., assembly GCA_964528425.1. Classification (GTDB taxonomy): domain Bacteria; phylum Bacteroidota; class Bacteroidia; order Bacteroidales; family Muribaculaceae; genus UBA3263. The sequence goes on from CAZGTD010000002.1 coordinate 9,791, forward strand.
ACTATGGTTTTGACGAATATTTTCAAATCGAGCATAATCGACCAATGTTCGATATACCACACGTCGGCCTCAACGCGTTTTTCCATTTTTATGAGTTCGTCGGTGTTGCCTCGCAGGCCGCAAACCTGGGCCCAACCGGTAATGCCGGGCTTTACCATGTGGCGCAGCATGTAGCGGTCGATCAGCTGGCGATATTGCTCGGTGTGGGCCAGCATGTGGGGCCGCGGGCCGATAATCGACATTTCGCCGCGCCAAACGTTGATGAACTGCGGCAATTCGTCGAGCGAGGTGCGCCGCAAAAAATCGCCTACACGGGTCTTGCGGGGGTCGTTAGCCGTGGCCTGAGCCGAATCGGCGCTGGCGTTGACGCGCATGGTGCGGAATTTCAGGCAGTAGAAGTCGCGGCCGCGATAGCCGGTTCGCTTCTGGCGGAAGAACACCGGGCCGGGCGACGACATTTTCACTGCAATGGCAATCGGAATGAATAATATTGGCGAAAAGAGCAGCGCAACCGACGAGAACGCAAAGTCAAACGAGCGCTTGATCATGCGGTTATAGGGTTGGTTGAGCGGATTGGCCAGCGGGCTGAGAATCGGCAGCCCGTCAATGCTGTCGAGCTCGAAGCGGCGGCCAACGTAGGGCGACAGCTTCGGCACGAAGCGGAAGTCAACCATGCAGTCGTCGGTGATTTTAAGGCATCGCAGCAGGTCTTGCTCGTTTTCGCCGGATAACACAAAGAATACTTCGTCAACGTTTTTATGGTGGATAAACTCTTCGAGATTATCGAGGGTGCCGCAGTAGATGCCGGCAAATCCCGGTGCGGGCGATTTGTCGAAGAAGCCGAGAATGCGGTAGCCGTAGCCCTCGTTCTGGCGCAGCGACTCGGCCAGGCGTCGGGCCGTCTGGTTAGTGCCGACAATTACCACCCGCCGGTAGTTGCCCCCGCGTTTGCGATATGCGCGGATCAGCAGCCGCGTAAACCACCAGGTCAGCGGAAGCGCCACCAGCACCATTGCATAGAACTGGGCCAGGCAGCTCAGCGGAAAGTCTTCGGCCTGAAGAAATTCCAGCAGAGTAATGAACGTAAAGGCATGAACCACAACCGCACGCAGCGATGCAACCAGCAGGCGGTCGATATGTAGGGTCCGCTGCACACGCACATGGCGGAAGAGCATCACTACCGGCACATAGGCCAGTGAGACGCAGAGCCACTTGGTGCGCAGATAGTGGTCGAGCAGTGTGGGGTGAATCCAGCAAAGAACGCCAAACAGGGCGTTGATAACCAGCAGGTCAACAACTGTCAATACCTCGCGCTGAAAGCGGCCGAACCGGCCTCGCGAAAGTATTTTAGGCATTTGCTGAATTTTTCTTGGCGTCTAAGATCTGGATTTTCTTTTCAATCTGGGTTTGTTCGTCGCGCAGGCGCGCAATGCGGCGCTGCATGTCGCGCACCATTGCTTCGCCCGATTTTGAGCGCGAGTTGAAGAATCCGAGGTTATTTTCAAAGGTTTTGATTTCGTTTTTCTTCATTTCGAGCGAGCGGACCAGTTTTTCGCGCTGGCGGGCGAGGTCGGAAGTGGTCATTTCGGCTGCTCCGCTCTCAAAGGCTGCCATGGCGGCCTTCTGGGTGCTCATGTCGAGCTGGTCGTGGAGGCGCGACACTTCGGCGCGATAGGCGTCGTGGAGCTTGTCTTTGTCGCGGAAGGGAACGTGGCCGATGGCCTGATATTCTTTCATGAGCTCGCGCACGCGGGCAATCGTTTCCTTGCGCTGGTCGGCCTCGGTTTCAACGATTGCCTTGAGCTTTTCAATGATTTCGCGTTTGGCGGCAAGGTTGGCCTGCTCGGAGCTGCGGCGTTCGCTGGAGTTCGCTTTCTTTGCTTCAAAGAATTTGTCGCAGGCTGCGCGGAAGCGGGCCCAAACGGCGTCGCTCTGCTTTTTGGGCACTGCGCCTATGGCTTTCCATTTTGCCTGAAGCTCAATGAGGGCGTCGCCGGCCTTTTTCCAGTCGGTGGAGTCCTGAAGTTCTTCGGCCATTTCGCACAGCGAGATTTTCTTGGCGAGGTTTTCGGCCGATTCTTCTTTGGCGCTCTTGAAATATGCGCCCTTGGCCGAGAAAAAGCCGTCGCATAGCTCGCGGAAGCGAGCATAGAGCTGATTATTGACCTTGCGGGCGGCAAAGCCGAGTTTTTTCCATTCTTCCTGAATGGCTATTACGGCCTTGGTTGCTTCGTCCCAGGCCGAGAATGATGTCAGAGAGCCCAAGTCGATTGCTTCAAGGCGTTCGATCAGGGCCTTTTTGGCATCTTCGTTGCGGCGTTCGGCGGCTTTGCGCTCTTCAAAGAAGGCCTGATATTTTTTGTTGATTTCGGCTGAGAGGTCTTTGAAGCGGGTCCAGATTTCTTCGCGGAATTCTTTGGCCACAGGGCCGATTTCGCGCCATTTTTCGTGGAGGTCCTGCAGGCGGCGGAAGGCAACGACTATGTCGGGCTCTTCAGTCAGGCGGGCGGCTTCTTCGCAAATCAGGTTTTTCGATTCCAGATTTTTGCGGAAGTCGAGGTCGCGCAGGTCTTTATTAACCTTTAGCTGATCGTAGAACTTTTCGGTTGCCAGCTGATAGCGTTTCCAGGAGTCAGACACTTCGGGGGCGGGCACTTCGCCGATGGCCTTGAAATCGACCTGCAGTGCGCGCACGCGCTCCAGCTGCAGATGCACGTTGTCGGCATCGTTGGCCGCTGCTTCTATTTCGGCGATGATGGCGTTTTTGCGGGCCAGGTTTTCAATGCGCTCGGCTTCCTGGCGGGCGGCAAGGGTTGCTTTTTTCTCTTTAATGGTATTGTAGGCGGCCTTAAACTGCTCTTCGGCGGTGTCGGCTTCGGGGGCGAAGCCCTCGTCGGAGCCGTTGGCGGCAACGTAGGCTGCTTTCTGCGCCGACAGTTCTTCGTGGCGCACGGCATAGAACTGAACCTTAAGTCGGTTAACGTCGTCGCGGCCAACTTCTTCGGCGGGCTTTTCGGCCAGCTCGGTAATTTGAGTGATTATTTCCTCTTTGGTCAGGGGGGCGGACTTAGCGGCGGCGGGGTTAACTGCGGCCTCATTAGCCGTCAAGGGTACGTTGAGTTCAGTTTCCATGATGTTGATTGTTAAATAATTAGAGTGTGGGTGGGAGAATGGGCGCGAGTGCGGATGCACCCGCGCCCTTTACAATTAGATTGCCCAAATTTACGCAAAACTTATGAGCCGCGCAAATTTTTTGCAAAAAACCTATCGGACGTCTATTTTATTTGATAAGGGTTTTGTGGCCGTTGATGATGTAGAGACCGTGGCCGGGCCGGTTTACGCGGCGACCCTGCAGGTCGTAAATGCCGGTTGCCTGAGCGGGCTTGTCGGCTGCGAGTTCGCTGATGCTGCCCATTTCAACCGATTCGATGAGGAATGCGTTGTTGTCGGCAAACCAGTTGTTGAATGAGAAACCCCAGTTGATGAAACGGTATTCAGAACTCTTAGAACCGCGGTGAATGTGATAGGTATAGTCAAATGTTTCAGGGCCGTTGGTTTCGGAGTAGCGGGCTTGCAGACGCACTTTGTTTTCAATGCCGCAATCAAGGCCTGCGTTTTCTATGAGACCCAATATCAGCTCAGAGGGTTCAGTCTGCATGTCTTCGTCGGGGCAGCCGATAAATGTGAAAGGAGCTGCATCTTTTTGGTCGGTGGTGGTCATCCAAGAGATTTCAGAAACCTGAGATTCATCAAGGCTGAACGATTCTTTGCCACCGGCGTAATCATAGAGGTCATGATATTTACGGATGTAGCAGTTGTTGGCTTTGTTGTATAGCAGGAATGTTGCCGTATTCGCAACCGGAATCAGTTCCCATTCGCAATTTTCGTCGGCTTCAAGGCGGGGCTCGATGCCGCTGTGGGCAAAGTCAGCGAAATCGTCATCATTGTCCATAGAGTAAACATTGCCACCATATTTGAAGGTCGGAGAGCCACCGGCGGCGATGTAAGCGTTGCCGAGCTGAAGTTTTTCGTTTGCTTCTTGATTGCCGTTAACAAAGGAGTCGATGTCTTTCAGCGAGAGCTGGTTTTGGAAACGTACAGTGCAGCCGTTGCCAACAAGGGCTGCAGCCTCATTGATTTTGTTTTTGACGTTTTCTTCGATTGACTGAGCAATCTCACGGCGGGTATCAGCGTCAGAGGCCGCTTTAAGGGCTTCGCTTGATTCATCAAACAGATTATTCAACCAAGTCCGTATTTCCGTCAGTTTGGCAATTGCCGATTCATTGAACAATGCGGGTAGATTGTGCCAACCGTTGATATAATTGATTGCATCGGTGATGGGATACAGCAATTGATCGTAGCATCGATGGTCCCAACCTACAAGGTTATCGTATTCCTGTTTTGCAATAACCACTTCGGTGGCGTCTACCGGTTCGAGAATGAAGATGGAGCCGTTGCTGCCGTAGTTGCCTTTGCTGTCAGCAACCACGGGAGAGCCTGTCAGGTCAAGGCCGGCGAAGCCGTAGTAGGAATATATGGGCTTGCCATCGGCTTCTTCGTTAGGCATCTCTTCGCGTTTCTTGACTGTTACATAGTCATTCATGCTCAAGCACTGATTGGCATAGCCCGGCTCGGCTGAAATCATATCTTTCTGCGAGAAAGCGAACGCCATGTTCAGGTCATCTTCCGACAGATATTGAAGAATTGACTCAATCGGGTTTTCATCATTGTGAGCGGCCGCTTCCAAAGCCGGTTTAACCGGAAGGACGTAATAATAGTTATTTTTGGTGTTGAAGTCTATGCTCGAACGGTGGTAACCGGCTAAGTCTTGAGTATTCTTCGGGGTTGCCGAAAGAGTGCCGTGGATTACCGCATTCTTAATCATCACCTTTCCGGGGACGTTGCTGTCGGCGGTGAAATACCAATATTCGGTCAGGGGACTTTGGATTTCCTCCGCATCATTAGCGAAAGAAGCCCACCAGTTGCCGCCCAACTGCGAGAGGCCCATGTAGGGGTGGTCGGCGATTTTGGGCGTCGGGGTGCCGTCGGGCAGGGTTTCCGCCATGTAGAAGCCATCGTTGTTGCGGTCGATGGAGTCACCGGCCATGTTTTTCAACACGCCGTTGGTATAGTCAAACCGCATGGCGCGCATATTGCGGATGCGATAGAAGTGGTAGTTATCGAAGTCTTTGCCTTCGCTGATTTTGATTCCGTTGATTTCGGTTTGAGCGAATAGGGAACCGGCGAGGAGGGCTCCCACGGTAAAAAAGAGTAGTCCTTTTCATAAGCAGGGAGAAGTTAAATGATTGATAGATTGGAAAGATTTGGAGCCCGCAATTTACGAAAAAAATCACGGAACTCCAAATCTTTTATTAAAAAAACTAAAATTTTTGTGTAGGATGGAATTATTAGCGAATCAGCGTTTTGTGACCGTTGATGATGTAGAGGCCGCGCCCGGGGTTGCTTACGCGCCGCCCTTGCAGGTCGTATATTCCCGTCGAACGGATATTTTGGGCTGCCTTAACCTCGTTGATAGCCGAGGGGGTGAAGAAGAAGTCGCGCGAGGTAAAGATAACCTCATTGCCCTGCCCGCATTCCTTCATGCGGTAGCCCAGAATTGTCTGTGGCCCGTTCATGGTAATCCATAGCGACTGCGATGCTCCGATGCTTTCGGCCCAGGTTACGCAAGGTTCGGAGTCAGACCACACTATTAAATTTTGCATACAACCGAAGTTTCCGGGTCCTGCGCTTATGGAGCCACCGCATCCGAATTCGATATCGGTAAGCTCCAATTTTGTACGGTCGTTGTTAAATCTGTAAAAACGCCCGAACTTGCCTAAATGAACTACACCTAAATCCATAACGGGATAATCTATAGCATCCTTAACGAAGAGGCGATGATTATAATCGTAGACAGTGAATTCAACTGGTTCACTTCCCTCGCATTCAAGTTTAACGGTGCCATATTTTTTATCATCATTCTCTTCTACGCTGACAATTTCAGCGTGGGCATCAACTACGGAGCTGTCGGGCAGTGTTACTTCAAGATTCCACCAGCGACCTTGTTCAAGAACTGATCCTAAACCATCAGATTTATCCTTTTGTGTAAGTTTAAGGCTGGAATCATCTTGTGTAAAGATAATTTGGCCGTTTTCCGAGCAGTCAATAATTTGGAAACCGTTTAGCCAGCTATTCCCGGCGATTTCTCCATTGTTATTTATTAGCCCTTGACCCATTAAGCATCCGACACCTTCTACCCATGAGTCTACCGGCTCATCGTTCTCATATGAAATAATCAGTTCCTTAAACTTACGGCCGTTAACATCCAATTCGTTTATAGATGTGACTTTGGAGCCTAATGACTCGTTTACGGGTTCACCGGGAATCAGGCCGAAATCCATCATATTAGTCCAATAGCAATCGCTAATTACGCCATTGTCTTCCCGGCAAGGATAATATATAGCCTCGTCCGGTCGACCGAGATATTGAAATTTCAACCTCGTTGCCGCCCTGTCGTCAATCACCGTGTCTGAACAAACTTCGACTTTCGCCTTAATGAAAACGGATCTTAAGCCGGAAATTCGCCGTTCATTTACCGTCCAGCTCTTTCCGGGGGTCAGCAGCGTTTTTTCTGCAAATGCAGAACATGTACCCAGCAGAATGAGAGTTAACGCAGTAAGTTGATTTAAGTATTTCATAATTTATCTTTTTTGAATTGTTTTGGAGGTGATATATTGGCCGTTGCTGTTTAAGGATAGAGCTATGATGCCCGCGGGGAAGTCGGAAATATCAATTGTCGTTTTGTTGTTACTTATTGAGTAACTACGCGAGGGAAATCCTGTAGCCGAAGAGATGTTTAAGGTTAAATCATTGTTGGGTTTATCGTTCAATATAATGCAGAGTTTATTATCTTCAATATAAGTGTTTTGCAAACGAATGTTGCTCTCGTTTGGAATATATTGTATAGTTCCGGTTTTAACATAATCTACAATGGAAAATATTTCTTGGACGATAAGCTTGTTGGCCCCGGTTGAAACTGTGACATAATAAGAACGCGGTCTATAGTTCTGCTTCGTTACGGTTACTATTGCACTGTTGGGAGAGGAATAGTTTGAAATATCTTGAGTGCAAGTTCTTCCTATAAACACGTTATAAGAATTATTTCGGGAAGAAGTACCGGTGATGCAAATTTTAGAATCATAAACCCCGGTATTTACTGTCAGCTGGCCCGCATTATATGTGAAACTTACATTATTAAATGCGTTAATCTGTCCGGTATACAATGGCATTTCCGGATCGCCCATTGCGTTAAGACCATAAAATATCCAACGATAAGAGGGGTTAAAATAGGCAGCTGCAATCAGGTTCAGTTTAGCGTCTGTAACAATCTTGGCAAAATTCTTATTTTCCGAGATGTTATTAAAAAGATTCTTATAAAAGGATTCTTCAAATTGGTATGATGCGCCATGGGTTGGACTGTAAGGCTGGCTCCAGCCTTCACGAGAGCACCCTAAATATGCAACGATACCACTATTTGGACTCCTCAAAAAAGCTTCGCTTAAACATGGGTCTTTGTGCTGAAGATTAAATAATTTAGGTTCAACCCATGTGTCAAAAGCATTTGTCAGGCATGCAATTGTTGTTAAGACACTTTTTCCTTTATTATTAAGATTTGCGACATCTTCAATTTTGTATGTTCTTGATTTAGTTGCTGTAATCCATTCTAAATATACGTAATTATGATATCCATGAGTAAACAGAGATATGTAGTCATAGCCATTAGACAGTACTTTATTAAAGTTGGTTTCATCTAATACGTAATCTTTCCCTCCGGGGAAACTTGAATCTGTGTTATAAAATCTATCCCATTTTCCTGTATAATTAGGGCTTACAACATTGGAGAAGAGCTCATCACCCCACATTTCCGCATCACTATGCTTATCAATGATGGTCTTATCGTCTTCGTCATAAGTTATGTCAGAGCGATTAATTTCTCCCCCGGTGGTTAAGAAACTGTTAGAAGGAGTATGATTAATTTCATAATCAAGCACTTTGTCAACAAAAGCTTTGGCATCGTTAATGGTTCTTACGGGAGCTCGTGAAACATACATATTCGGGATTAAGTTAACACTATCTTTCAAAATTGTATTATTCCGTTCGATATATTCGCCATAAAGACCATTCTGATTTTGATCCCAATCAAATGTTGAGGTGTCAAAACAAGCATAATAAATATCAGTTGGAATATCTCTTTCATCGGTTCCACTAACTTTAATTTTACATTTTCTCGCAGGTATAATCTCATCATCACCACCGAGCAGTACATAGTGGGGACGAAAATTTTTATAAAAGCTAAATATGCGATTTTTTATGTCCAATGGAGAATCAGTGCTATTTGCCATAAGAGCGTCAATAGTTGTTATCATTGCATATACTCCTTTGGTCGTTTTCCACTTTGCTAATGGCTCAAAAGCAGATTTTAAAGAATCGACCGTAACAATCAGATAATCTACCGGCATTAGATTAACAATATCGTCGATTCTACCTCGGAGGATTGGCAGATTGTTGGAGCTGATTGGGTCAGTGGGTGCCCATAATTGTTCAACAGGTTCCTGTTTGTTTTTCTTTGACTCAACGTCGTATTCAATCGCTATATTCAGTTTCTCAATGAAGTATAGAGTTTCATTATTGGCATCATAGGCAAAAGGTGAATAGGCAATGTGAGCAATGGATTCATCGCCGACATTGCTTGACGCAACATATCGGCAGTTTTCAACTTTAAGCATAGAGTCTTTACTAAAAGCCTTAACTTCATAAGTCGGTTTAGTTCCTAACACTACTTCCTCTTGGACCTCCTGAAGCTTAATTCCTTTTTCTAATACAATTGAGTCGCCGTAGGCTTTCACAGATTTCACTTTACTGCCTTGCGGAACAATATGCGACAAACTGAAATAGGGAATTGCCGGATATCCGGTTATATCAAATGCTGTGAGGTCGCCATTATAAATAACGTAGTAAAGATTACGGCCATCCTTGTGAATCTTAACGTTTTCTTTCTTGAATTCAATATTTACAATATTCGTGTTAGCATAAGCAACAGCCCCCATCAAGAGGGCAATTATGAAAACGATACTGTGGATATTTGTGAATCTTTTCATGGTGAATGATTTGTGGGAAAGAGACTGGATGCCCGAAAGTTACGAATAAAATACGGAACATCCAATCTCGGTTAAATATTAAAAGAAAAATGACTATTATAAACTGTTATAAACCGTTCCGTCAGCTAAGATTAGTTCAATCTGAGTATCTTCATAAAGATCAATATTGACTCCTTGAGTCAATTCGTTTATAGTGAAGCAATACTCTATTGTAGAATATGGCGATGAAATGCGCAAAGTCGCAGTTTCGTTGGCGTCACTACATTCTATTGCCAAGGAAAGAATCGATCCGTCGTAAAAACCGTAAAGAGGTTTAGCAGGCGCCCTGTTTACTTTTGGTTTTTCTTACTGTTTTAGTAAAATAATTTCACGAGTCTTTTTGGGTTGGGTTTTACCCGATGGTTCTTGTTCGGCAGCCATTGTGGTTGCGGTTGAACACGGCACTGCTGTTGTTGCCAATAAGGCAAATAATGAGAATAATACTTTTTTCATGATGGTACTTTTGGGATAAAATGAGTTGTTGCAAAGTTACGCATTCAGGTTCAAAACTATGCAAAATTCAATCCAAAATAATCTACCATCTATGTGTGCTAAGTGCCTGATATTCAGGAGGTGGTTTGTTAATATTCTAACAGCTGCCTCAAAGATCTAATTTTGCCTCTGTTTTTAGGGCAAATTTTAGCTTTAAATAATGTTGATAATTTGGTTTGTGAAGGGAGAATCGAGTTGCTGTAGTTTTTTCTTGAGTCGACTCTTAATATTATAAACCGATGCCGGAGATTTGTCAGTAATTAAACAAATAACTCTTGTTGAAATTCCAATGATAAAGAAATAGAGCATTCCTCTATCTGTGTCATTAAATCCTAAGTTATGTATTTCCCTTAGTAAGTCGGCATTACTTTCGCTGAGATGTTTCTCAATTTCGGCAATTAGTGCTCGAGGATTATTTATTGAAAAATTACTTTCCAGTTGTTTGATCAGTTCATGATTTCGCTTTAAACTCAAGGTTGAGTCCAGATATAACTCTCCGAACTTATTTATCCAGGAATATTGTTTGAGAAATATTAAGGAGATTTTTTGCTTTAAATTCTCATTAGCAAGTAGCGAATCGGCACTCTGTTGATAGAGAGTCTCAACATTATGATTGAGTTCTCCAACCTTGATTTTCGATAGGTTATAGCTATACTTCAGTTTTTCATAATCTTGAATAATCGCTTGTACTTGATTCTCTTTTTCGAGATTATGTGCTAAAGAACGAATGCGAATATATCTGATGAAGATAATTAAGGAGACAATTATTACACCGCTAATAAATAAGAGAAATATGATTTTTTTGCGCTGTTGCTCAACTGACATTTCTAAACGGGTTGCCTTTTCTCGGTCAAAACGTTGCCGGGTTTCAGACAAATTGCTGAGAGACATGGCTAATATATAATCATTTTGCTGTTCTATTATGGCATCTTTATGCTTTATCTGCTCATCTTTGCTCAATGGTTCAAGATGTTTTCGAGAAGCGATTACGTTATCAGACATCTCATAATCTAATTGTAAGAGAATCCGGTATATTGAATCAGCTCTACAAGAGTCGCCTACATAAAAATATGAGAGATATTTGATTTCTTGTGCTTTGGCTATCAAGCCAGGTTCAGAAGATAAAGCCAAAGATGAATCGGCATATTGGATTGCCTCGTCAATTCGTAGCATTCCTAACAAATCCTTACCTATATTTAAGTATGAATTTGTTAGCCATTTATAATTATAAAGTTGCTTTGCGTGTTCGAGTGATAATAGTTCCCAGCTTAAGGCCTCTACTTCGTTATACCCCATTACGTAGATGCTTGCTATTTGGGATTCTATGCGCGACATATTTAATGTATCGCTTAGCTCCACTGCATGATCGTAGGCAGTCAATGCGTCAATTAATGCTGTGTTGTAATGGTCCGCATTATAGAAGATTCTGCTCCTATAATGGTAGGCGAGCATTTTGTGGTAGTCGTCGTTGGAGTTGGCGTAGTAGTCGGTGGCGATTGAGATCAGGGAGTCGGAGGTGACGTCGATGTAGTTCTTATCCAAGGCCTGCGAAAGAAGCAGGGCATGGCGGGCGCGCGACTCGCCGCGCAGGGTTGAGCCATCAATGGCCTGAAGTATGGTCAGGGCGGAGTCGGGGTGCTGCTCCATCATCGATTCGGCGGCATCTAAGCGGGAGTTAACCCGCGAGTTGGCGCAGCCGAGGGTAAGGAGTAGCAGCGAAAGGATAATGAGTATATGATTTCTCATGACTTTTGGCTCAGAAAACATAGCGGAATGCAAATTTAAGCAAAAAATTGTAATTATGGCGACAATATTATGCTAAAAATAAAAATTTGGGTATATTTGCATCGTTGAATTTTAAAGTATTCAGAGAATTATGAAAATTGCAAAGGATTTGACGCAGCTGATTGGCAATACTCCCCTGCTGGAGGTGGAGCGCCTGGCTGCCGCGGAGGGTTTGAAGGCCCGGCTGCTCGTTAAGCTCGAATCGTTTAATCCGGGCGGTTCGGTAAAGGATAGGGTTGCTATGGCTATGGTTGAGGCCGCCGAGGCTGCTGGCACGCTTAAGCCGGGAGCAACCATCATAGAGCCGACCAGCGGCAACACCGGCATCGGCCTGGCATGGGTGGCATCGGTCAAGGGCTATAGGCTGGTGCTCACTATGCCCGACACCATGAGTCTGGAGCGCCGCAACCTGCTGAAGGCGCTGGGGGCAACGCTGGTGCTTACGCCGGGTGCGCAGGGCATGAACGGCGCCATAGCCAAGGCCGAAGAGCTGCGCGCGGCAACTCCGGGAGCGGTGATTCTGCAGCAGTTTGAAAATCCGGCTAACCCGCGGGCCCACGAGTTGACCACCGCCGAGGAAATCTGGACCGATACCGACGGGCGGGTCGATGTGTTTGTGGCCTGCGTAGGCACCGGAGGCACCGTCAGCGGCACCGCGCGCGGTTTGAAGGCCCATAACCGGTCAATCCGGGCTGTTGCCGTAGAGCCTTCCGGGTCGGCGGTTCTTAGCGGCGGGAAGCCGGGGCCACACAAAATTCAGGGCATAGGTGCCGGGTTCGTTCCTAAGAATTATGACCCGACGGTTGTTGACGAGGTAATGACAGTTGACGACGATGCCGCTATTGCCGCCTCTCGTGCCCTGGCTCACACGGAAGCGGTTCTTGCGGGGATTTCTTCGGGCGCGGCCCTGAGCGCGGCTCTGAGGCTTGCAAAACGCCCCGAAAACGAGGGCAAGACCATAGTTGCGCTGCTGCCCGACACCGGCGAGCGCTATCTGTCGACGGTTCTTTATGCATTTGACGAATATCCGCTATGAAAAAAGTTGCTCTGTTTTTAGCCTTTATGGTGGTTTGGTTTGCGGTTGCGGGCTTCTGCCTGCTGATTGGCGATCTTTTCAATATCGATTTTTTCCAAAGCCCGGCCAATTATATTCAAATCGGATTATCGGCCGCTCTGGCCGGCCTTTTCGGCCCTCCCCTGGCCGCCTACGCCCAAAAACTCTTCCGCAAAAAGAAATCCTAACCATTCGGCGCGCATGAAACCGGATATAACCCTCTTGCATAACAGCGATTATCAGGGTTGGGTTAAGGAGCTTAAACGGCGATACCTTTCCGCCCGCCTTAAAGCTTCTATTGATGCCAACCGCACGTTGCTTGAATATTATTGGAGCCTTGGCCGCGATATTGCCGAAAGGCAGTATTCTAATACCTATGGCTCGGGATTCTACAAAATCTTGAGCCATGATCTGAGGTCGGAAATGCCTGAAGAGAAAGGCTTCTCCGAAAGCAATATACGATACATGTATCGTTTTTATAGCCTTTATTCTCAATTAGTTGAAAATCTTCCACAGGGTGTGGAAAATTTTGCTTCGTCAAATCTTCCACAGGGTGTGGACGATTTCAAACAGCAGAATCGTCCGCAGGTTGCGGATGATTTACTGAAAGAAATATGCTCAATCCCATGGTTTCATCAAAAAACTATTATTGACAAGAGTAAAGGCGATGCTAAAAAGGCTATCTTCTTTGTCCGCAAGGTCATCGAAAACGGATGGGGACGTGATCTGCTGCTGAATTTCCTCGGTACTGACTTATATGAGCGTCAAGCCAAGGCTATTACCAATTTCAGCTCAACGCTTCCGGCATTGCAAAGCGACCTCGCTCAGCAAACCACCAAGGACCCTTACATGTTTAATTTCCTTACACTGACCGAAGATTACACAGAGCGTGAGCTCGAAAATGCTTTGGTTGATAATGTTACCAAGTTTCTTGTGGAGTTAGGCACCGGATTCGCTTATATGGGCAGACAGTACCGTATGCAAGTCGGTGAAAAGGAAATCTTCATTGACCTTCTGTTTTACAATACTCGAATCCACGCCTATTGTTGTATAGAGTTGAAGACAGGGTCGTTTCAAGCATCATATCTTGGCCAGTTGGGGTTATATGTTACAGCAGTAAACCACCAGTTGAAAACGGAACATGATAATCCAACCATAGGTCTGTTGATTTGCAAAGATAAAGATAACATTGAGGCTAAATATTCATTGGAGGCCTATAATCTTCCGCTCGGAGTTTCGCAATATGAGTTATCCAAGCTAATTCCCCGCGACATAAAGAGCTCATTGCCATCCATCGAAGAGATAGAATCTTCGTTGGAGCAGCTGTCGGAGGGTGACGAAGATTAACAAGTTTTTAAAAAATTTGGAAAAGTCGAAAATTAGGTGTAACTTTGCAGTCGGGTAAGTCCTATGCGACCAGCTCCCTATGAACTCCGCCAGGACCGGAAGGTAGCAACGGTAGTAGGTTGTAGCAGGTGCGATGTAGGGAGCTTACCCTTTTTATATTAGATTTCTAAACAATGCTGATTATTCCTACAAAGTATAAGCTGAAGCTGCTGCCCGAAACCACCGAGGTGGCCATCAAGCAGATTAAAGATGACTTTCAGCGCTTTCTGGGTCAGGCCCTGGATCTGAGACGCGTAACAGCACCGCTGTTCGTGTTGTCGGGCACCGGTATAAACGATGATCTCAATGGCGTTGAGCCGCCGGTTTCGTTTACTATTCCCGCTATGGGCAACGCCCGGGCCGAGGTTGTGCATTCGCTTGCTAAGTGGAAGCGCACCAAACTTGCGGATTATCAGATTAGTCCCGGATTTGGCCTTTATACCGACATGAATGCCATCCGCACTACCGAGGAGCTCGATAATATTCATTCTCTCTACGTTGACCAATGGGACTGGGAGCGGACAATCCGCCCCGAAGACCGCACAGTTGAGTTCCTCTATTCAATCGTTGAGAAAATCTATGAGGCAATCCGGCGCGTTGAGCGTGCGGTTTATGAACGCTATCCGCACCTTACGCCAACGCTGCCCGAGAAGATTCATTTCGTAACGGCCCAGGAGCTTTTAGACATGTATCCGACGCTGTCGGCCAAGGAACGCGAGGCCGAGATTGCACGCAAACATGGTGCTGTGTTTATTCGCGGCATAGGCGGGCGCCTGAGCAACGGCGAGAAGCACGACGGCCGCGCTGCCGACTACGATGACTGGTCGACCGACGGGGGCCTCAACGGCGATATTATAGTTTGGAACAGAGTGCTCGATATTCCGTTTGAGCTCAGCTCAATGGGTATTCGCGTTGACCGTAAGGCGCTTGAACGTCAGCTGGCGCTTGAGGGCAAAGAGCAGTATAAGGAGCGTGCCTTCCATAAGTCGCTGCTTGCCGGTGAGCTGCCCGAGAGCATAGGAGGAGGCATCGGTCAGAGCCGCCTGTGCATGCTTTTGCTCCAGAAAGCCCACATTGGCGAAGTGCAGTCCTCGCTCTGGCCCGAGGAGCAGCTTGCAGCACTCCGCGCCGCCGGCATCGACCTGCTCTAACGGCCCAGGAGTTTGCGCAGGTGGGTGCGCAGGGTGGGCAGGAGGCCGTAGTGGCGGCGCATGATGCGGAATCGCTCGCGCAGCGATGCGCGGCGGTTGGCGGTGGTTATTCCCTCGCTCAGATAGTCGGCAACGTAGCCGGGAATGTAGACGTTGAGAGGTGAGATGCGCAGAATTTTACATGACCAGTCGTAATCGGCCGAAAACCGATATTGCAAATCATAGTCCGGGGCCAGGTCGCGGCGCACCAGCATGGCCTGATGGCAAACCTCCATGCCGTTCAAAAAAGAGCGGAAAGTGAGTTTTTCAGGCGCCAGCAGATGGCGCTCGCCAACGTAGCGGCGGTCGGCGTCGACAAGACGCGTCTGGCCGTAGACTATGCCCGGCTCCGCAGCGGCGCCGGCTATGGCATCGGCATAGGTCTGCAAGGTCGATGAGTCGGGCAGCGAGTCGCCGGCGTTGAGAAAGAGCACATAGCGGCCCGAGGCGCGGTGAAGGCCCTTGTTCATGGCATCGTAGAGCCCGCGGTCGGGTTCGCTGAAAACCTGCGCTTTGGAGCAGTTGCGGGCCAGGGCGACTGTTGCGTCGGTCGAGGCGCCGTCGATAACGAGATATTCAAAATCCTTAAACGTCTGGGCCTCAATGGAACGCAGAGTCGGCGGCAAGGTCGACTCTGCGTTATAAGTTATCGTGATTACAGAAATCAGGGGCATGGTCAGCGCAGGCGGTCGGCGGCCTTGAGTAATTTTTGGTCAGACTTTATAGCTCCGGTAGCAAAAATGTTGAACAGGCAGCTGAAAAGCATTGCACACGGTGCTATCAGCGCAATGGTGGCGCCGTTTTCGATGTTCATCCAGTCGAGGGCCCAGGCGTAGGCCAGAGTGAAAAATGCAAACAGGGCTGCCAGGCGGCTAACGAGCTTTTGGCGCTGCAGGTTTTTGTAGAGGCAGATGCCGAGCAGCGGCAGAATGGTTGCCAGCAGTCCCAGAATCAGCAGCGGCACGTTGTTTTGAACTGAAATATTGCCCTCGGGCAGGTTAATCCAGGGGAGGCTGATGCTAACGATTGCGCAGATAAAGGCAATAAGCAGATAGAGGTTTTGCAGACGTTGGATTTGCATTGTGTTATTTCTGGTTAATGAGGTTGAAAAATTCCGTTCTCAATGTGGGGTCTTGGGCAAAAGTGCCGAGATAGTCGGTTGTGGTTGTCATTGCCTCCTGTTTCTCCACACCGCGCATTTTCATGCAAAGGTGGCCGGCTGTGCAGGTAACGATTGCACCTTCGGCGGGGAGGGTTTCGAAAATCTCGCGGCAAACCTGCGCGGTTAGCCGTTCCTGGACCTGAAGGCGTCGGGCATAGGCGTCGACAACGCGCGCAACCTTGCTCAGCCCGAGCATGTTGCCCTTGGGAATATAGCCGACCGACATGCGGCCGAAAAATGGAAGTATATGATGCTCACAAAGCGAGTAGAACTCGATATCCTTTACGATAATCATTCGGGAACCGTCGTGGGTAAACACGGCCTGGCGCATGATTTCCGACGGGTTCAGCCGGTAGCCCGAGGTTGCATAATAGAGCGCTTTGGCGGCTCGCAGGGGAGTTTTGCGTAGCCCCTCGCGCGTGGGATCTTCGCCGAGCAGCCTGATTATTTCCTCAAAGTGGCCGGCGAGCTTATCAATGGTTTCCTGATTGTAAGATTTAATTTCCATATCAGAGATTTATGCGTTCACGAACAACCCTCATTTCGCGGGCACAGGCGGGCATGGCCGCGCGCAGCCGGCTGAGGGCTGCGGAGGCTTCGTCGTAGGAGCGGAAGTCGCCGACTTTCAGGCGCCAGTAGGGGGCATCGTAGCTAACGTAGGTAGCATATTCGGGGAATTGTGAGGCCACAGTCTGCGAGCGGTTGGATGCTTCGGTCTTGGCGGTGCGGGGATTGTTGCCCGAAAAAACCAGAATGCGGAATCCGCCGGTTGAGCGTGGCGTTTCAGACGCTGCGGTCTGAGTCTGACCCGAGGTTGCTGCAGCGCCTGATCCCGTAGGACGCAGACGGTCGTTGAGTTTGGCGGGTTGAACAACCATTGCTTTGCCCGATGCCTTTAGGTGGTCGGCAATGGTCGCGGCAGAGTCGGCGGGTTCTTGAGCTGCGAGCACGAGGGTGGCGAGCGCAGCAATCGCAAAAGTCAGGATTCTGTTCATATTGATGAAGAGGGAAAGTCAAAAATGTCGATTGCAGAAACGTCGATGGGCCCGGGGGCGTCAAGAATAGCGTTGACGGCGGCAATGAATTGCGACATGCCGATAGATTCGAGATTGGAAGCCAGGGTCCAGGTGTCGCGTATGTGGAGCGGAAAATTAGCCATCAATTTTTTCATTGCCTCTTTCGCCGGTCGCTTCGCACCTTTTTTGAGATACGACATAATTCCACCGATAACCACTACGGGCATCAGAAGTTCGCGGTTATTGTCGATAATGTCGTTGAATTCGGCGATGCATTCGTCGAACATATCCAGGCAATACAGGCAGGTAATATACAGTTTCATCGCCGCATAGTCGAGCAGGCCGTTGTTTTTCAGCGCGTGGAGCATTTTCAGGGCCGGCATCAGGTCGCCGTGGCTATAATAGGCTTTTGCCCGGCTAACCCAGTTCTCGGCAAAGTTTTCAGTATTCTCGATGGCGTTGAAGTGGGCCTGAAGCAGCGAGTCCAGCTCATCGGGCTCAACAAAGAGCGAAAAGTGGACCAGTTCCTCCGATTCGGGCCATTGGCGGCAGTAGGTGGTCGCGAGCAGTTTGGCGCGGTCGATATCGCCGGCCAGGTAGAGCGCGCGCAAGTAGATTTCGGCTGTAGTTGCCGACGGCATTTCCTTTTCGAACGGTCCAAGAATCTCAACGGCTTCTTTAGCGCGGTCGAGTTCAATGAGAATGGAGGCTTTAAGGGTAAGGGCCTGAATATTTTCCGGCTCGATAGCCAGAGCATATTCCAGGGTTGTAAGGGCTCCGTCGAAGTCGGGTTCATTGGGGTTCGGACCGTCGCCGATGTTGACCAGAATCTGAGCCAGCGCGTTCCAGAAGTCAACGTTGAACGGTTCAAGTTCGGTCAACTCTTCGAGCAGCTTTATGCAATAGTCGCGGTCGTGGTGAAGGTCGGCCACTATAAAGAGTTCATAGAGCAGCGTCGGCAAATAGTCCGTTTTCTTTCGCAGGCGTTTTTCGTTATCTTTGAGCCAGGAATAGCAGTTGCAGGCACCGGCGCAGTCTACGAGCTGAATAATGGTTTCGTCGTCGAGCTTTTCGGGCGATGCTGCAATGGAGTCGAGCACCTTGATTGCCGACTGCTCGGTTTGCAGCTCGGCATTTTGGCGCAGGTTGAGGATTTTGGTCATCGGCGACCCGGCCGGGAGCGTTTGCTGAATGTTTTCCACACCCTGGTCGAGGTTCAGGTCGTAGTATAGAAAAGCACGCCGTGAACGGAGTTCCTCGTTGTCGGGAAAGAAGCGATAGCCGCGCATAATTGCTTCGATTTCAACGTACTGATCATCGAGGTCTACCGCTTGGTCGATAACGATAATCAGGTCGTCGGCATCGAAGAACTCAGCTTCGGCATCAACTCCCGGTGCGAGCGATCTTTTGAACCGTTCGTAGAGTTTAAGGCGTTCGTTGGCAGGCTTTTCAATGCTCATTTCTTTTGCTCTTTCTCCCAGCTGTCTTTCAGCCCTATGGTGCGGTTGAAAACGAGATGGTCGGGTTTGGAGTCAAGGTCGGGAGTAAAGTAACCGATGCGCTGGAACTGGAACTTCGCGCCGGGTTTGGCGTTTTCGGCAATGAAAGGCTCAACTTTCACTCCGGTCAACACTTTCAGCGAATCCGGGTTAAGAAGTTCGCGGAAATCCTTGTCGGTTTCGGCGGCAGGGTTCTCAACGGCAAACAGGCGGTCGTAGAGGCGCACTTCGGCGTCTACGGCGTGAGCGGCGCTAACCCAATGGAGGGTGCCTTTGACCTTGCGCATCGAGCCGGGCAGACCGGAGCGTGTTTCGGGGTCGTAGGAGCATTTGAGTTCAATAATGTTGCCTTCGGCATCCTTAACAACCTCTTCGCACTTGATAATATAAGCTCCTTTCAGGCGCACTTCGCCGCCGGGAGCGAGCCTGAAGAATTTTTTCGGCGGATTTTCCATGAAGTCGTCGCGCTCAATAAAGATTTCGCGCGAGAACGGCATCTTGTGGGTGCCTTCGGCCGGATTTTCGGGGTTATTTTCCATTTCAACTTCCTCAACCTCTCCTTCGGGATAGTTGACTATTGTAACCTTCAGGGGATTGAGAACCGCCATTGCGCGGGTGGCGCGGGCGTTGAGGTCGTTGCGAACGGCGTGTTCGAGGAGCGAAATCGAGTTCAGTGCTTCATATTTGGTGTAGCCGATAGTGTCGATAAAGCGCCGGATGCTTTCGGGGGTATAGCCGCGGCGGCGCATGCCGGAAATGGTTGGCATGCGGGGGTCATCCCAACCGCTGACAAGGCCTTCCTGTACCAACTGGAGCAGCTTGCGCTTGCTCATTACGGTGTAGGTGAGGTTCAGGCGGTTGAACTCAATCTGGCGCGGGCAGTAGTCGCCTCCTTTTGCGAGTTCCTGAGCGAAATAGTCGTAGAGCGGACGGTGGGGTACGAACTCCAACGTGCAAATCGAGTGAGTAACACCCTCAAAAAAGTCGCTCTGGCCGTGTGCGAAGTCATACATGGGGTATACTTTCCACTGCGTACCGGTGCGGTGGTGGGGGTATTTCGTTATGATTCGATACATTATCGGATCGCGGAAATGCATATTGTCTGACGCCATGTCGATTTTAGCGCGCAGAACTCTGGCGCCGTCTGGAAACTCACCGGCATTCATGCGCATGAACAGGTCGAGATTCTCTTCGGGGGTGCGGTCGCGATAGGGCGAATTCTGGCCCGGCTGGGTCGGGGTGCCTTTCTGGGCGGCAATTTCTTCCGAGGTCTGGTCGTCGACGTAGGCTTTACCTTCCTTAATCATTCTGACGGCGAGGTCAAAAAGCTTCGGAAAATAGTCTGACGCGTAATATTCGCGGTCGCCCCAGTCAAAGCCGAGCCAGTGAATGTCTTCGCGAATGGCGTCAACATATTCAGTGTCTTCCTTAACGGGGTTTGTGTCGTCGAAGCGCAGGTTGCATGTGCCGCCGAATTTTTCGGCAACTCCGAAGTCCATGCAAATCGCTTTTGCATGGCCGATATGGAGGTAACCGTTAGGCTCGGGTGGGAAACGGGTGTTGAGCCGTCCGCCATTTTTGCCCTCTTGCAGGTCGTTATAAACGATTTGTTCTACGAAGTTAAGACCGCGGTCTGTGGATTCGTCGTTAGTTATGATTTCGCTCATGATTGTTCCGAATGGTTAGAATGAACTGCAAAGTTACAAAAATAATTAGTAATTAGCAATTAGTACTTAGAAAATCCCGTCTTTGGGCTCAGCGCGGAAAGAATAGGAATTGCGCAGGACTTCAAAAGCCCGGGGAGCGGAGCGCAGCGCGGCGGTGTCGGCCAGCGGAGAATAAGATGCGGCAATCGCTTCGATTGAAGGCGCCTGTGCAACCGGCGGCAATTGCGTGGCAATTGACCGGTCGATGGCGCGTATGGCCATTGCGGTTGCGCGCTGTTTGCCTTCGAGAGAATAACCGGCAATATGGGGCGTTGCAACCGATGCGAGTTCGAGAAGCCGTAAAGAAACATCGGGTTCCCCCTCCCAGCAGTCGATTGCAGCTTCAACGCGGCCCCGTTCAATTGCCTTGACAAGGGCCGGAGTGTCAACTATCGCGCCGCGGGCAGCGTTGATAATCAGCGGTTTCCGAACGCATTGGTTAAAAAACGTTGCGTCGGCCATGTGGCGCGTAGTCGAATCGAGCGGAGTGTGGAATGTAATGACGTCGGCTTCAGCCGCAAGAGTTTCCAGGGGAGTGTTAAGCCCCAGCGGAGGGTCGCACAGCATGGTCTTGAAGCCGTTGGCACGGGCCCAGCGATCAACTATGGAACCGACATGGCCAACGCCGACAATTCCTATCGTTTGTGCATCGGGCCGCAATGTGGCAATTGTTGAAAGCACATATTGGGCAACTCCGGGGGCATTGCAGCCCGGGGCATTATAAACGCTTATGTTGTTCCGTCGGCAGTAGTCCAGGTCGATATGGTCGGTGCCGATGGTTGCGGTTGCTATGCGTCTGACCGCGGAACCTTTCAGGAGTTCAGCGTTGCAGCTGGTGCGTGTTCTTATTATCAGTGTGTCGGCGTCTTTTATCGCTTCGGGGGTGAATTTCTCCGGCGGAAGATAGTCAACGGTGTGGCCGGCGGCCTCAAATTTTCCGCCGATAAAAGGAATATGGCTTTCAATAACTAAGTGCATAGTAGATGGCAAAAGCAATTGTAAGCGGAACCGCGAGCCAGCCCCCACGGCGCGTTGCCGCGAAATGTGCTACCCAATATGCCGAGCAGAGGTTAAAAAGGCCAACATAGTCCGAAGCGTTTACTGAGTCGGCAATCGACAGGGCCACGGCAGCTGCGGTCAGCGACAGCATGGCCATATTGCGGGCGCGCTGTTTTGGCGGATAGCCGTAGGCCGTCAGGAAAGTGATGAGAGCAAACAGCGCTGCCGGAATGGCGGCGACGAGCACCGATATGTTGAAACCGTTGAACCACTCTCCGCCATAAATCAGCAGCAGACTTTCGGGGTTATAAAGCCCGAAGCCGATGCAGATTATTGCCGGAGTCAGCAGCCCGAGAACCGACGCTACAAACCCGCGGAAAGAAAATGCTCCGACAAATGTCAGCGCAATCATCAATGCCCCCGACAACAGCAGGAAGCAGCGCGCTCCGAGTGCTCCGAGGCCGCAAACGAGCATTATCAGAAATATCAGCGGGGTTTGCTCTCGGTGTTGAAACAGCAACATAATCAGCACCATGGCGGCGATCGTCACTACGGCCATGAGTGTTGCCGTCAGTGAGGAAACGGTTGCGGCCTGCATGGCCATAAACAGTCCGATAAAGGGCAGGTTCGGACCCTTGTAAAGCCCGCGGGCTTTAATCTGATAAACGCCGAATGCTCCGATAATTACGGAGAGTACCCCCACAATCCACTCGCCGGGATTGAGAAGGAGCAGGACCCCGAGCGAAACCAATGCAATGGCTATGCTTCCGCCGGGGCCAAGCAGAATGCGCTCAGGCAGGCTCGCTTGCTCTCGCTTCATTAAGTGAGCCGCTTAAGGTTAGAGGTTCTGCAAATCCAGGCCTATGTCGCGGCGGTAATATTTGCCGTCGAAATCAAGCGCTTCAATGGCCTTGAATGATTTAGCGGCGGCTTCTTTGATTGACGGACCATAGCTTGTGGCGGCGATTACGCGTCCGCCGGCAGTGGCAATGTCGCCGTCGGAGGTAGCAGCGGTTCCGGCGTGGAACAGTATGCTTTCGCCTGCTTTGTCAAGTCCGGTTATAATCTTACCCTTTTCGTAGCTACCGGGATATCCGCCGCTAACGGCCATAACGGTAACTGCCGTGCGGGGGTCTTCGTCGAGAGTGAGGTTGCCGAGATTTCCGCGGGCAGTGGCTTCGAGAAGCGGCAGCAGGTCGGAGGCTACGCGAGGCATAACGGCCTCGGTTTCAGGGTCGCCCATGCGAACGTTATATTCAATCACCATCGGTTCGCCGCCAACGTTGATAAGGCCGAGGAAAATAAATCCGCGATAATCAATGCCATCTTTAATCAGGCCTTCAACTGTTGGTTTAACTATGCGATCTTCAACCTTCTGCATGAACTCGGCATCAGCAAACGGAACGGGGCTGACGGCACCCATGCCGCCGGTGTTGAGCCCGGTGTCGCCCTCGCCAATGCGTTTATAGTCCTTGGCTACAGGAAGTATGCGGTAGTTTCCGGCGCCATCTGTCAGAACAAACACGGAGCATTCTATGCCCGACAGGAATTCTTCGATAACAACCGTGTTGGATGCGTTGCCAAACATTCCGCCAAGCATTTCGCGCAGCGATGCTTTGGCTTCTTCGAGGCCGGGGATTATCAGAACGCCTTTTCCGGCGGCCAGACCGTCGGCTTTAAGAACGTAAGGCGGTTTGAGAGTTTCAAGAAATGCGCACCCTTCGTCGGCGGTGGCGGCGTTAAAGGAGCGATATGCGGCCGTAGGGATGCCATGACGGGCCATAAATTGCTTGGCGAAGTCTTTGCTGCCTTCCAGTGCGGCTCCGGCCTTTCCGGGACCTACCAGCAGCATCTCGGGCATTTTATCGGCAAAATAATCGCGAATTCCGGCAACCAGCGGGTCTTCATTGCCAACAACAATCATTTCCACTCCGCGTTCGCGACAAAAGGATTCGATAGCCTCGAAGTCGAGTGGGTTCAGGGCAACGTTAGTGCCGTAGGCTCCGGTTCCTCCGTTGCCCGGAGCAATAAAAAGATGGGAGCATTTGGGGCTTTGGCTGATTTTCCATGCCAGGGCCGATTCGCGGCCTCCGCTGCCAAGAAGCAAAATTGTCATTGTTCGGTTATTTTATGGTTATTAAGTGTTTAATTCAGTTCTTGGGGCCGCGCCAGCCTTTGCGGGCCGAAAGTTGCGGCGTTTTACCCGTAATGGCTTCGAGTGCTTTCAAATTGCGGCGCTTTGCCAGCGGATTTTCGCTCTCCGGTTCGGGTTCGTGTTCAAAACGAGGTTTGCGGTCGCGGTCGAATTTCTTGTCGCGGTCGAATTTGCGGGGTTTCAGGTTCGGACGGTCGGTTCGGCGGCTGACTGTCTTTCCACCAGCGGCCTTGAAGGTTGCGCGGTCGCCGTCGAATATTATATATTCGCGCAGCTCGCATTGCAGCGAACCGTTCATAAGGGTATCGCGCGAGGATGGGCGCAGCCCGAT
Organism: uncultured Bacteroides sp.; assembly: GCA_964528425.1. Lineage (GTDB taxonomy): Bacteria > Bacteroidota > Bacteroidia > Bacteroidales > Muribaculaceae > UBA3263. The sequence continues at coordinate 33,763 of CAZGTD010000002.1, forward strand.
GTGCATCATATCTTCGTCGCGGTAGCCGATAATCCACGCGTGGTAGCCGGTGAATACATGTTTAAGCTTGTTGCCCAATAGGTCATAGAGCCCTTCAAGATCGGCCGGACGGAGACGTTCGCCATAGGGCGGATTCGTAACCAGTACGCCGCCAGCCGGAGCTTCCGTCCAGGCGCTCAGGGGTTTAACCTGCAGGTCAACATATTTAGCCACTGCCGCGCGCTTGAGGTTTTCGCCGGCAATGCTGACTGCTTTAGGCGAAATGTCGGCTCCGATAATCGGGCAGGTTATTTCGCGCTCGGCGGAATCGTCGTTATAAATTTCTTCAAACAGCTCCCGGTCGAAGTCGGCCCACTGTTCAAAGGCGAAACCTTTTCTGAAGATGCCCGGCGCGATATTGGCGGCAATCAACGCGGCTTCGACCAGAAAAGTTCCGGAGCCGCACATCGGGTCTACAAACGGGCAATCGCCGCGCCAGCCGCTTTTCAGAATAATACCGGCCGCAAGAACTTCATTGATGGGAGCCTCGGTCTGAGCCTCACGCCAACCGCGGCGGTGAAGGCTTTCGCCCGATGAATCGAGGCTTAGGGTAACTTCCGAACCGGCAATGTGAACGTTGATTATAACGTCGGCATCGCTAAGGCGAACGCCCGGACGCTTTCCTTCGGGGTCGCGGTCGCGAAACCAGTCGGCAATCGCATCTTTTACCTTGTAAGTTACAAAGCGGGAGTTGGTGAAGTTTTCAGAGTTGACGGTAACTTCGATTGAAAAAGTTTTTTCCGGGGATAACAGTTGCGACCAATCATATTCCTTCACGCGGTCGTAGAGTTTGTCGGCATCGAAGGCCCGGAAGGAATAAAAGGGTTTAAGAATCCGCAGGGCAGTGCGGCAGTGCAGATTGGCCTTATAAAGCATGGCCTTATCGCCTTGAAATGAAACCATGCGCCTACCTGGCTCAACATTTTCCGCACCGAGAATCCGGAGCTCTTCAGCCAATACTTCTTCCAGTCCCTGAAAGGTTTTGGCTACCATTTCAAACTTGTCAGTGTTCATCACTTTTGTCAATCGATTTTACGACTGCAAAATTACGCATTTTTCCTTAATCCCGCAAATAGAAATTCAGAGGGGAGATACTTTTATCAGCTCAAGTTTTGTTGCCGAAGAGCGGAGAATGTTAAAGTTATAGGGGCCGAGATGAACGTCGTCGCCCTGCGAGGGAATTGTTCCGGTTTCGTTAAGAATGTATCCGGCAAGGGTTTGATAATCGTCGCTCTCGGGAATATCAAGCCCGAATTGCTCGCGCAGGCGGTCCACTTCAACGCGTCCGCTGAATTCAAACGACCCGTCGGGAAGGGCGCGGGCTGTAACAGTGTTGCGGTCATGTTCGTCTTGAATGTCACCGAGAATTTCTTCCATCAGGTCTTCGAGGGTAACCATTCCTGCGGTTCCGCCAAATTCGTCTACGACTATTGCCACGGAGCGTTTTTCGCTCAGCAGCCTGCGCATCATTTTGTTGGCCAGGAGCGATTCGGGAGCAAAAACCACCGGCTTCAGCGATTCTTTCCAGTCAACGCCCGGACGCAGAAGTTCGCTTACATGAATATAGCCGAGCACCGAGTCTATATCCTGTTCGTAGACAATTATTTTTGAACGTCCCGAGGATGTGAATAATTGCGAGAGTTCCTCGCGCGAGGTAGTTGACAGGTTAACACCTACGATTTCATTGCGCGGAATCATGCAGTCGCGCAGGTGAATTGTTGAGAAATCAATGGCGTTATGAAAAATCTTTACCTCATTTTCGAGTTGCGGCCGTTCTTCCACCGGATTGTCGAGCGTGCGCTCGATGTAGTCGTTAAGGTCAACGACGCTGAGTTCGTCATCGCGGTCGTCATCACCCTTAATTCCGGCCATTCGCATCATTGCGTGCGATAGTGACGTAGTCAGCAGTGAAATCGGGTAGAGCAGCCAATAAAACAGCCACATAGGCAGCGCTACGACGCGCAGCGAAGCATTCGGGTTTATCCGGAAAATAGCTTTGGGTAGAAATTCGCCGGTTATGATGATAACTGCAGTTGTAATAAGGGTTTGAACAACCAAGGTCAGCATTTCGTTGCCGCCAACCCAGCGCGCAATGTCATCTTCGAGCAACTTGGCTGCCGCTATACCGTAGATAACCAGCACTATGTTGTTGCCTACAAGCAGCGACGTAATGAAAAAGTCAGGGCGCGAATAATAGCGGTCGATAATTCGGGCAAGCAGTCCCCCTTTTTGTGTGTCGAGTTCAGCGCGTACCTTATCGGACGACACAAAGGCAATCTCCGTGCCTGAAAACAGGGCAGAGAGCAGCAGCGAGCCAACTATGATGAGAATCCAGGTTGTTATCATATTCGGGTTTGAAGTCCTTCGGTTGGAAATATGCCGGTGGGCCGGCGAATGGTGTAAACGGTGATTTCTTCGTTGGAAACAAAGCCGTAGCCTTCGAGAATACGGTCGGCGCGTTCAATGTGGATAAACGAATCGGAATAGACTTTTCGGGCGGTTTGGTTCCAAAACAACTGAGGAGTAAGGAACTTATCGCCTCCGATATTGCGCATCCTTACGTTGCCATCGAGTTTCCAGAGTTTTTTTGCAGAGAAGTAGCGTGCGGTGTCGGCGACCAAAGTAGAAGTGATGTTCATCCTGTCGTCGAACTGCTGCAGGTTCAACCCTTCGGGAAAAAGCCAGTAGGGTTCGTCGGCATCGTCAAACATCAGCCATTTCGGGGCTTCAATCCGGTAGCGCGTAATACCCGAGTCGGAGATGAAGCTGTTGACCGAGTCGGTAATCATTGTTGGGGTAACGTTGCCGTCGATTTCCTGACGCTCAACGGTGAAGTCGTTATTGCAACTCCAGATGAGCATGCAACAAACTGTTATGATGAGCGGGAGCCGACGCATTTATCGGATTTTGCTGGGCACGAACCAGACCTCATTGAGCGCTATGCCCAAGGTTACCATGAAGTAGTTTTCGGCCACTGAAGCGGCGGGCGATGTGTTGCGATGGGTATATTCAAATCCGAGGTTAACGGCCGTGCGCATCGGAGTCGGGAATCCGAATCCGCAGCTCAGACCGTATTCCTTAACGGCGTTAGGACCGACCTTAACATAGTCGCGGCCATAGTGGGCACCTATGCGATATGACATGCGCTTGAAATAGTTGCCGCGTATTTCGGGGGTATATTCGGCGCCTAAAGCCAGCTGATAGCGGTTGTTGAAGGTTTGCGGGTCGCTGAAGTTTTCGATACCGAGGAATTTGGCGCTGGTCCATGACTGATAAGTAAAGTCAGCACCAACGGTTAACCGGCGGTCCCACTGGTATGCGATTCCGACTCCTATGGTTGCAGGTAGCGAAAAACGCGATGCAAGCGAGGTGTAGCCGATAGTGTCGACCGACGAACCTGAGTCTGTAGAAATGTCATACTTGGTTCCGTAACCATGGCCATGAAGCTTGTGGCCCAGGGTATATGTCAAACCAAGGGTAACGGTGTTGACGCGGTTGAATGTTAGTCCATATTGAATGCCGAATTCCAGGTTGAAGTCGCGCACATGGAGAATACGTTCATAAAGGGCCGCGGCGCCGTTGTCGGCATAAACATAGGCGTCGTTAATAACGTTGCCGAAAAGTAATCCGGCGTTGAACCCTACGCTCAAGCCCTTTACCGGGCGGGCCGCCCATCCGAGATATGCTTCGCTGATACCTCCGGACCCCTCGTAATTCACCTGTCCGTCGGGAATAAGGGCGCCGAACCGATAGCCGGTCGACGAGTAGGGGAGCAGGCCGATCGATGCTCCCATCCACTTGCCGATAGGAACCTGCATTGTAACATAGTCGAGCCCGCCAAGGGTTTTCTGAAACGACCGGTCATTGTCGGAAAAACGGCCTGCGCCGATGTTAGCACCTATGTCGAAAAGAAATGTCATGGTGTCGATAGCAGCGTAGCTGGCCGGGTTTTTAACGTTGATCTGGCGTTTGGAGCGGAGTGCGTAGCCGATTCCGCCCATTGCGCGTTGCGATGCGGAAATATGGTCGTTGAGGCGTCCGTAGCCGAGCATCGAGTAGGGCGATGCACCGGCGGTTTCGTCGGATCGTAGCCCCGACGCAACGCCGAATACCATAAGGGCGGCGAGAATATGTTTGATGAATTTCATAAGTTGCTATGGAGAATATGGTTAAGACCGTAATTGACCAGATGGGAAACTATTGTGGGCTCTACATCGGCCGGGAGCAGGGCTGCTATTTCCGGAGCCCAGCCGCCCGACAGGACTATGCGCCGTTGGCGACCATAGCCGCTATAGTAGAGCAGCTCGGCAACGACTCCGCGCATGGCGCCGGCCCGCAGGGCGTCGACAGTGGTGCGGCCTACTGTTGGAATTTCGGCTCCATGGCCGCTGACCAGAGGCAGGCGCGCAGTGTAGTGGTTGAGCGCACGCAAGCGCATGCCGGGGCCGGGCGATATATTTCCGCCAAGATATTCCCCGTTGGCCGAAACCAGGTCGAATGTCGAAGCGGTGCCGATGTCGGCAACCAGCAGGTCGCAGCCCGGAATCATGGCGGCAGCTCCAACGGCAGCGGCCAGGCGGTCGGCTCCGAGGGTTTCGGGCGATTCGTAGAGGTTAATGAGCGATATGGGCGTGTCCGGGGTCAACTGCATGGAAATAGGGGCGTTGACGGCTGTGAGCAAGGTTGACAGCGTGCGGTTATGTGCAACCGAGCAGCCGATTGCCGCGCGAACGTTGTAGCCGTCGATTGCCTCACGGATGTTGCTTTTCGGTGTAAGCAGGGCCGACGCGAGCTCCTGGCGGGTATTCCAGTCGTAAACAACAAGCTTGGTGGAGCTGTTGCCCTGGTCGAGGGTTAGCGAAACGTCGGTCATGAGTTTTTGCGCTGAACCAGCGAAAGCGCTATCGAGCAGTATATTTGAATCGCTGCACCGGCCAGCGTAAAGGCCAGCCAGTCGCGAAGAACCGGAGCCGAATAGAAGGCAAAGAAGGCGGCTACGCAAAAGAGCAGCGCACTCCACGATTCGAGCCTGAGCAAGCGGCGCACCCTGATTGGCAGATTGGGGTCAGCTGCCGGCTGAAACAAGCGACCGATGAGTGTCAGTCCGGCGCCGGTGGCAAATACATAGCGAAACGCGTTGTTGAATGGATTGTTCGAAAGTATCGGCATCAGCACTCCGGCGGCTACCAGAAGGAGTCCGACAAGAAAGAGTGCGGGAGATATTTTCTTCATTGCAATGAATTGAAAGAATTTCGGTTTAGTCAAAAATATAAACGTCTTCGCTCGGGCGCTGCATGTGGTAATGTTCGCGCACTATGCGTTCAAGTTCGTGGGGGTCGGAGTCGAGGCGACGGTTTAGTTCCTGATAGTGGCGCAAGGTATCCTCATATTGGCTGATGCGCTCCTCAAGATTGCGGATTTCAGCGGCATATTCGTAGCTTTTGCTGACTGAATTGTCGTTGAAGAACAAAACGAAAGCCATGAAGGCCAGAACGACCATCAGCGATAGCGAGAAATATCTTTTGAGCCACTGTTTCATAATTGCGCAAAGTTACAAAAACTTTTCCAACCCGCAAGAAAGATTTAGTAATTTTCAATAATTTTTAGTAATTTTGAGCCGATAAACCCATTATTCCCTTTATTCCCTTTAGCAAACGGCGGGTTGGCAACAAAATGGGGAGGAAAGGTGTTTAACCGATAAAAAAGATTATTTATCATGACTGAAATTGAAGCATTAAGAGAGAGACGGTCAATTAGAAAATATCAGGACCGGCCGCTGGAGGCATCGGTTGTTGATGCCCTCAACCGCGAAATTGAAAAAATCAACCGCGAGGGCGACCTGCGGATGCAGTTGGTAACGAATGAGCCAAAGGCCTTTAAAGGCTTTTTGAGCTATGGCTCTTTCAGTAATGTCAGCAACTACGTTATGGTTGTTGGCCGTAAGTCCGACTCGCTGGAATATCGTGCGGGCTACTATAGCGAAAAGTTTGTTTTGGAAGCCCAGAAGTTAGGTTTGCGCACATGTATTGTCGGCCTTACCTATAAGAAAGTCGACGGTGCATTTACCATCGGCCCGGACGAAAGAGTGGTTGTTTGCATAGCCATCGGCTACGGAGCCGAAGATGGCCGCAACCATAAAGTGAAGACTCCGGAGCAGGTCAGTAACCTTACTGCGGAGTCTCCCGAATGGTTTGCCAGCGGCGTAGAAGCGGCCCTGAAGGCGCCAACGGCCGTTAATCAGCAGAAGTTTTATTTTGAATATGTCGCGCCCGATGGCGTTAAGCCTCAGCGCGGAAAGTCGCTTGTGGGCTATACAAAAATCGACCTCGGCATAGCAATGTTTAATTTTGAGGTAGGTGCCGGCCGCGAGAACTTCCGCTGGATCGATTCGCCCTTAGGTTAATAGTCGGCGTCGTCGGGGGTGATGGGGCGCGAGGTCATTTTGCGCCAAACGTAGGCAATGTAGGCGGCCACCACCGGAATCACCAGCGATGCGTAGGCCATCACTTCGAGGGTGAAGGGCGACGAAGAACTGTTGGCCAGCGTAAGGCTCGACTGCATATCGGCTGTCGAAGGATAATAGCTTGTTGAATTATAGCCCATTACCCAGAAAAGCGACATGATAACCAAAACGGTTCCGCAGCCAATCAATAGCATTGCGTGGTCGAATTTCGGGCGGATAATTACGCCGGCAATCGCAATGAGCACCAGCACTACTCCGACAATGAACACCAGTGCGGCCCACCACATTTCCTGGAAGTTATTCAGGTAGCCGTTGGCAACCTTGTGGATAACGCCGTTGGCGTCGGCAACGTAGGCCGGGGCCATCAGCAGCATTGCTACGAACACCAGAAACAGCGGCACGAACAGGGCTGAATTTACCAGCACCTGGCGCGTCAGCCGGCGGCGCAGTGTGGCGTCATGGGCCGTGTTTTCAAGCAAGAAAATCGCACCTTCTACGCGGGCCAGCAGAAGCACTACCGCTCCGAGCAGAACGCATTTGGGCTCTGCCAGGGCCTCCAGTCCATGCCATGAGTTGGTCCAGGTTGAAATTACGGGACTTGCGGGGTCCAGAATGTTCTGGCGGTCAATAACGAAGTCAGCGCCGAAAATCATGGTTGCCACGGCAACTCCGAGCAGGAAGCACCCGAACACTCCGTTTAAAAAAAGCAGGAAGTCGTAGACGCGCGCGCCGTAAAGGTTGCCGCGTTTGCGGCGGAATTCATAGCTGAACGCCTGAACAACAAACGAGAACAATATGGCGACCCAAAGCCAATAGGCGCCGCCGAAGCTCGTTGAGTAAAAGAGCGGAAATGAGGCGAAAAAGGCACCTCCAAAAACAACCAGAGTAGTGAACGTAAGTTCCCATTTCCGCCCGAGAGCGTTGATAATCATTGAGCGGTCGCCCTCGCGCCTAACGCCGAGGAGCATCGACTGTCCGCCCTGAACAAAAAGCATGAATACGAGTGCGGCGGCCAATACGGAGATCAGGAACCACCAGTAGTTTTGAAGAAACATAAGGCTTAAATTTCTTTATTCCGGTTTATTTTGGTGAACATAATGGTGATTTCGGCAAAGAGCAGCAGGGTAAACACAGCCGCAAAGAGCCAGAAGGTAAGCTGAACAGACGAGGCCGACAGGGCCGAGATAGCTGCGCGAGTGGGCAGGATGTTTTGAATGACCCACGGCTGACGTCCGACCTCGGCACATATCCAGCCGGCTTGGGAGCATCCCCAGGCGGCAACGATTGAGAGCATGCCGATCCACGACGCTCCGAGAGTTTTGAGCCAGCGGTCGGCACGATATGCCAGCAGGAGGGCAACAACGAAAAATGCCATCAGGTAGCCACCCAGAATAACCATCAGGTGGAATGCGTAGAAGGTCATGGCAACCGGCGGAATCAGTTCTTCGGGGTTATCGTAGTAGCCATAGCCGAAATATGGATAATCGGCGCGCAGAGCAGCGAGGTCTTCGGCGCTGTGGGTTTGTCCGTAGCGTTCAAGGGCCTGGCGCGCGGCAGTTCCGCGGGCCATACGTTCTTCGTAGCTGAGGGTATTCACTTCCTTGCCGTCGATTTCGTCGTGGCCTTCAATAATGTCATAAATGCCGGGAATGTAGGCGTTGAAGTCGCCGCGGGCCATCCACGACAGGGCGCCGGGCAAACCGATTTTAAAGCTGTAGGGGTCGGCATCGTTGCTGAATTCTTTTTCGGGATTCAGAATTCCGAATGCCACCAGCTCGGTAGAGTTCCCGCCGCGCCAAAGGCCCTCCATGGCGGCGAGTTTCATGGGCTGGGTGCGACTTACGTCAACGGCCGACGAGTGGCCCGAAGCGAAGGTTATCAGCAATCCGGCCAGACCAACCCACGACGCAACTTTTACTGCTGGAAGCGCAAAGGCGGTTTCGCGGCGGCGACGCATCATGTAGCAGCTTACGCCAACAACGAACACCCCGCCGAGCGCCCACGACGACGTTACGGCATGAATCAGCTTGTTCATGGCCACGGGGCTGAGAGCAACTTCCCAAAACGAGGTCATTTCGTTGCGCATGGTGTCAGGGTTGAAGGTCATGCCTACGGGATATTGCATCCATGCGTTGGCAACGAGAATCCAAAGCGCCGAAATCATGGCGCCGATAGCCGTTAGCCATGTGGCGGTCAGATGGAAGCGGCGGCTGACTCGGCCCCAGCCAAGAACCATAACTACAACAAACGTTGATTCAAGGAAGAAGGCAAACAGGCCCTCGATTGCCAGTGGGGCGCCGAAAATGTCGCCCACAAACCAGGAGTAGTTACTCCAGTTGGTGCCGAATTCAAATTCGAGGATAATACCGGTTGCAACGCCGCACACGAAGTTGACGGCAAAGAGCTTGGTCCAGAAGCGGGTCAGCTTGGCCAGCTGTTCCGAACCGGAGCGGTAGGCCATGGTTTCAAGAATCGCAACGATAACGGATAGTCCGAGGGTCAATGGCACGAACAGCCAATGGTACATCGCGGTCAGGGCAAACTGCCATCTCGACCACTCAACAACAGAAATCAAGTCAGGCATGGTATTCAGAGTTTTTTATTTTGATGTCAATGATGTGCGAACGGCCCGGGCACGTTCAGCGTCGGTTTGATAATCGCTCTGCAATCTGTTGGGGAAGAAGAGCACCTTAAATAAAATGAGAAGAATGGAAATCTTCAGGGCTAACACAAGCCATAGGCGCCTCCCCGTTGACGAAGCAACGGAGCGGCGGAACGCGTAGGCATAAAATGATGAGATTCGGCCTAACATTAAAAGATTTTAACTATTTTTTGGTTATAACAATATAACGCACCGAGGCATTCAAATATTTTAACCAAACAAAAATTAAAATGTTTAAGGAGCGTTAAATTCTTTGGCTATGAGTGATTTAAGTTGTAAATTTGTAATAGAAAAAAACAATAATCACTTCAACTAAAACTATGACCAATCTGAAAACATTCACCTTTTCGCTGGCTCTGGGTATTGCTTTTTCGGGCTTTGCCCAGCAATCTGCATCGGCATCGGCCTATCCCGACTTCACTCAGGCTGCCGAAAGCACTATCAACGGTGTTGTGTCGATTAAAAGCTATGCAACTCCGCGCGTTCAGCAATATTCCGCTCCTCAGGGCGGCTACGATCCCTTCTTTGACTTCTTTTTCGGAACCCCGCAGCGGCGCCAGCCTCAGCAGCAACAGCCTCAGCAGCGTGAGCAGCAACTTGGCCTCGGTTCGGGAGTAATACTTTCCGACGACGGATATATTGCCACCAACCACCATGTTATTCAAGGCGCCGAACGCCTTCAGGTTACGCTTAACGATAACTCCACCTACGACGCTACGGTAATCGGCTCCGACGAGGCGACCGACCTGGCTCTGCTGAAAATCGAAGCTAAAAACTTGCCCGTAATCCCGATGGGCAATAGCGACGACCTTCGCGTGGGCGAATGGGTAATCGCCGTTGGCAATCCGTTTGGTCTTACCTCTACCGTTACCGCCGGCATCGTGTCGGCCAAGGCCCGCGGAATCGGTTCCGGAGGGCGTGCGTCCATGAGTATCGACAGTTATATCCAGACCGATGCTGCCGTTAATGCCGGCAACTCCGGTGGCGCCTTGGTTAATACGCGCGGTGAGCTCGTCGGCATAAATGCCGCTATTTATTCTCAAACCGGCAACTATGCCGGCTATTCGTTTGCCATTCCGTCGAGCATCGTTACTAAAATCGTTAAAGACCTGCGCGACTATGGAACCGTTCAGCGCGCCGTTCTTGGCATCCGCTTCGGCGAGCTCACCCCCGAGCTGGCCAAAGAAAAGGGAATTAAGGGCGTTAACGACGGCATTTATGTCGGCGAGGTTATCGAGCGCTCGGCGGCTTTTGAAGCCGGCCTGAAGGAGGGCGACATTATAGTTGCCGCCGATAATACGCCGGTCCACACTTCGGCGCAGTTCCAGGAACACATGGCGCGTCTGCGTCCGGGCGACGTTGTTAAGCTCGCCTACTTGCGCGACGGTAAGCAACATGTTGCCAGCGCAACCCTGCGCAATCCTTCCGGCACCACCGCAATTGCCCAGCGGGGCGATTTTACTGAACTCGGCTGCACTTTTGCCGAGGTTGAGGCCGACGAATTGCGCCGCCTGGGTCTTAACTCCGCCATTCGCGTTTCGGCGCTTACCGACGGAAAGTTCCGCGATGCCGGAATTCCCAAAGGCTTCATAATTCTCGAAGTCAACGGCCAGCGCATTGCATCGGTCGAGGCGCTTGAAAAGCTATATGACCGGTTGGTTAAAAGTTCCGACGACGATAAGGTTCTGTTTATAACCGGACTCTATCCGACCGGCAAGAAAGCATTCTTTGCGATTGACCTTACCAACTGATTAGCCCAGTTTGCGCCAGCGGGCCAGCAGGGCCTCGAAATCTTCGGGCAGGGGAGCTGTGAAAAACAGCTCCTCTCCTGTTTTAGGGTGGATGAAGCCTAAAGTGCGCGCATGCAGAGCCTGGCGCGGACACGCTTCGAAGCAGCCGTCGATAAATCTGCGGTAGGTGGCTGACGGCACTCCGCGAAGAACTTTGTCGCCGCCATAGCGCGCATCGTTGAATAGCGGGTGGCCCAGATGGCGCATGTGAACTCGAATCTGGTGTGTGCGCCCCGTTTCCAGCACGCATCGAACCAGCGAAACGTGGGTCAGCGGTTCCAGAACCTCATAGTGGGTAACGGCGTGTTTGCCGTTAGGGTCATCGTCGGGCAAAACTGCCATCTGAAGGCGATCTTTGGGGTTGCGCCCGATTTGGGTAGCAACGGTTCCCTGGGGCGGATTCGGAATGCCCCACACCAGGGCCTGATATTCGCGCTTGGTCGTTTTATTAAAAAATTGTAGCCCCAGGTGTGTCTTTGCCTCCGGAGTTTTGGCAATTACCAACAGGCCCGAAGTGTCTTTATCAATGCGGTGAACCAGGCCTAAGCGCGGGTCGCTGACGTCATAGTCGGGATTGTCGCGGAAGTGCCATGCCAGCGCATTGACCAGCGTTCCCGACCAGTTGCCATGGCCGGGGTGCACAACCAGGCCGGCCGGTTTGTTAACAACTAAAACCGTGTCGTCTTCGTAAACTATATCTAAAGGAATATCTTCGGCTATGATTTCATTTTCATAGCGCGGGCGATCCATAACGATCTGAACAACGTCGAGCGGCTTTACGCGATAGTTCGACTTGGCCGGTTTGCCGTTAACGAGAATGCAATTGGCCTCGGCGGCCTGCTGTATTCGCGAGCGCGAGGCTCCGTGCATGCGGTCAACCAAAAACTTGTCGATGCGCAGCAGCTCCTGGCCCTTGTCGGCAACGAACCGGAAATGCTCGTAGAGCTCAAGTTCGTCGGGTTCGTTTTCAGTCATAAATGGAGTTTTCGGCGTTTTCGAGTGTTTGGTCCCAGTCGGCCTCGTTGTAGACTTCGAGGGAGTCAACGGCAGCATCCGTAAAGCCTTCGCCAACCTCAATAACGATAGTTGAGGTCAGGGGCAGGCGGGTGCCGGCGCGCAGGGTAACGCCCATGCTCTTGATTGCCAGAACCAGGTCGCGATAGTCGGAAGGAACGCGAACCTCGCGAATTTGCCGGAAACCGAGTGATTCGAGCGACGCGCGGGCCTGGCGCACGGAGGTGCCGACCAGCTCCGGCAATGTTACCTGGCGCGGCGAATAGGCATTGATAGTCAGATAAACGGTGCGCCCCGGTTTAACGCGGTTGCCGGCCGGTGGCAGCTGCTCGACAATAGCGCCGCGGTCAACTGCGGTGTCGTAGACCGAATCGACAACCTCGGTCATCAGGTTGCAGTCGGCGAGCACCCGCTGCGCTTCGACAACGCTCATGCGGTGAACGTCTGGAACCACCTGAACCTTGCCGTGGGCTGTCCAGATGCTCAGTCCATACATTGCAATAACCACCAATAAAACGGCACTCGCCGCAATCAGCAGCAAGTTCGTAATTATAGGGTGCTTCTTAAAAAATTCCATGCCGGAGAAAGAAAAAAGGCGGGAGACCCGTTGACTGCGGACCTCCCGTTGATGCCTTACTTACGGATGCCGAGCTCTTTCTGAGCAATGATGGCACGGTAGCGGTTGATGTCCTTGCGAATCAGATAATCCAGCAGGCGACGACGCTTACCAACCAGTTGCTTCAGGGCGCGGGCCGTAGCATAATCTTTGTGATTTGACTTCAGATGTTCAGTCAAATGAGCAATACGGACCGAGAACAATGCTATCTGGGCCTCAGGGGAACCAGTATCAGTCTTACCCTTACCGTATTTCTCAAAGATTTCAACTTTTTCGTCAGAATTAAGATGCATTCTTTGGAAATTTTGGTGGTTAATAATTAAGTGATTTGGTGCTTAAAGCGCCGCAAAGTTACAAAAAAAATCCATACCAACCAAATTTCACCAAAAATTAAACGTTTAAATTCCGACATTCCAATTTTTTTCGTATCTTTGCCGCTGTCGACCGAACGTGAGGCCCGGTCTGCGGGCAAGCGGGCGGGTCGATAACATAAATAATTAGAAAAGCGTTACTTTGCGCTTCGTTTCTTGGCAATCTGAAATCTCGCAAGTTTCATTAACTCTGTCAAGGGCAAGCAGCGGGTTGCGCCACTTGGATATGAAGTATCTCCTTCGGGAAAGGTACGCCTTTGGAGCGTATCTGCCCGTTGGTCGTTCTCATATTTGCGTGGGCTTCACCGTTGCCGTCCAACAGAGTGGGCAATGCGAGAGCCTCAGATTGCGGACGGCAATGAGTCAGGTTCCGCGCTTTTTTCATATCCATTCCTAACCGCCTGTCCGGGAACCTGTCAGGCACCCATACCCACACATGAAAAAAGTTTTACTACTGCTGGTCGGAGTGCTAATAGCCCTTCCAACTTTTGCCTATCCATTTGAGGTCAACGGCATCTATTACGAGATTAATAGTTATGATAAAAAAACTTGCACCGTGTCCTCATGCAATAAAGAGTACACCGGTAAAGTTACTATTCCCTCCTCCGTTACCTATGACCACTCAACTTATTCGGTGACCTCTATCAGCGAGAAAGCTTTTAAAGACTGCTTCGGCGTGACCTCGGTAACCATCCCACACTCCGTAACCCACATCGGGGACTATGTTTTCCAAGATTGCATCGGTCTGACCTCGGTAGCAATCCCTAATTCGGTAACCTCTATCGGCTACTCTGCTTTCAGTGGCTGCATCGGTCTGACCTCGGTAG
>CAZGTD010000002.1:47644-119458 GCA_964528425.1 uncultured Bacteroides sp.
CAATCCCTAATTCGGTAACCTATATTGGCTCCTCTGCTTTCAGCGGCTGCACCGGTCTGACCTCGGTAGCAATCCCTAATTCGGTAACCTCTATCGGCTCCTCTGCTTTCAGTGGCTGCATCGGTCTGACCTCGGTAGCAATCCCTAATTCGGTAACCTATATTGGCTCCTCTGCTTTCAGCGGCTGCACCGGCCTGACCTCGGTCACGATCCCCTCCTCCGTTAACACAATCGGTGTTGATGCGTTCAGTAACTGCACTAATCTAACATCAGTATTTTTCGAAGATGGAGATAGGGCTATAAACATTTATACACATTCAGATTGGGATTGGTCTTCCTCTTTATTTGATAATTGCCCACTCGAAAAAGCTCATATAGGCCGAGAGTTTATTGCTCAAAATAATAAAGGAACTCATGGGATATGTTCGCCGTTCTCATACATATCATCGTTGAAATTAATTACTATAGGAAATACTGTAACAGCTATCTGTAAATATGCTTTTATATGTTGCTCAAACTTGACTTCGGTTAGCATCCCCAACTCCGTAACCTATATCGGTGAGTCTGCATTCTTCGGTTGTAGCTCTTTGACTTCAGTAGAAATCCCCAACTCCGTAACTGAAATTGATGAAAGCCTTTTCAGAGATTGTACAAACCTGATTTCAGTCACCATTCCCAACTCGGTTACTGATATATACCCATATGCTTTCAGTGGGTGCACAAGTTTAACTACACTATCATTAGGAAATTCTGTACACCATATCGGTTATCAGGCTTTTTCTGACTGCATTTCGTTAACTTCATTAATCATACCAAGCTCGGTATATTTTATGGGCGATGGCGCGTTTATGAATTGTTCGTCTTTAACTACATTAACAATTAATTATGGTTTAACGAATATCAGTAGCGGCGCGTTTCGCAACTGCACTAACCTTATATCAGTAAATATTCCCACTTCTGTTGGGATAATAGACGATGGTGCGTTCTTTAACTGTTCATCATTGACCTCTGTAACTATCCCCAACACTGTACGTACTATTGGCTCAAGTGCTTTTCGCGAATGTTCAAAGTTGTCATCTCTAAATATTCCGAATTCTGTAGAAACGATTGGGCAAAGTGCATTCGATGGTTGTGTAAGTCTTACTTCTGTAGTAATTCCTAATTCTATTACATCACTTGAAACGAGCGTTTTTGAATGTTGCTCCAATCTATCATCCGTAAGTATCCCCACCTCGGTAACCTCAATCGGATATCAAGCTTTCGGGTACTGTTACAGTCTCAAATCCATCACTATTCCTAACTCTGTAACAGAAATAGGGTACAATGCTTTTGCGTATTGTTCAAGTCTGGAATCTATTACATATCTTGCTCCTACTCCAATTTTAGCATCAGATAGTGTTTTCCCCGAAGAAACTTATGACTTGGCGACTTTGAATTATTTGAAATCAGCGGAGGATAAGATTGCCACGACTGAGCCGTGGAGCCTGTTTAAGAAGCAAGTTGGGCGCGATGCGGATTTTGTTGATGGTATCAAGGAAGTACAAGAGGCCGCTGATTCAAAAACTGCCGTTTATGACCTGCGGGGCGCAAAGGTTGGCGAGTCGCTCGAAAATCTCCCTACCGGAGTCTATATACTACGCGAAGGCTCCAAAACTACTAAATTCATAATATAATCATTTAATAACTATAATCTATGTTAAAGCATTTATGTATTCTTTCGATAGCTGCATTGATTCCTTGCGGATTACTTTCATGTAGTGCTGATGAACCAGAACTTGACCGCGAACAAGTTGCTGAAAGTACCTCACAAGTGAGTCCCCACCAACAAGAAGCTAAGACAACAAGCACCCCTCTAACGTTGAAAATTAAAGATGCCGGCTATAAGGAATTTGACATGTATGTAGCCGAGCCTACAACCGACTACCCGGTAACCGTTATGAAGGAGGGGGCAGCCGCAAACCCCGTAAAAGTAACGCTCAAAGTGTTGAACGACGATGAATTTAAGAGCTATCGCGACCTTATTTATGGTGACCCGAATTTCCCCGGTCTGCAACCTTTGAATCCTCGTTTTTACTCACTGCGTTCGGCCAACGACGCCAATAGTGTTAACCATGCATTCTCTGCGTCAGAAAACGACTATTTCGTAGGAAATATCGTCATCGATACATATCTTTTTTATGACTGGCGCCAAGATTTGGAAAATCGCGCAACCTCCTCCTATGCGCAGAAATATCCGGAAGAATATAAACATGCGTTGGATACTATACAAAATTTCAGGTTCGTTATCCCCATCGGACTGTTTTCAGAAACCAACGATGATGCTATCGCCGTTGCCGACCGCTACCTGATGGTGGCTCCTCAAGTGCTAACAGCGGAAATAAAGGTTAGCATAGGCAACGATGAGGCGCTGATTGTTGACCAACCCAGGTCGTTGTTGATTGACGAAACATCTGACTTCCGCAACGGCTCGTTCGGTCAGGAGCTCGTTAAATTCTCGCTCCCTTGCTCCAACCCCTACGGCTTCCAGATTAGGTTCAAAAATAACTCCGACGCCGATATTGCGCGATTCAACGGCCACCACACCGATATGGTGCTGACTCCGATGCCGAGACGCGATGCCAACAAGGATTTGAACTTCACCTTAGGTATCGACAACAAATCAATCGACTATATCGACTTCCCCGCCGGCAAAACCGAAATTTGGCTCCCCATTGAAGTTTTCCGTAAGAAAATGGACTATAATGATATGGGGCATAACTATGCCACTCCCGTTCAGCTTGCAGGCTTTAATTGGAAAGGCTCGGAGGTTCCGATTCAGGTTCAGAGATCACTTCGTCTCCCCATCAGCGATCGGACATGGATACCCGGCGGTCCGGCCGATGACGGCAAATATGATGGTTACACCTTCTTTATCGGCTATCGGGTAGTTGACCGCTAACTCACGAACACACACACATTTTAAACCCCCGAGGGGATGACGGCTGCTTTGCTGTCATCCCCTCGTTTGGTTAATGATTTGGGCGGCGAGAACGAGGCCCCAGGTGGCGGTTATCTGCATCAGAGAGCCGTTAGGCCCGGAGGCGGGAGCGGGCAGGACCTCGTCGGAGTAGACGCAGCGGAATTTGCGCCGCGGGTGCAGCCCCAGGCGTTTGAAGCGCGAGCGCAGGGCGGCCGCTAACGGACAGCCTCGAACCTTGGTGAACTCGTCAACGCGAACGCGCAGCGGGTCGGTTTTGCGGGCCGCGCCCATAGAACTGACCAATCGGGTAGTGGATCCCAGCGACGTTGCGCGCAGAATCAGTTCGGCCTTGTCGGCAACGGAATCGATGGCGTCGACCACCCAGTCGTAGTCGCCAAGATTGAATGAGTCGGCCGAGTCGGCGGTGAACCGTTCGCAGCGGGCGGTAATGTTGGCTTCGGGATTTATTTCGAGCAACCGGCGACGCGCGGCCTCTACTTTAGGCTCGCCGATGGTTGCGGTGGTTGCGGGCATCTGGCGGTTAACGTTGCTCGGGGCAACGGTGTCCATATCAACCAGTGTCAGCGACCCGACGCCGGTGCGAACCAGGGCTTCGGCGCACCAGCTGCCAACGCCGCCAACGCCGAACACTATCACCCGCATTCGTCTGAGGCGCTCCATTGCTTCGGGACCGAGCAGCAGTTCAGCTCTTGAGAATATCTCTTGCATGGTCAATGTCTTTATTAATTTGGGCTTTCAAGGCTTCGAGTGATTCAAAGCGCTGCTCGCCCCGCAAGCGGTGTGTGAAGGTGAGTTCGGCTGTGCGCCCGTAAAGGTCGCCGCTGAAGCCGAGCAGATGGGCCTCGATGCTGAGCGGGGCGTCGGCGCGGCCTTCAACCGTTGGCCGGTGGCCTATGTTGATTACCGCCGGGTGGCCGAGCATTTCGCCGGCATAGACTCCGGTTGCGGGAATCATTACGTCAGGGTCGGGTTCGAGGTTAGCGGTAGGGAAGCCAATGGTGCGCCCGAGCTGTTTGCCGGAAACTATTTTTCCTTCAATGGAATATGGGCGGCCGAGCATCCGGGCGGCCGTCTCAACGTCGCCGCGGCTCAGGGCGGCGCGAATCAGCGATGAGCTCACGCATAGTTCCGGATGTTCGTCGGCCGCTAAAACTTTTACGCCCCCAACGGTTTTGCCGGCAAGGTTTTCGGCTCCGAGGCGGTCGGAGCCTATGCGGTTGTTGAAACCGAGAAGAAAAAGTTCCACTCCAAAGCGGCGATTGAGCATTTCGAGGAATCGGGCGGCGGTCAGCGAGCGCAGTTGGCTATTGAAGTCGAGCATGGCAACCTCAACGCCTTCGGCTTCGAGCAGTGAGCGGCGGCGTTCGGCACTCATTAGCCGCGCCGGCACCCGCTCCGGGGCAATCAGGCTCAGCGGATGGTCGGCAAAGGTCAGTGCCAGCGGTTGGAGGTTGCGCCCGGCGGCCTGGGCTCGCAGTGATTCCAGCAAAAACCTATGGCCGAGATGAACACCATCGAAAGTTCCAACAACGGCCGCTTTCCTGTAGCTCATTTTTCGGTGAGTTTCATAAAGGAGTTATCCGCAGTAATCAGTTCGGCATTGAAGCCCAGTTTGCGGGCTGCCTCGCAGTTAGCCGCGCCGTCGTCGAAAAAGGTAGTTTCGGCCGGGTCTATGCCGAATTTTTCGGCTGCAAGGCGAAAAATTTGCGGGTCGGGTTTGCATATTTTCGCCTCAAACGAAGTTACGATGCCATCGAAATAGTCGTTGACCGTTTCGCCAAGCTTTTTAAACTCCTGAGCAATGAAGCTGTTCCACATTATGGGGTTGGTATTACTGAGCAGGTAAACGCCGTGGCCCTGGTTGCGCAGCTGCTTCAGCCGCCGTAGGCGTTCGTCGGGAATTCCGATCAGAAAGCGGTTGAGGGCGCAGTCGATTTCTTCGTCGCTGACCGGTCGGGAAAACTGCGGGCGCACCCGGTTGCGGAACTCGTCGGCGGAAATGGCTCCCTGCTCGAGCTGCAGAAAAAGCCCCCGCTGGGTATATGGGTCGAAAAAGGCATCGGCGTCGGCCATTCCAAGCGCGGCAAAAGCCTCCACGGCCCGCTCGCGCTCAATGTCCATAATTACGCCGCCTAGATCAAAAAGCAAATTTTTAGTCATAGCCCTGCAAAGTTACGAAAATTTTCAAAAATTTTGGAAATATTGCCGAAATGTCGTATATTTGAACCATATAATTTATTATTTATTTATGAGAACATTATCAGCCCTATTATCTGCCATTCTTGTTTGCCTCGGTTCGTCAGCCCAGGAAAAAAACGTTCGCGACGACGGTTTGTTTAACGTTTTCGCCATTATCGGTGGCAAACTCACCCCCGAAGTAATTTCCGGCACAAAGGTTATTCTTCCGTCGAATCTCAGTTTCACCGATTCTCCGGACTCGGAATATACGATGTATTATCCCGGTTGCGGATGGTTTGCGGCTTGTCATAGTGAATGTCTGAAGGTTATATTTCCGGATGCCACGGAATTTATTGTTGACAATCACCCGCTTACCCGCGACGAGTTCTATGCCTTTCCCGATCAGTATTTTACGGCAGTTGCCTGCAACGGGACTCGACTGGTTGCCGAAGTCCGCAAGAACATTAACGATATAGATGAGGGCATTCCGGCTTTCAGGGTAATGCGAGAAGCGTCGGGAGTATGGGCCGAGGCTACGGCCCGGAAATTCCCAATTCCAGAAAATATTGTTATAAACGATCCGTCAACCCTTCCCGAGGGAAGCTTTCTGAATCTCGATTGGCAGATGACCACCCCCGAGGCCATTGCCAAGCTTCCGGAGGGAACCATAAAGGGATGGATGCTCTCGATGATGGGCCTTTATCCGGAAATGAACGTGCTCACCAGCGACCGCGCCCTCGGCTATTGGTCAGTTGATGAAGCTGATTATTTGATTGTGCCCGCATCGGCAGTCAGTACCATGACGGTTGCCGGCATTGCCGCAGCCTGCAAGGTAGACCCCGCCAAAATCCGTCTCATAAAATACAGTTGCGGCCAAGGCTTTCAAGTCTTCACCACCACCCGAAACTAAAAAACAGGGGCTGCCTAACGTTGATTGTTAGACAGCCTCCTTTGCAGTACCCGGACCCGGGCTCGAACCGGGATGGGTTGCCCCAACGGTGTTTGAGACCGTCGCGTCTACCGATTCCGCCATCCGGGCGTTATTGCGACTGCAAATTTACAGACTTTTTTCGGGATTTCCAAATGTTTTTGAAAAGGTTGTCGAAATCGTGTTTAAACACCAGTCCGATTCCTTGTGTTGTCAGGGCATTTTTAACGTAGAGGTTGCGGTCGTTAAAGTGGTTGTAGGCCTTTACGCGCCAGTTGCCCTGGCGGGTCAGGAGGTATTCAACGTCGAAGTCGCCGATAAACTGGTTTGAGTTCAGCGCTTTGTCGCGATAGCCAAAGTTGCCGTTTAGCAGCAGCCGGTTGTTGAGCAGGGTGGAGGAGAGGGCCACATCGACCTCAACGTCGGAAAAGTCGCCATTGTCGGTTCGCAGACTTGGCGCAACTGAAATTTTGTCGCTCAGCTGCCCCAAAATATTGCTCAGTTGCGACGACAGGGTACCCGACGCAACCGACATCAGGTCGTTGCCTTTGGTGGCCGACATATAGTCGGGAGTGTAGAAGCGGTTCAGCGCCAGCAGGTAAATAATCTGGCGGTTCATCATTTCGTTGGTCGAAACGATTGATTTTACCTTTCTTTTAACGTCGGAAGTCAGCGTGGGGAAGTCGAGATCGAAGCTTATCTGCGGGTCTTGAAGCTGGCCGTCGACGTTGAGCACGGCGTAGACCGGCACATTAGTGCGCTGCACTTCCTTGTCGTTCAGGAATGATTCGTCGAGGTCGCTGAGGTTGGCGTTGACCTGATATATGGCCGAAATGTTCAGCCGGGCATTCATCGGGTCGCCTGTAAAGGCGATTTCGGAACCGGAGCGAATCTGGAAATTCTTCAGAATGATGTCTTGCAGCGAGAAATTGTAGATTCCTTTTTCAATGCGGTAGTCGCCGTAGAGGCGGAATTCGTCGGTTTGAGAGCCGTAGACCAGGCCGATGTGGCCGGCACCGGTGCCGGTTATCTTGTCGCCCGCATCGGGGTCCATAACGAGCGTCATTCTTGCCTCAGGGGTAACGTCGACCTGCATGTCGAAATTAAAGTTAGTTGCGTCGGCAATTCGCGTTGCCTGGGCAACGCGGGCGCGCATGAGTTCGTCGAGTTCGGGAGAACCCGGCTGAACAGCGGGTCCCGGTTCGGGCCGTGGGGTGGCGTCGCGGAATGTAAGAAAGGTATATTCGGCGGCGCTCGTGGCATCGGAAATTACGAAAGTAAAATCGCTGTCGGCAGCGGTAGATACGTTGGCGGAAATTCCTACATGGCCCGGCACACCGGTAATCTCTACCGAGCCGTCGGCGTGAACGGTGCCATACCAGAAATCCTCGTCGCTGCGAGGGCGCGTATTTAGAACCAACATGTCTTTCATGTTGTCAATGCGGAAGTTGAAGTCACATTCAAGGAAGTAGCGGTGGGTGAGGGCGCCGTTGAGAATAGCCGTATGTCCTTCGGGGTCGCTTACGCGAATGCCCGACAGGTCAACAACTCCGGGGCGGATGTGGACCGAGTCGGTCGCGGTGTAGGTAACGTTAGTAAAGCCAATTGTCAGCCCGAAATCTTCGGCGATAAAGTCGCCTTCGAGGTCTACCCGCTTGAAGTCGCCGAAAAGGTGGGCGCGACCCGATGCGGTGCCCCTTACGGCACTGGCCCAGGCGTTGGTAAAGATATGGATGAACCCAACCGGGGTGTGGGTCGCTTCGAAAACGAAATCGAGTTCGGAGCTGAGCGGCATTATGCGGCCGTTAACAACAGTAAGGCCATTGGTTTGGGAATTGGGAACATCGGCGTGGATTTCAATTGCGCGCGATTCGTTGTTCCAGCGAGAACGTATGGAGGCATCGCCAAGAATGCAGTTGCCGTATGCGAAATTGCGCACGAAAAGATCGTTGGTTTGCAGTACCGGTTCGGGCGAAAGCAAACCGCTGGCGGTAACGGTTCCGGTGGCGTGGCCTCCGAAGCGCACCTGCGGACTCATGCGCAGGGTCTCGAAAATATAGTCAACGTTTATGTTGTCGAGTTCAACTGTAAGACGGTCATCGGGCAAGTCGGAAACCACACCGTTTATTGCAAGTTCCTGGCCCGGGCAAGAAAAGCCCAGACGATGAATAACCGTTGACTTTTCGCGCCTTCCTATGTAGGCGGGCTCTACATCCCAGTCAACGCCGCCGATAGTCAGTTGTCCGGGCAGAACTTCCACATCCAGTCCACCCGGCAGGGGCAACAATCTGGCCTTGATATCACCTCCGAATTTTTCCTGACCGGAGTTGTTGAAAACAATGTTGACCAGTCCGAGGCCGTCGGCAAGAGTTGCGCCGACGTTGAAATCCATCTCGCCGAATTTCGAGGGCATTGTGGTCCGCACGCCGACTGATGAAGATTTTCCGATTGTTGCGTTCACTTCGGAATGTGAAATAAGCGAGTTACCTTTGAGAATGTAGGGCGCCGATAGCCGGGTTATCAAGGTATGGAGCGAACCGTCGATGTCGGCTGTCAGGTTTGCCGGGTATAGGAGCTCGATTGACGGATTGATAAAAGCCAGTATGGGTGAATTGTCGTGGACGGTTGCTTTGAGCCGGAATTTGTTGGGGAGAATGGTGTCGGTCGGTTGCGGCTCAAAGTATTGCGGAAGCGCCTCGGCGAGAATATTTTTAACGGTAGGAACTATAGTCTTTAAATTGATTTGGCCGGAAACATCAGCGTCAATAAGGCTTGATTGCAAATTTACTGTTTGCTTATAGCCGCTGAAGTCAGTTGTCAGGGCTATATGTTCATTTTTGAGTCCGGTGCCGTCGGCCATGATAAAATTAAGGCCATCTACGGTCAGTTTTCCTGACGGGCGCAGCGGTTCGGGGCCGGTAAATTCTGCGTCAATGTCGGCCGATGCGATGTAGCCGGCGAACTTAGGCAAAAAACCGAACGCGCGCGGGTCGAATCGGCTGATCCGGCTTTTCACCGATGCGCTCATTTCGCCGGGAGTGAGGTTAATGGAAATATCGGCCCGGCCGTTTACTGCGGAATCGGCCGATTCGATTGTCGCTGCATAAAATTTTTCATGGAAATTGCCTTGAACCGCTATGTTGCGGAATGTGCGCCCGCGATAATCCAATTTTTCAAGGTCAATGGCCGCATTACCGTCGGTTTTGGATAAATCGGCCCATGCGTCGAACTCAGCGATGCCAAGCTTATTGTCAGGGAACAATAGCCCCAGGTTCAGGGTCGGAGAATTCAGGCGCGCCCGCAGCCTGTTGTCGGCCATTTGGCCGTCAAGTTCCATTCGCCCGGCGGCGGAAGAAAGGGTGCCTTTCAGGGTTGCGCTGTGCGGGTAAGACCAACTTCCGGAGCCGCTGAAACTGATGGTATCGAGCGCCTCAACAATTGATGCAATTTTTGGCTTGAGGTCGGCGAACAGGCCAATCGTACTAACAAGATCTCGGCCTTTTACCCCCAGATTGAGTTTGGGCGCAGCAGCGCTCTGCCGTCCCAGTCGGGCAATAGTGTTGAGCGCGAGTTGCGGAGATGTAAGTTCGAGATTGCCGATACTGACAGAGTCGCGAAATAGAGCTGCGCTCGCCTTTATTTTCAGTGGAGTGTTCAGTTGGGCAAGTTGCGGCAGAATCGGGGCGGCGTCGCTAACATTGATTCTTGATGAGCCAAGTATTTCAACTTGGCCGATTTTCCGCCCGCTCAGGTTCAGTGCCATCGGGGCGAAGTGTAAGTCAGTGCCTCCAAGGTTCAGTTCAAGGCCATTGACCTTGATTACCGAATCGCCGATGACTACACCGGCGGCGAGTCGACGCACTCTTAATCCGGATTTTTCGCTCAAAGTCAGGCGCTTGAGTCTTATATCAATATTGCCATTCGATATTTTAGGGGCGGTAACGTCGGCATTAAAATCATTGATGAAAATATGGCTCGGGTCGAAGCTAGCGGATTTAAGAGGCTCTGAATCAACATTGTAGGAGGCTATGCCGTTGCGAATCACTACCGTGTGAACCGCAAGGTCAAATTCTTTGGGGGGCTTGGTGCCGTCGCCTTTGAGTTTGGTCAATACCGGTTGAATGTTGAGTGGGGCTCCGGCCGAGTCGCGTCTGATGCGAATATCGGGAGTAATCAATTCAACATCGGTTATTACCAGCCGTTGACGAAAAAGCAGGTTCCGGCCGCTTACTCCGGCATTGAGGGCATCGGCCGTAAGAAGGGTGTCGCCGGCGGAAATGATTGAAACGTTGTTGAGTTCAACTCGCGTCAGAGGCAGAACCCTGAGTTGCCCAATGCCCACCTCCGCGCCAAGCAGTTCGCTCAATTCCTGAGTTGCAACTGAACGGAGCTTTTCATGGACCGGGGGCAGCCAGAGCAGCAGGTATAATAACGTCGGTATCCCCACTGCAAGCAGCAGCAGGGATACGACTATGGTTCGGAATATTCTATAGAGTTGCCTCACAGGCCTTTGCCGTGGCAAGCTTTATATTTCTTGCCGCTGCCGCAGGGGCAGGGATCATTGCGTCCGATTTTGGGAGCCGCTTTTACCGGAGCGGGAGCGGGGCGCTGGCCCTGTGGCGCGGAAGCGGCGCGGCGCTGAGCGTCGGCGCCATCATAGCTTTCGGCCTTTGAAGCGTTATAGCGCGAATAGTCGGTTTTCTGTGCCGTTGCACGCTGAACTTCAGGCTGCTGCTTGGGTTGCTCCTCGGCGGCGACTTCTGAAGCCGGAGGGGCCTGACGAACGTAAATCTGGCCGCGCATCAGGGCTGCAGTTGCCTTATCGTTGAGATTTTTAAGCATGGTTTCAAACAGGTGGAACGATTCCACTTTGTAGATAACCAGCGGGTCTTTCTGTTCGTAGGTGGCATTCTGAACCGAGTGGCGCAGTTCGTCGAGCTCGCGAAGGTGTTCCTTCCAGAGTTCGTCGATGCAAGCCAGCATCAGCAGTTTGTGCCATTCGGTAACGATATTCTTGCAGTCGGCATTATAGCTCTCTTCAACGTTGACTATCAGGCGGAACAAGCGCTTACCGTCGGTAATCGGAACTTGAATTATGCTCTTGTAGCCCTGGTTTTCATACAAGTCTTTGATAACCGGACGAGCAACTTCGACAATGCGTTCGCTCTTGCGTGAAAGAGTTTCCATTGCCGCAGTATAGAGAGCCTGAATGGTATCTTCTTTCGACAGATTGCGATATTCGGCTTCGGTGAAGGGTGCGTCGATGGTCATCAGCTTCATCAGCTCCATGTTGAGGTCTTCGTAGTCGCCCGCCTGGTTTGGGTTGTGGGTTTCAACGAGGTTTTCAACAACATCGTAGAGCATGTTTGAAATGTCAATGCCTATGCGTTCGCCTTTCAAGGCATGCTGGCGGCGCGAGTAAATGTAGGTGCGCTGCTTGTTCATAACGTCATCGTACTCAAGCAGGCGTTTGCGGATGCCGAAGTTATTTTCCTCGACACGTTTCTGCGCTTTTTCGATTGACTTGTTAACCATTGAGCTTTCGAGCATTTCGTCTTCGGCAAAGCCGAGGCGGTCAAGAGCCTTCATAACGGAGTCGGAAGCGAACATGCGCATCAGATTATCCTCGAAGCTGACAAAGAATACCGATGAACCAGGGTCGCCCTGACGTCCGGCACGGCCGCGCAGCTGGCGGTCGACGCGGCGCGATTCGTGGCGTTCGGTACCGATGATTGCCAGGCCGCCGGCTTCCTTAACTTCGTCGGGCAGCTTGATGTCGGTACCGCGGCCGGCCATGTTGGTGGCAATGGTAACAGTTCCTTTGCGTCCGGCCTGCGCAACGATTTCGGCTTCTTTCTGATGGAGCTTGGCGTTGAGCACGTTATGGGGAATTTTACGCATTGTCAGCTGGCGCGACAGGTTTTCGGAGATGTCGACCGAAGTGGTGCCGACCAGTACCGGGCGCCCCTGGGCAACGAGATCTTCGATTTCTTTAATAACGGCGGCATATTTCGCTTTTTTGGTGCGATATACGCGGTCGTTCATGTCGACGCGCGCAATCGGACGGTTTGTCGGAATGCTTACGACGTCGAGCTTATAGATATCCCAAAATTCGCCGGCTTCGGTTTCGGCCGTACCTGTCATGCCCGCAAGTTTATGATACATGCGGAAGTAGTTCTGAAGAGTGATGGTCGCAAAGGTTTGCGTGGCGGCTTCAACCTTAACGCCTTCTTTTGCTTCGATAGCCTGGTGAAGACCGTCGGAGTAGCGGCGCCCTTCCATAATGCGGCCTGTCTGTTCGTCAACGATTTTGATTTTGTTATCGTCAATAACATATTCTTCGTCTTTGTTGAACAGGGTGTAGGCTTTAAGCAGCTGGTTAACGGTGTGGACGCGTTCGGCTTTAACGGCATATTCCTGGAGCAGACGGTCTTTTTCCTCGGCGCGTTTGGCAAGGTCGTCGATGTTTTCAAGAGCCGAGAGCTGCGATGCAATATCGGGGAGAATAAAGAACGTGGGGTCGGAAATGTTGCCGGTCAAAACGTCGTAGCCCTTGTCGGTAAGGTCAACCTGACGGGTCTTTTCATCAACTTTATAATAGAGGGGTTCAACGGCCTTTGGCATTTCGCGAGCGTTGTCCTGCAGGTAATAACCTTCGGTTTTGAGCAGCAGCGCTTTCATGCCTTCCTGGCTCAGGAACTTAATCAGCGGCTGATATTTCGGGCCGGCGAGATATGCGCGGTAGAGGGCCAGGGCACCTTCCTTGCGTGCGTCGGAATCGTCTGAGGCGAGTTTTTCGCGCGCTTCACTCATCAGCTTAATCTGGAGTTTGCGCTGAGCTTCAACAACGTTCTGAACGTTGGTTTTATATTCGTTGAAATACTGGTCGTCGCCTTTGGGCACGGGGCCGGAGATAATCAGCGGCGTACGGGCGTCGTCGATCAGCACCGAGTCAACTTCGTCGACGATAGCGTAGTAGTGCTTGCGCTGCACCATATCGTCGGGGCTCATGGCCATGTTGTCGCGCAGGTAGTCAAAGCCGAATTCGTTGTTGGTACCGAAAGTTATGTCGCAGTTATATGCCGCGCGGCGCTCGGGAGTGTTGGGCTGGTGCTTGTCGATGCAGTCAACTGTAGAGCCGTGGAACATGTAGAGCGGACCCATCCATTCGCTGTCGCGCTTGGAAAGGTAGTCGTTGACGGTAACAACGTGTACGCCGCGGCCTGAGAGTGAGCGCAGGAAAACCGGCAGCGTTGCAACGAGGGTTTTACCTTCGCCGGTTGCCATTTCGGCGATTTTGCCAGAGTGGAGCACGATGCCGCCTATGAGCTGCACGTCGTAATGAACCATATCCCAGGTGATTTCATTGCCGCCGGCGAGCCAGTGGTTTTTATAGATTGCCTTACCTTCGGGAGTAATGGTAACGAAGTCGCGTCCCTGAGCTGCGAGGTCGCGGTCAAGCTGAGTGGCTTCGACTTCAACGTCGCCTTTGGCAAAGCGGGCGGCGGTTTCGCGCAAGGTGGCGAACACTACGGGCAGATGCTCGTTGAGTTTGTCCTCGATAACGTCGAGCGATTTCTTTTCGTGTTCGTCAATTTCGTCCCAAATCGGCTGACGCTGATCAAAGGGGAGCGATTCAAGCTTAGCGCGGAGTTCGGTAATTGCGGTTTCGTGTGGTTCGACGGCTGCGCGGATATCGGCCCTGACGTCGGAGATTTTTTTGCGTAGTTCGTCGGTGGTCAGGCCCTCCATTTCCGGACGGAGAGCGTTTATTTTCTTGACAACGGGCTGAATTTCGCGCAGGTCGCGCTGAGATTTGTTGCCGAAGATTTTGCTGAGAAAAGCGTTTATATTCATCTGTTGATTATTTTATTCGATGTTATTTTGCAGTTGGCTGGGAATAGGGAACCGGGGGCTGGGCCGCGGCATTGGGCGAGCGTATGCGCAATAGCCGGGCAACAGTCGGGGCGATGCTGCGGGCATCGACCGGAGTTGACAGGCGCGTAGGTTCAAGCATTCCGGGAGCGTAAATGATGGCCGGAGCTTCTGACGCCGAGGCGCGGACCGTTGTTCGCAGCGGGTTGTGGGGCTCGGTAATATCGTCGATGAGGGTCCAGCCGGGAATGACGTCGATAAACACGTCGGCGGCCGAAGCTACCACCGTGTTGCGGCGCTGTTGTGGCGAACGGCGTCCTTCAAGAATGTCATCGAGGGTGTAGGCGTTGGCAATACCGGTCATCTGCATCAGGAATTTGGCTGCATCCTGACGCAGTTCTTCCATATCGATGTTTTGCGCTTCGATTTGCTTGCGGTTCAGGTAGAAAGCGCCCTGACTGTAGCCGGTAACCCATTCTCCGTTGCCATGACGGGCAATGAGGTACATATTGAGCAGCGACAGCGCTTTCCGGGCCGAGAATTCGCCGGTGTTAAGCATCCATTGCGGATCGTCGGGCTCGGTCGAAGCGGGTGCGGGAGTGCCGGCAAGCAGAACCATGGTCGGGCCTGCGGCTTCGGCGGCATCGATGAGCCGCGCAATGTCGCGGTCGAGGCGCAGATAGGCATCCATGGTTTCCAGACGTTCGCCCGATTCGGGGAGAAGGGAATAGCCTACCGAGAGCATATCGATGGCATCGCGGCTGCCCAGACTCAGAGTTCGGATATATTCTGCGGCTATGTCGGTCACCTCGCGGTTGCCCATAGCCGAAGTTTTAAAGTCGCGGAATTTATTCTGACCGCTGAAAGAGTGGCGGAAGGGATAGTAGCGTTTGTGGGCCGGGAGTGCCGGATAGTCGGCAAGGTTCATGACCGGAGCCCAGATTATGGTGTCAATGCGTGCCGAAAGCGGCATCGAGTAGTTGCGGGAGTTTATAACTGCCGGAAGGTCTCGATAGTAAGTTGTGGTTGCCCACTGTCCGTTGGCATCGTTAATCCAGCATGCGGAATTCCCGGCGTGTCCCCCCATGATTATGGCGCGTGTGGCATCGGGGGCGAGGGAGTAAACATAGCCAGCCCCTGCTCCGTCAATTCTGATTTCATCGGCCAGGGTCGACACTCTCAGCGCGGCCGGCGAAAGGGTCTCGTCAGTGAAGTTGCCGAGCTGCGACGGGTCGAGCAAAGTTGGCTGGCGCAGTTTACGCTCTGTTGAGTAGGTGGTTGCGGAAGCAATGCCGTTAACTGCGGGTTCGGCACCGCTATAGAGCATGGCCAGGGCGCCCGCTCCGTCAATGCCGCTGCCATAGTCTACCCGATCGATAACAAGGCCGTCGGCCACCAGTTTGTTGAAGCCGTCGGCGCCGAAATAGCTGTTGAGCAGTTCAAGATATTCGGAGTTGAGCCCGTCAACTATAATGCTCAGCACCAGTTGCGGACGCTGCTTGGCCGATGGGTGTGGTTCAGCTGCCCAACCTTGAATAAAGGTGAGCAGCGTTGCGGCTAAAGCCAAAGTGGGCCCGACCGCCAGAAGTGGCTTTTTGGAGCTCTTGGCCATTTGGAGTGCAAAGTTACGAAAATAATTGCTAATTAGCAAGCCGCAGCCCGCAATTATGGTGTTTGTCAGCGCTTGCGCAGATAAGTGGCGGAGCGCAGAATGTCAGCGCCAATCAGCGGCCAGAATGCAGCGTTCATTCCGCGGCCCAGAATCGGAGCGCATATAACCAGTGCTATCAGGGCCAGCAGGTTCAGACAAAAGTATGCGCGGCATAGATTCTTAGCTTTTTTTAGCCATGGAAGAATTGAACCGGCAATACATAGCGGGTTCAACCAAAGCAGCAACAGGTTGGGCGAAGTAGCTTCGTGGGTGGAAATGAACACCAGAAAAGTCAACACCATGCCGCCGATAAAGGCTATGGCGAAATAAACAGTGTCAAACACGCGGCCGCCGCGCATAAAGGTGGCCGCAATTGCCCATAGCAAGACATAGACAGAAACCGCCATAGGCGTCAGAGGCCATGGGGTAGGGCGGGGCTGTGATGTTTGCCGGCCGTAGGTGTGCGTTTCGGTAACTATGTCTAATTCGGATAGCTGCTGCATCAGCTCCACCGGCGCAAAGGTTGCCTGCCGGCGTGAAATCGGGCGGTCGATTCCGCGGCCCAGGGCAAGGTCTATTCCGAACTGATACCAAGGATATAGCTGATGATAGCGTTGCATTTCCTTGCGGAAGGTAGTCTGAGCGGGGTCGTCGGAAAGAAGTTTGCGCCCTGCGGCCGCCTCAATCATGGCCATGGGGCGGGTGGCGCAGTTATCTTTAACGTAGTTATAGCGGTAGATTTGATTTTCGGGGCGCAGGTTGTTGGCCACAAGCTCGATAATCCGGGCTTCTTGAATTGAATCGAGATTCAGCACCTGTTCGATAACCTGTCGTCCCTCAAGCCGGTAACTCTGAATAAAAAATTCCGTAGGATAGGCCCAGCACTCATAATCGGTCTGGCCTGAAACAAAGCGATAAACAAAGTTGGGCGAATTGAAGTCGAACACACCCCAGTTTACGGTGATGTCGCGCCCGGCGGAATCAACTATGCGCAGGCCGCTATGGCCTTCGAGCTGATAAATATCAGTGCCGGGCAGTGCGGTCAGCAGGCTGACTGTTGCTTCGGCTTTCAGCCCTATAACCATCAAGGCAATCAGCAATAAGCGTTTCATGGCCGCAAAGTTAATAAAAATCCTTCAAGAAACAAAAGCAGGGTCGCTCCGTTGCTTTGGAGCGACCCTGGCGAGAGTGAATACAGAAATTATTTTTTCAGGACCTTGCGGCAGCCGTTGGCGGTGCGCTCCAGGTAAATGCCGCGTTGCGACGGCACGGTGCGCTGACCGGTAACGGTGAAGTATTCGGCAGAACCTTCGGCCTGACCACCGATTTCGGCTATCGAGGCGGAGAGGTCGGCAATGCGTATTTCGTTGCAGTTTATAATGTCGAGATCGCGCAGGTCAACCATTTCGCCGGCCTCGTGCCAGGGGGTGAGCAGGGCAACTATGCGTATGTTCTTTTCGTTCCAGTCGGCGGGGAACTGTATTACACATTCATCGGTTGAGGGCTCCATTGAGCTTTCAACCTTGATTCCGTCGACTCCGTAGCACGCATGGCGCAGAACGTTGGGGTGAGAATAGTTTTTCGACTCTGTAACGCTGCCCAGGCGGTTAACTATCATCTGCGGTGCTTTGACACCGTTTTCAACAACCAGCAGGTTCAGGGCCAAGTTGCCGAAAATTGCGGGTACTTCGTCGGCCAGGGGAGTTATGCGGGTATTGATGGTCGCGGTGCGCGTTTCCGGGTTATATTCTCCGCTGAGTTCCAGGTTGGCAAACGATGGCGTATACATATCGTTTTCAATAATTTGCTCAATTATTGAGTTGAACATTTTGCTGTCGAACAGATTGAAGTAGTCGTTGAAGTCGTAGGCTACGGTCGGTTCGCCGGGGAATTGAGCGCGGTTGGTCGAGAAGCAGGGATAGGTATAGACGTAGCGGTTGTGGAGTTCCTCGGAAATGTTACATTCCAGTTCGGTTCCTGCGGGATAAACGTTGACGAAGCAGGCCGATTTCTGCTTGTCGGGATAGGCGGTGAACACGTCGTTGAGCATGGCCGAATAAGGCGTTTCCGGGTGAGCGTAGGTTTCAACATAAACCTTTTTGCGAGATTCGGAATTGGCAAAAACGGCAAATGAAACCGACTTTTCCTTAACGCCGTCGTCGGGCACGGGAGCATCCTCAATAGATTCGAGGAAAACGCGGAAGTTGTGGGCACCCACACCGCAGCCTGCCGGATATTTAATCTGCTTGTTCAGGGTGTAGGAGTTGCCGGGGGTAACGGTTTCGGTAATGTCGAGATATTCGGGCTCGAAATCATCGAACGCCATGCCGATACGGAACTTCGTAATCGGGTCGCGGCCGTTATTGCTGATGTTGGTAAACACCTCAAACGGCTCGCTGATGTTCTTATATTTGAAGCCGGTATCGAAAAAACCGAAGTTCATGTTATGGGGCGTCAGGTTTGTGATATCAACTATGAGCTGAACGCACAGGTCGCCGATGCCCGACAGGGGATAGAGCGCCCTGTTCATCATTACGATGGCGCCATTGGTGTGGCTCGACATAACGCCGCATATTCCGCCGGCCTCGGCGGCAACCATTTCGGCGGTTTCGGTGTAGTCGAAACCATAGAAGAACGAGTCGCCCTCCTTAATGGTTATAGCTTCGGGGAAGATAACATTGTTCCAACCGGCAACGGCTTTAACGTTTTTAGCGGCGGCATCATAAATATTGGTGCCGTCAACGCGGTTGATGAACACCCTGGTGCGCGACTGCGGCTGGCCTACGGCAAATCGCACCCCAACGATCCGGCAGGTCTCGTAGGGCTGCAGTTCTTCGGCCGTAAGGCGGGCGCCTAAAGTGTATTTGCCGGCTTCGCCGAAAAAGGCGTCGTTGAAGTCAATCTGATTGGTAATGGTGTGGCCGATAGCGGCCTGGTTAGGCTCAAGCCCCATATCTTCCTGGGCGCGCAGCGCGGGGGCTGCGGCCAGGAGAAGGGAACCGAGGAGAGCTATGGTTTTCAGGTTCATGGGTTTTAGCGGATTAGTTTGGTAACGTTATTGCCATTGCGCTGCAGAGTAATGCCGGTTGCCGGAGCGGAAAGTTTGCGGCCCATGAGGTCGAAATATTCGCTCGGAGCGGTAACTTCGGTTTCTATGCGTTGCAGTCCGGAAGTGGTCAGGGTATATACTCCGGCTTCCGAACGGCTGTTGCGATAAACTGCAACTATTTCGATAGTGTGTTCGCCGGGGCCAAGGGCCGGAATGGTAAATTCGGGCTCGGTGGTTTCGCCAACTTTTTCGCCGTCAACATAGATTTCATAGGTGATTACGTTGCCGTAGTCAACGCTCTGGGCTTCTTTTTCGTCGGGGCCAACTGCAACATCATCAACCTGAGCCAGGAAGGCGTCGCGGCTGGTATAGTGAATGGCAAGGCGAACTTCCTGGTCAACATACTGATCCAGATCAACGGAATATTGCATCCAGTTTTCGCTGGCCAGTTCGGGAATTTCGGCCAACACTTCAAAATCGGCGGGATTGGTCGAACCGGTGGTGCTGATGCAGATTTCCATTGATTCCGGATACTGGTTGGTGTAGCCTTTGGCTTTCATCGAGAATTTGAATCCGGAGCGGATGGTAAGCAGTGGAGTAACAAGCCATTTATTGGCCACTGCTCGCTGCGGCGAGAAGAAAATCACGGTTTTGTCGCCGGTGGGGGCGGCAATTGCCGGATCGGCGGGGAGCATTGCAGGTTCTGTTTTCCAGGGATTGAAAACCATCGGGGCACAAGGCTGCGGATTGGTTGCGTTGCCCGAGCCGGGGAACACGATCAGCGCATTATTGAGCGAGATGGGATAAACCGGCATGCCGTCGGCGTCGATGCTGATCCATTCGCCGAATGAACCGGTTGCAAAGTCGCGATACTCCTCGAAACTGTCGGTGAAACCGAGGTCGCGGTTCCAGCGCAGAAGCGTGGCTCCGGATTCGTCGGTGTCGGCAGTTATGTTGTAAGGGGTAATGATGTTGTCCTGGAGCTCAATTGAAATTACGGTGTCGCCCTTGATTTCAAGGTCGTTGATTATTTCGCTGAAAGCTCCTTCGGCAACTCCGAGCTGGTAGTTGCCCAGCGGCAGGGAGTTCAAAACAATTTGGTCGTCGGCGGCAGTGAGGCTGAGCATTGCCGAGGTCTCCTTGAAGAGCAGTTCAAACTGAGCGGCCGATGAGGGAAGCACCGAGTTTGAGGTTACGTTGAAGGTTACCTTGGCATAGCCGTCGGCCGAAATCGTGAGCTCGGTTTCGGCAATTTCGCTCTGGGTGCCGGTGTAGCAGGCACGAACGCCGAGAGTGTGCTTTCCGGTTGCCACGTCGTTGATGCAAACGCTGTATCCGTCGACCGTTTCAATCTTTTCGCCGTCGAGATATACTTCGAAGGTTTCGTATGGGTTATCGGGCGAACGGCGGGCGCGGGGAGCTGCCTTCTTGGGAGCTTCCATACGCTTGAGGCCGCTCATCGAGCCTACGTAAACGTCGTCGACCATCAGCATGAACGCGCCGGTGGTCTGGGGGTTGCCTATGTAGCGGATAGCAAATTTTATGGTCTGGCCGTCATAGTCCGAAAGGTCGTAGGTGAAGCGGTCCCAGGTGCTGTAGTTCGATGTTGATTCGAAGGTAGCCTTGTCGATGCGGGTAAAGTCGTCGGTCCCGGGGTTATCGAGCTTGGTGGTTACGTAGACCATAAACTTTTCTTTGTAGATGTCGGCGGCTTTTGCAAGGAACGACAAAACGTTTTCCGGTCCTACTTCAATTGCCGGCGAAATCAGCCAGTCGTCGTTGGCGCGCCCGGTTTCGGTGCGGAGAAAGCCAACGTATTGCCGTCCGCTGCTGGGGCGCAGGGTAGGCATGCCGTACCACCATGTCGGTTCAACATCAAGCGGGCTCATGATTTGCGCATACTGCAGCGCGCCGCGGTTAGGATATTCGCCAACGAGCGATGCGGTGGTTTCGCGGTCAACGTCGAAGCCGGTCCATTGGCCGAATTCAATGGCAAACGGCGAGTAGGATTCAAAATCGTCGAAAAACGCCGGCGATTCGTTATTCCAGCTGAAAATAACGTTGTTGGTGCCGGTAAAAGGATTATGGTCCACTTCGGTTGCGAGTCCGAACGGAGTGCGGGTCTTTTCTTTCAGGGTTACGCTGACGGTTACCGCTTCGTCGTCTTCACCAACGGTGAATACGTGGCTCACGGGCTCGAAGCCGCTGCGCGACATTTCGAGCAGGTGGTCGCCGGGATATACCTTCAGCGAACAGTGGCCTGCGGCGTCGAGTTTCAGCGCGCCGTAGCCTACGTTATAGCCGGTATGGGTCAGCGTCAGGGGCTGGCCGGCGAGGTTGTCGCCTTCGAGCGAGGTTACCTCGATCGTTACCTGCTTATTACGTTGCTGAGCCATGCTGCCCAGAGAGAACAGCATGGCTATGGCAACGCAGAATAATAATCTTAACTTATTCATGCGTGAGTTTCAGTGAGTAGAACAGCGTCTTATTTGCAGATGCTGATGGCTTTGCCATTTTCGGGTTTAACAATATAGATGCCACGGGGGAGCGAGGGGATAACTTCGTTGGCATTACCCTTGGCAACCTTCAGGCCGGAAACGGTGTAAACCTCAACGGTCGAACCGGCGGTAGCAGTTTCGATTTCTTCGATTTCGCTGGTTGCTTCTTCAAAGTTGTGCATGGCAATGTCGTCGAAGAATGCCAGGTTAGAGGCGGCAACAGTGAAGTGACGCAGGGCAACGTAAACGTTCTTGCCGGCATATTTGCTCAGGTCAACGTCGTAGTGGAGCCACTCGCCATATTTGGCGTAAGGCATTTCGTGGCCGTTGAGAACTGTCTCGAAGTCTTTGGTGTTGGTGTTGCCGGTGGTCGAAACGAGCACTTCAATGCAGTGTTTCGGGTCAGGAACCACTGTTCCTTCGCTGTCGAGGTTGCGGGCGTAGAATTCAAACTTGGAGTCTTCCGTGGCCTTCAGACGGCGCGAAATCAGCCAGTTGTCGGCGGCGGAGCTGGCCGGCGATGCGCCGCAGAGGGCGTGCACGCCGCTAATCGGGTTCATCATTCCATAGAGGCCCTTGCCGTCATATTCGTCGCTTTCAACGGTGAAGGCGGTTTTGCGGCCGCCGCCGTTGAAGAGAATCCACGGCGAGCTGAAGGAGTAGTTATAGGCGTTATCCTTGTCGATCATCGTGAAGAACTCTTCCCAGTTGTGTTCAAGGTCGTTTGGCTCAAACGAGAAGTACACTGTTTTTTCATTCAGGCCTTCGCCGCTTACGGGGAGCGAAACCGACAGACCGCTTTCAAAGTTAATGGTCATTTCGTCTTCGATTGCCGCTTGAGAGTCGAGAGCGTTGAAGGTGATGTTGAAAGTAATAGCGCCTTCTTCGGGAAGAACGTCGCCCGGCTTGAGCGAGCATTCGAAGTTGTCGGTAGCGTAGTCGATGGATTTGATGGTCTGGGCGGCGGAGCCGTGGTTGAACAGGGTGAACTGGTCGCCGGAGTTAACAGATTTGTTATAGTTAACCTTGCCGGCATTCCAGCCTTTTTTGTTAAAGGCGGCTTTGTCGCTCTTGACTTCTTCAATCGTGAGGCGGGCAACGGAGCAGCCGTTGTCTCTGGCGCCACTAATCGAAGTGTGGAGCCAGCGGAAACGCACTTGCTCGCCGGCATAGTCGGAAAGGTCGATGCGCTCGGCATACCAATATCTGTTGCCGTCGTCATCTGCGGCGGTTGAAATGTTGGTGAGGGTAGTCCATTCGCCTTTGCTATAAATCTGGAACTCGTTTTGCGATATGCCGTTGTTAGGCTCAATGTTGGTTTTCTTTATGAGGCCCGACGGGTCGGTAACGAGACTTGCGGCTCCGCTGTCTCCCCAAACGAAGGTGAATTCCATAGCCTTATCGGCCGGGAGGTAAACTTCGGGGGTAGTTACGGAGTTATATTCGCCGGCATTGAGCCAGCTCGTGAAGAGGGGATAGTAGGGGTCTTTGTTGGCATCAACGTAGGGAACTATTTCGTTGATTTTCCATTTGCGGGGATACTGACAGGCGCTGTCGTCCGTCTCCCAGCCGATGGGCAGAATGCCTTTGTTTTCCTTGGCGTCGACGAAGTCTTCAACGTAGGGGAAGGTTTTGATCGTTGCGTCGGGCTGGGTGGTGAAAATCCAGGTGCTAACGCCCGTTGCGTCGCCTTTGGAGTTGTAGGGCACAACTTTCCAGCGATAGCGGGTGTCGTAGCCAAGCTGAGGAATGGTAATCGAGAGGTCGGTGCCCAAATCAACGCCGTCCATAAATTCGTTGCAGGCGGCGGTGGTGCCGATATAGAGTTTATAGCCGTCGGCAAACTGAGCGGGAGCCCAGCTGAGCTTAACGTTGAAGGGATAAACATTTTCGGCCTGGACGGCGGGAGTCGGGTTTGAGGCTACTCCGGGAACTCCGTCTGCACCCCAGAGGTTGGGGAGCATAACGCGGTCGAGATAGAACGTATAGTGGGGGTAGGCGCCTTCGTCGTCGCTTTCAACAGCGGGATATTCCCAGCGAACATAGCTGTTGTCGGTTCCTTCGGGGAGTTTAACGATTGCTGTCAGCAGTGTGTTGTAGGCGTTGGTGCTGTCGGGAGCGGTCCAGACGTTGCTCCAGTTCTGACCGCCGTCATGGCTGACTGCTACGGTTACGTCATATTCGGGAACGTCTTCTTCGTCCATATATTGGAGGAAGTAGCTGAAGCTCAGTTCGCCGCCGTCGGTCAGGTCCAGACGCGGAGAGGTAAGGAATGATTTGCCGTAGCCGCCGTCGCAGATAGCCGACTTGTCGCCCTCAATCGCATAGGGGGTTGTGCCCCAGCCGTTGCTTTGCCAGCCGGGAGTCGGGAAGTAGCCTTCGAAGGTTTCGAGGGTCACTCCTTCGGGCAGGAATTCTTTTTCGCCGGTTATGGCAATCGTGAAGTCGCCGCCGGTGGTGTGGAAAACAACGTCGCCTTTGGCGGCCGAGGTCAGCGAGGCGCTGTAGGCCA
This sequence comes from uncultured Bacteroides sp., assembly GCA_964528425.1. GTDB lineage: Bacteria > Bacteroidota > Bacteroidia > Bacteroidales > Muribaculaceae > UBA3263. Next base: position 71,316 of record CAZGTD010000002.1, read on the forward strand.
GGTTGAACGCTACGCTGTCGTAGCGGCGCAGGTTAACGAGCTGATAGCCCAGGTTGGTCGAAACTCCTTCGGGGAAGTCGATGGAGTTAATTTTCAGTCCGTCGGTGCCGAGGTTGGTAAGGGTGATGGGGTCGGAGTAGGTTTTTTCGCCAATGTAGGCTTTCGGAAAAGCTACGCGGTCAATGTCGACCTTGGCAACGGGAGTGGTTGCGGGGGTGAACTTGCTCACTTCGATATCGTCAATCCAAAGCGAGTTGCCCAGTTTCTTGTAGAGCTTGAACACGAATGCGAGCTTAACCTTTTTACCGTCGAAGGCCGAAAGGTCGATTTTGGCATTGCGAACCGACCAGTCGGTAATCAGGCCGCCGGGAACACCGGCATTGCGCAGAACTTCGGGGTCTTGAATAGTGAAAACAACCGGAGCTTCGTCGACATTCTGGTCGCCTTCAACAACGCGAACCTGAAAATCGTATTTCGAATTGTCCTGGCAGTTCATGGGGCTTACGCGGAACGATACCGAGAGCTGGTAGGTGCCGTCGAGATTCAGCTCGGGCGACAGGAGAATTTCCTGGCGGGGACCGATGCCGTTAGTCTGGCTTTCGAGAATCGAGCCGGAAACGTGGGCGCAGCCGGCGCCGGAGATTGTGGGACCGCCTTTGGCTTCGGGGTCGCTGTAGTAGTTGCTCCAAACGAATTGCAGATCGGAGGCGTCGTTGGAATCGATAGTAGTCCAGCCTTCGCCAACTGTGATGGGGCGGGCGTAGGTCTTGGTATTACCGGTTTCAAAGTTCTCCGAGAGAATCGTTTGTGCCTGAATGGAGCCGAGAGTCATGGCTACGGCTGCCAGAGACAGAAGGATTTTCTTCATGAGTTGGTTTATAATAATTGATGATTAAATAGTCATTTTTTTAACGGGGGGAGGAAGTCTCCCCGGAAAGTGCGGGGAAACTTCCTCTCCTACTTTGCAATAGGGTAGTCAGAGTTACTTAACGAGTACTTTCTTGCCGTTAATGATATAAACGCCGTTGGCGGGGTTGAGGGTGCGCATGCCGCGCAGGTTGTAGGCCTTGCCTTCGGGGAATTTAACGGAGATTTCGTTGATGCCGGTCGGGGTCTGCTCAACTGCGAAGCTGAGGTTATCGATCTGCTGACCTGGACGAGCCTGGGCAGTTGCGTGGAATGCGGGAATAACATCCTGCTGCTGGGCCATGGCGCGACCGAAGCGTGCGGCCCGGGCATCGTCGAGAACAACGAAGTTAGAGTCGTCGAAAGTGAACTTGCCATCGGCCGAAGTGGGCTCATAGCTTGCGCTGAAGGTAATGTGGGCCGAAGATTGGCCGCCTACCTGAGGTTCGGCAACAAGGGTTACGCCATTGATGATTTCGTCGATAGTTTCGGTAACGTTAACAACGAATGGTTCGCCTGCGGCAACCGAGGTCGCGGGGTCAAAGTAGCTGATCAGCTCGCCGTCGGTGAGGTCGGTGCCGGTCAGAGTGTAGATTTCAGCGTCGGCGCCGAAGAGGGTGGCAACCATAGACTGATCAACAGCGAAGGGCAGAGCCAGAGCGTGGTAGCCGGGAGTGAGCTCAAGGTTGAAACGTACGCGGGCGTTTTCAACGCTTTCAACTCCGGTAGCTGCAGTGTGGATATGAACAGCTGCGGTGCCGAGCTTGAAGTCCTTAACAACGCTTTCTTCGAAGGTTACGTTGGTAGCATAGTCTTCCAGGTCGCCGGACTTGGCGATTATGTTGTAGGTGCGGCTGGTCTGGATTACGCTGATTTCGTATGCGCCGTCGGCGGCGGTGGTGCCGGTGTATTCAACGCCGGAGCCGTCGGTAGCGGTCAGGGTAACTGTAGCGCCTTCAACTGCTGCGTCATCAGGACCGGTAACAGTACCGCTGATGGTTTTGGGCTCAACGGCCAGGCCAATGTGCAGAACCGGCAGGTTCTTGGCTCCCCAAGAGGCGTTTGTTAAATTTGTGTCGTTTTGACGATACCAGCAATTTTTTGACGTTGTTGATAACTCAGATTTTGCAGCACTGTGATACGCGCCGGTTGTATAGCTACCGAAGAAGAGCAGTAGAGACTTGCCTTCAGTATATGTGGCGCCGTTGAAATTCAGAGTGAACAAATCAATGATATCATTTTTAGAACCACCTCCGGGCCAAGCAAAGCCTTCTTGCTCATATATAACAGTCATTTCTGACGTATCATATTTAGAGTTTACTTCGGGTTTCGCAAGTGTGGTTTCATCAACCCAAGCGTATGCAATTGTCACATCTGATGAGTGTGCTTCATTAAAGTAGCCGCGGAGGGTAATATTGTTGATAACATCACCACCATTTAATCCGAGTTCCTCAGGAGTATATAAGGCAAGGGTCTCAACTTGCTTATAGTTAGTGTGGAACGGCACGGTATTGAGTTCTTTGAATTCGCCAACTTGCTTTTCAGAAGACAAGACTTCTTCGGTGAATTCAACGTCGGTGGGATCGGTTTCAATGGTGTAGTGGCCGAACTGAACCTTAACCGAAACAGGGAAGGTGCCTACCTTGCCGTAGCGGAAGGGAACGCTGATGGAAACGGGGGTGTCGTTGCTCTTGAACATCACGGGGATTTCGGGCAGGTCGGTAACCTCGGTTTCTACGCCGTTAACCGAAACGGTAGCCGAGTAGCTGCCGGCTTCTTCAGCGGCGAAGCCGAAGTTGCGGAGCTGAACGGTAGCATTAGCAACGTTATTCTGCATAACGGTTGCGGGAACTGATGAACCTGCGAGTTCAAGGTCATGGTCAACAGCAACAAGGCTCAGACCATAAATTTCATCAACGTAAGCGCGGCCGAATATATCAAAACCGATATAGTAATCGCCGGCTTCAGCAATGGTTGCACTGAAAGTTTTGAAGGCATCCGCAGGGATAAGGTTGGCTTCGTCTTCAACATCTTTACCTTTAATTTCCAGAAGGGTAGTGCGCGTTGCTTCGTTGTGCAAATCATTGCGAGTCGATGCGGCATAAACCTTAACTATACCTTCGTCCCAAGCAGAGCTATAGAGAATAGCATCAAAGTTGATGGCTTCATTTGCTTCAGCGTGAAGGAGCGGGGTTACAAACAGATTATTTTCGGTTGTGGATGTATTGCTGCCATAAAGCGCATAATTGCCGGAAGCTCCTGATTTGTAGCTGATGCTGACATTGCTGTCGCGAACGGAACCTGCGGGATAATCCGAGTTGTTATTGCTCATGAAAGGAGCGTAGAACTTGGTGGGGTCGAGTAGAGTGCCACTTACCGCAAATTTAAAGTCTTTGCTTTCACCATCAGCGTCTACATAGTTAATAACGATGTCGCCGCTGTAGATGCCGATTCCGGTAGCTGAGAAGATTACGGGGAAGTCAACATGTTCCTTGCCTGCGATGGTGGCCGGAGCAGTAAAGGTAGTTGAGAAGCCATCGGGAAGGGTTACTGAATTGATAGTCAACGCGCCTTTACCCCAGTTGAAAATTTCATATTGGGCGGTGAGGTTTGTTTCGTTAACCTTGCCAAAGTTATGAGATGTTTTATTACTGGGGGCATTTTTGCCATCCGAAGTACCTTTGGTTACGAAGCAGAACTTGGGCTCGCAGGTGATGGTTAATTCTGTGTGGTCAGACTCAATAGCGGGAGTCCCGTCTGCGAAGCTGAACTTCCAGTAGTAGTCAAGTTTGGTGGTAGCTGTTACTGTTTTGTTAAATGTTGCAGAGAACTGAGTGGCATTCTTTGCATGGGCAGTCAAGTCTTTGGAGTCAACCGTAGCTGCAACTTCATCGCCTAATATTACCTGAACAGTATAGTTTGCGGCTTTTTCACCAAGAACAGGGATGATATTGACTTGTTTGGTAATATCCTCACCGCTTTGATATTCAGTTGAGATAAAGTTACCGAGGTCTTTAACATAGAGGTCGTGGGCTACGTCGACCTTGGTCAAGCCAACGATATCATCAACATAAACGTTGTAAAGTTCAAACACTACATAATAGTCACCTTCCTGAGCTATATTGATGGTTTGCATTTTCCAGTCGCCGGTGAGATCTGTAATTGTAGCAACCGGTTCTCCTAGTGTAGAACTAGAACGGCTGGATGCAAGATAAACCTTAATAGAGTGAGTGGTGGAATAGCGCTTAGCCATAAACGACATGGAGTCGCCGGCATTTGCATGCAGAAGCGGAGTGAAGAACTTGTTAGTGCCAGCGGATGTGCACTTCAGGTAGTAATTCTTGCCAGTCCAATCAGAGTTAACGTTGCTTTCAGCCAAAGAACCTTCGGGCCAAATTATGCTGTATGAAGTGCCGTCATCAAAGGGGGCTGACCAGGTGTTTGCGCCGAGCATGGTGCCGCTGACTGCGTATGTTTCAGTTTTTTCCGAGCCGTTGTTGTCAATGTAGGTGATGTTAAGATTTCCGCTGTAGGAGCCGGATGCAGTTGCGGGGAAGGTTACATCAACAGTGATTTGTTCCTGATTGTTGATGGTCAGATTATCGCTGTGGGCAACGGTGAAGGGCGCATCAACGCTGATTGCGGTAACAGTCAGAGGTGCAACGCCATTATTATAGATTTCGAAATTTTGGGTAGCTTCTTCCGAAATCATGCCGAACGAAATCGGAGAGGTGTATTTGGAAGTTGAGGATGAGCCGAGAGTGCGGAAAACATATTCGTGTTTGTAGGGTACAAAACCGCCGTTGGCAAGATTCAGAATAGTTCCATCAAGATTCTCTTTAATATTAAACGGTTGTGAGTCATTAGCGTAGCCCCAAGGCGTTGGATAATCCTTACTTGTGTTATAGTCGACATAGGGATTAACATAACCCGTTACCTCGAAAGGATCGGAGGTTGCGTCCGGTTCAAGATCCTGTGGAACCGGAACTGTAACGATGACAGGGTTTTCAAGCTTTGAATTGATTATTGAAACCGAATAGTTTTCGTCGCCTGCGGTTAGCTTAACGTTACAAGTGTTTTTAACCGTAACCATGTAGGAGACTTTAATCATATCGTCCCCATTCGCATTCTTGTGGGTCGGGTCGGCAGGCCATTTAATTAGTCCTGATGTGCCACCATTTGAATTATCGGAAACAGCTCCATTAGATCTTGCACTAACGACTGTCATTAATTTGTTTGGTTCAATAGTGGCGTTATCAGCAGAGAAGTTGTTGATGTAAACGCGGCTTGCTCGGATGCCTATTTTCTGAGGCTCGGTAATTGAGAGGGTAATTTCGGTGTAGTCGTCAGTTGAGAGATCCGATTTGTGTTGGGTACCGATGAGTTCGCCTTTGGCATTATTTTTAATAGTATAGAATTCTACGTAGCCGTTATAGTTAAATTGCTTTACGCTTAACGTTACGTTGCCCGATACTACGGGTGTGACAAGCAAATCATAAACATCTTGCTGCTCAGACGCTGACCAGTCGGGTCCAACTTTCTGATTGTCGATTTTCAGACCGTTATCGGCTTCGTAGGTGTATTTAACGTAGTAGTCGTAAGGAGATCCATATCTGTCTTCTGATGAAAAATAGTCGACGATATGACCCCAGCCATCGGCTACTTTAAAATTATGGCTGCTGGTATTAATCTCTTGGTCGAAACCGACTACGTAGTCGGTTTCCGTTTCAGCTTGCGCCGAAACGGTAACGGCCATTGTAAATCCCAGTGCCATTAAAAGGGTAGATGCCTTTTTCATAAGCATGGTTTTTGGTGTTAAAAGTGTAATAATTGGTTAGTGAACAAATCTTTGAAAGCGCAAAGATACGAAAAATAATTGAATTATCACTCATTTTGCTAAAAATAAATTCATTTCCGCGCTTTTTTGACAGAAAAACGCGGAAATGAATTTATTTTTGACCCTAAAAAGGTTTATTTGATGAGAATTTTGGTTGAAGCGGAGCCTTGGCGTTTGATGTAGAGGCCGGGGCGGGTAGGCGCAGCGCGCAGGCCACTGAGCGTAAAATATTCGGCAGGGGTGCCGGAGTTGCCGGCTGAAATGCTACGGATGCCAACGTTTTCTTCGTCGGGTTCAACATAGGAAACGATATTGATGCCGTTGCAGCGGCAGTAGCCGTTGAAGGTGAGGGTCAGATTGGTCACATTGTCGGTTTCGGCAGCTTGCCATTTCTTTTCGGCGAATTGGCTTTCGCCGAGGTTGGTTTCGGCGGTGGTGGAGTCGAGGTTGTTGAAGTTAGACTCTGCCGAGTTGCCCTGCACGAATTGCACTTCAACGAGGTGGCGGTCGTCGGTAGTGGTTTCAAAGGTGATTACGTTGCCTGGGTTGAGGCGAAGCTCGGGCGAGATTTTCAGATTGCCGGTTGATTCATACCAGCGTGGAAGTGATGCGCTCTGGTCGTCGCCTTTAGAAATGGTTACGCGCACATCGTCGACGGTAAATGAGGTTCCGTTGAGGTTGTTGGGTGCGGAGTCGTCGGTGGAATAGGAGTTGCCGGGGGCGATTTCTTTTTCGTCGCCATAGCATTTCAGTAGCTCTTCCGGGTTGGAGAAGTTGAGCGATGCGCTATGGATTCCGGGCGTTTCTTCGGGTGCGGGCTCGAAATATTTCAGCGAGTTCACGGCCGTTGAGCCTGAGGAGTAGACTTTTGGCATTTCGATTCGCAGTTGATAGTACATGTTTTCAACGGGTTGGTCAACCGGAATTGAAATGGTTGCCGGGGTATAGAGCGCGGTTGGAAGGTTGGAAATGTCGGCCGGGTAGACGGTGGCATCGGTCATGTCGGCGTTGGGCGACAGAAGCAGTGCCATGGAGGCCATGCTATTTGTTGTTCCGGAGGCGTAGAGGGTAATTTCAACGTCAACCCGGCTGATGAGGCTTTCAATGGGGAAGTCGGTGGTTATTGTTGCAGTTGAGGCTTCGGTTTTTGAGCCGCATCGAATGTCGGGCCAGCCGATGGAGTTGTTGTTGAAGTTTTTAGCGGTCCATACGAGGCCGCTGCCCGGTTTTTGAAGTTTAAATTCTTGGTCGTAGGTGTTAACGGGGCTACCCTGGTTTGCGTAGGTTGTTGAAATCTCTACAGCCGGCAGCTGCTGGGCCTTTGCCGATAAGCCCGCCAGCGCTATGGCTGCAAGAGGGATAAGGAGTTTTTTCATGGTAAAAGTATTGAGTGATGGATTTAATTGGCGGGAGACTGACCGGGGGGAGTGAATTTGGTCATTACGTCGGCCGGCGGGAGCCCGGCCTTAATTTGGTCGCGCATGAAGTCCATATAGGGGGCAACATGGGCGAAGTAGCGTCGGTAGCCTTCGCAAAGGTAGTTTATCGGCTCGTTGGCGGGGGTGCGGGCAATGCGGTTTTTGGGGCATTCGCCATTGCAGGCGAAGAGCCATTTGCACTCGCGGCACTGTTTTGACAGGGTAAGGCGCTTAGCGGCACCGAAGCGGCGCTGCTTGTCGGAGGTCATCATTTCGATGAAAGTTTTGTCGCGCAGGTTGCCCAGGTGATATTCAGGGAACACGAAGTGGTCGCAGCAGTAAACGTTGCCGTCATGTTCCATAACCGCTGCGTGGCCGCACTCCTTGGCCAGCGAGCATACGCCGGGGAGCACTCCGCACCAGTTGGCCAGAGTGGAGTCGAAGAGCTGGATAAACACCTTGCCTACGTCTTCCTTAACCCAGAGGTCGAACAGCCGGCATAGGAACTCACCCCACTGCTCGGGACTGACCGAGAAGTCGGCGAGCTTTCCGGATTCAATCGGCGAGGCAATGTCGTCGTCGGCGGTCAGGCGTTCAACAATGGGGGCAAACTGGATGTAGTTGCAACCGATCGATTTGAAGAAGTTATAGAATTCTTCGGGATGGTCGGCATTGTAGTCGTTGATAACGGCCATTGCGTTCCATTCAACGCCGTGGGCCTGGAGCATGCGTATGGCGCTCATTACGCGAAGGAATGAAGGTTTGCCATCGCGCGAGCGGCGATATTCGTCGTGAAACTCCTGCGGGCCGTCAATGCTGATGCCAACGAGCCAGTTATTGTCGCGCAGAAAGCGGCACCATTCTTCGGTGAGCATGGTGCCGTTGGTTTGCAGGCAGTTGAGCACCGTGCGTCCGCCTCCGTATTTTTTTTGGAGCTCCATGGCCTTTTTATAAAATGAAAGGGGCCGGAGCAGGGCCTCGCCGCCATGCCAGGTGAAGTTGACTTCGTTGGCGGTCTGGGCCTCGAAGTAGCGCTTGATGTAGAGCTCGAGGGTTTCGTCGCTCATAAATGGCTTGGAATACGTGTCTTCGCCATAGAACCGGCGCTTGTCGAGGTAGTAGCAATAGGAACAAGCCAGGTTACAGGCCGAGCCGGCGGGCTTGGCCATTACATAGAGAGGTTTGGAGTCAAAGGGGTTGTTCATTCCTTGTTCATCAGCGACTTGACGGCGCGAATCAGCTGCTCGTCGTGGCCGCGCATAACGTCGGCCGGGTTGTTGTAAACTGTAATGTCGGGGTTGAGCTGGGTGTTTTCCAAAACGTTGCCCTGCATGTCGAGGGTGGTTACCTGGGGTATGCCGAAAATTATCGAGGGGTCAACCTGAGTTTCCCACCATACGGCGGTCATGGTTCCGGGCACCGGGGCTCCGACGAGTTTTCCGATTCCGAGGGTCTTATAGACAAACGGAGTTCCGTGGGCGTCGGAGTAGTTGCTCTCGTTGATGAGCATTGCCGACGGTTTGGTCCATTGGGTGAAGGGTTCGGAGCCGATATATTTTCCGCGGGGGTTGAAGCGGACATATTCGCGGCCCGACAGGAGTTGGGCAATGTCGTTGTGGAGCCAGCCGCCGCCGTTCCAGCGGGTGTCGACAACCACGGCGTCGCGGTTGCGGTATTTGCCCAGGAGCTGGGAGAATACGCGGCGGAACGAGGGAGAGTCCATGCCCTCAACGTGGACGTAGGCGACGCGGCCACCGCTGACGCTGTCGACAATGGCCTGGTTTCGTTCCACCCAGCGGCTATAAAGAAGGTCGCGGTCGGAGCCGGAGGGTTTAATAACAATATCGTCGGTTTTTCCGCCGTTGCGTTTAACGGTCAGGCGCACATGGTTGCCTATTGTGCCTTCGAGCAGGGGGAAATAGTCGGCTCCGGGTTCAATTTCGGTGCCGTCGATGGCAAGAATGATATCGCCGGGGTTAATGTTGGCTTTTTTGCCCGACAGCGGACCGCGCTTGAGCACTTCGGTAACCTTGAGCCCTTTACCGGTATAGGCGGGGTCGAAGAACGCGCCGAGCGATGCCGTTTGACGCGACGGCGCCGGAGCGTAGTAGCGGCCGCCGGTGTGTGACGCGTTGAGCTCGCCGAGAATTTCGCTCAGCAGTTCGGCAAAGTCGTAGCCATTGTCAACGTGGGGCAGGAAACGGCGGTATTCGCGGCCATAGAAGTCCCAGTCAACACCGTGGAGGTTTGCGTCGTAGAATTTGTTTTTGACCTGATTGTGCATGTGGTCAAAAATATATTCGCGTTGGCGAGCCGGAGAGTGCTCGCGGTCAGCTTCGAATTCAACCGTTTCTTTTGAGCCGGAAGCGAGGTTAACCTTGGCGATTTTATTGCCGCCGAGAAAAACGTTCTCGCCTTTGGCGTCGGCAATCAGCGAGTTATAGCCGGCACCTTTGGTCAGGACCTTGGTGTCGCCTTTGCGGATATCCTTTTCCCACAGGTCGCCATTATTGAGGTAGTAGAATTTCGTTCCGTCGTTGCTCATCAGGTAGTCGCCATAGAATGCGGGGCCGGGAGTCAGACGCACCATCCGGTATTTGGCATTGACGGTGTCGAATTCCAGGGGCTCGGTTTTTTTCTTTTTCTCTTTGTCCTTCTCGTCGTCTTTTTTATCTTCCTTTTTATTATCTTTGCCGGCGGCATCGTCGAGAGCGGCTTCCTCTTCGGTCATCATGAAGCGTTCGTAGGCTTCGGCGTCGAGAAACAGGGCATATACATCGCGCTGCGAGCCCCAAGAGCCGTGGCTGCGGTAGCCGTTGCGGTCGGTTGACCAGAGAACGGCCTTGCCATCCATTGCCCAGCGGGCCCCGCCGTCGGCATAGCCGCTTTCGGTCAGGTCAACCACTTCGGAGCCGTCGGCCTTGATCAGGGCTATGTCCGGGTTATTCCAGCCGCCGATGCCGATATAGTCGATTAGCAGCCAGCGCGAATCGGGCGCCCAGCTGAAGGAAATGTCGCCGTCGGTGTAGCTATAGTTGAACTTGCCGTCGAGGGCGGTAACCGGTTTCTTGCCGCCATCGGCATCGATTACGCGCAGGGTGGTGCGGTCTTCAAGAAAAGCGATTTGCTTGCCGTCGGGCGAATATGCGGGCTGAAAGGCGGGCAGTGAGTCGGGCGAGCAGTAAAGGAGTTTTTCCTCGATGTCTGTCGCGTAGGTGAAGTTTTTTTCTTTTTTGTCGGAGAGAGTCGCCGTGAAGAGCTGCCAGAGGCCGTTGCGTTCGGAGTCGTAAACAAGCGAGCGTCCGTCGGGCGAAAAGCTTACGGTGCGTTCCTGCTCGGGGGTGTTGGTTATCCGTTTGGTGGTTTTATATTTCACGGAAGTTACATAAACGTCGCCGCCGTTAATGAAGGCTACTTCAGAACCGTCGGGGCTTACCGAAACGGAGCTTGCTCCGGAAGTGGAAACGGATTTGTTGGATTCTGGACGGTAGATGTCGGCCGTAATGTCCACGGCCACTTTTTTCGGTTCTCCGCCCGGGACGAGAGTGTAGATTTCGCCGTTCCAGCTGAAGGCCATGGTGCCGTTGTCGGCCACCGACAGAGAACGGACCGGGTGGCGGTCGAAGTCGGTCAGGACGTTATCGGCCGTGCCGTCGATAGCGCGGGAGTGAACGTTCATGGTGCCGTTGGCATTTTCAGTGAGGTAATAGAAGGTTTTGCCATCGGCGCTCCATTGCGGGTTTTGGTTCTGAACGTTGGAGTGGGTCAGTTGCGAGAACCGTCCGCGGTCGTAGAGCCATATATCGGCCGTGCCGCTCGAATGCTCATGTTTGCGCAATACGTCTTCGTAGCCTTTCTTGTCCTGGAAAAGCATGCGGCCGTCGGGCGCGACGCTGATTGCAGATGCGGGCCACGACATTACCATTTCCGGACGCTTGGGTTCATTAACCCCCACCTTATATAATTGAGCGGTGAAGGCAGCCTGGGCGGCCTTTGCGTCGGGCATGTTCGAAGTGGAAAAGAGCAAAGTGTCGTTTCCGGCCCACGCCATGAGGGTTTCGCGGCCCGAGTGGGTGGTTAAGCGTCGGGGAGTGCCTCCTTTGGCGTCGACTACGAAAAGGTCTAACGATCCGTGGCGGTCGGAGTTGAAGGCTATGCGCTGACCGTCGGGACTCCAGAGGGGCTTGGTGTCGTAGGCGGCGGAGGTTGTAAGCTGGCGGGCATTGCCTCCGGTGGTGTTAACGATATAAATATCGCCTTTATAAGTAAAAGCTATCTGGGAGCCGTCGGGCGATATTGCAGTATTGCGCAGCCAAAGCGGAGCCTCCGCCGCACCTGATGTCAGGGCGACGGAGAGTGCAAGCGAAAGAATAAGTTTTTTCATTAGAATTCCGCGTTGTTCGGGGTTCGGGGAAAAGGAATAACGTCGCGAATGTTGGTCATGCCGGTAACGAAAAGCACCAGGCGCTCGAAGCCCAGACCGAAGCCGGCGTGGGGAACAGTGCCGTACTTGCGGGTGTCGAGATACCACCACATGTCTTTCATCGGAATGTTGAGCTCTTCAATTCGGGACAGGAGTTTTTCGTAGTCGGCCTCACGTTCGGAGCCGCCTATTATTTCACCGATCTGGGGGAAGAGAACGTCCATTGCGCGCACTGTTTTGCCGTCGTCGTTAAGCTTCATGTAGAAGGCTTTGATTTCTTTGGGGTAGTCGGTGAGGATAACCGGGCGCTTGAAGTGCTCTTCAACGAGGTAGCGTTCGTGTTCGCTCTGCAGGTCGGTTCCCCATTCAACGGGGAATTCAAATTTCTTGCCGGAGTTTTTCAGAATTTCAACTCCTTCGGTGTAGGTCAGGCGCACGAATTCTTCGCGAATTGACTCTTCGAGGCGGTTAATGAGGTCTTTGTCGTACATCTGCTGGAGGAATTCCAGGTCGTCGCGGCAGTTGTCGAGGGCATATCGCACACAATATTTAATAAAGGCCTCGGCAAGGTCCATATTGTCCTGAATATCGAAGAAAGCAACCTCGGGCTCAATCATCCAGAACTCGGCCAGATGGCGCGGGGTGTTGGAGTTTTCGGCGCGGAATGTCGGGCCGAAAGTGTAGATTGCGCCAAGGGCGGTGGCTCCGAGTTCGCCTTCGAGCTGGCCGCTGACGGTCAGTGCGGTGGGCTTGCCGAAGAAGTCGGCCGAGAAGTCAACCTTGCCGTCTTCGAGTCGGGGCAGGTTGTTGAGGTCCATGGTCGTTACCTGGAACATTGCTCCGGCGCCTTCGCAGTCGGAGGCGGTAATCAGCGGAGTGTTGAGGTAGAAGAAGCCGCGTTCCTGGAAGAACTTGTGAACGGCGAAGGCAAGGGCCGAGCGAACGCGCAGAACTGCACCGAAGGTGTTGGTGCGCGGGCGCAGATGAGCTTTTTCGCGCAGGAATTCCAGGGTGTGGCCTTTTTTCTGCAGGGGATATTCGTCGGGGTCGGCAGTGCCGAACACATGGAAACTGTCGGCCTGAATTTCGCAGGTTTGACCTTTGCCCTGCGATTCAACCAGGCGGCCGATAACGTGGAGCGACGAGCCGGTAGTGATGGCTTTAAGGTCGGCATCGGAGAACTTGGCCATGTCGAATACAATCTGGATGTTGCGGATTGTAGAGCCATCGTTGAGGGCAACGAACTGAACATGTTTGTTGCCGCGGCGGGTGCGAACCCATCCCATAACGCTCACTTCGTTGCCGATGAGAGCGGGATTGAAAATATCGTTGATTTTAATGCGTTGCATGGAATGATTGTGTTTTTTGATTAGTGGGTTGTTGACGTTAATCGAAGGAGCCCATCTTCAGGAAGTTGACTTCTTCTTGAGTCAGGTAGCGCCAGCGGCCGCGGGGCAGGTTCTTTTTGGTGAGGCCTGCAAAGTAAACGCGGTCGAGCTTGGTAACGTGGTAGCCGAGGCTCTCGAAGATGCGGCGCACGATTCGGTTGCGGCCCGAATGGATTTCAATGCCTGCCTGGTTACGGTCGGTTTCGGTTGCGTAGGAAATCGCGTCGGCGTGGATAGGTCCATCTTCGAGTTCTATGCCGTCGGCAATACGCTGCATGTCGTCTTCTTCAATGTCTTTGTCGGTCCATACGTGATAGATCTTTTTCTTGACGTATTGCGGATGGGTCAGTTTTGAGGCCAGGTCGCCGTCGTTGGTGAGCAGCAGAACGCCGGTGGTGTTGCGGTCGAGGCGGCCTACGGGGTAGATGCGCTCTTCGCACGCGTTTTTAACCAGATCGAGAACTGTCAGGCGTCCGTTGGGGTCATCGGCCGTAGTTACGCAATCTTTAGGCTTGTTGAGCAGCACATAGCATTTGCGTTCGGTTGTCACAACCTTGTCGTTATATTCAACAACGTCTTTCGGGGTGATTTTAGTGCCAAGTTCGGTAACAACCTGCCCGTTCACCTTGATTTCGCCTTTCTGAATGAATTCGTCGGCTTCGCGGCGCGAGCATATGCCTGAGTTGGCAATGAATTTATTCAGGCGTATTTCAGCGTTGGGATCAACTTCGGGTTCATCGTAGAAAATGCGTTTCGGGCGGGGCGTGAAGCTCTTGCCGGGGCGAGGCGCTTGCTGGCGCGGTCCCTGGGGTTTGCCGTAGCGGTTGCCGTTGTTGCGGGGCTTGTAGCCGCCCTGCTGGTATCCGCCCTGCTGGTCGCGGTTGTTGTAGTTGTTATTGTAACTGTTGTTATAGTTATTACGGGGTTTGTAGCCGTTTTGCTGGTATCCGCCCTGCTGGTCACGGTTGTTATAGTTATTGCGGGGACGGGGCTGATAGCCGCCTTCCTGGCGGTCGGTCTGATTACCGGCGTTATAGTTATTGGGGTTATAGCGCGGGCGGTAGCTGCCGTCCTGACCATCGGGCCTGTCGTAGTGGGGGCGCTGATAGCCGCTTTGGGGCCGCTGGTAACCGCCGTAGTTGTTATTGTAGTTATTGCGGGGGCGTGGCTGATAGCCGCCGTCCTGTCGGTCGCGGTTGTTATATTCACCGCTGTTGTTGAAGCGCGGACGCGGCTGATAAGGGCGCTGCTGGGGAGCGGAGTAGCTGTTAGAGGTTTCGTTGTCTGAGTCTGATCCGTAAGAAACTTTTTCAAAACGTGAGTCGGCAGATGCAGCCCCGCCGGCGTTGGCCGAGCCAATGCGCGGACGCTTGGGACGCTTCATTTCGCCATTTGAACTGTTGTCCATAATGTTGTTGTTGGCTTAGTAGTTTTAGATTAGTTATGAGTTTCCCGGCGTCGCACCGGGAGCATTAAGGTTCTATGCCTGCAAAGGTAAGCAAAATTTCTCATCTTTGCAATAGGTCAAACAAATTTTTCCAAGTCATGGTTCACCGGTGGAGAATGATAAGTATGGCGGCCCGGATTGGACCCGGGCCGCCATACTTTAAATCGTTTAATAACGCAGCAGCAGGTTATTCTTCTACTACGCCGGCAATTTTCTTGAATTCATCGAGCGACACGGTTTTGTCGTCGATAGTGGCGGCGTTGCCGATGGCTTCAAAGAGGTTAGCGTTGGCAACCTGCTGGGCAATGTAGCGGCGGTTGTTTTCGTCTTTAAGCAGGCTCTCGGCGTAGTTTTTGAGAATTGCTTCGTCGAGGTTGGCCATGCCATATTGTGCAAACTGGCGGGCTGCGGCGTGGGTGGCGTAGGCCATGAGGTTTTCTTCGGTAACCTTAACACCGAGTTTCTCGGCTATGCGGCCCGAAAGGATTTCCCATTTCATGTGGGGTTCGCCTTTAGCAAATTCTTCGTCGATATTTTCGGCGTTGAGGGTTTCGGGGTTGCGGCGAATGAGCCATTTTTTCAGGAATTCAACCGGCAGGTCGAAGTTACCGAAGTCTTTCATAAGGGTTTCGGTAGTGGTCTTTTCAAAGAGCTGGGCGGAGTTGGGAAGCAGCTGGGCGGCGATGCTCTTTTTCAGGGCTTCGTTGTATTGCTCTTCTGTAGTGCAGTCGGGGCCGAAAGCCATTTTGAAGAATTCTTCGTTGTGTTCAGCCGGTTTCAGGCCGGTGATTTCAGAGATTTTCAGTTCAAAGTCGCCCTGAAGCTTAGCGGCTTCGTCGCGGGTAATGGAGAGCATGGCTGCGAGCTCGGCGGTGTTGCCTTCAGCTGCAGTGTAGGGGTTATAAACAATGGTGTCGCCCGGTTTGGCACCTTCGAATTTGTCGGCCTGTTCTTTGTTTTTGAAAGTCCAGGGTGCAACGATAACGTCGGCCTTTTCAATGAAGCCTTCTTCTTTGCCGAGTTCCTTGATAGTGCCTTTGATGAGGGCGCGGTCGGCATACACTTCGAGAGGCTGCTGGGTGCCGAAGCGGCCGGTCAGAGCTTTGTCTTCGTTTTCAATCATTTCGGGAGACACCTCTATGCGATAGTAGGGGAGGTGCATATCCTTGTTGATTTCAACGTTGATTTCGGGGGCGAAACCGAGTTCATATTCAAAGGTGTAGTCGGTCTGTTTGTCGAGGTCGAGCTCGGTAACGTTAACGGGAAGCGGTTCGCCGAGAATGTCGAGTTTATTTTCCTGCAGATAGTCAACAACAGCTTTGTAGACCTCTTGGTTTATAACGTCGGAAGTAACCTGCTTGCGGAAGCGCTTTTCAACGATGCTCATCGGTACGGCACCTTTGCGGAAGCCGGGAATGTTGGCGTCTTTGCGGATTTTTTTGAGCTGGTCAGTTACTTTTTCCTTGTAGTCGTTTTCAACAACGCTTACAGTCAGTTTGCCTGTTGTTGCGTTAATTTTGTCGAGTGTAACGTTCATTTCGTTTATGTCTTGAGTTTTAGTAATTTTGCAGTTATGAGCGTACAAAGTTACGAATTCCCGCCCAAATGGCCAAAAAAATTATAGATTATTGTGATTTGTTAAGGCGGTTAAACGTAGCGGAATACGGGGTGGCGAACTTTTAAGGGTTAAAAAATGTTATATCGGTGTTATGAACAAGATTATGATGAAACTTGCGGTTATTGCTGCTCTGGGAGCCGCTGCCGCGTTGACCGCTTGCGACGGCAAAGCCTCGCTGGCCAAGAAAATCGAGGGTGAATGGTCGGGCGCTCCTATGCGCGTTGACCGCAAACTGGCGGATGAGATGACAATGACGCCTACATTTCGCTTTGAGCGTCAGGGATCAGCTTCGGCCGGAGAATTGACAATGTTGGCCCGCGTGTCGGTGATGATGCCGGTTAATGCGCCGATTGATTCGGCGGGAACCACGGCGGTATCGGCAACTGCCGCCGGTCTGGCAACCGTCAGGGGCAGCTGGAGGGCTACCGACGATGACGATGTTGACCTGTCGTTCGATATGTCCACAATCGACGTTACGATGGACCCCGACGTTGAATTTGAACTCGCCAATGTCTGGGCTTCGTCAGATGTGCCGACAACCAGAACCGTTTCCGAACCTGTGCGCCGAGCTTTTGTCAAGCAGATGACCGACGGCTTTACCGCGACCTTACGGCAGCTCGACGACCTCGACGATATTCATTTTCAGCAACCCGAAAATCAGTTTACCTGCAAGTTCCTGAAAACAAAACAGGTGCTTCACCGGAACTGATGGGTCGACGAGGGTTTGCGTGCCGGATCGCAGGTGAGCCCGATGCCTAATTTTTTGAAGATTTTGCGATCCACCTCGCCGAGCATAACGGTTGAGTGGATTTGGCAGCCGCGCAGCTCGGGGAGTTTCTCAAGGGCGCGGCTGCAGTTTTTGTCGGTAGTTGAGAGAACCGACAGGGCAACGAGCACTTCGTCGGTGTGAAGCCTCGGATTTTTGGAGCGCAGATAGTCTGTTTTGGTGTGTTGAATCGGCTCAATCATTTCCTGAGGAATGAGTTTTACCGAGTGGTCAATGCCGGCCAGATGTTTTGTGGCATTGAGAATCAGAGCTGCCGAGCAGCCCAGAAGGGCGGAAGTTTCGGCTGTGATTAAGGTGCCGTCGGCCAATTCTATGGCCGACGATGCAACCCCGGAGCGTTCGGCCCGTTCTCGGGCGGCAACGGTGGTGCGGCGATAGGTAGTGTCGATTTTTGCTTGTTTGAATAGCAGGGCTATTTTGTTGACTTCAGCTTCGTTGCCTTCGCCCATGGCCATACGGTTCAGCGCCTCATAGTGGCGGCGAATGATTTCCTGGCGCGAAGCTTCACGGCAAACCTCGTCGTCTTCAATGCAGAAGCCTACCATGTTTACGCCCATATCGGTTGGTGACTTATATGGGTTTTCGCCATAAATTCCCTCGAACAGAGCGTTCAAAACCGGAAAAATTTCAATGTCGCGGTTATAGTTGATAGCAGTTTTGCCATATGCCTCAAGATGGAACGGGTCAATCATGTTAACGTCGTTGAGGTCGGCCGTTGCTGCCTCGTAGGCAATATTTACGGGATGTTTCAGCGGCAGGCTCCATACCGGGAACGTTTCGAACTTTGCGTAGCCTGCTTCCTGGCCGCGTTTGTGTTCATGATATAGCTGGCTCAGGCAAACTGCCATTTTGCCGCTGCCGGGTCCGGGTGCGGTTACTATTACCAGCGGACGTTCGGTTTCTATATAGTCGTTTTTGCCGAAACCTTCGTCGGAGTCAATCAGACCTACGTTGGTCGGATAGCCCTCGATGGTATAATGATAGTAGGTGCGGATGCCCAGCCGTTCGAGTTTGGCGCGGAAGGCATCGGCCGACGATTGGCCGTTATAGTGCGTAATGCAGACCGAACCGACCTTAAAGCCGCGGCCTTCAAAGGCATCGCGCAGGCGAAGCACGTCCATATCATAAGTGATGCCAAGGTCCTGGCGAACTTTGTTTTTTTCGATGTCGACAGCCGAAATCACTATTACAATTTCCGCTTTATCGGCCAGCTGGCTCAGCATCCGCAGTTTGCTGTCGGGTTCAAAACCCGGCAGCACGCGCGAGGCATGGAAATCGTCGAAGAGTTTGCCCCCGAGTTCAAGGTAGAGCTTATTGCCGAACTGGGCAATACGTTCCTTAATGTGTTCTGACTGAATTTTGCAGTACTTCTCGTTGTTGAATCCTGTTTTCATTGGTTTATGTTGTTTTTCTTGGCAGGTTTAACTTTCATTATGTCGAAGCCTTTGCCATAAACGCCGTTAACATTGCCCTGCGTAACGAGGGCTTCGGAGTCGATGGACTTTACAATGCGGTAGATGGTTACCGATTCGATTTTCCGACACATAACAATCAGCATCTTTACCGGCTGTTTGGAGTACCATCCGGTTGCGTCAACCACCGTGCAGCCGCGGTTGGCGTCAACGTTGATTGCGGTTGCAATCTGTTCCCATTTTTTGGAGATTATGGTGAATTGAACGGCCTGGCGGTTGGAGTTGATTACCAGGTCACACATATAGCCGGTAGAAAATGTGACCAGCAGGCCATATACTATTTCTGTCAGCGAATAGTGTAGCACAAAATATGCGGAGCTGACGATAAAAAGGTCGCAAAGCATCATTGTGCGACCGATGGTTACGTTACTCTTTTTGTTGACCATGGCGGCAACTATGTCAGTGCCTCCCGAAGAACCGTTATGAATAAACACCATTCCCAATCCGGCCCCCATCAATACCGATCCGAGAATCAGGCTGACCAGCTTGTCGGGCATAATGTGCAAGCTCAGTCCGATGGGTTGAAAAACGCCGATGAGAATAGATAGAGCCGACATTCCGAACAGGGTGCGTATGGTGAACTGGCGGTCAACAATCCGAATGGCAATCAGCAGCAGCAGAGCATTGACGGCATACATTGTAACCGCTACCGGAATAACAAACGGAAAATAGCCTGCCTGATGGAGATGAAGCGTAAGAAAGTAAACAACCGAGCCCAAACCGGCCATGCCTCCGATAACGATTTTATGGGGGAGAATAAAGGTCGAGAACCCGAACGCGTACATGGCCAGCCCGAGCACGATAAACAAGTAGTCGCGTGCGGCCATCCATGTGGTTTTGTTGAAATGTGGCATTGTGTGAATGAATAATTTTTTCGGGTGCAAAGTTAACGAAAAAATCCGAAATTCTTTACGCTTGATTTTACAAAAAGTTGGTAAGATTTCAGGGGCTATAAGACCAAAGCGTCAAAAAGGCGGGTAAAGGTCGCGTCGAGGTCGTCGGTGAGGCCGGGGTGGGGGCGTGAGGTCTGGATCGATGAGCTTTTCATGGCTGAAAACCATCGGAAGCGCTCTTCAACTGACTTGTCGGCAAGAGCCGACGAGCCGGTGGCAAACATTTGCAGCTGACGTTCGAGCAGGTCGGGATTCAGTTGCGGGTCAAGCGCCTTGAGCCGGTTGATATTGAGTTTGAAGGCCGAGCGAAACCATTTGCGGCGTTTACACATCATCATCAGCCCGACATTGATGAATTCCTCGCGCTCAATACACGGAACATAGCGCACAACGGCGTATTCAAAGAGTAAGGCGTTCTCGTTCATTGATTGCTTGGTTTACAAAGATTGATGAATTTTTAAGCCGCTCGGTCAAAAAACGGCGATACACGTTGCGTTTGCTCTCGGGAGTCTCGCCGCTGCCGTTTTCGTCGGTGAGCCATTCGTCGGGAATAAGGTCGACGATTTGATTGAGGGTGCGCGGGGTAATTGCCTGGCGCATCAGCTTGTCGGCCTCTTTGAGCTGCAATGCGTAGGGGAGCAGGGCATGGTTCTTGATGAATGCAAAGGGGTCGAGGTGGGCTTGGTCGACGTTGCGCCATGAGTGCTGGAAAAACAGTGAGGCGCCATGGTCAATCAGCCATAGCTCGCCGTTCCAGATGAGCATATTGGTATTAAGCCGCGTGCGGTCAACATTGGTCAGGAAGGCGTCTAACCATACGATTTTTGAAGCCGTCAGGGGGTCAACGTGGTTGACTGACGGGTCCATGGTCATTGCACGGTCAAGAAAATGGAGACCGAGATTCAGGCCTTCGCTGGCGCGCAAAAGGTCTTGAATTTCCTCGTCGGGCTCGGTGATCCCAAACCGGCTGTCGACGTTGAGAAATACCAGCTCAGGCACCTTAAAGCCTAATTTTTGCGCAACGAGGCCGCCAACAAGCTCCGCAACCAGAGCTTTGGGCCCTTGGCCTGCTCCGCGGAATTTAACGGCGTAGCGGAATCCGTCGTCGGCCTCCGCCAGTGCCGGCAGCGAGCCGCCTTCGCGTAGCGGAAGTATATAGCGTGTCAGTTCTTGATTTCGCAGCTGAATCATTTTGGGTATTGAAAATTTATTGTGCAAAGTTAATCTATTTAATAACAAAAAGCAACTTTGAATAGATTGCAATGCTTACATGAAGTATGTTGTAGACGGAAAAAACTTTTTTTAACTTTTGGGTTTGCGAAAAATTGCGTATTTTTGCAGTCTATTTATGAATAAAAATAACCAGACTTCACTTGCCGAGCTCATAGTTGCCGGCATTCAGGAGCGCAAAGGGCGCAAAATAACTCACATTGATTTGTCGGGCATAGAATCGAGTCCGGCAATGGATTTTTTCGTTTGCGAAGGTACGTCGGCAACCCATGTGGCGGCTGTTGCCGACTCCGTGCGCGACTACCTGCTTGAGCAAGCCGGAATCAAACCGTATAACTACGATGGCTACGCAACCTCGCAATGGATAGTGCTGGACTATGGTTCTGCGCTGGTTCATATATTTGTTCCCGACGAGCGTCGCCGCTATAATCTCGAAGAGCTTTGGAGCGACGGAGTAATTAACGAAATCCCAGATCTTGACTAAATGGCTGACATTAAGAAACCTAACATGCCCAAGATGCCCAAATTCAGCATCTGGTGGATGTATCTGATAATTACGGCGCTGCTGTTCGGTATTTTCTATTACGACAGGCGTGGGCTGGAAAAACCGATTGATTCAATCGACGAATTTGCAAAAATTGTTGAAAGCGGCGGCGTTGAGCGTATCGTGATTTTCCGCAACAGTAAAGAGGCCGAGGCTCTGCTTTCAACGTCGGCTACTGAAGCGGCTTTTTCCGGCGCAGAGCGTGCGCAGGCTCCCGATGCCCAAGGTAAAGTCATCGTTAAGTTCGGCGATACGCAGTCGTTTGAAAAGAAAATTGAAAAATGGCGTCAGGAAGGCGTTTTTCAAGGCTCGGTGAGCTATGAGGATGCCTCAGACTATTCTCATATTCTCTGGACTTTCGGGCCGATGCTGCTGCTGGTTGGAGTCTGGATTTACTTTATGCGGCGCATGGGTCGCGGCGGCGACAGCGGCGGCATATTCTCCGTTGGCAAGAGCAAAGCCCGCGTTTTCGACAAGAATAACGACCAGCGGGTAACGTTTAAGGATGTTGCCGGTCTCAACGAAGCCAAAACCGAAATCGAAGAGATTGTTGAATTCCTGAAAAATCCGCAGCGCTATACCGAACTGGGTGGCAAAATACCCAAAGGTGCCCTTCTTGTCGGCCCTCCCGGAACTGGCAAAACTATGCTGGCAAAGGCAGTTGCCGGCGAGGCTAACGTTCCGTTCTTTTCAATGAGCGGCTCCGACTTCGTGGAAATGTTTGTTGGCGTAGGTGCCAGTCGCGTGCGCGACCTCTTCCGTCAGGCAAAGGAAAAAAGCCCCTGCATAATCTTTATCGACGAAATCGATGCCGTTGGCCGCGCTCGTGGTCGCAACGCTAATATGGGTTCTAACGACGAGCGCGAAAATACTCTCAATCAGCTGCTTACCGAAATGGATGGTTTCGGCTCGAATAGCGGTGTAATCATCCTTGCCGCCACAAACCGTGCCGATATTCTCGACAAGGCCCTTTTGCGTGCCGGCCGCTTTGACCGTCAGATTTATGTTGATCTGCCTGATCTCAATGACCGAGTTGCGATTTTCAATGTTCATCTGCGCAACAAAAAGGTGGAGCCCGGCCTCGATGTTGATCTTCTTGCCCGGCAGACTCCGGGTTTTTCGGGCGCTGATATTGCCAATGTTTGCAACGAAGCCGCTCTGATTGCTGCCCGCCGCAACAAAAAAGTCATTGAGCGCCAGGATTTCATTGATGCTGTTGACCGCATTATCGGCGGACTTGAAAAACGCTCGAAAATCCTGACCGATGAAGAAAAGAGGGCCATTGCCATTCACGAAGCCGGCCATGCTACCGTTTCGTGGCATCTTGAATATGCCAATCCGCTGATTAAGGTAACAATTGTGCCGCGCGGTAAGGCACTTGGTGCCGCCTGGTATCTTCCGGAAGAGCGCCAGATTGTTCCTCAGCAGGCATTGCTTGATGAAATTTGTGCAACCTTGGGCGGCAGAGCTGCCGAAGAGCTTTTCCTCGGCCACATCTCAACCGGTGCGGCCAACGACTTGGAACGCGTTACCAAGCAGGCCTATGCTATGGTGGTTTACTATGGTATGAGCGACAAACTTCCCAACGTTTCATACTATGACTCCACCGGTCAGCAATATGGCTTTACCAAACCTTATTCCGAAGACCGCGCCGAAGAAATTGACCGCGAAGTGAGCCGCATAATTGCCGAGCAATATGAGCGGGCGAAGGAGCTGCTACGGAAGCGCTCGGCCGGTCATGGCGAACTTGCCGACATTCTTGTGTCGCGCGAGGTAATATTTACTGAGGATGTGGAAAAAATATTCGGCAAACGCCAGTGGGCGTCGCGAACCGAAGAAATCCTTTCCGCAGCCGAAAATGCAACCCCTCCTCCTTTTAAGGAAATCAAAGAAACAGAGCAGAACGGTGAGGCCGACAATGCGCCCGCCGAAGAAAACGCATAACCAATCAAACACTTGAATATGAAAAAAATTATTTGCGGCGCCTTTGCACTCCTTTCGGCGCTGACTTTTACATCAAAGGCTCAGGAATTGCCCCAGTTGCCGGTAGACACTGCGGTTGTTAGCGGCGTATTGCCCAATGGCCTGACTTATTATATCCGTCATAATGAATATCCCAAAGGTCAGGCCGATTTCCATATTGCGCAGAAGGTCGGTTCGATTCTTGAAGAAGATAACCAGCGCGGCCTCGCACACTTTCTTGAACACATGTGTTTCAACGGGACCAAAAACTTTCCCGGTAATTCATTGATCAGCTATCTGGAGAGCATTGGCGTTAAATTCGGCTCGCATCTCAATGCCTACACCGGCACTGACGAAACCGTTTATAAGATTACCAACGTACCTACTGCCCGCCCGGAGGTTACCGACTCGGTGCTTCTGATTCTTCACGACTGGGCAAACGAACTGCTGCTCGACCCCACAGAAATCGACAAAGAGCGCGGTGTTATCCACGAAGAATGGCGCACAGGCCAGGGTGGAGCTATGAGAATACTTGAAAGCCTGATGCCTACTATTTATCCGGGCTCTAAATATGCTTACCGTCTGCCGATAGGAACTATGGAAGTTGTTGATAATTTCCCCCATCAGGCATTGCGCGACTATTATGAATCATGGTATCGTCCGGATTTGCAAGGAATCGTAGTTGTTGGCGATATTGATGTCAACCGCACCGAAGGTGTTATCAAATCGATGTTTGGCGACATTGAAATGCCCGCTAATGCACCGTTGCGCCTGAATTTCGACGTGCCCGATACCCCCGGTACCATCTACGCCGTCGGTGCCGACAAGGAGCAGACAACATCGATAGTCTACCTGATGTTTAAGCACGACGTGCTTCCGAGCGTTATGCGCAACACTCAGGGTCAGCTCGTTTTTGATTATGTTAAAACCATGATTCAATCGATGCTTAACGCCCGCTTTCAGGAAATGATGTCTGATCCGTCAACACCCTTCGGTTTCGCCCAGGCTGATATCGACAGCTATATGATGAGCAAAACCAAAGACATGTTTGCGGTGATTGGCGCTGCCAAGGATGGCAATATCGTAAACACCCTTGCATCGATTTACCGCGAGGTGCTCCGTGCAAAGCGCGGCGGCTTCACTCAAACGGAATATGATCGTGCAAAGGCCGAATATCTCGCTTCGCTCGACAAAATCTATAACAACCGCGAGAGTGTTGAAAACAGTGTCTACACCCAGGAGATTATCCGCCATTTCATCGACGGCGACCCGATGCTGGGTATTGAGCTGGAGCACGAAGTGATGACGCAGATAGCGTCGATGCTTCCCCTTGAGGTTATCAATCAGTCGTTTGACCAGATGGTGAGCGACGATAACCGCGTAGTGCTCTGTATGCTCCCCGAAAATGCACCTCTGCCCTCGGAAACTCAGCTTGATGAAATGATGAAGATGGTCGATGGCGAGGAAATCGCAGTTTTCACTGATAATGTGCGTACCGATCCGCTCATCCCCAATGAACCCACTCCCGGCAAAATTATAGATGCCATGCCCGAATCGACCTGGGCCGATACTCAGGTGTGGACTCTCAGCAACGGTGCCAAGGTCTATGTTAAGAAAACCAATTTCAAGGCTGATGAAATAATTTTCAACGCCGCAGCTCCTGGCGGTCTCAGCGAAATATTCCACTCTTCGACTCCCGCCGATATTATCTGTCTCGAAGAAATCTGGGGCAACCTCTTTGGCATCGGGGAATATTCCAACTCCGACCTGCAGAAATATACCGCCGGCAAAAAGGTTGGTTTTGAACCCTCTTTCAGCCTCTACGAAACAACCTTAACCGGCTCCAGCACTCCCAAGGATTTGCCCACCCTTATGGAGCTCCTTTACGGCTACTTTACCTCCGCCACATATCAGCCCGCTGAATTCGAAGCATCGCGTCAGCTCTATGCCGGCCTGCTGGAAAATCAGGAAAAGAGCCCGCAATCGGTGTTCAGCAAAGTGCTTCGCCAGGGAATGTATACTTCGCCCTATCAGCAGTATATTACAGCAGCCGACGTTAAGGCAACCACCTCCGAAGGTATTCAATCAATAGTTCGCTCGCGCCTTAACGACGCTTCGCAATGGAATTTTACCTTTGTCGGTAATTTCGACGAAGATCAGCTGCGCGAGCTGTGTGAGAAATATCTGGCGTCGCTTCCTTCGTCGGCAATGCCCCGCAAACTCGTTCTGACGGCCGATCCGCTGTATACCATTAAGGATGGTCAGGCAAGCGAGGTGTTCTACACTCCCATGGAAACTCCCCAGACCTATTGCGCCATTATTGAAAGCGCTACCATTCCCTACAGCTCGCTCAGCGCCAAGCTAACATCAGTTGCCGGACAGATTCTGTCGGCCCGTCTGCTCAAGAATATACGCGAGGAAATGCAGGCTGTTTACTCCATCGGCGCTTATGGCGATATTGATGCTCAAGTAGGCCGCAATGCCTGCCTGATGACTTCTTTCCCCATGAACCCCGAAAAGAAAGACGAAGTACTCGCTGCCATTCGTGCCGAGTTTGAGGCTATGGGTAATGAAATCACTGCCGAAGAACTCAATAAGGTGAAGGAATTCCTGGTTAAGTCCTATACCGAACGTGCCGAACAAAACTCCGCTTGGGCCTCTTATATCAATAACTGGACCTTGACCGGCTCCGATAATTTCTCCAACGCTATCGATGAAGTAAACTCCATAACTCCCGAAATGGTGAAAAACTTTGTTAAGGGAATGAACGCTCAGGATAACTTCCGTGTTGTTCTCTTAGAACCTCAACCCTAACAAAGAACTGATGAAAAAAATTATTTTAATCTCTGCCGTTGCTCTGTTGGCGTCTTCCTGCTCGCTCTTGAAAAAGAACCGGGCGGAAACGTTCAACACCGGCGACGCAATTCCTCTCTATCCCGTAGCAACAATGAATAGTGCCGACCGCTCGCTGGCAGGCCACTGGTATATCAAGACTGTGGGCTCAATAACCCTTCAGGGTATCGACGACGAAGAATGGCCTTTCATAGAATTCGTGCCCTCCGAAGCCCGCTTCTATGGCCAGGATGGCTGCAATGTTATCAACGGGTCTTATCGCGTTGAAGGAACTCACGGGCTCGAACTCAGCAGTGTTGCCGCATCGATGCGCTTGTGTCCCGACGATTCGCTCGCCTATCCCATATCTTCGGCCTTGAACGCAACGCGTGCTTTCGCTCTCAGCAACGGGTCTGACGGCACTTCAGTGCTTACCTTTACCGACAGCTCGGAAAAACCGGTAATGACTCTTCGCAAAAGCGATATTGATTTTCTCAACGGTGCCTGGCAGGTAACCGCAGTTAACGGCAAGGAAATCAACGTGGAGGCTGCCCGGCTGGTGTTTGATGTCGATGCCAATACCGTCAGCGGCAATGCCGGCTGTAACCGTCTGCGCGGCGACATTACCCGCAACCCGCAGGTCTCGGCGGCCCTGCAGCTGACTAATCTTGCAACGACCCGTATGACCTGCCCCGACATTCAGACCGAATCGTCGCTGCTCATCGCTCTTGAGGAAGTCACCACAGCCCGCAAAAAAGACTCGAAGATTGTTGAACTCCTCGATGCCGCCGGACATCCGGTTGTGACCCTCCGGCGCCTTACCAAGGCTGAATTGCAGAATGAGTGATATTCAGGCGCGGGGCGTACGCGTCAATAACCTCAAAAATGTTGACGTTACCATTCCCCGCAACAAACTTGTGGTAATTACCGGCCTGAGCGGCTCCGGTAAATCCTCGCTGGCCTTCGACACTTTATATGCCGAAGGCCGACGCCGTTATGTTGAGAGCCTTTCGGCCTATGCCCGCCAGTTTATGGGCAAGCTTCAGAAGCCGGAGGCCGACAAGATAACCGGCCTTCCGCCGGCAATTGCCATTGAACAGAAGGTTAATACCCGCAACCCGCGCTCAACCGTCGGTACTTCGACCGAAATCTACGACTATATGCGCCTGCTCTTCGGTAGGGTGGGGCACACTTTCTCGCCGGTTTCAGGCCAAGAGGTGAAGAAGCACACTGTCAACGACATACTGGCAGCAGTTGCGGAAATCCCCGAGGGTACCCGCATTGCAGTTGTCGCCCCTCTGATTATTCCCGATGGGCGCGACCCGCGCAAACACCTTGAAGTCCTGCTGAAGGGTGGCTATACACGACTTATGCGTGGCGGGGAATTTCTCGACATTGAACTGTTGCTCACCGACCCCAGCGAGCCTGACCTCGATGGGGTTGATCTGCTGATTGACCGCACTACCGCCTCATCGGCTCCCGACGAGGTTTCACGTCTGGCCGAGAGCGCTGAAGCTGCCCTTTTTGAAGGCCATGAGGCTATGGCGCTCGTTGTTTTCGACGGACCCGAGCCTCGCCGCCTTGAGTTTTCAATGCGCTTCGAGGCTGACGGCATTACGTTTATGGAACCGTCGGAAATGATGTTCAACTTCAATAACCCGGTCGGTGCCTGCCCTACATGCGAAGGGTTCGGCCAGGTTCTGGGCGTTGATCCGCAATTGGTAATTCCCGATCCGGGCCGTTCGGTCTATGATGATGCCGTAGTTTGCTGGCGAGGCGAAAAAATGAGCGAATGGAAGCGCTATTTCATACGCCAGAATCCCGGGTTCCCGATTCATACCCCATATGCCGAGCTGACCGACGAACAGAAACGCATTCTTTGGGAGGGTAGCAATCCCCCCGGCTGGCGCAAACGCGACATTGCTTCGATCAATAATTTCTTTAAGATGCTCGACGAGAGCCTCCATAAGATTCAGTATCGCGTTATGCGTGCCCGCTATCGCGGAAAAACCGTGTGCCCCGACTGTCACGGCTCACGCTTGCGTCCCGAGGCCCTTTATATAAAGGTTGGCGGTAAAACCATTGCCGAGCTCGTTAAGATGCCTGTTAAGGAACTGCTCGACTGGTTCGTTGACCTCAAACTTAGCCCTGAAGACGAGCGAATAGCGTCGAGAATACTTCTGGAAATCCGTAACCGCTTGACATTCCTTAAAGAGGTGGGACTGGGTTATCTGACCCTCGACCGTCTTTCAAACTCCCTTTCCGGTGGCGAGAGTCAGCGTATAAATCTTGCAACTTCGCTCGGTTCGAGCCTTGTTGGTTCGCTCTATATTCTCGATGAGCCGAGTATCGGTCTTCATTCGCGCGACACCCGGCAGCTTATCGGAGTGTTGAAAAAACTCCGTGCGCTTGGCAATACGGTAGTTGTTGTTGAGCACGACGAAGAAATAATGGAGGCCGCCGACTATATAATCGACGTTGGCCCTAAGGCCGGAAGCCTTGGCGGAACTATAGTATATCAGGGCCCGGCGTCGGAAATCGGCGCAGCCAAGGGGAGCTACACGGCCGACTATCTTACCGGGCGCCGCGAAATTCCGGTTCCGCAATCGCGTCGCGCCCCCTCGGGTTTTATTGAAGTCAAAGGCGCGCGGCATCATAATCTGAAAAACATCGACGTTAAGTTCCCCCTGGGCGTAATGACCGTGGTTACCGGAGTCAGCGGTTCCGGCAAGTCAACTTTGGTGCGCGATATTCTTTATCGCGCCATGGTGCGCTCGCTCGGCGACCAGGCCGATGCGCCAGGCGCCTTTGCCGGGCTTGGAGGCGATTTAAAGCGCATTGAAGCCGTTGACTTTATCGACCAGAACCCCATTGGACGTTCAACGCGTTCAAATGCCGCAACATATCTGAAGGCCTACGATGAAATCCGTGCGCTATATGCCTCCAAGCCGGCTGCCCAGATGTCGGGTTTCACTCCGGCATATTTCAGCTTCAATACCCCCGGCGGCCGATGCGAGGAGTGTAAGGGCGAAGGCACGATTACTATCGAAATGCAGTTTATGGCTGACATAACCATACCCTGCGAGGCATGCCACGGCATGCGCTTCCGCCCCGAGGTACTCGAAGTGCGCCATAAGGATAAAACCATCAACGACGTTCTCGACATGACGGTCGACGAAGCCATTGAATTCTTCTCAGATGGCAAAACCGCCACCGAACGCCGTATTGTTCAGCGCCTGCGTCCGCTTCAGGATGTTGGCCTCGGATATATTAAGCTCGGACAGTCGTCGTCGACCCTTTCCGGTGGTGAGAACCAGCGTGTGAAACTCGCTTACTATCTTGCACAGGAGTCGCCGCGGCCAACTCTGTTTATTTTCGATGAGCCTACCACCGGACTTCATTTCCACGATATTTCTACCCTGATGCATGCATTTGACCGACTCATCGAGGCCGGTCATACGGTAGTTATTATCGAACATAATCTCGACGTTATAAAGTGTGCCGACCATGTTATCGACATCGGCCCCGAGGGAGGAGATGCCGGCGGCTCCGTAGTGGCTGTTGGCACCCCCGAAGAAATAGTCGCTGCCGGTGGCCACACCGCTGATGCCCTCCGCTCCAAGCTCCTTCCTAAAAAATCATAGTTATGCTCCTGTTCCCTCATGCCAAAATCAACATAGGTCTCGATATTATCGGTCGCCTGCCCAATGGCTACCATTTGCTCGAAACCGTTATGATTCACACCGATTGGGAAGATATGCTCGAACTAACTCCGGCCGACGGCGCGGAAACCGAGTTGACCGTTACCGGCAGGTCCGTTGACTGCCCGGCTGAAAAAAATCTGGTTATGAAAGCCTATAATGCGCTTTCGGCAACCGTTGGCGGTCTGCCCCCAACGCATATTCATCTCCATAAGATTATTCCCGACGGAGCCGGTCTTGGAGGCGGCTCGGCCGACGCCGCCTTTACCATCCGCGGCCTCAACGAACTCTATAATCTGGGCCTGCCTGATGAGATTCTTGCGGATGTAGCCGCAAAAGTCGGCGCTGATTGTCCGTTCTTTATCTTCGACCGCCCGATGCTGTGTACAGGTATCGGCACCGAAATGAGCCCGGTTGAGCTTCCCCGGGAGCTAAATGCCTTTACCCTTGCTATCGTAAAACCTCCCGTGGGGGTATCTACCGCCGAGGCTTACAGGGGCGTTACCGTAGGACGCCCCGACGTGTCGCTGGCTTCGCGGGTTAACCGCTCGGTTGAGGATTGGCAAGGCACAGTGCGCAATGCCTTTGAGGATACGGTTATTCCGCTGTGTCCTGAAATCGGGGCAATAAAGGAGCGTTTGCTTGCTATGGGAGCAATCTATGCGTCGATGTCCGGTTCCGGCTCGGCGGTATACGGCTTCTTTCCTAAGGTTAATGCCGATGTTATGACCGACCTGTTGCATCAAACTTTCCCCGATTGCGAGGTCCATGTATGCCGAAAATGAACGTTTTAGTCAAAATGAGTGTTTATAAGGTAATAATGGCACACTTTTTGATATGTCTCCTCTATGAAAAATAAAAAATTTAAATACCGTTACCGCAAAATGGAAAACGAAAATAATACACCCCGGCAGGAGCCGGTTGAACAGCCTGAAACTGTTGAAACCGCTGATGTTCAGCCTGAAGGCGCTGTTGAAGAACCCGTTTCTGAGGCTGCTGAAATTGAAAAACTCAAGGCCGAACTTGAAAAAGAGAAGAAAGAATATTTGTTTCTGATGGCGGATTTCGATAACTTCCGCAAGCGTACCCTCAAGGAAAAAGCCGACCTCATTAAAAACGGCGCGGAAAGTGCTATGAAAGGTATATTGCCGATTGTCGACGATTTTGAACGCGGACTCCAGGCAATTAACGATACCGAAGGCGCAGAAGCCGTTAAGGAAGGTATGGTGCTAATTTATAATAAGTTCGTTAAATATCTCGAACAAAATGGCGTGAAGGCCATGGACTCTACCGGCGCCGACTTCGACGATCAGCTCCATGAAGCCGTTGCTCTTGTTCCCGGCCCCGAGGAACAGAAAAACAAGGTTATCGACACCCTCCAGAAGGGTTATACCCTCAATGATAAAGTAATCCGCCACGCAAAAGTGGCCGTAGGTCAGTAAAGCTATGGCAGAAAAACGCGATTATTATGAAGTGCTCGGAGTAAGCAAAACAGCTACTGCCGACGAAATTAAAAAAGCCTACCGAAAGGCGGCGCTGAAATATCACCCCGACAAGAACCCCGGCGACAAAGCCGCCGAAGAAAAGTTTAAGGAGGCGGCCGAAGCCTACGATGTGCTTTCCGATGCTGAAAAACGTCAGAAGTATGACCAGTTCGGCCACTCTATGGGCCCGCAGGGCTTCCCCGGCGGCGGTGGCTACAGCTACTCTGGCGGCGGAATGTCGATGGAAGATATATTCGCCCATTTTGGCGACATATTCGGCGGCCGGTTCAGTGGCGGCGGTTTTGGCGGCGCAACGGGTCGTGGCTCGTCGCGTGGCAGAAAACCGGTGCGCAAGGGTTCCGACTTGAGAATCAACGTTAAACTGTCGCTGGCCGATATTGCATCGGGTGTTACCAAAACCCTTAAGATTCCGACCAACGACAAGTGTACATATTGTAACGGCACCGGCGCGAAAGATGGCACCGCGTTCCAGACTTGTCCCACCTGCCACGGTCAGGGCACAATAGTTGAGATGCAGCAGTCAATTTTCGGTGCTATGCAGAGTGAGGCTATTTGCCCGCAATGTCATGGCGACGGGAAAATCATTACTACCCCCTGTTCCCACTGTAACGGCACCGGCGTTCAGCGTAAGGATAACACCGTTAGTTTCACGATTCCCGCCGGCGTTAGTGACGGCATGGTGCTTACGGTCAAAGGCAAAGGCAATGCCCCGGCCCATGGCGGCGTAAACGGCGACCTGCTCGTAGTTGTTAATGAAATTAAGGATCCGCAGCTTATCCGCGACGGCAACGACGTTATCTATAACCTTATGCTGACCATTCCTCAAGCCGCACTTGGCGGCCCCGTGGAGGTTCCTACCATTACCGGAAGGGCGCGCCTGAATATTCCCGCCGGTACTCAGCCCGGCAAGGTGCTCCGTCTGCGCGGCAAAGGTCTGCCCGATCCCAATTCAGGAGCCAAGGGCGATGAGCTGATCAACATTATGGTCTATGTGCCCGAAACGCTTACCGCCGACCAGCGTAAGGCATTCGAAGCAATGGCCAATGACCCCAACGTGAAGCCCGACGAGTCAACAACCCGTCGTCTCTTCTCCAAGCTAAAACATATTTTTGAATAACATCCCTAAACAAAATCAGAGTGGCGGCATTCGTGCCGCCACTCTGATTTTTTATTATATGAGCGCTTAGTTTCCCGCCGGAGAACTAAGCGGAGTCATGTGGTAGCCTAACGCATTTAGCTCCATGGCCATGCCGGCAAGATAGAGCTGATGCAGAGCGGCTATGTAGAAGCCCATGGCAACTTGGGTCCCGGGCTCGATATGCTCGTGGCTTAGGGTGCCGTAAACTCTGGCGGCGCAGTCTGAAACCTGCTGGCTTACCTTTTCGGCAGTTTCGCCCGAGTAGCCGAGAATGTTCTCAATCACGGCATCATCGAGATTATCATAGCCTCTTATGTTGCGGATCTGCTCATAAATGTTCGTCTCCTTGGAATATTTTTCCCAGTCGGAGTCCCAATAATAGGCCATCGCCATGCCAACGAACATTATCCATCCTAACGAAACCACCGGGTAATCGCGAAACTCGCGCACTCCGTCGGGCAGGTATTCGCGTGCAATTTCTCCCCACTTTTCTTCAACGTCGGGACACTCCGGCACGTGCGGGTCCAGAGCATCGTTTTTCTGCAGAAATTCAGTCAGATCTTTTCTGACTTTTTCTTCAAAGTTCTTAACAAATTCATTATTGTCCATAGTTTTTTGATTTTTGGTTATAACTATTTAACGCGTGCCTGCGCGAAAAGGTTTGTGTCGCTGCTGCAAACTGCAAAACTCCACGCCAAATCTTAAAAAAATCGGGTATTTTAGCAAAATGGTTTGGATGAATGAAAAAAATTCCATAATTTTGCAGCGCAAATGCAAACCGCCTTGCGCGGAATGCAAGGGAGAATACATCACCTTGGGCAATACGGCTTCGGCTGTAAGTGATGAGAGCAGCGGTTCTCCCCGGACTTCGCTTCGCAGCGAAATCCCAAACCCTTATTAAGGGAGACATAGCGATTAGTCCCTGCTGGCTAATACATTGTTTAACACCTTCAGGTAAATGGTTTCACACCGTTATTTGAGGCAAATAAGGTATTGTCAGCAAAGAATGTTACAACACGACATTTTTATTGGAAAAGTTATCCGTGACGAAGTTCATCGTCAGGGAGTCAGCATCGTTGAGCTTAGCCAGAGGCTCAACTGCTCTCGCCAACGTATTTACGACATTTTCGGTCGGCATGTGCTTGATTCGCAAACGCTGTGGCAACTGAGCGTAGTGTTAAACACCGACTTTTTCAAACTGTTCAGTAACGCCCTGTACGACAAAGGCGATGACAGCGGTAATTCATAGTGTAAAGAAATCTCTTACGCCGTTTTCTTTATCTGCTCAACTTTTGTTAGTAAATTTGCGCTGCCGCTATCATTGAATCACTATGAAGCCTGCTAATACCCCCCCCCCATTGTACATTACTGATTGAGTATCAGCTTTTTAGCTACGCCTGCGCCGGTCCTCAAATCCGGCCCGGGCCGCTTGATTATCGCCTATGGTGCAAATGTGAGGACGGGCATCCATTATATAATCAAAGAATTAACAATCATAAACCACACAATTAAATGAAACTGAAAAAATTATTACTAACAACGTTTCTCTTTTTGGCTGCATTATGTTCGAATGCGGCCTACATTAACGGAACCGGTCAAATTTTTGAGATTGATAATCTCAAATACGAAATCCTCGACGAGGAAGCCAAGACTGTCGGCATAGCGGGCGCTTCCGATAAAATTGAAGATTTCTTTTATTGTTATTGTCCGCAAACGTTAACGATAAAAGATGAAGAATATACGGTTGTGCAGGTCAATGACCGGGCCTTCTATGGCAACAATAAACTCTATTTCATCTCGCTCCCCTCTACTATTACTGATTTCGGGGCTTCCGCTTTTGCAAACTGTGCCAACGTCTATTTCCAGGAATTGCCGTCGGCTCTTGAAACCATAGGCGATTGCTGCTTTAAGGGAACTTCCTCTATTGAAAGCATAACCTTGCCCGAAACGGTTGCGGAACTTGGCATCGAGGCGTTTGCCGAGATGCCGAACCTGCACCGCATAGTGATGCAGAATACCGCTATTACCGAAATAAAGAAAAAAACGTTCTATAACGACAAAGAACTTCAGGAGGTATTCCTTCCTCTCGGAGTTAAGAAAATTGATGATGAAGCTTTTTACATGACTGTGTCGCTGACCGATTTATATTTCCCCGAAGGGCTCGAATATATAGGTATATGGGCATTTAGTGCACAACCTTACGATTATGACGGTTATCGCGGAGGGCTGGAAACTTTGGAGCTACCGTCTACTATAAAAGAAATTGGAGTGTCGGCGTTTTATCCTATCCCTGCTTTTCGGGTTGACCTAAGCAAATGCACCAGCCTGAAAGAAATTCCTTCCAAAGCTTTCCTCCGTTGTTATAACCTGACTTCTTTAACCCTCCCGGAGGGGCTGGAAAAAATCGGCGATTATGCATTCTCTGGTATAGGTGGAAGTGCCAGCGTAGGCACAACCGATATTACTATACCTTCTACAGTGTCGACTATAGGAGAGGGCGCATTCGAAGGTACTAAAATTACAAAACTAACTATTGGCGATAAGGTATCTGTCATTTCAGATAATACCTTCAGCAAGGTTACCAGCATTGAAATCGGCAGTGGAATCACCACTATCGGGCCAGAAGCTTTCAAGTCGACTAATCTGCGTCTGATTCATCTTCATACCCCCGTGCCTCCTACATTTAATCATAATTTCAGCCTTTCGGCCGCTTCCGCTCAGGACATAACGGTTATTGTTCCCGACGGTTCAATTGAATTATATGCTCACCATCCCAAATGGAAGGACTTCAATCTTGTTGAAGAAGCGCAGAGCCAGGTGGAAGTAACCCTCAACGGCTCGCTCGGTCTGGGCGCGGCTATATATCAGGCATCGGGAGTTTTGCCATCGCGCATAACGTCGCTGAAGGTTTCAGGACCCATGACCCGGGCAGATCTTCAAGTTATCAGCGAGAATATGTTTAGTCTCTCAAAACTGGATATTTATAACACTACCGGTCTGACTGAAATTCCCGAAAATTGTTTCAAGGATAATACGCTGCTAACCGAGATGATTCTGCCGGAATCGATAGAACTTATTGGGGATCATGCGTTTTCCGGATGCACGTCATTGCGTATAGATAAGTTGCCGGAGTCACTGCGGTCTATAGGCAGGCAGGCCTTTGAAAATTGCAGTTCTCTGAATATAACCGAGCTCCC
The DNA here is from genome assembly GCA_964528425.1 of uncultured Bacteroides sp. Classification (GTDB taxonomy): domain Bacteria; phylum Bacteroidota; class Bacteroidia; order Bacteroidales; family Muribaculaceae; genus UBA3263. Next base: position 106,614 of record CAZGTD010000002.1, read on the forward strand.
CGATGCACTCGAATCTATCGGATATATGGCATTTTCCGGTTGCATTTCTCTTCGCAGCATTACTGCCGGGTCGAATCTTTCCGGCCGTATTCAAGGTACATTTTTCCATTGCCGTCTGCTGGAATATGTGGATCTTAGCCGTACAAAAATAACCGCGTTTGACAGTAATGTTGTATATATCTGCGAAAGTCTCAGAACCATTCTTCTGCCTGAAACCTTGACTTCGCTCAATCATCGGGATTTTGCCATAACCGGATTGCGGTCAATCACACTGCCCGGCGCACTGCGGAATATTGGTACGGAAACGTTCGTTGAATCACCAATTAAGGCGATAAGTATTGGCAACGGCATACAAACGGTAGGAAAGGGCTTGTTTGAGCAGTGTACGGAAATTGTAAGCGCCAGCTTGCCCGCTTCTACCGAGAGTCTGGGCGAAAAGGTTTTTGCAAGTTGCCCGCGCCTTCGCTTCCTTTCGTGTGCCGCCAAGAATGCACCTTCAACCGAAAGCAATACCTTTGAGGGAATCCTGACTCAGAAATCAACGCTGACTGTTCCTGCCGATGCTTTCTTTTCGTATCTTAACGCGCCCGGTTGGGGCAAATTCGGCAACTTTGAATTTGCGTTGGATGTAGATGTGCCCGATAATGTTGACGTGACCGTTGTGCCCGAAGAGGACTACGAAGAAATGGTTCAGGACGAGGAACTTGAAAACGAACAGATGGAGAACAGTATCATTCCCGGTGAACCGGAAAATATTAGGGCGCGCCGTTTGAAGGCAAGAAAGGATGAGTCTTCGGATCTTTTGAGCGGAAAACATTTCGCAAAAGTATTTAACGGAGCAACTATCCAGTCTTCCGACCGCAAAAGCTTGAAGGGCAATCGCTTCTTTATTTTCGGCGAAGCCGGCAAGGATTATGAAAAGGTAATGTTTAACGATAATGATATCACTGATGAAGTCGTTAACGGACAAATAGTTTTGCCTGCCGATGCTGTGGGTACGCTTACTATAGTAAAAGCACCTATGTCGGCAATCGCTGAAATAGAATCTGAGCTCAACGGCAGTTATGCGGTCTACAACCTGCATGGCGTTAAGGTCGGCGACTCGCTCGAAGGGCTGCCCCACGGTATCTATCTTGTTAGACAAGGCTCCAAAACTACAAAACACGCAATCTAAAAAAACACACACTACTTCAGGGAGTGGCGGCATCATTGCCGCCCTCTTTTTTTTATGTCGCAGTTTCAAATGTTTGTTGCATACATCTGAATCTTTTCCCCGAAATTTTGTTAAAAATGTTTGCGAAAAGTTTTTGATTTTCAATAAATTTTCGTAACTTTGCGGTCGCTTTAAATATCAGATCCGCTTGGGCTCGAAAAAGAGCTGTTTCCTGAGGAGCAGCCGCCTGACGGAGTTAACATTCTAACTATCAAAACGTAAATGTACGTAATTGTAGAAATCCAAGGCCAGCAGTTTAAGGCCGAAAAGGACAAGTTCCTTTATGTTCATTACCTCGGCGACGAAGCCAAAGAAGGTTCCGCCGTTGAATTTGACCGCGTGCTGCTGGTCGACGCCGAAGGCGAAGTTAAGGTTGGTGCTCCCGTTGTTGAGGGCGCAAAGGTTGTTTGCGAAGTGGCCCAACAGCTCGTTAAAGGCGACAAAGTTATCGTGTTCAAGAAAAAGCGTCGCAAAGACTATCGCCGTAAAAACGGCCACCGTCAGTGCTTCACCAAGATCGTCATCAAAGACATCGTCGCTTAATTGTTTAACCCCCTAAAACCAATCTGACAGAGAAATGGCACATAAGAAAGGTGTCGGCAGTTCTAAGAACGGCCGTGAATCAGAAAGCAAACGTCTGGGTGTTAAAATCTTTGGCGGTCAGTTCGCTAAAGCCGGCAACATTATCAAACGTCAGCGTGGCACCGTTCACCACCCCGGTCTGAACGTTGGCATGGGCAAAGACCACACTATCTACGCCCTGGTCGACGGCACTGTGCTCTTTACCGAAGGACGCAACGGTCGCCGCTTTATCAACGTAACTCCCATTGCAGAAGCATAACTGATAGCTTCCTGAACAAGCTTTTTCGGGCAAACCGCACCAAATTGCGGTTTGCCCGAAATTCTTTTTGGGAGTGTGAGGACGAGCCGCTCGCTCTCGCGTTATTTTATTGATTGCTTTGGTCTTCGTCGGGGAGTTCGCCCTCGGGGTCTACGCGGTCAAAAGCTTCGTCGCCCGCCGCGCGGAAATATTCTTCGAGTGTGCGGCCGCCGCTGATGAGTTTGGCAAAGTTTGCCTCGGAAATTATGAATGGGCGCACCTGGGGCGGCAGGGTAAACACCGTAGACCGGCCGAGCAGCGTGCGGTAGTGTTCGGCTTCGCCTTCGTTGGCAAAGCCCTTGACCAGCAGCATTCCGAGCTGGCCGAAGTTCATCTGCTCAAGGTCGAAGTCTTTTACTACGAACGAGTTGAAATTATGGCGTGCAACCTGATAGAGCAGTTCGTTGGGTGAAATCGTGTCGGTAGGGTAGGCGAGCACCAGTATCTGGGGCTGGTTGGGGTCGAAGTCGAAGTTTGCAGCTTCGGCCGAATCAGCAGTGCGCGTAGAGTCGCCGTCGAGGGTCAGGCGTATGTCCCAGATCATGGAGCGGGTATTGGTAACTCCTTCGTGGAGCTTACGCCCTTCCTTCATCCCCTTGAGATAGCCGGAGGCCAGGGGCGTCAGGTCGGTTTGCGGATAGCGCTCGAGCAGTTCGCGAAGTGTTGACGAGAAGTTGTCGGGGTTGCCTTCGGTAACATAGCTAAGCGCATGCAGGAACATAAACTTGGGCATGATGTCGGAAACCGGATATTTCTGCATCATGGTTTCGTAGGCTTGATGAACCGATTGGTTGTCGTTGTCGAGATATGATGCGTAGGCCTGATCATATAATGCCTGCTGGGCGGCGGGCATATCGCGCAGGTTTTGAATATAGTCGGGATTTTGCAGCGCAATGCCATATTTGCTGTCGGCGAAGTCGCTCAGGATTAGCTGGCGCCATTTTTCGGCAAGTTCGGGCCGGTTCATGCGCATGAGCATGATATACATATTATAATATACATCGAGCCGATAAATATTGTCGGGGTAGCGGTCGAGCAGACGCTGCCATTCAACTTCGGCGGCCGGGAAGTCATCGAGCTTGTCTTTGAGTATGGAGCCCATTGTATAGAGCCCTTCCTGAATAATATCGTTGGCATTGGCCTTATCCTCGTCGGTTTTCGGAATCTGGGCCAGGTAATATTCGGGGTAGTGGGGGTCGGCGGCGCGTTCTGCAGCCTCTTTGTCGGCTGCAGACTCCTCCGTTGCCGAGGCCTCGCTGCCGGAGTCGGGGTTTTCGCTATCGGCGTCAGCCTCGGTTGCGCTGTCGGCAAAGTCGGAGAATGAGAACGACGATTTATTGCGTCGGCGCCAATCGTCTTCTAGCTTTCGCGAGCCCCATTTGCGCTGGAATGCCGTGCGACCGGCCGAAACGGTTGCACTGTTGTAGAAGTACCATGAATCATCTTTTGAACTCATCTGGAATTCTGTCGGTGCGTTGGCATCCGTGTTGCCCCCCTGGTTAGCAGCGGCTTCTGCTTCATGGGCCTGGCGCGCGGCCTCTTCGGCTTCTTCCTTTTCTTTCTTCTTGAGTTCGTCGATAATTTTGTTGATAACCTTTAGCTGCTCCTCGGGTGTCATTTCCGAAAGTCGCAAAAGTGAATCCTGAGTAACGACATTCTGGGCGTAGACCGACAGTTCGTCTAAAACGTCGGAGCGGCGTTTTAGCAGCTCGTAGTCGGCATAGGTTTCGGGGAGCAGAGGAATGGACTCGCTGAAGCGGGGCTGGGCCAGGTCGTAGCGCCCCTGAGTGTAGTAAATCTGACCGAGGGTGATGTTTGAAATAGCCTTTTCAATGCCGTTGCGTTCCGATTTGTCGGCTGCAAGGATATAGTTTTCGATGGCGTGAGCGGTGTCGCCGCGGCTCAGATACAGGTTGCCGATTGCGTAATAAATCTGGTCGAGATACGGTTTGTTGCGGTCCAGGGCGGTCATGCGTTTAAGAGCCTTGACCTCGGGTTTGATGTCGCTGCCGGAGTAAACCTCGCTTTGCTTTATGCGGGCATTGAGTTTGGTGCGGTAGGTGGCTGAGCCGGCTTCGGCTGCTTGCTTGAACACTTTATAAGCTTCGGCTTTACGCCCCATGCGTGCATAGCATTGACCCAGCAAAAAGCGCAGGCGCGTTTTTTGCGCTCCGGAGGTTCGTTTAATGGTTCGCTCCAGCGGAGCAATGGCGGCCTCGTAGTCGCCGCGGCGCAGAGCAATGTCGGCTTCCACGAAGTCATATAGGGCCTTGAGTTTGCCCGATGTTAGCTGGTCGGGCTTGATGCGGCGGAAAATCGCCTCGGCCTCGTTGACCCAGTCCGATGCAACATAGCTGCGTGCCTGCCAGAGCTGGGCTTCAACAACCGTTTCGGGCAACCATGAAAAATGGCGCGAAATATAATAGAATGTAGCAGCCGCGCCCGGAAAATCGCCGTCGAGATACTGGCTGCGGGCCATCATGAGCCAAGCGTTGTGGATAAACGGGTTATATTCTTCGCGTTTTAGCCATGCCTTATAGGCGTCGCTCTGTTTGCCCGATTTTTTCTTCGGTTTTTTCTTTATTGAGTGGAGCTGGATTGCTTTCTGAGCTTTTTCGATAGAGCGCTTGAAATCGCCCGAAGGCTGGGGGGATTTTGGCGAACCTTTGGCTTCGGCAGGGTGGGGAAACAGAAAGTCGGTGTAGTCATCTTCGTAGCTGCTCTCCATCTGATCAAGCGTTTCGCGAAAGTGCTCGTCGCCGTTGTAGTAAACATTATAGCGCGTAATGAATGCCTGATATTTTCGCGATGCGGCAGTGTTCTTGCGCGCCGAACAGCCCGCAAGAACTGCACCCGCAACTATCGCCGCGAGCATCCAAACAGCCATTTTAAACCGTTTACTCATCTATATCCTAACGCATAACCGGCAAATTTATTGCACTACACTCTACTCCCGGGCCGCTAATTTAATGACGAAATTGAGGTTTTGGCAATTTTGCTTGGTGGTTTCGGATTTTTAGACTAAATTTGCGAAAACCAAAACTCAAATCTGCCATGACTGCACCTAAAGCCAAGCGCAAGTCGCGCCTGAAACTGATTAAGAATGATCCCTGGCTCGAACCTTTCACCGATGCCATCGAGGGGCGCCACCAGGATGCTATTCGTAAAGAAACCGAACTTACGGCTAACGGAAAGACTCTTCGCGAGTTTGCCAACGCTTATGAATATTTTGGCCTTCACCGCACCCGCGGCGGCTGGGTGTTTCGCGAATTCGCACCGAACGCAACCGCAATTTATTTGATTGGCGACTTTAACGACTGGAAGCCGTCGGAGGATTATGCGCTGAAAAGGGTTAAGGGAACTTATGGCGACTGGGAAATAAAGCTCAAAGCAAAACAGCTGCACCACGGAGACTTTTTCAAGCTCTTTGTAGAATGGCCCGGAGGAAGTGGCGAGCGCATTCCGGCCTATGCTACCCGCGTTGTGCAGGCCGAAAACTCGCCTATATTTTCAGCTCAGGTTTGGGCGCCGGCCGAGCCTTTTGAATGGAAGAAGAAAACTTTTAAGCCCAACGTTGATCCGCTGCTGATTTACGAGTGCCATATAGGTATGGCTCAGGAAAAAGAAGGCATAGGAACCTACGAGGAGTTCCGTACGAACATATTGCCACAGATTGCCGCCGATGGCTATAACTGCATTCAGATTATGGCGATTCAGGAGCATCCCTACTACGGCTCGTTTGGCTATCATGTAAGCAGCTTTTATGCGGCATCGAGCAAGTTTGGTACTCCTGAAGAGCTGAAAGCACTGATTGATGATGCCCATACAAGAGGCATTGCAGTGATTATGGATATTGTTCATTCCCATGCAGTGAAAAATGAGGTCGAAGGCTTGGGACGATTCGACGGCACTCCCGACCTGTATTTCCATTCAGATCCTTCGCGCCGCGAGCATCCTGCATGGGATTCCCTCTGTTTCGACTACGGTAATAACAATACCCTATATTTCTTATTGAGCAATTGCCGCTACTGGATGGAAGAATATCATTTCGATGGCTTCCGGTTCGACGGCGTAACGTCGATGCTCTACTATTCCCACGGTCTTGGTCAGGCGTTCGGTTCCTACGATGATTATTATAACGGTTCGCAAGATGCCGACGCAATTGCCTATCTGACACTTGCCAACCGGCTGATTCATGAGGTTAATCCGCGCGCAATTACCATTGCAGAGGAAATGAGCGGTATGCCCGGACTTGCAGTGCCCTTCAAGGATGGTGGCATAGGTTTTGATTACCGCATGGCCATGGGTATTCCCGATTATTGGATTAAGACCCTCAAGGAGAAAAAAGATGAGGACTGGCATCCGACGTCGATTTTCTGGGAGCTCACCAATCGCCGCAGCGATGAAAAGACTATAAGCTATGTTGAAAGCCACGATCAGGCGCTCGTTGGCGACAAAACGGTGATTTTCCGCCTGATGGATGCCGATATGTATTGGCACATGGCCCGCGAGGACAACTCGCCGGTAATTGCCCGCGGCATGGCCCTTCACAAAATGATTCGCCTTGTTACGCTCGCAACCATCAATGGCGGCTATCTCAACTTCATGGGCAATGAGTGGGGCCATCCGGAATGGATTGACTTTCCGCGCGAGGGTAATGGCTGGAGCTATAAATATGCGCGCCGCCAGTGGGACCTTATGCGTGCCGATTATCTGAAGTATTTTATGCTCAATAACTTCGATAACGCAATGATTCATCTGGTCAGTGCTCAGAAGAAGTTTGAGAAAGAGCCGGTTGTTAAGCTCTGGGAAAAGGACTCCGACCAAGTGTTGGCCTTTATGCGCGGCGACTTGGTTTTCGTGTTTAACTTTTCGCCGACCAGTGCCTACGAAGGCTACGGCATTCTTGCGCCCGCCGGCGAATATGTTGGAGTGTTGTCGACCGACCAGCCTGAATTCGGCGGATACGATAACATTGATCTGAAAACACATCATCTTACCCAATTCGACGAGCTTTATGCCCCCGCCGGACGCGAATGGCTGAAGCTTTATCTTCCGCCGCGAACGGCAATGGTGCTACGCAAACTATGACCGGCAACCCTCCGAAGGTAAGCATTGTGGTGCCGGCCTATAACGTCGGCCCCGCTTTTCTGCGGGCAGCCATATCATCGGCGTTGACCCAAACCTATACCGATCTGGAAGTAATAGTGGTTGATGACGCATCGACCGACGATACCATGAAGGCGATAGGCGATTTCGCCGATGAACGGCTCAGGGTTTTATCGTTTTCAGAAAATCGTGGAGTATCTGCCGCGCGAAACGTCGGGACCGAAGCGGCCCGTGGCTCATGGGTGAGCTATCTTGATGCCGACGACCGCATGATGCCCTCAATGATTGAACGGCTCCTGGAAATTGCACAAAAAAGCAGTGCCGACATTGCAGCGTGTGCCTTTCTTCGCCTTCGGCCCGGGGCGCTGCTCCCGGTTGGTGCAAGCATGAATCCGGAATTTTCAATCGCCGGTCCTGAGGAGGCCACGGCCATAGCACTATATCAGACCGGATCGCTGAATAATTCCCCATGGGGCAAAATTTTTCGCCGCGAACTTTGCACTGCCGAGCCCTGGTTGCCCGGCCGATACGAGGATTTGCGCACTTTCTATCGTATCTTTCTCAAGGCAAACCGAATAGCCTGGACCGACGACCCCCTATATGTCTACACAATCAACCCAGATAGCTATATTCAGCGCTTTACCCCTGCGCGGGCGGTAGTTCTTGACGTAGTGGAAGAAATGGTTGAATATATGAGCGCCAACTACCCTCAACTGCTACCCGCGGCACGCGACCGAGCCCTCAGCGCAGCCTTTAACATTCTCAAACTGTTGCGGTCCAATAGCTTGCGTATGCCCGATATTGAAGCCCGGTGCCGGCAGATTATTCGCCGACATCGCCGGAGTTCGCTCTTTAATAAGCGCGTACGCTTCAAAAACAAAGCTGCGATTATTGCCACATATCTTGGAGCACTGCATATTTTCTAAAAAAATACCTTAAAAAACTTGCACAGTTAAAAATTTTTCCCGAACTTTGCACCACTGAAACAAGAAAACACCTTGCCCAGGTGGCGGAATGGTAGACGCGCTCGTTTCAGGTGCGAGTGCTGCGAGGCGTGCAGGTTCGAGTCCTGTTCTGGGCACAAGAAAGGCGACTTAACAAAGTGTAAATCACAAAGTTAAGTCGCTCTTTTTATTTTCTACAGGCAAATTACAGGCAAAATTCAAATATTCCGCGTAACTTTTGCCTGCAAATACGCATAGACCGCATTAGGCGGTAATCGTTACTCCACTCTTCAGTTGTTGTATATTTCACAACAATTGAACTGTATTTTTTAGTTCTGGAACCTTGCTCACGGACTGAAATTTCTTTTGTCATTGGTTCTCTCAGCTTCTATATCAATTCTTCGAAGATGTAATCGTCGCTCAATCGGTCGTGCATCTCCTTGCCGGAGATACCCAACTTACGTGCTCCGCTCTCCATCGCCATTACAGCGAAATGAATCTAGCGATATATATCATTGTTCGTACTCACATCAAAATATCATTGTCATAATCTTATATGTTGATTCTTGAATTTGAACTCCTGAGAGGAACCACTGGTTTAACTTTCTAAAATTATATTTTCATATTAGAATAAAATCTATGCTATTATAGTCTTAGTCCTTTTCTGGTTTTAGAAAAGTTGACTGATATGCTTATAAATGATTCCATACTCATCTAGATATCTGAATTTCCGATTAAGGACTTCCCTCAAATCCTTTTCTTCATTACACATCAAATATAGTTCGGGAACCGAAAAGGCAATAATTCTTGATGACCGGTCTTTGAAATAGTTTATGACGTTCTCATCAAAATCAGATAGTGACACGAATAGTCCTCTTGCGAACGACGATTTCCGAGCCACTTTATTTTCAAAGAGAATCAGATCATTTTTCGATAAGGATGCCATTCTATACTTAGCTTCTAAAAGAACCGTATTTCCATTCAGTATGAAGCTGCCATCAATTTGATCGGTTTCGGTACGATATGAGGCATGTGGGTCAAGTCCAAAAATACCGAAGAGTTTATTCAAATATTTTTCAAAATCGTAACCTCTTTTCTGCGCATCTTGAATTGCATCCAATTTAAATAGGTCGTTTGCTAAAGCCTTATAATCTATCCGATTTTTATTAGCATGATTGGCCATTGAGGTCTCACTTGTCTTTGGTTTTGACGATCTTCCCAATTTGCTCTGACCAAATAAAAGTAGTTCATTGACCTTAATCTCATTATTCTGTGTTACTAAATTCTTACTGCGCATATATTTAATCGCTAAGATTATCATTTTACCAATATAAGCGTCCGGATAATCAGCAATAAATCTACGTAATAAGTTGGCCTTCGACATGTATTCGTATTTAGCGTATATTGATTCTCCCATAACCTCTGTCATGAACTCATCGAATGTCCGATTAGAAAAATCAAGGACATATCCTCCGCTCATTTGAAGTACCTCTTCAATCAGTTGCTTATCGATAAAACTTAAATTAGCCATTTTTCAAATATTTACCATTCGTTTTGATATAAGAATGAATAAGCGCTATCTCAGAAGATAATAACTCTTTATCCTCATCAAAGACTATCCCTAAATTATGATGTTTGGCTGAAATTTTTGAGAAAGCATCAACCAATTCTTCTGCCTTACAATGAATAATTGGGCAGGTAAAATAAGAGTCCCCATTTTCCTCTATCTCAACAATTTGTATATATGGAAGTAAGCCAATGCCCTGACTCAGCAACACATATTCATCTTCGTCTAAATTTTGATTATCTTTTTCCGAGATATGCCAAGTATTGTTTTTTGTATTAAATATAATCCGTTTAAAGAATGGAAGACATAATACAATACCTTCTTCTTTGGCTTCAATTGGCCATGCTTTCCCAAATGTGACGTTTTCGCCATATCTTTCAACTGCAAGTGACGATAAGGCAGATAAAAGCATGAATTCATCTGTAATAAATTGTATCCCAGGATTTGCAGCCAAAGTCTCGATTGAAAACTTTTTAAGATCCTTTCTTATCAACTTTTTTAGAACTTGATTCTTTGCACGGATTTGTTTTCTGATTTTTGCAGCATTAGATTCGCGCTTATCAGTTTCTGTGCCAAAGAATGTTCTTAGTAAGGCTCTATGCCCATTGTATAATAGGCTCTCTAATCTCGTCCGAGAGAATAATTCAACGGATTTGAAACCAGATTTTAAACCTTCTTCATACGCTACATCCAGAACTCGCTTACTTAAATCACATGCACATATCAAGATGAACCTCGAATTGGGTTCAAGGCCGGCTTTATTGTTATTTATTATTGCGGAATATATTTCCCTAATGTCATACTGGGATAATTTCTGGTATCTCTTAACCTGACAAAAGCAATGAACTCCGTCCTTCGTTATACCATACAGATCTATTCCACCATCGTTACCACAAACTCCGGTATGATCAAGTCTCTTCCATTTATATAGGCGATGCAGTAATTGATATCCCAATTCCTCGAATCGTCTTGATTCGAGGTCTTCAAAATGGAGCCTATTTGTTGTTACAGTTGGATTTGGCATTACCGTCAATTTTTATCTAAAAATTCAAGTTCAACTTGAATGGCACACTGATTCTTTTGCAATCCTGCTGTGTCTGAAAAAGTATAAATAGTCCGTTATTCATATATAACACAGAATTATTCCGGCTTAACTCCATCTTTTTGTGGTGCTTTATACAACTCTTGAATAGATTCCCTAAGAGCTTCTATTAATTTTTGTCTTAGTAATTTCATCTCATCTAAATCTTTTTCGTTCTTTGGGATGAAGACATAATAGAAATATTTATTAATATTTTTGTTATCTGATTCAGGATAGATTTCTGTGTATTTTACAACTTCATTAGAAATCATAATACATAAACTATCCATTTTTACACGTGGTTTAAACACTGCTTCCGTAACAATAATATCACTAGCGTTAATGCCGTTTTTTTCTAATATAGGTTTAACAACCTCCTCAAAACGAGTTTGCCTTATTTCCACCTCCTTATTTTCAACCTTGAAAAAGTGGAAAAATTCATCTCTTGATTTCCAAAGAGGGAAATGAGTATACTGACGACTACTCCATTGTGCATAGAAAGGATTTTCGTCTTGTTTCATCAAAAAGACCAAATCATCGTCAGAAATATTAGATATTATAATTTTTCCGTCAAGCAATTTAGTTTCCCCTACAACTGAGTCTTTTGTGATAATATTTCGTAAGGCAAGTTCGCCATCAGAATCATCTTTCTCATCTGGAAAATATTTTAATGCCATCTTCCTTGCAGCATTATCAAGCAGCCATTGATCATAGCTGACTGTGTGATGATTTATGACATAGCGGACCTGAAAATCCTTTACATTCAGTAGCCCCTCTATTTCATTAAGAGAATTACTTTCAAAACAAACAACATATTTGTTATTCTTGTCTTTTTTTATGTGTAAAGCAGATATCAATCTTCTAAGATCGATACTAGATGTACTATATCCTGAAGCCCAGACATCCCTACATGCATAGTCAAGTCTGTCTGCATCTATAATATTGCCATGTAATAACGATATAAAACAATTTTGAATCTGATGAGTTTCCTCCTTTTTTCTATAGATGTTCCCGATAATCATTCTTGCTACTAATTCAGTATTAATATTAATACGTTTCAAACCATCGCTAAATTTCATAACAGAAACGATTGCACTCATAAACTCATGGAAATTAGGCTCATCAAGTCCCATAAGTTCATTCAAATCTGTTTTAAAATCCTCGTCCTTTATCTCGGATATAAGATGGTCAGCAAGAATGTTCTTCTGACCAAAATATCGTTCAAACGAATGAGAGAAAGGAGCATGACCAACATCATGCAAAAGGCATGCCGCTAAATAGGAGTCATATATCACTCCTAAAGTGGTTTCCGTTTCCCCCCAGTTCTTGTTGCCTTTTGCCTCTTTTTTTAGATGTTCTACTATTAACGATCCTATGTGATAGACTCCCAAAGAATGAATAAATCGATCATGTCTAGCACTTGGATAGACTGAACGTATTGAAGTTTGCTCGACACGACGTAACCGTTGAAATGGTTGGGTATCAATTATATGTTTGATATAATGATCCTCAACCATTATATATCCATGCACAGTATCTAAAATCCTTTTCATTTGTCTTCGATGGCAGTATAAAAGGTGTGAATCAGATCAGTTATTTCCTTTGATGGAAGTAAGTTTTGGATTCTCCACTGAATATCTTGAAAGTTTTTGATTACAAGAATGTTATTCTCAAATGAAACATGGTTTGCAAATGAGCATCGAAAGGCATCGAGTGACATCATATCTGATGTTACTAACAGGGTCGGTTTATGTCGTTCTAATTCAACTGCTATTCGTCGAATATTCTCAAACTTTACGCATATCGTATTCAGTTTGATCATATCTTTTGTAATGGCAGCAATTATACTAGTAGAATCAATTTCGTTAAACATTTAATCTAATATTATAGAGAAATTTTTTATTGAGGCATTTCTTGGATTATTTCGCCTTTGAGGAGCTTTCCATTGGCATGTTTATTACGCTTGATGCCGTCTGCACCCCACGTTCCCCATTGCTTGAAAAAGAAACGTGCGCCTTGTTCTTCAACTTGCCTGCGTATATTCAGAGCCC
>CAZGTD010000003.1:0-115508 GCA_964528425.1 uncultured Bacteroides sp.
TGGGAATTAGATGCCGAGGTCGGACTTGATGGCGGCGATTTTGGCTTTGGCAGCTGCTTCGGCACTATCGTAGTCGGCGGCAGTGGCCATCTGATGCTGGGCCTCGATATAGAATTTAATTTTCGGTTCGGTACCTGAAGGACGGATTGAAACCTTTGAGCCATCGGCAGTGAAGAACTGCAATACGTTGGAGGTAGTGGGCATATCCATCTTTTCAACCTTGCCGTCGGCCACGGTGCGAACATTCAGATCAGCGTAGTCTTTAATCATAACCACTTGGCTGCCGCCGAGGCTCTTGGGCGGGTTGGCACGGAAGTCTTTCATCATCTGCTGGATTTCTTCAGCACCGGTTTTGCCGGGACGAACAACGGAAATGCCTTCTTCGCGCGAGAATCCGTTTTGCAAATAAATTTCTGCAAGCATCTGACCGAAGTCCATGCCTTTTTCTTTGGCCCATGCACAAGCCTCCGCCATCAGGCAGATAGCGCTGACAGAGTCTTTGTCGCGGCAGAAAGTTTCGGCCAGGAAGCCATAGCTTTCTTCGCCGCCGCCAAGATAGCGCATCGATTCTTCGTTGTCGCGGATAACGGCGGCAATCCACTTGAAGCCGGTGTAGCAGTCAAACATCTTGATGCCGGCGTTCTTGGCGATGTTTTTGATAATTTCGGTAGTAACAATCGTCTTGACAATATATTCGTTGCCCTTAATCAAACCGAGTTCGCGGTTGCGGGTAATGATATAATTAAGAAGAATCATTACTATTTGGTTACCGTTGATCAACACATATTCGCCCTGATTATTACGCATTACGCAGCCAATGCGGTCAGCGTCGGGGTCAGAAGCCATTACGATGTCGGCCTGAGTTTCCTTAGCCTTGGCAATAGCCATTGCCATAGCGGGGGCGTTTTCGGGATTCGGAGAATCAACAGTGGGGAAATCGCCGGAAGGGATATCCTGTTCGGGAACGTGGATAATATTATTGAAACCGTAGTTCTTGAGGCTTTCGGGCACGAGTTTCACACCGGTACCGTGAATGGGGGTGTAAACGATTTTCAGGTCGGCATGTTTCTTAACAATGTCGGGGCTGAGCTGGAGACCCTTGATTGCGTCGAGGAACTTGCGGTCGATTTCTTCGCCGATAATATGTATGCGGCTCTTATCGCCACCGAATTTGATATCTTTGGGAGTGATTGACGCAACGCGGTTAACGATATTAACGTCGTGGGGGGCGATAATCTGTGCACCGTCGCTCCAATAGGCCTTATATCCGTTATATTCCTTAGGATTATGGCTGGCGGTAATGTTTACGCCGCTCTGGCATCCGAGTTCGCGGATAGCGAACGAAAGTTCGGGAGTGGGACGGAAGCCGTCGAAAAGATAAACCGTAATGCCGTTAGCAGAAAAAACGTCGGCAACGATTTCAGCGAATTCGCGCGAATTGTTGCGAACGTCGTGGCCTACGGCAACGCTGATTTCAGGCAGATCCTTGAATGTTTCGTTCAGATAGTTAGCCAGGCCCTGGGTTGCGGCGCCAACCGTGTAGCGGTTCATGCGGTTAGTACCTGCGCCCATTATGCCGCGCAGACCGCCTGTGCCGAATTCGAGGTCGCGATAGAAGCTTTCAATCAGCTGAGTGGGATCGGGGTCATCGAGCATGCGCTTGACCTCGGCGCGGGTTGCGTCGTCATATCCGTCGCCGAGCCATTCGTTGGCTTTGGCGCGTACTTCTTTAAGGAGTTGTTCGTTAGTGTCCATTTATTTTGGTTATGGTGTTAATTATTGCGCAAATTTACGCAATATAAACGACATTTCCAAGGGTTTGAATAAAAGTAAGAGGAGCGCTCACGTCGTCATCGCCAACCGACATTGCTTCGGTAAGCCAGAGCAGTAGCAGAGCAATCAGGATAATAACGCCGATAACGGCCCAAAGGGTGGTTTTAGTTTTCTGTTTCATTTTTCTCGGTTATTTTAAGTTATGTTATCTTTTAAACAACCGCCTGCCCCTTTATGTTCATATACGGGCTACAGAATTGGAGCCAAAAGGTAGTTGCTTCCCCCTATAAATATGGTTTTTACAGGAAGTGTACGCGCCAGCGCCAGCGCCTCGATAACAGTTGCAGCAGTGTGGCCACGCAAGCCATGCTCTGCGGCCATAGCCGCAAGTTCTTCCGCAGGAAGGGCGCGATGGGTGTCGGGAGTGGTAAAAATATACGTTGCATCAGTTGGCATCAGCTCAAGAATTGCCGCTACATCCTTATCGGCAGCAAACCCGCAGATAACGGCCAAAGGCTTTTCCATTCGCCGGAGTTCGTCGGCAAGATATACCCATGCTCCGGGGTTGTGACCGGTGTCATATACTATCTGTTGCGGCTCATTTTCAAGAATGCTGAGGCGCCCGCGCAGGCCGGTCAGCTCGCCGACTCGGTCAAAGCCTTGGCGAATCGCTTCGATTGAAACCGGGGGCAGGTAGCGCAACGCTGCCAGTGCAGTTGAGGCATTCTGAGGCTGAAATGCTCCGCGGAGGGAGCCATGAATCTCTCCGTCGGGATAAAACCAGCTACCGTCATGCAACTCAACGGCTTCTATCGGTTCAACAAACTCCAGTGGGGCTCCTACCTCCATAGCCCGACACTCAAAAACCCGGCGCACTTCCGCATCAGGGGCATAACCGACAACCGCCGGCACTCCTGGCTTGAAAATCCCGGCTTTCTCGGCCGCAATTTCAGCCGGCGTGGACCCGAGCAAACCGGTATGGTCGAGCGAAATATTGGTAACTACGCTAACCAGCGGCGTTATTATATTAGTGGAATCGAGACGACCACCAAGTCCAACCTCTATAACAGCAATATCTACTTTTTCGGCCGCAAACCAGCTGAAAGCCATAGCGGTAGTAAGTTCGAAAAATGAGGGTTGAAGCGGCGAAGCGAGTTGCAGCCAACGCTCAACGAACCCAACAACTTCGGTTTCAGGAATCATTCGGCCATTGACCCGCATTCGCTCA
Organism: uncultured Bacteroides sp.; assembly: GCA_964528425.1. Lineage (GTDB taxonomy): Bacteria > Bacteroidota > Bacteroidia > Bacteroidales > Muribaculaceae > UBA3263. The sequence continues at coordinate 3,002 of CAZGTD010000003.1, forward strand.
CGGAAGTCAACGATATGAGGCGAAGTATAGAGCCCCACCCTGTAGCCGGCAGCCTGAAGCACGGCAGCTATGGTCGACGCCGTGGAGCCCTTGCCATTTGTGCCTCCAACATGTACGGTCTGATAGCTCAATTGCGGGTTTCCATAAAGCCGACAAAGGGTTTCTATAGTTTCAAGACCCGGTTTATAGGCGTCGGCCCCGTCGCGCGAGAACATTGCTGTTTGGCTGAACAGCCACTCCGTAGTTTCCTTATAGTTCATAGTGCAAATTTACGCGTTTTTTTTGTTTCCGGCAAAAGTTTCGTAACTTTGCAAAAATGTTAGGCTCCGCGCTATACATAATGAGCGTTATGGCTCTCGCCCCTGTTGCTGGCGACACGCTGCAGACCGTTGAGGTTATCGGGCAGCGGCCTACGGCGCAGTCGCTCCAAGTTCTTTCGGGCGAGGAGCTGCAGCGGCTCAGCAGCCATTCTGTAGCCGATGCCATCCGCTACTTCGGCGGAGTTGAAGTCAAGGACTACGGCGGAGTTGGAGGAGTTAAAACCGTCAACGTCCGCTCAATGGGCGCGAGCCATGTCGGGGTGACCTACGACGGCATTGTGTTGGGCAACGCCCAGAACGGCCAGATTGATCTGGGTCAATTCGGGCTGGAAAACATCGACGAAATATCGTTGACCACCGGGCGGCAACCTATTTTATTGCAACCGGCCCGTGAATTCGGTGCGGCAGCACAAGTTGCGCTGAAATCGCATCGTCCTGTTTTCAGCCCTACTGAGCGCCCCTGGCGGCTCAAGGCGCAGCTTTCGGGCGGTTCATTCGACTTTATAGGGGGCAACGTTATGGTTGAGTCGCGGCTGTCGGAGCGTGTCAACGCATCGGTCAGCATAAATGCCCTCAATGCCTCCGGCCGCTATAAGTTCCGGTTCAGGGAATACACCTCAACCGGAGCGTTGGCCTACGACACAACGGCGGTGAGACACAACGGCGACATTTTAGCTACCCGGCTCGAAGCCAACCTTTTCGGCACTCTATCTTCCGGTTCGTGGAACGCAAAAGCATATACCTACTATTCTAACCGCGGAGTTCCCGGGGCTATTGTAGCTAATGTTTGGCGCCGCGGTGAACGCCTGCGCGATTCAAATTCCTTTTTGCAGGGAAGTTATCGCGGTCGGTGGGGCAAATGGCAGCTGCTATGTAACGCTAAATACGCTTATTACGATACATATTACAAAAACAACGACACGCGAACCATAACCACCGCCCATCGCTACCGCCAACACGAAGGCTACATATCGGCGGCCGGACAGTTCAACATATTTGACAATTGGGCGTTAAATCTGAGCTATGATCTGCAAATCAACCAAATGACAGCAGACCTAACGGGTTTTCAAACTCCGGTCAGATGGACAAATATGCTGGCTGCGGGCACGGAACTTCAGGTTGCTTCGGTAATTATTCAAGCCTGCGGTATGGCAACTTTTGTAAACGACAAAGTAGGCTCACGAAAGTCGTCGTTAAATGCTTTTACGCCCTCTCTCAGCCTGACCTGGCAGCCTATAAGTGACTTCCAGCTGAGGACTACGGGAAAACGGAGTTTCCGAATGCCCACCTTCAACGATTTATATTATACCGACGCCGGCAATGCATTCCTGCGCCCGGAGCGCGTGGGCCAGATTGACGTTGGTGCTGTTTATGAGCGTAAGCGAGCGAATCAACTCTTCGAGTTAATTCGCGTAAGTATCGATGGATTCTATAACCGGGTGAGCGACAAAATCATAGCCTACCCTAAGGGGCAGCAATTCCGCTGGACCATGTTGAACCTTGGCGAAGTGGATATCCGCGGACTCGAAGCGGGCGCGCGCTTGAGTATATCCCCCCACCCCGACTGGCAGCTTGGAGTGCGGGGTCAATATACCTTTCAGAAAGCCATCGACATTACCGACAGCGCCGACAGTTATTACCGCAACCAGATTCCGTATACTCCGCGCCATTCAGCTTCGGCCACGGCAACAGCCCGATGGCGAATGGTTCAACTTAACTATAGCTTTCTCTACGTTGGTCGGCGCTGGAATCAGCAGGAAAACATTCAGAGGAATCTCATGCAACCATGGTCAACTTCCGACATGAGCCTGTCGGCCGACCTGCGCAACTGGCGCATCCAGCTCGAAATCAACAACATGCTGAATCAGCACTACGCGGTGATATTAAACTATCCGATGCCCGGACGGAACTTCCGCGTAACGCTGACCTACAGCTTGTAAATCAAACTTGCATTTGTCATTGCCACGGGCCACAGGAACGAACCCTTGAGCTGCTGACCTTCAACGATTTCAGTCTTTGTTGCAGAGACTACATTATTGAGGAGTTGCTCTCCGCAACCTACACATTGGGTATTTTTCGCTCCTCCACAGAGCATTATGCCGCCGTTGGCCGAAGCATCTGCCGCTTTCAACCCATTATTGGTCGCGAATGCGTAGAGCACACCGCCGGTAATCGTTGCCACGCCGTCACAGCCGATAGCGGTCGAGCCGGCACCAATGGCACTGATGCTTACGCCGCCTGCGGCTATATTCAGCGAACCGTGAACATTCAAGCCCTTGGGAACGGAAGAGTCCAGATCGCCGGCCTCCGCAATGCCGCTCAGCGCAATTTTCAGCAGCGAACCATTGATTGTCATATTGCCGTCGGAGGTTATGCCCTTGCCGCCGTTAGCCGGAGAAGTCAGCGAGATAGAGCCGCCGGTTATACTAACATTCATATCAGACTTCATGCAAGCAGCCGAACTCATCAGGCCATCGGTGTCAACGGCCGGAGCTCCGGAAGCATATAGCGTAACCTTGCCGCCACGTACGGAAATATTCGCATCGCTCTTCATCGCTTTTCCGGCCGGCGCGGAAGTATTTGCGTAAACATATCCACCGGTAATTTCTATGCCGCGAAAATCGTTATTAACGCCGGAGCCTTTAACATGGATTGCGTTTTTGGCTGCATCCGTAACAGCAAGCGTAACTCCGGGATTTACGAAAAGATAGCCATCGGTCACAAGTCCATGGCGATAATGCCCCTCGATTTGAAGAAGGCCGTCGCCGCAAAGAACGATATGGTCTTCGGCAAACAGACACCCCTTGCGCTGCTCGCTGCTTGTAAGATAGTTAGAGCCATCGGCAAGACGGTTTTCGCCTCTGACAACGAGAAACATTCTCTTTTTAATCTGGTCGTTGATTGCCGGACGGTCAACAGCAGTGAGCGTCAGGTTATTCAATTCGAGCATGTGTTTATAGTTTCCGGTCAGTCGTAAAGAGCCGCAGTCAGAGCTACCGCTCGCGACTATGCGCACGGACCTTACATCGCCGAGAGCCAAACTTACGTTAGCTCCGGTAACCGTTGCGGCTACTCCGGCTTCATCAGCGCCGCTGACAGTTGCTTCCGAACCGTTAAACACTACTTTGATAACATTATCCCACTGAGTTAGCGTTGGGTTTAAGTCGGGATTACCCTGAGGATAAGATTCAGAGTCTGTTGCCCGTTCGCCTGCATAAGGGGCTACGCTGTAATCGAATACGGGAATTTCCCCGGGATGATATACGGGCGTTTCGCCCTCTCCCGGAACAATAATCGAAGACTCCGGCTCCGGATTCGGCGCGGGATTGGAACAAGAAGCAAGGGCAATAGCTGAGAAAGCAGCAAGTATGAGTTTAACGTTCATCGGCGTTAGTTAATATTTTATTGAAAAATCGTCGGAATCAAGGCCGGCGGGCATATATTCGCGGAGTTTGGCCAAGCCTTCGGGGTCGGTGGTGAAATAAATGGTTTCGGAGGCATCGGCCGTGCAGAGGCGAGTGCCGATATAATCCCAGGCAAAGGTCAGGCCGTCGTAGTCGCCATATTCATCTGAGCCGCTGCGGTTTGCGACAACCATATATGCCTGATTCTCAATTGCACGCGCCTGCGACAGAGCTTCAAGAGCAACGGCCCTTGATTGAGGCCAGTTGGCGGGAAGAAGGAAAATATCATAGGCGTAGCGACCATGGGTCATTGTGTTTCTGCACCAAACCGGGAAGCGCAAGTCGTAGCACACGCCCAAAGCAATATTCCAGCCGCGGAAGCGGACAACCGGATATGTTGACCGTCCGCCTGTCAGAATCTCCGCTTCAGGAGAAACATGAAAAAGATGCCGCTTGTTAACAAACGCCGCATCGCCCGTCGGCTCAATGAAAAAGCCACGGTTATAAAATTCGGTGGAAGCCTCGTTGCGGGCGAGCATACTGCCGGCGATTGCAATGCGTTTTTTTGCAGCGAACTCGCGCAATCGCCCGAGAGTAGGCCCGTTGTCAGGCTCCGCAAGGCGCACAACAACATCCATGTCGGCAATGAAACCGGTTGAAAAGAGTTCGGGCAGAACAACAACGTCAACCCCGGCTTTCAAATTATCGATTGCGGCCTCAACAGCCTTAAGATTGGCATCGCGGTTGGCCCAGGCAATATTTAACGGTACGATAGCTATGGTTAGTGGAGCAGGCATCATTCAATAGTGAATTTTTCGGGATATTTACCTTCAAACGGGGCATAGTAAGATTTAACCGCCCGCATATCGGCGTCAATATCGCCGGTAGGCTCAAAAACCCGTTCCATAACAATGGTTTTGGTTTTAAAGTCGATGGCGGCGAGACATACGGGCACGCCTGTTGCATAGGCAACGCGCAAGAATCCTGTGTGCCAGTTCGGCTGCCTTGAACGCGTCCCTTCGGGTGTGATGGCAATGCGGAGAGTCGAAGCCGTGTTGAAGCGGTCAATAAGCTGCTCGACCAACGAGCGGCCGGGCTCGTGACCAACCGCAACTCCGCCTATAGCACGGAAGAAATAGCCCAAGGGCCAGAAAAACCATGCTTTCTTCATGAGGAAACCGGCGGAGCGGCCAACGGAACGTATGGCCAACTCACCGAGAATGAAATCCCAGTTCGAGGTGTGAGGGGCCACGCAGATTATCGCTTTCGAAAAATCGGGAACTCCAACCTTAACCGTCCACCCGGTCAACCTCAGCAACCGGCAGCAGAGAAATTGAATCATTCCTTGGCCAGACCGGCAATCTGGTTCATGCGGTGAACGCATTCCGACAAGGCAGCATTGAACTGCTTATGGAGAGTGCGGAATGCCTGGCGGGTATACGCCGACTTGGCCTTGCGATATTCGGCTTCGGTAGCAAAATCGCGCGGCGACTTATCGAACGAGAAATTAGTGTGGGCAATCGTTGATTCCTGAAGAACGGCTAAATCAACAATCAGCTGGTTAACTTCGGGGAGTTTGTCAGCGGGGCAAATTTCACCGATAATCAGGCATTCGCCAACAAGGTCGCCGCAAATATAGCGTATCTGTTTCTTTAAAGTTCTTTTGCTTTGCATATTGAATAAGTTCTAATGGTTATGTTTCTATAATTAAAACGTTTCAGCGAGTCAAAATTACGAAATATTTTTGACAAAATTGCAAAAAAATGCTTAAATTTGCGCAAAATCTTCCAACATGACTAAAATTCGCCATATATTTTCGGCTATAGCCCTTTTTGTCGCGGCAAGCGCTGCGGCCGAAATCGACCTTCCAACTAAAGAAATCAACGGAAAAGTTGTTTATTATTACGAAGTTCCGGCAAAGGAGACTATATATTCGATAACCCGCAGGTTTAACGTTTCGCGCGAAGAATTGATTAGGCTGAATCCAAGCCTTATCGACGGCCTGCGCGCCGGGTCCACGCTAATTATCGCCGAGGTCTACACCCCCGAAGAGGAACCCGAGCCGGTTGAGGAACCCGCTCAAGTTGATGAACCTGTACAAGTTGAGAAACGTGTCCAGGTTGAAGAACCGGTCCGGGTTGAGCAGCCGCAGGTAGTAGCCGTTGAGGTTGAAGAAACCTACCCCGCAGAAACTGCAGTTAAACCCGCTGTTGAAGAAAAGGTTGCCTCCCCTCTGCAGCAGCCGGCCGATAGTTCCGATTACGTTAACGTTGCCGCCATTCTGCCCTTTATGCTCAATAGCGACGGGATTACCCGCAATGCCCAGAATCAATTGAATTTTTACAGAGGAATGCTGCTGGCACTTAGCGAGCTGCCTGCCGGTGACGTTAAAATCAAGCTTACCGCGATTGACAGCGAGGCTTCAGTTGAAACCGTAGGGGCATTCGTTGCCTCGCCCGATTTCCAGGAACTTGATTATATTATTGCCCCGAGCGATTCGCTGAGCATTGAGACCATAGCCACGGCCGCCGACACAACCGGGGCAACAGTATTGAACATGTTTGCCGTTAAGAATGATGCTCACCAACGCCACGAATCTGTTCTGCAAGCAAATATTCCTCACGCGGAAATGTATGATGCCGCTATTGGTGGATTCATAAAAAATTTCCGGGCAAATAAGATTTTGTTTCTTAACGCAACCGATATTCCGGCCGATAAGCAATCATTCGTAAGCCAGCTCAATACCGCTCTGGTCCACAACGGCATTCCGTGGGAAACAATTGACTATTCGGGCAAACTGACGTCAGCTCAGCTTGCCGACCTGCCTTTGCGCGACTATATTTTTGTGCCGACATCTTCTTCGCGTGAGGCCCTGATGAAAATCATTCCCGCGCTGATTGAGTATAAAAACGCCAATCCGGGAATGAACGTCAGACTCTTCGGTTTTCCGGAATGGGTAGTTTTGCGCGGCGACATTAAAGAAAACCTCCACCGGTTGAATGCAATGGTTTATTCGCGTTTTTCAACCGACCTTGACGGCAAAGACGTAGAAGCGGTCAATAATGCCTACCGCAAATGGTTCGGCTCGGAACCGACATCATCCTTCCCCGACACAATGCTGCTCGGCTACGACACCATGGCCTGGATTATCAATTCGGCCGACAAGGGAATAGAAACTCCTTATCGCGGCCTGCAGAATGCTTTCTCTATCATCGGAGTTAAGGATGGCGGCGACGTTAACAACGCGCTCTATTTCATAACTTTCGACGTCGACGGACGCATTAGCGCAACTACGTTGTGAAGCAACTGCTCGTCTGTTTTATAATTGCGCTGACCGCATTGAGCGCCGGTGCGCAGCGTTACTACTCTCCTGATTTTTCGGTCGGAGTCAGAGCCGGAGCATCTTTATCGAACATGGCATGGCAACCTTCAGTGCGTCAGTCAATGACCCCCGGCGTCATTGCCGGATTGACGTTGCGCTATACCGAAGAAAAATATTTCGGACTTATGGCCGACTTGGTGATAGTTCAACGCGGTTGGGCCGAAAAATTTGAAGAAAATCCCAAGCTGAATTATCGGCGGCAGTTTACATATCTTCAGTTGCCGGTTATGACCCACATTTATTTCGGCAGTCAGAAATTCCGCGGATTTGTAAACTTGGGACCATCGGTCAGCTTTATGCTTCAGGACCGCATATCCTCTAATTTCAAATACAAAGATATTGCTCAGGTAAGCGACTTTCCCAAAAACCGGCGCACCGAACAGCTGGATATGGCCGTTTACCGTAAACTCGACTACGGCATAACCGGCGGGGCCGGTATCGAGTTTCGTATACGCCGCAAATATTCTTTAATGGTTGAAGGTCGCTATTATTTCGGCATAGCCAACGTTTTTTCCAGTAAACGCGGTGACACTTTCGGCGCCTCACGCAATAACTCCATCGAAATCACTGCGGCCTGGATGTTCCGTTTGAAATAACAGCCCCCGCCCGGAAAAGTTAACAGGTGTTAATTACCCCCCCCCATTTTTAGTTAAAATATTATAAATCCGCAATTTAGCCCTTGTCAATGTAATAAATTAGAGTATATTTGCCATCGAAATATTAACCTCTAAATTCATTTTGTTATGAGAAAGTTCATTGCTATGGCTATTGCCTTTGTTGGAATGATGATTCCGCAATGTTTCGCCGCTAACCCCGATGTTACAGGTACCTGGCGAATTACATGGGAAAACGGCGAACCGGCCGGTGATATAAATAACTACACTGAAAAAATTTATTCCGGCGACGGTAAATTTTATGTTATCATGTCTCTCCGCAAAAGCGATAATGTTTATGGCAGAACAGTAGTTCAGCGGGGCGACTGGGAAATGGTTAACGACAGTACCATCGTAGAAAAATGTGAATTTGGCAACAAAGGCTACGTTGGACTTCACTACAAGCTTGCCGACAGCAATACCATGGTAGAAACTTTTATGTATAAGAATAATCTTGACAAAGTCTACATTCAGAAGCTGGAACGGGCTGATGGAGCACCCGTTGCGCAACAGAGGAGCACTTCGGGCAAGGTAAAATACTACACAACCGACAACGAAATACCCGGCGTGGGCTCTTTCGGCCCGACCGACGGTTTGGTTTACTTCATCGGCGACACCCGCTACAGCGATTTCAAAGATTTTAAGGCTGCCTGCCCCGAGGCTTCGAAGATTGAATCGTTCAGCGTATTGAAAGACAGGTCAGCTTGCGAAATGCTCACCGAAGAAGAAAAAGCAGCCGGCAAAAACGGCATCTTTATCGTCAAACTCAAAGAATAAATAATTTCCACTCCTTTAAATACCTGCTGTTAAGCAGGTATTTTTTTATACCGGAACCACCAGCAGAGGGAGGTCGACCTGGAAAAGAAGCCGATGGGCCGCACCGGGATTGAATAGACGCGCAAGGATGTTTTTACGACGCGAGGGCAAAACCACCAATTGCGCATTCTCAAGCTCAAGGCGACGCGATGATTTGTTGTGCTGAACAACTGAAAAACGGTAACGCGGAAAATGAGCCGAGCAATATTCCATTAACGCGCGACGGGCAGCATCGTTTGTCGACATTGAGTAGCGGTCGTTAGGCATACAAATCACCTTGATTTCAGGCTCGGCATCCTTAGGGAGCAGCCGGCTCAGCGCATCAAGCACCAAAAAGTCTTCCTGCTCGAGATGCGACAAAAGGGCAATATTATTTACCTCCGACAGATCCGTCAATTTCGAATCTTCTGGAATAGTAAGTGCCTGAATCCGACAGCTGTTGAGAACCTCGGCGGTTATGCTGCCGGCAAGGTCGAGAGCTTTTTTGGCAACGGCACGCGACCCCATAACAAGCAGCCTTACTTCGGAATGATCCTTTATATATTGTCCGATAGCCTCTTCCGGCAGACCTTGAACTATAACGGTTGAAAACCTCACCGCCGGGAGCTCACCGCGCTTTATTTCAGCACGCAAAAGGTTAGCGAGTTTGCGCATTTCCGTTCCGGCCGTTTGGGCCAGTTCTACCGAAACCTCAACCGAACCGGCATCGGAAGTTGCAGAATCGAGGGTTAGCGAGTTGCTGAGGTTCATCAGAGGATTACCGCGGGGCACCAAAAAGGAGTGTAACAACACCACCCTATCGGCGACTCCGGTTTCAGACGCCATGCGCAATGCAATGCGTGCGGCCGCAACCGACTTATCAGTAAAATCAACGGGAACGAGAATCGTGTGGTTATCGTCGGTAGCACCAGCCGCGTCGGACCGCACAAAAATTTCGGGATTTTCAATTACCCTCAAGGCCAGCGGTAGATCGCTTTCGCTAATCCGGACTCTTACACCGGCCGACAACACGGGCGACGAAAGGTTAACGTTTTGCAAGGTGGCCGCAACGCCTTCGCGTTCGAGCAGGTCGCGTAACTGCGAGGCCTTGTCGAACGTGTGTATAGCAACTGTTATAAGTCTATCGTTATCCACTAAATATCTTCAAAAAAAGCGGAGGCTCCGAAAACCTCCGCTTAAAAGATTCTGCTTTTTACTTTTCTTCGGCGAGGATTTCAAGAGCCATATCGTAAATGGTAGTATCGTCGAGAACAACGATGCCGCCATCAGGGCCCGGTTCGATGTGAACGCCATGATTTTTACCGAATTCGTAGTTACTGCCGCCGAAATAGTTGCGAACAGTCTGAACGGTTATGTTGAGTTTATCAGCGATGCGGTGCATGGAGCCGTCGGGCAGGGAATCCTTGAGTTGACGGAGCTCGTTGAATGTGATGGTCTTGCTCATGATAACGGATATTTTAAGTAATGGGGGTTAAATATATAGCGTAAAGTTAGGGATAAATTACGAGCTGACAAAATAAATGAGCAAGTAGTTTTTATGTTTTACAACATATTAAACTTAAATGTCTGAATGTTAGATAATTTCTATTGCATCAGACGGAATCCACGCACGATGCTCGGAGTCAACGCGGACATCAAACCAGGTTTTATCGGCTCCCGCAATGGAGTCGATAATGGTAACTTTGGTACCCTCATGGAGCAGCAGGGCTTCTTCGCTGCGGTCTTTGGGCGTGCGGGGAGTGGTTGATAAAATCACCGACGGAGCGGTAACCACCGCACTGCTACCACCGGCGACCCTACGGGCCGAGCGGACGCCGAGAATATTAGCCAGCACGCAAATTATCAGAAGAACGCCTGCACCAAAAAATCCGGTTTTGCGCAACATAACGGCGGAACTGAAAAAATAGAGCAACACTCCCCCAAGAGCAAGCACAAATGCACCCAAAGCAATCCACGCCCATGAGTCGGGATGAAAACGTCCGGCAACATTATCGACCGTGCCGCCGATTAACCCTGCCTGAGGTTCAATTCTATCAACCGTTTTTGAATTTACAAATTCAAGGTTGTCGATAATATCGCTATTTGTGGGGTCCAGACGCAATGCGCGCTCATAGCTGACGATGGCCATGCCCAACAATCCGGCCCGATAATATGCATTGCCGAGATTGTAATATCTATCGGCCGACGGACCGAGAGAGTCAATCGAAGCCTCATAGAGCGCGGCGGCATTAAGGAAATCATCGGCAAGATAGGCCGAATCAGCACGTTCAATAATGCCGGCACTGAGCCCGAATGCGCTGCAAACGGCAGTCAACATTAGTATAGCAAATTTCTTCATTTTAAATTTTCAATGGAGTTGATGATTTCGCGCGCTGCGGCAAACGACTGGTCGGCAGCGCCGGAGGTTTGGGGAGTGTAGCGCGCCATTTCGCAATCATTTAGCAAAGAGTGTAAATTGCCTATAAGCTCAGGCGATGCACCGCGCGCGGCAAGTGCCTCCGAAATGGAATCACGGCTGAGCTGCGATGCAGGCAGACCGAATTTATCCGACAGATAGCTCTGCATTGCTCGCAACAATTCGGCATAGAAGCCATCGAGGTTCTTTGCTCGCAAGAGCTTGCCGGCCTTGTTGAGGCGGCGGCGGGCAACCTTGCCGGCCTGCCGAAGTTTGCGGGCTTCGGGATCGGCATTGCGGCGGCGCCACATTACAAACATAATTGCGCCCGCAACAACCAGCAAAAGCGGATATACAGACCAATACAACGCCGACTGCGACATAAAGCCGCCGCGAGCAGCGGGAGCGCTGGCATTCGGGCGAATATGGTGAATATCGGTATTTTTTGCCTTAATATCTTGCTTACCGCCAACTGCGGTTGCGCTTACATTGGCACCCTTCTTAACATCAATTTCATATCCGTCAACAGGAATAGTAACATATTGCCCGCTCGTTGGGTCAAAATAACTGAAGTCGAAGCCACCGATTATGAATTTGCCAACCGATTGAGGAACGAAAGTATATTCAATGGTTTCCGTTCCGGTCATATTCGCACCCGAAACGCGTGCTGAATTGTCAACCGAAGGCTCGTAAACCTCGAATTCCGACGGGAAATCAACTTGCGGCACATTGAGGAATTTTATATTACCGGTTCCTTCTATCGTATAGATAATCGAGGCCGCGTCGTTGGTTTTAAACGTGTTTCCAACAAGTTTTGACGATGCGCGGAATCTGCCCACCGCACCGTTGAACCCGGCAGGCTTAGGTTCGGGAAGAGCCTTGACGGTCAAGGTTGTTGACCGCGGTTTGAGTTTAACATCTCGACTTTCCATCGAGGGCCTGTAGCCGAAAAAGTCTTGCACATAGGTCTGGCGATAGGCTCGCGCCGTGTATTCACCGCCATTAAGAGTAATAGTGCCGGCACGTTGCGGATACAGCAATGCGCGATAAACGACTGCTGAATACATTTGTCGGCCGCCAACATTTTCAGAGCGCCACTCAATATTCTGGGGCATTCCGAGGCTTTCAATCAGGCAGCCGTCGAAGGTCGGTAACGCCGAAGTCGACAGACCTTCAACCTGTTGATTAGATGAATATAGCTTTATAGATGCTTCAACAGCCTGCTGCTCATAAACGCTCGATTGCGAAACCACTACGCGCATGAAGAGTTCGTCGGGACCAATTTCAAAATTTGCGCCCGGAGCGGGACGCGAAGCGGAAGCACCGCCTCCCCCGCCCTGTTGAGCCGGTTGCCCTGCGGATACCGTAAACTGCCCCGGTTGGGTCGAATACTGTTTGCCGTTGACGGTTACGGTGACTGCCGGTACCTTTACTGTTCCTTCTTCATCGGCCAGATAGGTGAAGGTATATGACTTGGTTTCCGAACGTTGCATTCGGCCATTTATAATCGAAATCGAGGACGAAGTCGAAGTGCCGGGGCCACCGACAAACGAACATCCGCTAAGGCTAAAGGCCTTGGGAGGCTGCACGTTACCATCGGGGTTATTAACGGTAACGGCAATAGTGAAACGCTGGCCCACACGCGCCCCGCGGGGCAGCGAAATCTCGACCGAAGTCTGCGCCATAGCTGCGGCAACAGTCGCCGCGGCAACAATAATGAAGATGAATATTCTGCGGAGTGCCATAACTTATCAATTACCAATTGCGGCCATGCTGGCGCCGGCCACCGCCCTTCGATGGATCACCTTTTGCTCGGGCACGGGCTGCGGCATCTTTTTTCTCAACGGCGTTGAGAATCTGATCGCGGTTGCTTTGACTAATATTTTGTTCCTGCTGCTGTTGTTGTTGATCTTGATTCTGCTGTTGCTGATCTTGATTCTGTTTATCCTGGTTCTGATCCTGATCCTGCTGTTGCTGCTGTTGCTGTTGGTCTTGGTTTTGATCCTGGTTCTGGTCCTGGTTCTGATCTTGGTTTTGGTCCTGATTCTGCAGCTGTTTTTCAATAAAGCGGTAATTTTCGCGAGCCAGCTCGTTAGCCGGATTTACCCGCAGAGCCTGCTTGTAGGACTGCAAAGCCTGCTGCAACTGCTGCTGACCATAGGCAACATTTCCGAGATTATAAGCCGCATACTCGGCAACCTGAGGAGTCTGGGCCTTAACCAACTGCTGCAGGGTCTGAATGGCGTTCTGCTGCAGTTCGGCATTGGATTCCGCCTGGTCGCCGGCTAAGTGTAGCCGGGTAAGAGCCTGGTTATAAAGCCCGACTTCTGAGGTAGGGTTAACGCTCAAGGCACGCGCATAGAGAATCTCGGCCTCCCGATAGTGACCTTGACGGAACTGGTCGTTGCCCTCGCGGATATATTTGCGCTCAGGGCGCTGCGAATTGTCGGGGAACTGCAGAGCCGGCGCCATCGGGGCCTGGGCGGAAGCTATGCCGCCACAGATAGCCAGGATTGCAACCGCGGCTCCGCGGCTAAAGAAGTTATATTTGCGCAAGAATCCGATTTTGCGATTCGAGAATATGCAATCTATAATAATCATTACCAAAGCCAGCCATGCAAACAGCGGGAACTGCTCGTCGGAAGCCGTATAGTTAATTTTTTCGAAGTTTGTTTTCTTGATTTCATCCAGGCGCTGCACCAGGTCGTTGAGAGCCGAGGCCGAAGCGCCGTTGATATACACGCCGCCACCGGCAGCAGCAATTTCCTGAGCAAGCGGCTCGTTGAGGTAGGTGGTTACAACCTGACCGTTTTCATCTTTCAGCCAGTTGGTATAGCTACGGTCGAGGGGAATCTGCGCTCCCTTACCCGAACCGAGACCTATGACGTCAACCTCGATGCCCTCTTCCTTTGCGGCGCGGGCAACCGAAACGCCGTCACCAATCTGGTCTTCAGCATCGGTAATAACGATTATTGCGCGTTCAACGTCTTTCATTCCGCTGAAAGAGTTCATTGCCACCTGAATTGCCGCACCGATGTCGGTGCCCTGATTTTCAACCATACCGGTTGAAATTTCGTTGAGATACAGCTTGGCGGAAACGAAGTCGGGAGTCAGCGGCAGCTGGGTGAAGGCATCGCCGGCAAAGACAATAAGACCTACGCGGTCGTTGTCGAGTTTGCCGATAAGCGAATTCAAAACGTGCTTGGCACGCTGCAGGCGCGAAACGCCGCGCGGGTCGTCGGTCGACGACGCGAGCATAGAGTTCGAAACGTCGAGTGCAATCATGATTTCAATGCCACTGACCTCCTCTTCGGTCACTTTGCCTTTTGTGCGCGGACGCGCGAGCATAATAACCATCGAGGCAACGGCAATCAATGAAATTACAATTTTCAACGTAGGTAGATATTTCGACACATCGGGCATCAGCGATCTTAAAACCTCGGGATTTCCGAAGCGCGAAATACGGCGACGACGCAGAAAGCGCATGCGCCAGAAAAGCAGCGCAAACACAATAACCGCACCGAGCAGCCAAAGGAGTTGAGGATTAGCAAAATTTACCATAGTGCTCAAGGTATTGAACGGGTAACTGTTAGCTTCAAAAATAGTTGGAGAGTAAAGAAACCGAAGGCGAGCCACGCCCAGAGCATATAATTATCTTCGGTATGGGAGAAGTTACGGACGTCGAATTCTGTTTTTTCCAAAGCGTCGATTTCAGCAAACACATCGCTCAGGGCCGACGCCGACGTTGCTTCAAAATATTTGCCGCCGGTCATGCGTGCAATCTGTCCGAGCGACTGAGCATCGACGGGCGAAGTCATAAACATGCCGAGTACATTGCCGTTTTCATCTTTATAAGCAACGGCCTGCTCACCCATCGCGGCTCCGACGCCAATGGTATATATCTTAACGCCAAGGTCTTTAGCGATTTCGGCTGCCGTTTCCGGGGCAACAACGCCGGCATTGTTGGTGCCGTCGGTAATCAGAATAATGCTTTTACTAACTGCCTGACCATCTTTAATTCGGTTAATGGCCGAAGCTATGCCGTCGCCGATAGCTGTTCCATCGGCTGAAATCAAACCGGTTTTAACGCCACCGATATAATTGGCCAGCATGGCGCGGTCGCTGGTCAGCGGCACTGCCGAAAAACTTTCGCCGGCAAACAGCACAAGACCCATATTGTCGTTTTGACGACCATTAACAAACTGCGAAGCAACTTTTTTTGCAACTTCAAGCCTGTTCTGACGTCCGAGGTCGGCGGCCTGCATTGAGCCGGAAATATCCATAACCAGGACTATGTCGGTTCCTTCAACGTTTGTTTTGTTCCAGCTATCGTGGGTTTGCGGACGCGCAATAACTACGATCAGACAGGCGATTGCAGCGCATCGCATGGCAAACAGCGCATGGCGCATCCACGAGCGCCAGCCGCCGCTAACGCCTGCAAACGCACGAATCGACGACATTTGAAGCGCCGGCTCCTTATGGCGACGCATAACGTACCACGCAATCAGCGGAATCAGCAGCAAAAGCAGCCACAGTGCGTGAGGATGCATAAATTCCATGGTCATTTCGCTGCCTCCTTTCCGTCGGTTTCCTCAACCGGCTCCGGCTTGGTGTTTTCAACAAACTGCATAGCCTGCGAGAATGCGCGTGCGTTATCTTCGGGCAGCGGACGCATACGGGCAAACTTAACGTAGTCGGCCATTTCAAGAATTTCGTTCATCATAGCCGATGCAGACTTTTCAGGCACGGTTGCATAAACTGCGCGCTTGATTTGAGGGGTTGTCATCTCCATTGCGTTGATGCCAAAGCGCCCTTCGAGATATTGACGTAGAATTTCTGTGAGTTCGGTATAATATTCCTTTTCCTGACCCTTTTCGCAAAGCTGGCGAGTGCGCAGTATATTGAGCTGGGTAATAGCCTTTTCGTATGGAGGAATCGGTTTTGCGGGAGCAGCGAGCATCTGACCCAATCCACCCTTACGGCGAATAATATAGGCAGCGATGCCGGCGGCTATTGCCAGAAGCCCGAGCAGGTATGCCCACCAATAATTATACAGCCAGTCGGGGACCCAGTCCCAGAAATGGCGTTTCTGAACCGCATAGGGCATCATGTCATGGACGGTGGTCATGGTGTCGACATCTGCCGTATAAACCTTCAAAACAATAGGATTGGAGCGGAAAGTATCAATTCCGGAAACTATTGCCAAGTTATTGATAACGACTTCACCGGAGTCCCAGGGCTGAACAAGCACGGTTCGGCGCAGCTGCAGGCGGTCGTTGCCTAAATCGGTTGTGTCAACCGGACTCGACCAATTGATTTCAACTCCGGGTTGAATTTCAACAATCCTATGAGCGGAGTCAACCGGGTCGGTCAACCAACGTGCTACCAGTGCACGGGGCTGAACGACCTCAAGGTCGACCTTGCGCAGGGCGCCCTGCATAACGTCGACCGAGTCAACAGTAGCCGAGACCTGGACCGGGCCGGCCCATGCTGCGCCGCTAATTGCGGCAAAAGCGGTTAGTGCGAAAAGTTTTTTCATAGTTTATCTTAAACCGCGCTGGCGGAAAAGAGACATAAGGGCTTTAACGTAATCTTCGTTAGTTGCAACGCTGGTTGAATCAACCCGACAGCGGTTAAGGGTGTCGGTCATGGCCTGCTGACGGTTATACCACCACTTGCCATAGGCTTTCCTTACTGCTTTTGATGAAGTGTCTACCCAACATTCGCCGTCGCCTTCAAGATTGGCAACGCGAATAAGCCCGACGTCGGGCAAGTCGGTGTCGCGTCGGTCATAAACCTGAATAGCCGTAAGGTCATGTTTGCGGGCGGCAATCGACATGGGTTGATAATAATCCGAGTCGTCGATGAAATCCGAAATCAAAAATGCAGTACACCGTTTTTTAATAGCATCGCTCAAATAGCGCAACGCAACTCCGATATCGGTTCCCTTTTCGTCGGGAGTGAAGTCGAGCAATTCGCGGATAATAAACAATATGTGGCGCATACCTTTTTTCGGGGGTATGAACTTTTCGATTTTCGACGAAAAGAATATAACGCCAATCTTATCGTTGTTCTGACTGGCCGAAAATGCCAGGGTAGCGGCTATTTCGGCAATCATTTCGCGTTTTGGTTCGCCAACAGCCCCGAATAGACGCGATCCCGAAACGTCGACCAATAGCATCATGGTCAGTTCGCGTTCCTCCTCATAAACCTTAATGTAAGGATGATTCTGTCGTGCGGTAACGTTCCAGTCAATGTCGCGGATGTCGTCGCCATACTGATATTCGCGCACTTCGCTGAAGGTCATGCCGCGGCCCTTGAAGGCCGAGTGGTATTCTCCCGCAAAAATATTGCGCGATAGTCCCTTGGTCTTGATTTCAATCTTGCGGACCTTTTTAAGCAGCTCGTTTGCGTCCATGTCGGCAATGGTTTAGGGAACCTGAACCCGGTCAAGAATATTTGAAATAACCTCGTCGGTTGTTATATTGTTAGCTTCGGCTTCGTAGCTCAGACCGATGCGGTGGCGGAGAACATCGTGACAAACGGCGCGAACATCGTCGGGCACAACAAAACCGCGGTGCTGCAGGAATGCATAAGCCCGGGCGGCCTTGGCCAGAGCGATAGACGCACGCGGCGAAGCTCCGAACGAGATTATGCTCTTGAGGTCATCGAGATTGTAGTCAGCCGGGAAACGGGTTGCGAATACGATATCAACGATGTAGCGTTCGATTTTTTCGTCGATATATATTTTTTCAACAGTTTTCTGAGCGTCGAGGACTTCTTCGGGTTTCAAAAGGGCGCGAATATCGGTCTTGACCGGCGAAATGTTCTGGCGGATAATCAGTTTTTCATCCTCGCGGGTAGGATAGCCGATAATCACCTTAAGCAAGAAACGGTCAACCTGCGCTTCGGGCAGAGGATAGGTGCCTTCCTGCTCAATGGGGTTCTGGGTTGCCATTACCAGGAAAGGTTCATCGAGTTTGAAAGTGTTGTCGCCAATGGTAACCTGGCGTTCCTGCATAGCTTCGAGCAATGCAGACTGCACTTTGGCCGGGGCACGGTTGATTTCGTCGGCAAGCACAAAGTTAGCGAAAATCGGGCCCTTCTTAACCTGGAAAGTTTCGTTTTTCACTGAATAAACCATCGTGCCGATAACGTCAGCCGGAAGCAGGTCGGGGGTAAACTGTATGCGGCTGTATTTAGCGTCGATAAGCTGGCTGAGGGTTTTGATAGCAAGGGTCTTAGCCAGACCGGGAACACCTTCGAGAAGAACATGGCCGTTGCTCAGCAGCGCAATGAGCAGCGACTCCACCAAGTGTTTCTGACCTACGATTGTCTGGTCCATACCTTTGACAATCAGGTCGATGAAATTACTTTTCGCGGCAACTATTTCGTTTAGCTCGCGGATATTTACTGGTTCGCTCATATTATGGGTAGTTTATTTAACACTGCAAAATTAACACTTTAACGTTTAAGTTAAAACAACTGTTTAGTTAATTATTATTATTTTTGGCTATCTACCGTTAAAGCGCTGATAGATTTCAGTAGCTTTTTGCTTTGCAAGTTTCAGCTGTTCAGGATCTTTAGCATCTAAATGCAGCGAATCGGCCGGAGGAATAACCACTACGATTCCTGCCGCCAGACGATCGGGATGACCGAGCTTCGATGCATTTGCTTCGTAGATATAAGGCCAGAAATCAACATGGCCATAATATTTGCGGGCCATGGTCGTGAGGAAATTCAGAGAAGTAATAGTGTCGGTCAACTGCGGATCGGGAGCGGCGACAAGAATCTCCACAGGCTCCTCACAAACCGCAGTAAAGTCCTCAAAATCTATTTCTTCGGAGGGCACTAAGGTTTCTGATCCCTCAGGTATTTCCGACTCAGGTTCCAACACTTGAGTTTCAGGCCCGCTGCCAAGAATATATCCGGCAATGAAGCATACAATACAACCTATGAGCCACCAGGGCCAAGTCAACGGACGCTTTTTCTCAACTACAGCGGGCTCCGGTTGCGCGGGAGGTTTCGGTGTAGGGCGATATTCGGGAATCTTAACCGCCGGTTCGGGATCATGGGGTAGTTCCGGTTCGGCAGCCTGAGGTCGCTCAGATTCCGGAGCCGATTCCTCGGCCAAGGATTCCTGCTCAAACTCTGCGGCAGCAGCAATCTCAGCAGCAGACTCATCAACGGCATTTTCCTCGACTTCATCGGGTAGTTCAACGGCCTCAAATGCAGAAAATGGCGCATTGATTTCCTCGGCAAGTTCGCGAACGGGAGCGAATGCAACGGTTTCGTCGGTAACAACGAAAGTTCCGAGACCCGGAACCTCGACCTGTCCGTCGGAATCGAGGCGCTCGGCAACAAGATTCGACAGTTCCCTCACAAAGGCTTCCGCTTCGGCAGCCGAACAGCCGGTCAGCGAAGCTATGTTACTGCTCAAGTCGCTTAATATAATTGTTTTATTCATCGCCTTTCGAGAGTTTACGGAGTTTACCGGCCGCGCGGAAAGTCAGTTCGATTTCCGGAGGCAGGAGCATGCGCTTGCCGTTGGTGCGATCAATAATTTCCTGTTCGTCGTGTTTAACTGCACTGAAGTTACCGAATGCGGGAATGGCAACAGTATCGAGCTCCGAACAATACTGCTTTATAGACTGAATGAGTCCCTGAAGCAGTGCTTCGGTCGCTTTTTTGTCGCGATTGATTCGCGAAGCCAAATCGGCTGTAAAGGTTTTCATTGTTCGTTAAAGTCAGTTTGTACGGGAAGTTGATTCAGCTCTTCAATATAATCAAGAAGCTCATCTCGGCCCAGGTTGCTTTCCGAGGATGTTACGAAGGTTGGGGGCAACTCCTCCCAGTGTTTCAGCAGTTCTGCCTTATAGTCCTCAATGTTGGCTGCAAGGGCCATTTTACCGAGTTTGTCAGCCTTGGTGAACACTATGGCAAACGGCACTCCGTTCTCGCCCAGCCAATCCATGAATTCCATGTCGATTTTTTGAGGTTTATGGCGCGAGTCTATCAAAACGAAGAGCGAAGTCATTTGCGGACGCTCAAGAATATAATCTTCAATAATATGCTTTAGCTTTTCGCGGTCGGTTTTACTGCGCAGGGCGTACCCATAGCCCGGAAGGTCGACGATATACCAGCTGTCGTTGATAAGAAAGTGGTTTATAAGCGTAGTCTTGCCGGGAGTTGACGATGTCATGGCCAGCTTGCGTCGGCCTGTGAGCATATTTATGAGACTCGATTTGCCGACGTTGCTTCGGCCGATAAATGCATATTCATGCAGATTCGTTGCCGGACACTTGGCAACATCGCTATTGCTGATTTGAAATTTCGCTGATGTTATTTGCATTGGGTTATGAGGAATTTAATTCATTTATACTCCGCCTCTTATTTGTGGCAAAGTTACAAAAAAAAGCTTAAAAGTCCAAAGGGCTATTTTGACGGTGAATCGGCAGGCGGACCAACAATCCGGTCAGCGCCTTTAAACAGGCCTGAAAGATATTTTTCGCCGAACCGGTTCATTACAAGCCAGAAGTTCGGAACAAACAGAGTGCCGACCAGTGCGTTCATCGCCATGCCGAACACTACTGCCGACGCCAGCGATATGCGGCTTGCAGCGCCCGCACCGGTTGCGAAAAGCATGGGCATCACACCGAAAACAAACGCACAGGCAGTCATCATAATCGGTCGGAAACGTATATTTCCCGCGTCGGCAGCAGCCTTCAGGTCGGGTATACCCTGCTTGCGGAAATCCATGGCATACTCAACGATGAGAATAGCGTTTTTGGCCGCCATGCCCAGCAGTAGTATAATACCAATCTGGGTATAGATATTAACGTCTGCACGCATAATCATACAGCCAATTACGGCACCGAGAATCGCAGTAGGCATCGCGATTATAACTGCCACGGGCGACGTCCAGCTCTCATATTGAGCCGCGAGTACCAAAAGAGTTATTATAACTGCAAAGAGCAGCGCAGTAGTAATAGTGGCTCCCGATTGGGTCTGTTGGTAAGCTTCGCCGGTCCATGCATAACTATAATTGTTGCCCAGCGACGACTTTACGGCTTGCTCCATGGCGTCGATACCCTCCGACATTGAAACGCCCTTTGCGGTCGACGCGGTCAGAGAGCCGGAAGTGTACATATTATAGCGGTTAACACTCGGTTGCCCCATTGTGCGTTCAACATCGCAGAATGCGCTGAAAGGCACCATCTGGCCCTTGTCGTTGGCAACCGACAGTGTGCGGAGTCCCTCGACCGATGCCCTTGTGTTGCCATTGGCGCTCAGGTTAACCTGATATGTACGACCGTATTGATTATAGTCGTTAACATAATCGGTTCCCATAAACGCTGAAATCGACGCATACACATCATCGAGATTCAACCCGAGCTGTTCAACGCGGTCGCGGTTTACTTTGAGCGAATATTGAGGTGTTTGCCCTTTATACATTGACCGTACGCCCGAAAACTTGCCGGTTTTCTCAGCCTCGGCTGTCAGAGTGGCAATTGCTTCGGCCAAAGCCTGAGGACCTCGGTCGTTTATGTCGAGCAACTCCATTTCCAGCCCGGAAGTCGAACCCAGTCCGGGAATTGCGGGGGGATTGACTGAAAAGACAACGGCCTCCTGAATGTTGCTGCAAAGTTTATCTACCTTGTCAATGACTGCGTCGGCTGACTGTTCCTTGCCTCTGCGCTCGCTCCACGGTTTGAGCATAACGAATAGCGAACCGTAGTTGGTTCCACTGCCACCGACGAAACTCGAGCCTGAAAAGCTCAAAACATCTTTAACTTCCGGGATGGTCATTACGCGCCGGGTTGCCTCATTGACTATCGAATCTGTTCGCTGCAGGCTCGCATCGGTAGGCAATTCTATGGAAGTTATGAAATAACCGAGATCTTCTTCTGGAATATAACTGGTGGGGCGCGTTGCGTAAAGCCAGAAGGCGAATACGCACAAAACAAGATAAAAGGCCATTGCCAGCATCGGACGCTTCAACATGCGCCCTACTCCGGAGTTATATGCAGCCAAAGTCTTGTCATAACCTTTATTGAACCAACGGAAAAGGAAAAAGCGCGATGCAAAGCTATTGGTCTTGCGTTTGCGTAAAAAGAGCGCACACATGGCCGGAGTGAACGTCAGGGCATTGAAGCCGCTGAATGCGGTGCTGACAGCAATCGTCAGGGCGAACTGCTTGTAGAGCTGTCCGGTCATGCCCGAAATAAAGGCTGTTGGGATAAATACCGACATGAGCACCAAAACCTCGCCAATAACCGGGCCGGTGAGCTCTTTCATGGCCTGCATGGCAGCCTGCCGTGGAGTCATTTTTCCTTCGTCGACTATTCGCTGACAGTCTTCAACAACCACTATAGCATCGTCAACCACTATAGCAATCGCCAGCACCAGGCCGAACAGAGTCAGGGTATTCAGCGAGAATCCGAGAAGGCGCATGACAGCAAACGTGGCAATCAATGAAACCGGAATCGTGAGCATCGGAATAATTACCGCCCTCGCATTTTGCAAGAAGAGCATTATAACTAACATTACGATCAGCGTGGTTTCAACGAATGTTACCAGCACATCGTCGATTGAAGCATCTACGAAGCTCGTTGAATCCATCATAACGTCGGCATGCACTCCGGCGGGCATATACTGCTGAAGTTCGGCGAGCTTGGCCTTTACATTCTTGCTCACCTCCACGGCGTTTGCTCCCGGAAGCTGCGAAATGCCGATTGTTGCCGAACTCTTGCCGTTAACCGTGGTAACATTGCCATAGCTCTCGCTTCCGCGCTCAACCTTGGCGATATCTCTCAGACGCAACATTCCGGTACCATCTTCACCACCCTTGATAACAATATTTCCAAACTGCTCGGGAGTGGTTAACCGGCCGTTGGCATTAAGGGTATAGTCAAAGGCCACGCCGGCCGGAACCGGCGCATCGCCAACGCTGCCGGCCGACACCTGAATGTTTTGCGCTTCGATAGCTGCAGCGACCATAGCCGGCGTTACTCCGCGTATCTGCATCTTATTCGGGTCGAGCCATATTCGCATTGAATAATCGCCGCCACCGAAAACGCCGACGTTACCGACGCCCTCCACGCGCGACAGTTCATCGCTCAAATGGATGTTGGCATAATTGGCCAGATACAGTGCATCTTGATCGGGCGAATCGCCGGTCAGGCTGATAAACATCAGCATATTGCTCGACCGCGACTGAACGTTAACGCCGGTGCGCGTAACCTCCTCGGGAAGCTGCGGTTCGGCCATGCTGACACGATTCTGCACTTTAACCGAGGCGCGGTCAATGTCAGTGCCTTGCTTAAAAGTAACAGTCAGCTGATATGAGCCATCGCTCCCGGAGCTTGAACTCATATACAGCATATCCTCAACGCCATTTACCTGCTCTTCGATAGGAACGCCTACAGCCCGCGCAACCGTAGAGGCATCCGCCCCGGGATAGGTGGCGGAGACCATAACCGTTGGGGGCGTAATGTCGGGAAATTGCGCAACAGGCAGCGACTTCACTGTTATCAGCCCGGCAATGACCATAATTATGGCCAGCACGGTGGCAAAAATCGGCCTGTTAATGAAAAACTTACTCATAGCGCGGAGTTATTTTTTGTCCGGGACGAACTTTGAGCAAAGCTTTCGTAACGAAAGCCCGGTCAGGGCTCAAGCCTTTGGTAACCACTTTCAGTGAATCGCCCAGAGAATATGGGGCGACAACAGGCGTATACTCCACTATGTTATCGGCCCCGATGGTGTAGAGATAGTCGCCGCGCTGGTCGGTTGAAATCGCAGATGCAGGAACTACTATGGCGCTATCGACCTTGGCATACGGAAGGTTTATGGTAACATACATTCCGGCACGCAACTCATCGTAGGGGTTCTCAAGGCGTCCCTGCAGGCTGAACGTTCCGGTCGAGGTCTGCACGTCGGGCGAGATATAGCTCAACGAGGCAACATAGTCGTGGGGCAACGGTTCGCTGAAGGTAACCGGCATATCTATCGCCTTAATCTCTCCGCCCCCTTCATTAAGAAGAGTAAGATACTGGTCATCGTCAATTTCGAAGTTAACGTTGAAATGCTCTTCATCGAAAATAGTTGTGAGTTGCTGATCGGGATTCACAATCGTGCCCGGATCAACGATGCGGCTTGCGACTCTGCCATCGAATGGAGCGCGTATAGTGCAATATCCCAATTGCAGATTAGCATCGGAAAGAGCCGCTGCCGCAGTTTGTACCGATGCCTCGTATTGCTGAACGGCACTGCGCGCCTGATCTACTTCCATGCCGCTGACGGCATCGGCTTCATAGGCTTTTTGCAGAGCCTGATAGTGCGACCGGGCATACTCCAGCTGTGACTGAGCGGACTGAAGAGCAGCCCGTGCTTTATCAACCGCGTTGCGATAGGCAGTTGCATCAATGGTAAACAGCAGCTCTCCTTTTTTTACCGGACCGGCAGTGTAAGGCGCGGAAGTGAGCCGCCCCCCTACCCGGGCAACGACATCGACTCTTGATGCCGCCGAAAGATAACCCGGATAACTTTTCGACAGTGTAACGTCGCGAACCTGCGGCAGCGCAACGTCAACAGTATCTGCGTCGGAAGCATCGGACGCACCGTTATTGCCCTTAGAACAGGCAGTTGAGAGAAACATCATTGCCGCAAAGGCAGCGCATATAGTAGCTTTGGTCATAAATAACGATAGTTGGAACTAAACAATTCTTAATTCCATAACAAACTGATTACAAAATAAGTTCTACGATTGAACCTACGAATTAAACGGACGACGGTTGAGAATCGACCGGCCAAGCGTTATTTCATCGGTATATTCGAGCTCATTGCCAACACTTACGCCGCGCGCCAGTTGCGTAACCTCAACGGGCAGAGTGCCGAGCCTGCGAAAAATATAGAAGTCGGTAGTTTCCCCCTCCATGGTGGCCGACAAGGCAAGAATAACCTCCTTGACACCTCCGGCCGACACCCGCTCGACGAGTGAGTCAATCTCAAGCTGGTCGGGACCGATGCCGTCAATAGGGGAAATAACACCTCCCAAAACATGATAAAGACCATGAAATTGGCCCGTATTCTCTATGCTCATAACATCCTTAACGGTTTCAACAACGCAAATTGTCGATGAATCGCGTCCTGGATTGGAACAGAGCGGGCAAACTTCTTCTTCGGAAATGTTATGGCATATCGAGCAGTATCTTACACCTTTACGCATTTCACTGATGGCATGCGCAAGGGCTTCGGCCTGGTCCGGTTCGCGGCGAAGCAGATACAGGGCCAGACGCAAGGCGGTTTTGCGTCCAAGTCCCGGCAGGCGCGAAAGTTCGGTTACCGCCGCTTCGAGAAGCGGCGATGTGAGCTCACGGGAGTTCACTGCGGCAAGCGGTTGGTCAGGGTGTCGGGAAATACCAGACGCGGCTTCATTGCAGCCCCCTCTTCAGGCTCAACAAGCGCGTAGGCCATAATTATAACCACGTCTCCGCGATGAACCCGTCGGGCAGCGGCGCCGTTGAGGCAAATCACTCCTGAATTGGCAGCGCCCGGAATGGCGTAAGTGTCGAAACGCTCGCCGTTGTTATTATCGACAATAAACACCCGCTCGCCCGCAATGATGCCGGCGGCCTCCATCAGAGCGGAGTCAATGGTAATGCTTCCGATGTAGTCGAGATTAGCCTCGGTAACGGTTACTCGATGTATTTTGGACTTTAATACCTGAATCAGCATTTGGTATCGAATTTTATATTGTCAATCAACCGAACGTCGCCGGCATAAACCGTTATGCACCCTACCGGCCGGGCGCTTTCGCTCCAGTCAGAGATGGGCAGACAGGTAGGGCCGTCAACAATTTGGAAATACTCGGTTTCGAGGCCGTCAACGCCGTTAACCAGGCCGGTTACATAGTCAACGGTTTCGCCAACGCCATGGTTGCGGGCAAATTCAACCCCGGAAACCAATGCCTTGTGGATTTCGGGAGCCTTGGCGCGCATATCGGCAGAAAGGCGCACATTGCGGGAGCTCATGGCAAGGCCATCGGCCTCACGCTTAATGGGTACATCAACGATTTCCAAACCGTTGAAGCCACCTTCGAGTTCAACCATTTTGCGGATTACGGCAATCTGCTGAAAGTCTTTCTCGCCAAAATAAGCGCGGGTCGGGTTAACCATGCCAAACAGACGGCTCACTACCTGCGCAACGCCGTTGAAATGGCCAGGCCGCATTTTCCCTTCCATAACTTCGGCAACGGGGCCGAGGTCAAACAGACGCGTGTCCGGTTCGGGATACATTTCCTCAACAGTCGGCACGAAGGCCACATCCACTCCGGCGGCGCGGAGCTTTTCAAGGTCGGCTTCTTCGGTGCGCGGATAAGTGCGCAGGTCTTCGGGATTATTGAACTGGGTAGGATTAACGAAAACCGAAACGGCAACAAGGTCGTTGGCCTCGCGTGCACGCGAAACGAGCGACAGGTGACCGTCGTGGAGCGCACCCATTGTGGGCACGAAACCAATTGTACGGCCGGCAGCGCGCTGGTCGGCGCTCCACCGGCGGAGCTCATCAGCTTTACGAATTACTTTCATAGCAGGCGCAAAGTTACGCATTTTTTTAGGTTTTCGGAAATTTTTCGTAACTTTGCGAAAAATTTAACCCCCCGTATGTTTGAAAATCTAAGCGAAAGACTTGAACGCAGTTTCAAGATACTTAAAGGTGAAGGCAAAATCACCGAAATCAACGTTGCCGAAACAATGCGCGACGTTCGACGCGCCCTTTTAGACGCCGACGTTAACTTCAAGGTTGCCAAGCAATTTACCGACACCGTTAAAGCTAAAGCCCTCGGCCAGAACGTTCTGCAGAGCGTTAAACCGAAGGAACAGATGGTAAAGATTGTCCACGATGAACTCGCCGCCCTTATGGGAGGCTCGGCTGCCAAATTCGACTTGAGCGCCAACCCCACGGTGGTTCTGATGAGTGGTCTGCAAGGTTCGGGTAAAACAACCTTTTCCGGAAAACTTGCGCGCAAGTTCAAGAGCGAACAGGGCAAACGCCCGCTGCTGGTTGCCTGCGACGTTTATCGTCCGGCGGCTATCGAGCAGCTTAAGGTTGTGGGTCAGCAGATTGATGTGCCCGTTTTCACTGAAGAGGGCAATCAAAATCCGGTTGACATTGCGCTGAAGGGCGTTGCCTACGCAAAGGCCAACCATTATGATCTGGTAATCGTTGACACCGCCGGTCGACTCGCAGTTGACGAAACAATGATGCAGGAGGTTGAAAACCTCAAAAAAGCCCTCAACCCCAAGGAAATTCTCTTTGTTGTCGACGCAATGACCGGCCAGGATGCCGTCAACACCGCGCGCACTTTCAATGAACGTCTCGACTTTACCGGCGTTGTGCTCACGAAACTCGACGGTGATACCCGCGGCGGTGCCGCACTGTCGATTCGCACC
Organism: uncultured Bacteroides sp.; assembly: GCA_964528425.1. Lineage (GTDB taxonomy): Bacteria > Bacteroidota > Bacteroidia > Bacteroidales > Muribaculaceae > UBA3263. The sequence goes on from CAZGTD010000003.1 coordinate 30,426, forward strand.
GTGGTCGACAAGCCGATTAAGTTCATCGGTTCGGGCGAAAAGATGGATGCTATCGACGTGTTCCACCCCGAGCGAATGGCCGACCGTATTCTCGGCATGGGCGACATTGTTTCGCTCGTTGAAAAGGCCCAGCAGGATTTCGATGAAAAGAAAGCCCGCGAACTCGAACGCAAAATAGCTAAAAACAAATTCGACTTCAACGACTTTCTCGACCAGATTCAACGTATTGAAAAAATGGGTTCGTTAAAGGATATCGCCTCGATGATTCCCGGTTTGGGAAAGGCCATTAAAGACGTTGAAATCAAGGATGACCCCTTTAAGAACATAAAGGCCATTATCGGCTCTATGACTCCGGCCGAACGCGCCAACCCCGATATTGTTAAAGGTTCACGACGCCAACGCATTGCCCGCGGCTCAGGCACAGAAATTGCCGAGGTCAACAAAATTCTGAAGCAGTTCGATGAAATGCGCAAAGTAATGAAATCGGCTGCCACGATGAAAAACCCCATGCAAATGATGAAGGCAGCGCGCCAGATGCAGCAACTTCAGCAGATGCGCCGCCGCTAACCCAACCATAAAAATAAATTTTCCCATGCAGATTATCGACGGTAAGGCCACCGCATCGGCCATAAAAAAAGAAATCGCCGCAGAAGTCGAAGCCCGCGTTGCTGCCGGCAAGAAGCGGCCGCATCTGGCGGCTGTTCTGGTTGGCCACGACGGCGGTTCCGAGACCTACGTCGCCCATAAGGTAAAGGCCTGCGAGGAGTGTGGTTTCACTTCCACTCTGATTCGTCGGGAGGCCGATGTTACTCAACAGGAACTTCTCGATATTGTAGGTCAGCTCAACGCCGACCCCGACATTGACGGTTATATAGTTCAACTGCCCCTGCCCTCTCATATTGACGAGCAGGCTATAATTCAGGCAGTAGACCCTAATAAGGATGTCGACGGTTTCCACCCGGTCAACGTTGGCCGCATGAGCCTCGGACTCCCGTGCTTTCTCAGCGCTACGCCCGCAGGCATCATTGAGCTGCTGCGCCGCTACCAAATCGGAACCCGCGGCAAACACTGCGTGGTTATCGGTCGCAGCAACATAGTCGGCAAACCTGTGGCATCGCTGATGATGCAGAAGGCAAATCCGGGCAATGCAACAGTAACCGTATGCCACTCGGCAACTCCCAATATCAAAGAAATCGTTAGTCAGGCCGACATAATAATTGCCGCTATTGGCCATCCGGGCTTTGTAACGGCCGATATGGTCAAGCCGGGTGCCGTGGTTATCGACGTTGGCACAACCCGCGTTCCCGACGCATCAAAAAAGAGCGGTTTCCGTCTTGCCGGCGACGTAGACTTTGAAAATGTAGCACCGCTCTGTTCGGCCATTACCCCGGTTCCGGGCGGAGTCGGACCAATGACTATCTGCTCGCTGATGATCAATACCCTTAAGGCCGCTAAAAACAAGGATTAAGCCCTTATTATCAGCAACTAACGCCGTGCTGTTAGCCAATCTTCTGACTTTTCTGTTGCCGCTGGTGCCGGAGCTTGCCGAGCTCCCGAAACATCAGTCGGCAACGCTGCTTTTTGCAGGGGATGCAATGATGCATGAAGCGCAGATTTCCGCCTCGCGGACTGTGCAGGGCACCCACGATTTTACCGGCTGTTTCGACCGGGTCAAACCGCTCATTGAAGAAGCAGATTTCGCTGTTGTAAATTTTGAGGCTTCACTTGGAGGAAAACCGTATCGCGGCTACCCATGCTTTTCGGCTCCCGATGAATATCCGCGGGCGTTGACCGATGCAGGCTTCGACTTTTTTCTTCTGGCTAACAACCACATTCTCGACCGACGCGACCGAGGCCTGCATCGCACCATTACCCTACTCGATTCGCTTGCGATTCCTCATGCTGGAATTTACCATAACTCCGAAGCACGCGATTCGCTCGTGCCTAAAATCATCAATGTCAATGACTTTAAAATCGCCCTGCTGAACTATACCTACGGAACCAATGGCATAACGGTTCAGGGCAATGCAATAGTTGACTATATCAACCCCGCTGTAATCGAAGCCGACGTAAAGGTAGCGCGCAACGCCGGGGCTGAACTGGTTGCCGTTTGTATCCATTGGGGCGATGAGTACCACCTGCTCCCAAACTCTTCGCAGAAAGCAATGGCCGACCGCCTGGTGGCACTGGGAGTTGACATGATTATCGGCGGCCATCCACACGTTATCCAGCCCATGGAAATGCGCACAAGGTCCGACGGGAGCAACGCCCTTGTGGTTTACTCGCTCGGCAACTTCATTTCGAATATGCGCACTACCGACACCCGAGGCGGCTCCATTGTAAGCGTACATATCGACCGCGATTCAATCGGACGGGCCCGCGTTGCATCCGCCGACTACTCGCTGGTTTTTGTCGAGCCTGATAAATTCCGCCTAATTGATCCTGCAATGTCTTCCGATCCCTGGGCACGCGCCTTCGAGAAAAACGCACGCGCAATTTTCGATAAACACAACCAAAACGTGCCCATGCGCGTTGTAAAATAAAAAACTTTTCTCCCCCATGACCGAAATAACTCTTCAACGCGGCCATATGACCGCGACAGTGCGCTCACTCGGCGCAGAACTCATATCGCTTAAGAAAAACGGCCGCGAATATCTCTGGCAAGCCAATCCCGAATTCTGGGCCGGACAATCTCCGCTGCTTTTTCCTAACTGCGGAAACTTCTGGGAAGGCACATACCTGTATGAGGGTCAAGCGTACAAGCTGGAAAAGCACGGTTTTGCACGTCGCATGGAATTCTCGGTGGTAAACCAAACCGAAACCGACGTAACGCTCGGTTTACACTCTACCGACGAAACGCTAAAGGTTTATCCCTTTCCTTTCTTCTTGTTCGTCACCTACCGATTAAAAGAGTCGGGCATTGAAGTTGAATGGTTCGTTCGCAACGAAGGCGACAAAGATATGTATTTCTCAATCGGCGCTCACCCGGCATTTTTCCTGCCGGATTTCGACCCCGACGAGCCGGTTCGCGGCTACTTCAAGTTCGACACCGACTCCCCCATAGAGTATCTCATTCCAACCGAAAAGGGATGTATCGACGCCGAAAATCCAAAACAGTTGCATCTCGATGCCGAAGGAATGATGCCCATTACTGCAAAGACTTTCGATTGCGACACCTACGTTATTGAAGCACAAAACATTACTCGCTGCACGCTGCTTTCATCCGAACGCGTGCCATTCCTTGCCGTTGACTTCAAAATGCCGGTCCTATCATTGTGGTCGCCTACCGTTCAGCATCCCGACTGTCCTTTCGTAGCTATCGAACCCTGGATGGGCAGCTGCGACACTGTCGGTTATACCGGTGAACTCGCCCAACGACGACATATCAATACTCTTGCTCCGGCGGCTCACTTCCGCACAGCCTACTCCATTACCCTTTTCTAACATAAAAGCAACGTTTACCCTTAATTGGGTTCAGCTTTGGTAATAAGGCGGATTTTTTGTATCTTTGCGCCATATAATAAGACAATTCATGGCGCGAGCTATTACAGATATATCCTCAAAACGCATCTCCCTTATTTGGGTTCACATCGCCGCGATTATCGCCGTGACGGCATGGGGCATGTCGTTTATCAACACAAAAGTGTTGTTAGACAATCAGTTTACCCCGGTTCAGGTCTACGTTATCCGCAGCATAATCGCTTATGCTCTTCTGCTCTGTTTCAGCTTCAGGCAGCTCAGGGCACATTCGCTGCGACATGAGCTGCTCTTTTTACTGAGTGGAATATGCGGCGGCTCAATCTACTTTGTTGCTGAAAACGCCGCTCTGCTTTATACCGCAGCGACTAACGTGTCGCTAATAACGTCAACTTCGCCGCTTATCGGCGCCCTGTTGGTCATTATTCTCTATAAAGATGAGCGGCCTACCCCGGGATTTATCTTTGGCTCGGGGGTTGCAATGCTCGGCGTAACTATGGTGATTTTGGGCTCTGCAGCCGGAGAACACTCCGAATCGGGGGTTGAGCATAGCTACTTTGGAGATATTCTGAGCCTGCTGGCGGCAGTGTGCTGGAGCGTCTACGCCCTTCTGCTGCGCAATCTTCAGGCTTTTTACTCAGCGATAGTGGTTACGCGTAAAACCTTTTTCTACGGATTGCTGACGGCACTGCCCCTCATGCTTCTCGAGCCCTCGAAAATATCGCTCCACACTTTTACCCTCACTCAAGTATGGTCTAACCTGCTGATTCTGGCCGTTGTGGCTTCATCGGGGGCCTTCCTGATATGGGCTTGGGTAATTCGCCGCATTGGCGCAGTCAAAGCGGGCAACTACCTTTATTTTCAGCCGATTTCAACTCTGATTTTCGGTTTTTTGATTCTTAACCAACAAACTTCAATGGTGTCATTTATCGGCTGCGTTGTAACAATAGCCGGCGTATATGTCGGCGAACGCCTGTCGAAGGAACAGCGCCGCCTCCATCATTAAGCTATGAAGTGGAATAAACTCATTTCCGACAAGCGTTTCGGCCTGGAGGACTATCACGACCGCCGCGGCGAAACCCGCTCCGATTTTCAGCGCGACTACGACCGGCTGGTATTTTCCTCTCCCTTCCGCCGGTTGCAGAACAAAACGCAGGTTTTTCCGCTTCCGGGCTCGATTTTTGTTCATAACCGACTGACCCACAGCATAGAGGTTGCCTGCGTTGGTCGCTCTTTGGCCCGCGAAGTGGTAATTGCTCTGCGCCGGAAATATTGTGTGGAACCTTGGGTAGAAAAACTCTCCGACATTCCCGACATAGTTGCGGCCGCCTGTCTGGCCCATGACCTTGGAAATCCTCCGTTTGGCCACAGTGGTGAAAAGGCAATTTCCACATTTTTTTCCGAAGGGCCCGGAGCTGCCCTGCAGTCACAGCTAACCCCCGAACAATGGAGCGACCTGACCAATTTCGAGGGCAACGCCAACTCTTTCCGCCAGCTCACCCATCAATTCAACGGTCGACGCCCGGGAGGTTTTGCCATGACCTACTCAATGCTCGCCTCGATAGTAAAATATCCCTACGAAAGCCTGGCAGCCGTCAAACCCAACAAATTCGGTTTTTTCTGCACCGAAAAAGACTCTTTCCGACGAATTGCCGACGAACTCGGACTCAAGCCGCTTGAAGCTCCCCGGGGGCTGATGAACTACGCACGCCACCCGTTGGTATATTTAGTTGAGGCGGCCGACGATATCTGCTATGAGGTAATGGATATTGAAGATGCCCATAAACTGAAAATCCTCACCCATGAGCAGGTTGTGACCCTTATGCTCAACTTTTTCGAAGGGCCGGAACGCGAACATAAAATTGAAGTTATGGCTAAAATCGCCGACCCGAACGAAAAAGTTGCCTATTTGCGGTCGTGCGTAATCGGTCGCCTGGTAGAGTGCTGCGCCGAAGCATTCGTGGCCAACGAACCTGAAATACTCAACGGCACATTTACCGGCACATTGCTCGACAAAATCCGTCCGGCCCAGCGCAACGCCTATGAGGAGTGCAACCGCGTTTCGTGGGCAAAAATATATTGCGCCCCCGACGTTGTCGACATCGAACTGGCCGGTAACCGCATCATTACGTTCCTTATGGAAAAACTGATTCATGCGGTGCGCTATCCCGAACTGAACTATTCGCGACTGCTGCTGAGCAAAGTGCCCGAGCAATACGACGTGCATTCGCCCGACCTGTTCACCAAAGTGCAGGCAGCGGTTGACCATGTGGCATCCATGACCGACGTTTATGCCCTTGACCTCTACCGCCGTCTCAACGGTCAAACTCTGCCTGCCGTATGACAAGAAAACTTTTTATACTGCTGATTATTTGCGTGATCTCGTTTGCGGTCCGTGGCATGACCTATTCACCGAGCAGCGTTCCCAACGTTCACCTTGCCGACTCCACCCGCTTCGTATCGAACCCCGACGGCATTTTGTCGCCGGCAGCCGAAGCTCAAGCCAACGAACTGCTGCGCAAGCTCATGCGCGAAACCTCGGCCGAAGTGGCCTGCGTAGTTGTTGACGACATTACCGACGACCCCGACGAGTTCGCCACCGACCTGTTCCGCGAATGGGGCATCGGCAAGAAAGACACCAACAACGGCGTGCTCGTTTTGATTGCCAAAGACCGCCGCAAGGCCGTTATCCGCACCGGCACCGGAGTTGAAGGGCTGCTGCCCGACGGTTTGTGTGGCTCGATTATCCGCGCCAACATGATTCCCAACTTCCGCAACGAGGATTACGACACAGGCACCCTCGGCGCTCTGGCCGACATTTCCGGAATTCTTTCAACCGAAGAAGCCCGCGCCGAAGTAATGAGCAAATATGCCAACAACGATAACGCCGATGACCTCAACGGCGAAGATCTGTTCAATATGTTTCTGGGGCTATGCGCCATAGTAGCCTTTGGAGCCCTGGCAACCGCCGGCGTTGTTTATTTCTCTTCTCGGGGGAAAACCCGCTATCAAAAATATCTTGTAGCCAACAAGCTCTATGCGCCGCTGATGTTCGCGTCGTTTTTAACGCTTGGCATGGCGCTGGTTGCGTTTATTCTGGTTGCCCTCTGGCGCCACAACCTCAGGCGCGGGACACACCGCTGCCCGACATGCTCAACAAAAATGAACCTTATCGACGAGCAGCACGACAACGATTTCCTTACTCGCGCACAAGACCTCGAAGAACAGATCGGGGCGGTTGACTACGACGTGTGGCAATGTCCGGCCGACGGAACTACCGAAATCATACCATATATTCAACAGTCGAGCCACTATACGGAATGTCCGGTTTGCCATGCGCGCACTATGAGGGTTGTCAGCGACCGCATTACTGTTCAGCCCTCAACACGCCGCAACGGCACACGCGTTGTTACCCGTCAATGTCTCAACTGCGGCCATATCGACGACGAATACCACACACTGCCTAAAATTGCTCCGGTAATTGTTGTTGGCGGCAGCGGCATTTCGTCGGGTGGTGGAGGTGGAATTGGTGGCGGCAGCTTCGGTGGAGGATTCACTGCCGGAGGTGGTGCAAGCGGAGGATGGTAGCCATGAAACGACTAATCCTTTTAATCAGCCTGATTCTGACGCTGACAATATCGTCTTGTTCATCTAAAAAGGCTGTTTCCGTAAAAACTAAAGGCAACAAAACAGCCTACATAATCAACTCCACTGAGAAAGAACAGAAAAAACTTATCAGCGAAGCACGCTCATGGATTGGCACCCCCTATGCCTACGGTTGTGCCGAAAAAGGGCGCGGCACTGATTGCTCGGGTATGATAATGTCGATATTCTACGGTGTATACGGAATCAAACTCCCACGCTCCAGCGCCATGCAGCAGGAATTTTCGCGACCCGTCAAGTACGACAAAATGCAACCGGGCGACCTTGTGTTTTTCACCACCTCAAAAAATTCCTCGCGGGTAAACCATGTTGGGCTCTACGTCGGCAACGGCCGCATGATTCATGCATCATCGTCGTGCGGGGTCATGGAAAGCTCCCTCTCAGAAAAATATTGGCAAAACAACTACCATTCATCGGGCGCAGTAATCGATCCTGACAATAAAACTTCTAAAGCAGCATCAAAGCCTCAACCATCACAGGCAAACCAACCTCAGATCAAACCGATGCCCCCGGCTCAACCCGTACCCTCGATTTCGGCCCGCAACCTGCAGTTGCTTTATAACGCTCTCGACCATCAGATTGACTCCATAAATGTTACAAACCCCGAAATATTCGATTGAACTCCTTGCACCGGCCCGAAATGCAGCGGTTGCCATAGCTGCCATAAATCATGGTGCAGACGCGGTCTACATCGGTGCGACATCGCACGGAGCGCGCGCTGCGGCCGGAAATTCTATTGAAGAAATCGCCGGGGTATGCGATTATGCCCACCTCTTTCATGCACGAGTATATGTTACCATAAATACTCTTGTATATGAATCGGAACTGCGCGATGTTGAACGTCTCATTCATGAACTATACCGCGTAGGGGTAGATGCGCTTATAGTTCAAGATCTCGGGCTATTGCGCCTCGACCTGCCCCCCATTGCGCTGCATGCCTCAACCCAATGCGACATCCGCACCCCCGCCAAAGCCCGGTTTCTGCAAGACCTCGGCTTTTCGCAACTCGTTTTGCCGCGCGAACTTACATTAGACGAAATCCGGGAAATGCGCAAGGCGGTTTCAGTGCCGCTCGAAGGTTTTGTACATGGTGCCTTGTGTGTCAGCTACTCCGGCGACTGCCGCGCATCGCTGCTCAATGGCGGACGGTCGGCTAACCGTGGCGAATGCGCGCAGATATGCCGCCTGCCTTTCAACCTTATTGATGGCGACGGAAAAACAATCATAGCAAATAAACACCTGCTGTCGCTTCGCGACCTGAATCGCCTTGACTCGTTGGATGCGCTCATCGATGCGGGCATTTCATCTCTAAAAATAGAAGGCAGGCTGAAAGACGAAGCTTACGTTAAAAACGTTGTCAGCGCCTATGACCGTAAGCTGCGACAACTTGGAGTTCCGCGCACGTCGCTCGGACACATCGAGCGTCGGTTCCAACCTGATCCGTCGAGAGGTTTCAATCGCGGCTTTACAAACCATTTTCTTTCTACCCCGATGCCTGCGGCAGGCTCACTGGCCAGTTTTGATTCGCCCAAGAGCCTCGGTCCGGAAATAGCTACCGTAGCCTCCGTGCGTGGTAAACGCATTCAGCTGAAGAACATGAAAGCTACTCCGGTCAATGGCGACGGTCTGGCCTTTGTTACTCCGGCAGGAACAGTCGGTTTTCGCGTAAACCGTTTCGAGGCACCCGACACCTTGTATACCGCCGAAGTTGTTTCAGATCTGAAACCGGGGGTACGGCTCCATCGCAGTTTCGACAAAAGTTTTGCCGATTCTCTTATTCCGGCCGCGTCGGCTGTGCGCTACATTCCCCTTCAACTTTGTCTGCGCCGCGCCGGCTCACGGCTTATTCTTGAGCAACTTAACGGAGCTGCAGCCTCGATAGACTTTCCTGCAGCCGAGACTGCAAAAACGCCTCAAGCCGATGCCCGACGCCGCGTAATTTCAAAGTTGGGCGACACTCAATACCGTCTGAAAGAACTTACCGACGAACTGGGCGAGGAATTCGTTCCGGCATCAATCTTGACCTCACTTCGCCGCAGGTTCATTGACACTCTCAACGCCGAAATGCGCTGCAGATTCAAACGCCAGCTCCGCGCCAAAGAATTAGCTGAAGCAAAATGGCCCGACGGACGCAACCTCGATTTTCACGCCAACGTAGCCAACTCACTTGCCGAGCAGGTTTATCGCGACCATGGCGTTGACGGCAACATTGAACCCGCTTGGGAAATCGCCCCCCCGGCTCCGGGCCGCAACAATGTGATGACCACACGCTACTGTCTGCGCCGCGAACTTGGCGCATGCCTGAAAACTCCGGCCGGCAAGTGCCTGAAGGAACCGCTTACGTTGTCGTCGCCGACTCTGTCGTCACCACTTCATTTAAGTTTTGACTGCGCCCGTTGCCAAATGAACATCTTCAAATGAAAAAACCGATAAATTATGGAATCAATAAAGTCTCTTTATAAAATTGGGTTTGGGCCGAGCTCGTCGCACACCATGGGCCCGCGCAATGCTGCAAGCGCATTTGCAAATTCATATCCCGACGCCGTTCGCTTCGAGGTTACGCTCTACGGCTCATTGGCAGCCACCGGCAAAGGCCACCTCACCGACCGCGCGATTGAAGATGTGCTCTCGCAGGTAGCGCCGGTTGAAATCATTTGGGAGCCCGACGTTTTTCTTCCTTTCCATCCCAACGGAATGCGTTTCCGCGCCTACGGTGCCGACAATGCTGTTTTAGGCGAAATCACTCAATATTCCATCGGGGGCGGCGATGTTGTCAGCGAAGGAGAATCGCGCAAAACCGCCGAGCCCGTCTACGACATGACCACCATAGGCGAAATTCTGAAATGGTGTGACTCAACGGGACATTCATTCTGGGAATACGTTGACAAATGCGAAGACTCCTCAATTTGGGATTATCTGGCCGAGGTCTGGTCAACTATGAAAGCGGCCGTTCTCCGCGGAATTGAAAACGAAGGCGTGCTGCCAGGCGGCCTCGGAGTTGCCCGCAAAGCAACGAGCTACTACATGCACGCCTCGGGCTATAACGCTTCGCTCAAATCCCGCGGGTTAGTATATGCGTATGCGCTGGGAGTAAGCGAAGAGAACGCAGCAGGCGGAAAAATCGTAACTGCCCCCACTTGCGGCTCCTGCGGAGTGTTGCCCGCCGTGCTCTATCATCTCCACACCTCCAAGGGATTCAGCGAACAGCGCATCTTGCGCGCTCTGGCAACCGCCGGTCTGTTCGGCAATGTTGTTAAACACAATGCTTCAGTATCCGGCGCCGAAGTAGGTTGCCAGGGCGAGGTCGGAGTTGCATGTGCTATGGCCGCCGCAGCCGCCAGTCAGCTTTTCGGCGGTACTCCACGCCAGGTGGAATACTCTGCTGAAATGGGCCTTGAGCATCACCTTGGACTAACCTGCGACCCGGTTTGCGGACTCGTTCAGATTCCTTGCATTGAACGCAATGCCTATGCGGCAGCACGAGCCCTCGATGCAAACCTTTATTCAGCGTTTTCCGACGGCAGGCATTCCGTCAGCTTTGACCGCATAGTCGAAGTAATGAAGCAAACGGGCCACGACCTGCCATCGATTTATAAAGAAACGTCCAAGGGCGGATTAGCAACAATTCATTGAGCGGGCTTGTTATTCTGTTATGAAATATCGCGTTTTAACTTCTCTGCTACTTGCGGTTGCAACAACCCTGACCGTTTCCGCCCAATGGTGGGAAACCCTTAATGATTCCATTTTAAACAATCTTGAACAACGAGCTCTCGACGCTAACTATAACGTCGACATGGCGATTCGCCGGGTGACTCTATCACAGCTTCAGTTGCAGCAGACCCGGTCGGCCTACTACCCGTCGGTTAACGTTTCGGCCGCCTATGGAAAGCCGGGGCGCCACGACCCGAGCGTTGGCAATCTCCAGGCAAACCTCAGTTGGGAAATTGACCTGTTTGGCCGCGTGCGCCAGAACGCCAACCGCAACCGGGCGCAGATTCGCGCAAGCCGCGCCGACCTTGAAGGTGCAAGGCTTTCGGTTGCAGCGGCAGTTGCAGTTGCCTACGTTGACCTTCGCACCAATCAGTCGCTGCTGCATCTGCGCCGACGCCTTGCCCGCGACCAGAAAAACGTTGCCGACATGGTTCAGGTACGCTACGACACCGGTCTTGCCGACCGTCTTGACGTGGCGCAATCGCTTATGACCTATAATGCAACGCTTGCCACTATTCCCCCTACCTTAACCGCTATTGAACAATCGCTGAATTCATTGGCGATACTCCTGGGCGTTCAGCGAAAAGACCTTGATTCGCTCGCCGTTCATCCGGACTCGCTCGTAAGGCTCGATGTGCCCATCGTTCCGATTGAGCTGCCGGCCAATGCTCTGCGCTCACGCCCCGATCTGATAGCCGCCGAGGCACAAATCGATGCAGCGGCTGCTGCAGTAGGTATTGCGAAGAAAGAGTATCTTCCGTCGCTAACCCTCGAAGGCAACATTACCCTCGAAAACCATAGTCTGAACCGTATCTTCTCCAACGAATCGTTCAACTACTCGGTAATGCCCACCCTGTCATGGACAGTATTCGACGGCTTGAGCCGCCGCGCTGCAGTAGCCACCGCCCGCGAAAACCTGCGCATTGCCGTTGATAACTATAACGCAACCCTACTTCAGGGCTTTGCTGAAGTAAACAACGCCATTACATCATACACCAATTGTATTGCCGCCCGCGACTGCTTGCTCGAGACCGTTAACCAGGCCGATGTGGCTCTTCAAAAAGCAATTGCGCTCTATAAACTTGACCTTACAAACTTCACGTCGGTAATGCAGTCACAGATGTCGGCCGTTGACTACCACACCCAACTGATTCAGACCCGTTCCGAAGTCTACACCGCCTTCATCAACTTCCATAAATCACTCGGAATATAAAGAAAAAGTAATTGCCCATTGGCCTCTTATGCGGCCAATGGGCAATATTTTTTGACTGGACTATAATCTTACCGGTTAGGAGCGGTAGAGATAGCGCTTTATAGAACGCTTTGGTGTTTTTTCAAACTCAGTTGTCTGCAGGCGATATGAGGCGAGCTTGCTGTAGGCCGGCAGTTCGGCGTTTACGCGGTCAATATTGGCCTGCATCATTGCCTCGACTTCTGAAGGTTTCTTTCCTTCAGTTGCATCCGGGTCGGGATAGATGAGGGCGACAAGTTTGCCTGCGCTATCAATCACCAGTGATTCTCCAACCATTGGCTGATGATTGAGCTTATTTTCGATTTCTTCGGGATAGATGTTCTGACCCGAGGGGCCGAGAATCATACTTTTGTCGCGACCCTTTATTGTTATGAAACCGTCGTTATCAACGAGAACAATATCGCCGGTGTTCATCCAGCCTTCGCTGTCGAAAACCTCGCGGGTAGCGGCATCGTTATGGAAATAGCCTTTCATAACGTTTTGGCCTCGAACCTTCAGAACTCCGGGAACGTGGGACGGATCGGGCGATTCAACTTTCATTTCCATCCGGTCCACGAGGCGACCGCAAGTGCCGGGCTTACGTTCATTCCAGGGAGAATAGGCCAATAGCGGGCCACACTCGGTCATGCCGTAGCCAACAGTAACGGGGAAGTCAATCCTGCGCAGGAAGCTTTCAACCTCCTTACTCAAGGCCGCGCCGCCAATAATAACTTCAAGCACTTTACCTCCGAAAACATCAACGATTTTGGCTCTAACTTTTTTGTAGATATATTTGTTGACAAACGGGATATTTAAAAGCACACGCATCAGAGGCTTGCGAAGCTCGGGGAACACGCGGGTCCTGACAATTTTTTCGAGAATCAGAGGCACCGTCACAATAAGTTTGGGACGGACTTCGGCAAAGACTCCGAGCAGGATTTTCGGGGCCGGAGTGCGCGTAAGAAAAGTTTCATGGCAACCCTTCACGAATGGGTGGAGCATCTCGACAGTGAAGCCAAACATGTGGGCCAACGGAAGCATGCAAACCATCGAATCGCCGGGAACCAGAAAAGTCAGTCCGTCAATACAGAACTGAATATTGGACCACAAAGCGCCATAGCTGAGCACAACACCTTTCGGATGGCCGGTTGAACCGGAAGTATAGTTTATAAGGGCCGGAGCATCGGCTTTTTCCTGCGGATAGCTCACATTATCGGCAGAAAATCCTCCGGGATATTTAGCATCGAAGAGTTCGGAAACTTTCTCAACGGCTGCCGTTAATTTTTCATTTCGTGAAAAAACGAGCGAATAGTCATGTTCAAGTATCGTACCGTCGAGAGCATCCATCGCGTCGGAATCGAGAGCGGGCCATATACCGGTATCGGCTATCAGCAGGCGTGCTTCGGAGTGGTTGACCAAATCCTGCACGCTTTCTGGACGGAAGTCGCGCAGTATAGGCACACACACCGCTCCGTATGTTAAAGAAGCAAGCGCCGCGATTGCCCATCGCGAACCGTTGCGGGCGCAAAAAGCTATTCTGTCGCCACGTTTAAGGCCCATTTCTTCAAAAATGATATGAAACCTCGCAATTTGCCCGGCAACCTGACTGAAAGTAAAAGTTTCGCCGCGATAATCGCTAAAGGCAGGATTATTCCAGTTAGAGCGCAAGGCTTGCGCGATGTAAGGAACAAGTTCTTTTTGAAATTGCATAGCAGTAGATGAATTATTGTTTTAGAATTAAAACGCCACCGAAGGCCGAAAAGTTCAGCGGCCGAATCAAACACTAATTTAAATTTTTGGTCCGACGATGTTAAAGACCCGAAAAAATTTCGTAACTTTGTGACCTGATTAGAAATGAGCATGGAGAATAATTCATCAGGTAAACTATTTATAGTTCCGACTCCGGTGGGCAACCTGGCCGACATGACTCCCCGCGCAATTGAGGTTTTGCAGGCGGCAGACCTGATATTGGCCGAGGACACACGAACCAGCGCCCCGCTTCTAAAAAAATTTGACATCCATACGCCGATGGCAGCTCACCATAAATTTAACGAGCATGCAACGGTTAACGAACTGGGGCGACGAATAGCCGCCGGCGAAAAAATCGCTTTGATTTCCGATGCCGGCACTCCCGGCATTTCCGACCCCGGCTTTATGCTGTCGCGCGTATGTCGCGAAATGGGTCTTAGTGTTGAAACTCTTCCGGGTCCCACAGCCCTGATTCCTGCGCTTGTAAATAGCGGACTGCCCATCGACCGCTTCTGTTTTGAAGGATTTGTGCCTCCCAAAAAAGGAAGAGCGACCCGATTGTCAGAACTGGCCGTTGAGCCTCGCACCTTTGCCATCTACGAAAGCCCGCTCCGACTGGCGAAAACTCTTGCAGAACTTGCCGCAGTCTGCGGCGAAGACCGACCGGCTTCAGTTAGCCGGGAAATTTCCAAGCTCCACGAAACCACACGCCGAGGCTCGCTGGGCGAGCTGGCGCATTTTTTCGCCGAGAACCAACCGAAGGGTGAAATTGTTATAGTCGTGGCCGGGAAGCCGGCTCCCGAACGCTCAGAACATAAAAATAAATACAAAATTCAAGATAACTGACAATGAAAAAGATTTTAGCTGCCTGCGTTTCACTGGCGGGCATTGTGGCCGCAACATCTTGTGGAAACACAAAACTTTCAGAAGAACAAGACAAGAATTACCGCCTGAACGATTCCCTTCAGGTTGCTCTTGCGAATGCCGACAGCATGTTTTCTGTTCTCTACGACGTAACCACCGGCCTTGAACAGATTTCGCAACTCGAGCATCTGGTGCAAGCCCAGGTTAACGCCGAAAATCCTTCGGCCCGCCAAGACATCGAAGCTCAGATGGTTGCTATTCAAAAGGGTCTTATTGAGCGTCGCAAACGCATTGAGCAGCTCGAAGTTCAGCTGGGCAGCAAAGCCGGCGAAAATTCGAAGCTGCGCAAACAGCTCGATGCCCTGCGCTCGCAGATTGATGGCCAGGCAGCCAGCGTGGCCGAACTTACCGAAAAACTCAATGCCGCCAACTTCCGCATTGAAGTTCTGGTTGATTCAGTCAGCGGCCTGAAAGCCGACATCGACACTATATCAGCAGAAAAGGCTAAAGCCGAAGCAGCTACCGTAAAGGCGATAAATGATCTCAACGCCGTTTACTACGTTATCGGCACTAACAAGGAACTCAAACAGCACGAATTTATCAGCGGAGGCGGCTTCCTCAGAAAAACAAAAGTTCTTGAAGGTGATTTTGACCGCAACTACATGACCCGCGCCGACCGCCGGAACCTTACTACGATTCCCACCGATGCCCCCGATGCAAAAATTCTGACTTCGCAACCCAAAGAAAGCTATCGCTTCGAGCGCGCATCCAACGGCAACATGAACCTCGTAATTACCGATGCCGCCCGCTTCTGGGCAACATCTAACCTGCTGGTTATCGAAGTTAAAAACTAATCTGACTAATTCATTACACATTCATTTACAACTATGAAGAAACTTTTAATCATGATTGCGGCGCTTGGCATCAGCTTGAGCGCATGCGCAACTACTTCGCAGACACAAACCACCGATAACCCCCTCAGCGGCCTCGGCTCGATTCTGGGAGGCGGCAATAAAAGCGGCGGCTCCGGTTCCGATCTTGGCAACATTCTGGGTGGAGTGGTCAACGGACTGCTCGGCACCGATAAAATCAGCCCCGACCGTCTGGTTGGCACCTGGAACTATACCGGCGCTGCCGTTTGCTTCAAAACCGAAGATCTGCTGAAAAAGGCCGGTGGTTCGGCAATGGCCGCAACAATTGAAGGGAAGCTCGAACCATACTACAACAAGTTTGGCCTCAACAAAATGGTTCTCGTCGTTAACCAGGATCAGAGCTTTACCATGACCTCGGGCCGTATCAAACTGAGCGGCACGGTAACTATCGATGGCGAAGACGTTTACTTCAACTTCAAAGCCCTCGGTAAGGTTTCGCTCGGCAAGATTAAAACCTATATCAACATGGGTGCCACCGGCAAGAGCATGTCGCTGATGTTTGATATTTCCAAGTTGATGACCGTGCTCAAAGCCGTTGGTGGCGCCACCAACATTCAGGCCCTGAACACCGTCAACAGCCTGCTTGGCAACTACGACGGTCTGGCCGCCGGCTTTAAACTCGCAAAACAGTAAACAGCCGGCCGTTTGACGAAACGATTAAGAAACAATACGTTGAAAGGAGCTTACGCAAGGTTCACCGGCCATTGGGCCGACACCTTGCGTGTGCTATCTGTAGTGTTCAATATCCTGACAGTGTTAGCCTCGCTGCTATCGCTGGTGGCTATTGCACTCTATGGCGGCTACGATGCTTCGGTCGTTTCGTTTGAAACCGTTCGCCCCTGGCTTTACATCTGCAGGGGCGTTTTTGCTGCCAACATACTTTATAACCTGATATTCCGCTTCAAAGTAACGTTTGCCGACATGCGGCCACTGCGCTGGGTGGTTGACATTGCGGTTCTGATAACTTTTCTTCCGCTGAATCTTCGACCTGCGGTTTTTGTTGTGATAATCGGCATTTATGCCGCAATATATCTGAGTTCGGCGCTGATGCGCCTGCTCGGCCGCCACACCAACCCGTCGCTGATTCTTTCTGCCTCGTTCCTGGTATTTATAACAATCGGCAGCGCACTGTTACTGCTGCCCAAGTCAACGGTCAACGGCATTTCGGTTATTGACAGCATCTTCGTGAGCACATCCGCGGTTTGCATCTGTGGTCTCACTCCCGTAGATGTTTCAACAACGTTTACCCCGCTCGGGCTCTGCATTCTTGCTGCAATGATGCAGATAGGAGCCCTGGGAGTTATGACTTTCACAAGTTTTTTCGCACTATTTTTCAGCGGTCGCCCATCGGTTTATTCACAACTGATCGTCCGCGACATGTTCTATTCTAAAACCATAAACTCGCTTGTTCCAACTCTGTTCTATACCCTGCTGTTTACTCTTGCAGTCGAAGCTGTAGGAGCGGTTGCAATTTATTTCAGCGTTGTCGACACTATTCCGGGATATACTACTTCCGACTATCTCATATTCTCCGCATTCCATTCTCTATCGGCGTTTTGCAATGCCGGATTTTCCACAATCGGTGACGGTCTTGCAAATCCGGTGCTTCTCAAAGGCAATCAGCTTATATATCTGATAATAAGCGCCTTGGTAATAGCAGGCGGAATCGGGTTCCCGATTCTTGTAAACACAAAAGATGCAATCGTAGCCAGGGCCCGACAGGTTTGGGCATGGTTGCGCCGGCGCCATTTCACTCGTCGCCCCCATCTGTATAGCCTGAATTCCAGGGTGGTGTTAACAACAACATCCCTGTTGTTCATAATAACAGCTATTCTTTTCTATCTCTTTGAAAATCATGGTGTTCTTGAGGGGATGTCGCCCTACCAGAAAATCGTTCAAAGTATTTTCAACTCAACTACCCCGCGCTCATCGGGTTTCATTTCGGTGAACCCCGCCGCTTTTGCAGCCCCGACCATGATATTGGTAATGGTTATGATGTGGATCGGTGGAGGCTCGCAGTCAACAGCCGGCGGCATCAAGGTCAATACCTTTGCGGCCGCATTGCTCCACCTTAAGGCAGTTATAATCGGGCGTCAGTCCGTAAGGGCCTTCAACCGCCGGATTTCGGTTGATTCGCTTAGCCGCGCGCAGGCAATAATCGCCCTGTCGATTATCAGCTTTGCGGTGCTATCGATTGCCATGCTGCTGCTTGAACCTACGCTGCCTGCACGCGCCGTTCTTTTTGAATCGTTGAGCGCACTGATGACCGTAGGCTCCTCGCTCGGCATAACCGATGCGCTGTCAACCGCCGGCAAGTCAGTGCTCTGCCTGGCAATGTTTGTTGGGCGCGTTGGTTTGCTGTCGCTATTGATGGGAATGATAGGCGAACGCATTCATCCGTCAATCGAACTTCCCGAAGATAATCTTATAATCAACTGATAAATTATGCGATACCTAATAATCGGTCTTGGCATTTACGGTTCCAACCTCGCTCACGACCTAACCGATATGGGCCACGAAGTTATCGGCGCCGACCGCTCGGCAGTTTTGGTCGATTCGATAAAAGATACGATTTCCACGGCCTACGTTATAGATTCGACCGACGAAACGGCGCTGGCCGCACTGCCACTGAGCGTTGTTGATCTTGTTATTGTTGCTATCGGCGAAAATTTCGGTGCCAACATCAAAACCGTAGCGCTGCTTAAGAAATTGGGTGCCAAGCATATATATGCCCGGGCGGCCGATCCGATTCACCGCTCGATTCTCGAAGGACTCAATGTTGACCGAATCATAACGCCCGAACAGCGTGCGGCGCGCGACCTGGCTCTGGAAATGGCTCTGGGCCATGAAGCGGAAGTAATGAAGGTTGATTCCGAAAGCTATGTAATTTGCCTGCGCCTGCAAAAAGTTTTTTGGGGATTACCCTACCCGACCCTGAACCTAAAGAAAGAATTCGGGCTCACACTCATTGGCGCGAGCCGCCCGCAACATTCCCACAACATTATCGGCATTGCGGCCGACACACTGCGTCCGCTCAACATTTCCGACCCGGAGCTAACGGTTGAAGAAGGTGATGTTGCGGTTGTTTACGGTAGCCAAAAAGCTTATACAAAACTGATTAAACATATTGAAAATGCAAACTGAATTTGAAAAAGAGTGGCAAAAAATGCTATCTAGTGAAATCTACGACGCCGCTCACCAGGAATTTCACTCGCGCCTGATCCGCACGCGACGCTTGATTCGCGAATTTAACGACCTCGACCCCGAAGATCTTGAGAGTCAGCGGGAGGTTATTCGCCGGATATTAGGCAAAACCGGTGAGCGTTTTCACTTCAACCAGCCTTTTCGCTGCGACTACGGTTGCAATATCTCCATAGGCGAAGACTTCTTTGCCAACTTCAACCTTACGATTCTCGACGAAGCGCCGGTAACTATGGGCCACCATTGCTTCATAGGTCCAAACGTAAGCATCTATACTGCCTGCCATCCGCTTGAGGAAGAGAAACGCAACACCGGCGCCGAGTGGGCCGAACCGGTAACCATTGGCAACAGCGTTTGGATTGGTGGCGGAGCAACCATTCTGCCGGGCGTCACTATCGGCAATAACTGCATTATAGGCGCCGGAGCGGTTGTTACGAAAGATGTTCCCGACAATACTGCAGTCGCCGGCAATCCGGCTCGCCCCATACGCTCAAACCTGAAGTAATCACTCCTTTCGCGATCCAATCATTTATATGTCGTCACATCTGTCTAATGTCAGGTACGGATATTTCGATGCCTTGCGCGGCCTAACGATGATTTTGGTCGTGTTTTCCCATATTTTCTATTTTTCGATTCACCTGACCCCGACAATAAATCTTTTTTTCTGCACCTTCAGGATGCCTCTGTTTTTCTTTGTCAGCGGTTTCTTTGCTTACAAAACGTGCGACGTATGGAACCGCAAGAAACTAACCGACATCCTTACGCGCAAGGTTCAGGTACAGATTGTCGGGGCGTCAATTTGCTGTTTGCTCTACTCGGTTTTCATCAACAGTTCTCTGCCGAGCGTAAAATCAATCATCTATGCGTCGAATGAATACTGGTTCACCTATATTTTATTCAGGCTATTTGTAATATATGTAACCATCGTTTTAATTGCCAAACGTTGGGGCGGAAGGCGAACTTTTTGGATAATCACGGGCGTATTTTCATTGCTCTGCATAGTCTTTCATCATGTCTATCCGTCGCTGCAGCTGCCACGTTTTGTTAATGGAATAATCAAACTCATAGTACCCCGAACATTTTACTATTACCCATATTTTGCCTTAGGAATGCTGGCCAGAGATCAACTCGGCTACTTTGAAAAGATTCTTTCCAACAACTACGTCAAAGTTTTTCCCGCTCTTTTTGTAATAGGTGTCTGGGGGGCGATAATGCTCGGCTACCTGCCTAAATTAACCACCGGTATTTCCTATGGCTACAAGTCAGCATGGGCCTATCCTCTCGGAATCTGCACTCTGTTGCTACTTATTCAGTTCTTTTTTGCCAACAGATTTAAACTCGACAGAGACACCCGATTTAACCGTTCGTTGAAATTCATAGGCCGCCGCACGTTAGATATTTATTTCTTCCACTACTTCTTCCTGCCCAACCTTAAATTCTTAAAACCATATTTAGTAGGCGCTAATGCATTGTCGGCACAACTGATAATCGGCCTCGGCGCATCAATGATAGTTGTTGGTTTTTCGCTGTTTGTCGGTCGGTTGGTCAGAATGAGTCCCATACTCGCCAAGTGGCTTTTAGGCGTTAGGATACAAAACAGAGAACCAGGCGACTCCAGCTCAGCTCCAACTTTAAGCCAAGGCCTCTAAGATTGAAGCAACAGCCCCGGGAGGGGGAGGAGTCAGGAACTCTGCAATAAAGGCTCTACGGCCGGCATCGTTGGCCGATGAATTGTTTATTACGTCTTCTATGAAGATCTCGATAGCATTGCGGGTGTTGCCCTGAACATGCTGCAACATTGCCTGCAGGTAAGTATCGTTAAGATTATCCATAATAGACACTTCCGGGTCCTTTAGATACATTGCCGGATTTCCGGTTGCGAGGTACTCGATAGTAAATGAGAAACAATCGTGGATCAGAGCGTCGGAATGAGCGAAAAGGCCGGCGTAGCGCCCATTTTCATACTGGCTCCACGACGCGTCGGCCCACCGGCGATAATATTCATCGGTACGCTGCTCTCCCCAGATTTCATTTAGGCGCGATTTCAACAACGGATGTGGCTTAAACGCCCACTGCACACGGTCTGAATATTTTTCGGCCAACTCCAACATCAAAGGGCCAAGAGTAAGAAAAGTTGACGAATTGGTCCAACCCTTGGGGTCGATGGAGAAATGTGGAGCGTAGATAATTCGCTTTTTACCTTCCGATGATTTCCATGGATCGGACAGCAGATCCCGTGAGACATTCATTTCATCCATAACCGGCAAACCGGTAGCACGGCCGTTGTTGCGGCACAATGGATTCAGACCGGAATACAATTGCCGATTTCTTTCATTTTCATAGTAAATCTGCCAGCAATTGCCGAGTAGAGGTGAGTTAGTAATCCAATTATTGGTGCAACTGCGCATGCCATAGCCGGCATAGCAAAAAAGAGCACCGATATTGTTATAAAACTCATGGTTTTCAGTAACCACCTCATAATAAGGTTTCTGATAAAATATAACGTCGGGATGTAGAGCCTGACATATAGTCTTTTCCGCCGGAACTATAGTAAAATCATAGCCCTTGCGCTTCAGATAATCAACAACCTCATCAACATTACAGCCCGGAGCCTCAACAACGGCAAGCTGCGGCTCAAAACGCGAATCGGCCAGCATAGCCTTATAAAGTGTTTCGGTTTTCCATACTCCAAGGTCTGCAAGAACAAACGCGACCCTTTTGTGCTTCTTGAACTTCAACCTGTAGGCGATAATCGGCCGGATAACCGCGCGATAAAATGCCATTCTCCGGCGATGGCGAATCCCTTCGGGATGAGATTTGCGAAATTCCTGCTCTTTACAATGTGCCCTGAACCCCAACCCGGTCGGGAACCACAAGAACCGATCTTTGACGTGGCGGGAGAAATGCAGGCCATTAACTGCAAAAATACGCTTCCGGCTAATGGGATATGCCTTGCGTAATTTCATAAACTCCTCTTTCGTCAGCGAAAGAGCGGAAAAGGCACCCGCAAGATATATTTGGAGCGCCTTATAGTGCTTGATACCGCTGCGCTTAACTTCGTCAAACTCATTAAGCAATTGGTCAACTTCCGGTTGCGGGAATTCCAGGCGGCCGGCTACACTGCGAAGCGAGCGGGCCCTCAAAATAGCTTGGAAAGGCGATGGTGTGTCATTGCGCAGCAATGCTTCATTGACAAGGAATGAGTCGGTGCCGTGTGAAAGGCCATTTGAAAGAAAAGCACCGACCATCGATTCCGTGCCTGATAAGGTTTCATGGCGTTGTCCCATGCACACTACATCTTCACCGCTTGCCGCAGTGCGCAATTGCTTATCTATTTCCGGATTAGAGCCAAGGTAAACGTAGTTCACAGAATTTTCACCCACTTTTCAATAATATTATCCGGTTTTAAAGACTCAAGAAAAGGTTTGGCTGCTGCCACCATCTGTTTACGCAATTCAGGCGACGCCATAAGACGCGTCAGGGCACCGGCAAACGCCGGCAAATTGCCGGGCTGAATATCGATTCCGCGACCGTCGGCAAGAATTTCGCTGACCCCGGCCGAGCAGCCGAAAGCCACCGGCACTGCCCCTTGCTCCATTCCCTCTATCAACGCTGTCGGCCACCCTTCAAATTCAGACGTAAGGCATATGATTTGCGCCCCATCAAGATCGGGAGGAGACTGGAACCCGATGAAATCCACATCGCGGAGGTTCAATTTATTTGCCAATGCCTCAAGGTTGGCGCGTTCAGGTCCGTCGCCGATTATGCGCACTCTCCACCCCATTAGCCAGGGCTTGGCAATGGCAAGTATCTGCAGTAGATTGTCAACACGCTTATCACTGAAAGTCAGGCGCCCGACATAGGCAATTGTGTTTGTAGCTGACGATTCGTTTGTATTTTCAGGTGGGGCAGGATTATAGATTGCATGAATCTTCTGCCGGCTCTCAGGAAACTCATTGACCAATTGACGGCGATATGCCTCACACAAAACCACTATGGAATCCGCATCGCTAACTGTAGCTGCCATACGCTTGTGGAAACGTCTGCTGTAGACCTTAAACAGCCTTTCGCGCAATTGCTTGAATGGAGTCGTGGTTTTCATCAATACCTGGTAGTAAGGCACACTGTGTAAATGAAAAACCACCTTCCCTCCAGGCGCCAACGACTTTCGCAGCAATGGAATATCGCTGAAATCATCGCCTATCATCCACAAAGTGTCGGCCTGGACCGGCGCAATAGCTTCAGCAACCTTCCGGGTAATTTCAGACCCAAAATGCGCTCCGACCAGCGGCAATGTAATAATTTCTTTATAAATTCCGAGCAGCTCCGCTTTTCTATTCTCCACCCATCTCGGATCCGTGACCAAAACAAAGGAAAAGCCCTTTGGAGCAAGAAAAGTGGCTATTGCAGATGTAATCTTTTCTCCCCCTCCAAAAAAATTAGGCAGCAGAGCGATGACGGTTCTCATAAGTCGCTATAGTCGCTTTTATGAAAAATAAAATGATATGGCAGCAAAACCCTCGATGCCAGCCACGCCATCCTGCGGGAATTTGAATTAACATTGAGCCGCTCATTAACCAATAAGCGCTTGGAGCAACGGAAACGGCCGGTATACCCGTGATATTTACGCATCAATCCGTTGATGTTTCCAACGGGTTCGTTGAAAGCAATCGCATATTGGATAAGGTCAACGATTTCATGGCCCATTCCGAGCTTAAAATATTTTCTGACCGTAGGAGTTAGTCTTTCCCGATTATTTATAAACAGCTCACACTCAATTGAATTGAGTTTCTTAATCGCCTGCTGACGGCGGTGGATGTGGTCGGACGAGGTGTTATTTGTGGCGTTGTTGTCATGAACCTGATAAAGATACAGACAATCGTCAATCAGAGTTAGGCGCGGATTTGCCAGCAATGTTTGCCACATAAAGATTTTGTCTTCACCGATATGAAGGCCTTCGACAAAGCGCAATTTGTTATTTTCGAGGAAGGAGCGCCTGAACAGCGACGACCATACACTCCACAGACTTGGATATTCAAGCATGGCGTGAGTTTTTTCCAGAAACTCCTCTACTGTAGGAGAAAAGTAAGTCGGATTCTCGGGTGCACGCATTTGCGCCTTTTTGCATTGGCTCGTGTACTCCTGCGGAGTTACGCTCTTAAACAGAAAGCGCACAAGATCCGCCTGGGTACTTTCAGCGATATCCATTAGAACCTTCAAACTCCCCGGAAGCATCCAATCGTCGGCATCAATGAAATAAATATAATTTCCACGCGCGCGCATCATGGCGGCATTACGGGCCGCACTGACTCCGCAGTTAAGTTGGTCGAGCAATATGATGTTTGCCGGCATGAGTTCCGCCCATTTGCGGGCGGTTTCGCGCGATGAGTCGGTAGAGCCATCGTTAACAAGCAGAATTTCCCATTCGCCTTGGGCAAAATCGTTACACTGAAACTCGGTCAGATTACGCAGTGTATTATCCAGATAATGCCCGGCGTTATAAAAAGGGAGGATAATGGATACTTTCATAGCAAAAGAGTTCGGAATTCATCAACGGCCTTTTCTACAGTGAATTGACGCAGAAAATCAATAGTTTCAGGAGTCTGCAATACGCGCTGACGCTCATGAAGGTTAGTTATAGCGTCTGAAATCCCTTTACCCAAACGGTCATAACTGCCGGGCTTCACCAGCACCCCGCGATTATTGCCTAAGAGTTCACCGACGCCGCTTGAACAGTTAAATGCAACCGGCACTACCCCCGAGGCCATCGCTTCAATTAGTACCAAACCCCACCCTTCAATATTAGAAGGGAGGCAAAGCACTGATGCCGTAGAGTAATGTTCGGTTAAATCAGATGAGTAAGGGTAGAACTTTACCCGCGGAATATCCAATACAGAAACCAAATATTCCAGATAACCGGCATCGGGTCCGCTGCCGACGATTTTTAAGGTCCAATCGGGATGATGGTGGGCTATACGCTTCCATGCCCTCAAAAGATTGTCAACTCCTTTTTCCACACATTGCAACCTGCCGACATATAAAATTTCTTTGTTTCTATCTGATTTTTGCAGCGAAAGAAATTGCGTGGGGTCAAATGGATTATAGATTGCTTTGAATTTTGAATTCTCGGACTTTACCCCGGTCATCTTGGCGGTTTGGGCAACATAGCCCTGCGTCAACACAACAAAGTGGTTTACATTATCATAAATCTTACGCAATTTCCTGCCGAAACGACGGGTATAAACTTTTAGCCACCGTTCTTTTAAATATTTCAGCAAGTACCACTTAATATATCGTTTAATAGGGCCCAGATTCAATGCGAACTGTCGGGAGCCAAGCAATCTGACAATTGGTTCCCATTGAGGAGTTGAATGCAGGTGAAAAATAATGTTCCTATCAGGCAGCTCCTTCCGAAAACGCTCAGCATTCTCGGGGGTGGAAGCAACGTAAACGATATTTGCGGCATCGGAACTGCGCATATATTCAAGAATAGCATTTTCGACCTCAGGCCGACGCAAGTCAGTTCCCACATTCAGTTCCGTCAGTTGCAGATGCGATTCACGCGCCTGCTCAACGGAATAATCATTCGTTTTTAAGGTAAGTAACTCAACCTTATAACCATAGCGTTCTACAAGGCTGCCGAAAATACTATTGGTAACCTTTTCTGCTCCACCGCCAACATAACTTGGTATAAATACTAAGATTGACTTTTTGTTTAAGGTCATGGAATTTGAATGAGTTTGTGGGTTTGCAGGGAGAGGCGCCAGCACGGGTGGGCCTTGACCCAGTCAACGCAGTCGGCAGTGTTGGAGCAGCTGAGCGGCTGCAGGCAATAGTCGGAGGCCGGAGGAAGTTGCGCGGCAATGGCTTCGGGATCGGTTTGGGGAGTGAGCAAGACCTTGAGTTCGTCGATGCGCTGAATACCGTAGGGGGGCGTTTTGGGCGAGCATGTTACCCAGTCTACCGAATCGGGCACCGGCAGGGAGCCGTTGGTTTCAATGTGGACGCGGCGACCGGTTGCCTTGACGGCACACACCAGCGAGTCGGTGAGCTGCATGGCAGGCTCGCCACCGGTAAAAATAACGATTTCGCCCGGAAATTTTTCTATCTCGCCAAGAATTTCCTGCTCCGACATCTCTACGAAGCGTGAAAAATCTGTATCGCAGAAAGGGCACGCACGATTACAGCCGCTCAGGCGCACAAAAACCGCCGGACGCCCGGCATGTACACCCTCTCCTTGAAGCGAATAGAATATTTCGTTTACGCGCATCAGTCCTTTATATATGTTGCCGTGTTACCCTCCGACTCCTGCACGTCGACACGCACCGCCGTAGGAATCTGGTCGCAGATCCAGCGGGCAATGTTTTCGGCCGTCGGATTGAATGGCAGAATTTCATTGAGATTGGCGTGGTCAAGACGCGACAGAATGCGCTCCTTGATATGGGTGAAATCCTCAACCATGCCGTTGGCATTGAGTTGAGAAGATTCACAAGTAACGGTAACTATCCAGTTATGGCCATGGAGCTGGGTGCATTTGCTGGAGTAGTCGAGGGTCAGCGAATGTGATGCTGAAATTTCTAATCTTTTGGTGACTCTATACATAGTTCGGGGAGATCTTTAACTTTATGTAAACCGATTTCGACCGCGAGCGGAAGCATATATTCGTATGCTGCCCGGCGGTCGTTAGGGATTTTACCGTCGAGAATAGCCTCTTTAATTGCTTCTTTGAGCACTTTTATCGGCTGCGACGGTGGAATTTGGAATATCTCCATTATATCGTTGCCTGTAATAGGCGGCTGGAAGTTGCGAATACGATCACGTTCCTCAAGTTCAACGAGCTTGCGGCGTACAAGGGCGAAGTTGTCGAGACAACGCTTCAGCTTTTCAGGGCGCCCGGTAGTTATGTCGGCTTCGCAAAGGGTCATCAGCGAATCAATATAATCACCTGCATCAAAGAGCAAACGGCGCACGGCGCTGTCGGTAACAATTTCTTCGCTGAGAACTATGGGGCGCATGTGGAGTTCAACCATAGTCTGCACAAATTTCATCGGTTCGCCCAACGGGAGGCGCAAATCGCGGAAAATTGCAGGCACCATTTTAGCCCCTACGAAATTATGGTTATGGAAAGTCCAGCCAATTTTCGGATCCCAGCGTTTTGTGCGGGGCTTGGCAATATCGTGGAGAAGGGCCGCCCAACGAAGCCAGAGATCATCGGATTTTTCGGCCACTTTGTCGAGAACCTTCATCGTGTGGTCGAAATTATCCTTATGGGCACGCCCGTTAACAACATCAACTTTCTGCAACTCCTCGAGTTCCGGAAGAATATAATGGAGCAACCCGGTTTCGAGCAGCAGACGCCAGCCGATCGAAGGCTTCGGTGCCTTCATTATCTTATTAAGCTCGTCGGCTATGCGTTCGCGCGAAATGATTTCCAGTCGCGATGAGTTGCGACAGATTCCCTCATAAGTGGCTGAATTTATTGCAAAACGCAGTTGAGTTGCAAAACGAACCGCACGCATCATCCGCAGCGGGTCGTCGCTGAACGTAACGTCGGGGTCGAGCGGCGTGCGGAGCACTTTGCGCTCCATGTCGGCCAAGCCGTCGTAAAGGTCCACGATTTCGCCGAAGCGCCCGTCATTAACACACAGGGCGAGCGCATTAACAGTGAAATCGCGCCGCGAAATATCGTCTGTCAGAGTTCCGTCTTCAACCACCGGCTTGCGCGAATCATGGGAGTAGCTTTCCTTACGGGCACCAACGAATTCGAGCTCGAGGTCACGCAAGGTAACGCGCGCCGTGCCGAAGTTTTTAAACACACTTAAATGCGCTCCTTTCCCGAGCTCTTTGGCAACCGCACGCGCCAATTCTATGCCCGAACCGACCGTAACGAAGTCGATATCCTTGCTGTGGCGCTGCAACAGACAGTCGCGCACATAGCCTCCAACGGCATAGGCCTCAAGTCCGAGCCGGTCGGCGGAGGCACCGACAAGACGCAGGGTGTTTATATCTTTTTCGGGAATTGTCATAGAAGCGGAGTAATTTCTTCGGGAGCAAGGGTCAGACACCGCATGCCGTCGGCGGTAACCACATAGGTATTTTCAATTCCTATAGCTCCGAAACCGGGTATCACGAATTTCGGCTCGATGGCGATAACATTTCCCTCAGTCATAACAGCTTTTGAGCGTGGCGCCAGAACCGGAGCCTCGTTAACGGTTATGCCTATGCCGTGGCCAACGAAGCCGGCATGCTGACGATGGCCCATGAAATAGGCTTCGAGCTTATACTCCCGGGCAATTTCCAGAGCCATTTCATAGAGGGCCTTTGCTTCTACGCCGGGCTTACCTGCGGCGGCTAAAGTACGGCAGATTTCGGCCGAACATTGCCAGGCGGCAATCACTTTCGGGTTCAGTTCTTCGGCCGACTGAGCGTTGCAATACATGCGGGTCATATCGGTCATATATCCATTGAAGCACCCGTTCATATCAACCATTACAACAGCACCCGGCTTAATTTCTTCGCCGGATGCGCCGACGGGTAATGCCGGTGAAATGCCGTGGCCTCCCATTGCAAAATCGTAGGGCGACGGAGAATCGGCGTTTTCTCCGGTCAACACGGAGCCCATGTGCAGCTCCATGGGGCCGTTGACCCGGAAAATGCCCAGGCAACCCTGAATGCGCAACTGATATTCGATAGTTGCCTGAAGTTCAATATCGGTCATTCCCTGGCGAAACAACCTGGGAATGCGCTGATAAACCGCCGATTGCTTAACACCATCCTCTTCAAGCAGGCTCACCTCAAACGGTGTTTTAACTGACCGCGCATCCATAATTACAGCCGAAGCATTAAAGAGCTCACGCGCATCAAGGCCTTTTTGAAGGCGCATTACATCGGCCGCCGGCATTGAGCCGAGCTCAAGCCCCAGAGTGTCGAAGCCGGACGGAAAGTCGCGCGCAATATCTTCGGGCTTGCGGATATAAACAACGTTTTCGCCGTCAAGCTCAAGAGGGCGTTTAATATAGTAGCGCGGCGCACAATCAGGCCGAACCAGCATATAGCCGGCAAAAATGCGCCCCGTCAGATAAAACAGGTTAGCCGGGTCGGCAAATAGCATCGGGGCCGCAGAGTTCAGTTTTGCCAGGCGCAGCTGCTGTTCGCCGGGCGGAAGAAGATTTATCGACGAGTTCATTTCGATTCAAACGGTTGAAAAATAAATCCGACTTTTTCAAGTCCCTCCAATCGGTCCGGGCGCATGATATGGCGCAAGCGCAAGGGGGAGCCGTCGGTAACCGTAAAGTCGGCATAAACGGTATCTAACTTCTCGATCGTTGCTCCGGTCCCCCGGCCCAGCCAGTTACCGTAAATGTCGGCCAAAGTTATGCAAAAGGTATCGGTTACTACCTCTATGCCTTCGCCCGCAGGCTGCTGGCTCTGAATTTCCACCCAGAGGTTTGAGAAAGGATATTCATTTGTATGGCGCACCAACAGGGCAAGCTGGCCCTGCGCAATCGAATCTTCGATGTCGGGCATATAAACGTAGCTCTCGCCGTAGGCCCAGCCGGCGGCGGGATCTATCGACGAGAAACAGCTATAGCTGTTGGGAGAGTAGCTACACGAAGCCAAGGCTGCCGCTGCGAGCGCCCCGGCAAGTTTCAGCCTATTGTTTCGGCTCATCGGATTGCGGGGCTTGCTTTTGGCCGGACTGCGACGGCTTTTTCTTCTTTTTCTTCTTTTTCTTTTTGTCAAAGCGGTTAATGTTGTCCTGGTCGAGCAGGTCAACCTTGCGATTCTCGCGTGCCTCGGCTTCAACTTCTTCGTCGCGGCGCAGATTAAGCGGCTTTTCGCCGGCTTTGTTAAGTTCAATAACTTCCCAGGCGCGGGTGCGGTCGATTGTAGTGAGGTTCGCGGGAATCTTGCGGTCTGTCGAATAAGTAATCTCACCGCGGAAAATATCAGCCTTGAAATAATACCAGGTTGCATCAGCCGTTTCGAGGTGAATATCCTTTGGCGGAAGCTTGCGACCGGCCTCAATGTAGGCGTCGACCTCGAAGTTCAGACAGCATTTGAGCTTGGCGCATTGTCCGGCCAACTTCTGAGGATTGAGCGATAAGTCTTGAAAGCGCGCAGCACCGGTCGATACACTGACGAAGTTGTTGATCCACGTCGAGCAACAGAGCGGGCGACCGCAAGGTCCTATACCTCCAATACGTCCGGCCTCCTGGCGCGCTCCGATCTGGCGCATTTCTATGCGCACCTTAAAGGCATCGGCAAGCACTTTGATGAGCTGACGAAAATCAACGCGCTCGTCGGCGATATAGTAAAAAATAGCTTTCTGCCCGTCGCCCTGAAACTCAACGTCGCCGATTTTCATATTCAACCCGAGTTCGTCGGCGATTTTGCGCGCGCGAATCATGGTTTCGTCCTCGCGCTCACGGCTCTCTTCATATTTTTCAATATCGGCCGGTTTTGCAAGGCGAAACAGGCGCTTGAGCTCCGAGTCGCGGCGAACGCCCGCACGCTTCATCTGAAGCAAAACCAGCGGGCCGGTGAGTGTTACCTGACCTATGTCGTGGCCGGGCGAGGACTCAACGGCAACCATATCGCCCTTATTAACCTCGAGGCCAAGAGAATTGAGGTAATAACCCTTGCGGGTGTTTTTAAACTGCACCTCAACAATGTTGCACTGCTCCATTGCGCCGGGCACATCACCGAGCCAGTCGAAACTGCGCAACTTGCCACGCGGCGCGGATTGCAGGCCGCTATGGTGGCGCGCTTCGCTGTCGGGAATAAGATTCAGGTCGTCGATATCCATTATTTAGCGAAGGCTACAGAGCGGGTTTCGCGGATAACGGTGATTTTCACCTGACCCGGATAGGTCATTTCGTCTTGAATCTTCTGTGCTATCTCAGCAGAGAGCTTTTCGGTTTCGGCATCGTCTATTTTATCTGCGCCAACAATTACGCGCAGTTCGCGGCCGGCCTGAATTGCATAAGTTTTGATTACGCCGGGGTAGCTGAGGGCAAGCTGTTCAAGATCGTTGAGGCGCTTGAGATATGCTTCGACGATTTCGCGACGTGCACCGGGACGTGCACCGCTTATAGCATCGCAGATCTGCACAATCGGAGCAAGCAGGGTTGTAGGCTCAACCTCATCGTGGTGGGCACCGATAGCATTGCATATTTCAGGTTTTTCCTTATACTTTTCGGCCAGCTTCATGCCGAGGAGTGCGTGGGGCAGTTCAGGCTCTTCGTCGGGCACTTTGCCTATGTCGTGGAGCAGACCTGCGCGACGAGCTTTTTTGGGATTCAAACCGAGTTCGGCTGCCATTACCGCGCAAAGGTTAGCGGTTTCGCGGGCATGTTGCAGCAGATTCTGGCCATAGCTGGAACGGTATTTCATTTTACCGACCATGCGGATGAGTTCGGGGTTAAGGCCGTGGATGCCAAGGTCGATTGCGGTGCGCTTGCCGGTTTCAATGATTTCTTCTTCAATCTGTTTGCGAACCTTGGCAACAACCTCTTCAATGCGCGCGGGGTGAATGCGGCCGTCGGCAACGAGCTGGTGAAGAGCCAGGCGGGCAATTTCGCGGCGAACGGGGTCAAAACCGCTCAACACTATGGCTTCGGGAGTATCATCAACAATGATTTCAATACCGGTGTGGGCTTCGAGCGCACGAATATTGCGACCTTCGCGACCGATTATGCGGCCCTTGATTTCGTCGCTGTCGATATGGAAAACGGTAACGGAGTTTTCAACCGCAGTTTCGGTTGCCACTCGCTGGATGGTCTGGATAACGATGCGCTTAGCCTCTTTGTTGGCCGTAAGCTTAGCTTCGTCCATAATCTCGTTTATGTAGCTCTGGGCTGCGGTTTTGGCCTCGTCCTTCATGTTTTCAACGAGCTTTTCTTTGGCTTCCTCGGAGCTGAGACCCGAAAGATGTTCGAGAGTTTCAATGGCCGAGCGGTGCATTTTGTCGAGTTCCTGCTTTTTCTCCTCGCAAATCGCAAGCTGGGCGTCGAGGTGATTGCGGGTATTCTCAATATCGTTTCTGGCACGCTGATTTTCGCTCTGCTGCTGGTTGAGCTGGAGTTCACGCTGCTTGGCTCGCGATTCGGCCTGCTGTACCTTTTGCATGCGTTGGTTGGCAACTTTTTCAGCATCGGCGGTTATACGGCCGGCCTCTTTTTCGCCTTCGCGGATTTTATCTTTCTTCAGGCCATCGGCTTTAATCTGAGCCTCGGCAATAATTGCTTTGGCCTGAGTATTTGCCATCTGGCGTTCAACAACAACTGCGGCAATGGCTCCAAGAGCCAGGGCAACGACCGCGATTATAATGGATACTATCATTTGGGAAGAATTGTGAAGATAGGGGTGAATTATGGGTTTAATGAGCAAAATGTATGAATTCGTTCCATGCCCCTCGTTAAATGGAGGGGCCGGAAAGAAGGAGTCGGTGCGTGCGCGGCTCTGCGCTCAGATACCCGTTATGTTGTTTATGACCGATGATTCAGGCGTCTTCCAAACCGGGAAGGTTTTTAATAAGCCCGTCGAGAGTCTCGTTCAGGTCTTTCAGCTCCTCAATACTGCGTTCGTTGCGCAGGTAGAGCAGGGCAAACTGAAAAGCCACTCTCGCCATTACTTTCAGTTGCGATTCCGCGGCAAAGGTTTGAGTTGCCCAGCGTTGCCATAGGTCGTTGACCATCTTTTCGGCCTTTCTTACGAGCTCCTCATCGCTTCGCTCAACAGCCAAGGGGATCTTCGGCTGTCCGGCAAGCTGAATCGTTATGTTTTGTTTATCTGCCAATACTTTCAGCAAGCTTTAAGTTCAGCAATACATCGATCAATTTCACGCACCAATCCGGCCAACATTGCCCGGCTTTGCTCGGCCTGCTGCGGAGTAACGGCGGCAGCCCTGACAACCGTAAGGTATTCATTATCAGCCCGGAGGCGGCTAACCTCCGCTTCCAGATCCGCCACTTGCCGCTGAAGGTCAGAAACCTGAGCGCGCTGACGGCGGATTGTTTCAACGAGCATTGCCTGGCGGTCGGCTATGACCGCCACTTTGGCGCGGATGCCCGCTGAAATATTTTGAATACCTTTTGACATAATTTGCCGAATTGTACCCACAAATTTACAACTTTCCCGACAACCCACCAAACTTTTCATGAAAAATTTTAAATTTTCTACGGAAATGTTGCTTCAAAAGCTGAGATTTTTTTGCGTTTCAAAAGTTTTTATGTAACTTTGGCGCATGAAAATAAATCAAGAAGTTCTGGACAGGCTTTCAGCTGAAGCAACTCGTTCGCCCCGGCTACGCATGGCCACCGACTTGCGGAACTCGCCCGACGACTGCTCGCAACGGATGCTCAACGCGCTTGAGCCGGGCACCGTAGTGCCGATTCACCGCCATGTCTCTTCCAACGAAAGCCTGATAGTTTTACGCGGACGAGCCCTGGAAATTCTTTATGACGATAATGGCAACGAACTCGACCGGATTGAAATGGCCCCTAACTCGGAATGCGTCGGCATCAACGTTCCCAAAGGGATGTTTCACTCAGTCGTAGCCCTCGAATCCGGAACCGTAATCTTTGAGGCCAAGGATGGCCACTATGCACCCTTGAGCCCTGAAGATACCCTCTGAAAAATGATTAATCCCTCGCTCGAAGACCGTCTGCGCGACCCGGCCTCGCGACGCGATGCTTTTGCGGAATTGCTGGCGCTTTATAGCGAACCGCTCTACTGGCAGATTCGTCGTTTGGTCGGCGACCACGACGATGCCAACGATTTGTTGCAAAACACCTTTATGAAGGCCTGGACCGCCATGGACGATTTCCGGGGCGATGCCAAGCTTTCAACATGGCTCCACAAAATAGCGCTCAACGAAGCTCTCAGCCATCTTGACCGCCAGAAACGCCGTCAGACTTCAAGTCTGGATGAAGATGGAGTGAGCGAAGTCAGAGCCGACGATTTTTTCGATGGCGATGAAGCCCATACCCTTTTTCGCCAAGCTATCGAATCGCTTCCAACCAAGCAACAAATGGTTTTCAACATGAAGTATTTCGACGATATGAAATACGAGGATATAGCCGAGATTACCGGCACTTCCGTAGGGGCCCTGAAGGCCACATATCATTTCGCCGTAAAAAAAATTGAGCAATTCCTGAAAAATCGTTAAACCTTTGGCAATGTTATCAGTCTAAAGAGCAATGAAAACAACGAACAACAACATACCATTCCCGAAAAGCAACGGCATGACGGTGCCCGAGGGTTACTTCGACGAGTTTCAGCGCCGGATAATGGACTCGCTGCCAGAAATGCCTGCGGCAGAAACACCGAAACCCCGGTCGAAATGGCAGATTATCAGACCGTATGTCTACATGGCCGCCATGTTTGCCGGTATCTACCTGATGATGAATATATTTTCACTCACCGGCAGTTTCAACCGAAATGAGCATCCTCAATATGCCGAGGTGGTCAACGAGCAAACCTTAGCCTATGTTAACGACTACGTTTCATTGACCGACATTGATTTATACGACGACCTTTATGAGGCCGGCATAACATTACCTGAAAGCCTATGAAAAAACTGATTCACCTGATTCTGGTTTCTTTGCTCGTCAATGTGTCGGTCAGCGTTTATGCGCAAGACCGCAAACAAAACAACCGCGAAGACCGCAAGGAATGGATGAAGAAACTCAAGAGCTTGAAACAAGAATATCTTATCAAGCAGCTTGACCTTACCGAGGCGCAGAAAAGCGAATTTTTCAGGATATACGATGCCAAGGAAACCGAACGCATGGCAGCCGAACAGAAAGTTCGTCAAGCCGAACGCAATATTCGAAAAAAAACAGAGTCGGTAACAGATGCCGATTATGATGCAGCAATTGCCGCTCAATATAAACTGAATTCCGAACTGGCAGATATAGAAGCTAAATACGAACCTCAGCTTCGCAAGGTTCTGACGCGCCGCCAGTTGTTTAACCTTCGGGGAGCAGAGCATGGATTTCAGCGCAAGCTGATGGAACATTGCCCTAATCCCAAAAACCACAAGAATAACCAAAAGAAAGATCATAAAAAATGATGCGTAAAGCCTTTTTGGGCTTACTGTTACTCTCAGCATCTACGGGTTTTGGGGCGTTGCCTGCAAAACCCGATTTTGCTTTTCCAAAAACAGTAAGCAGCAATGCACAATCTCAGCTCAAAGCAGCCGAAAAAAGTAATGACGGTCCGGCAACGGTTCGCGCTCTAATTGATTATTCGCTCGCCCAAATAGCTATTAACCCCGACCGCAGCGAAAATATGCTAACCATGATGTCGGAGGTTGAGCAACGGGCCAAACAACCCGTAACCAAGGCTATGATTCAGCTGCTGAGAGCAAAGCTCGGATTGTCGGATTCCCTTGCAGCCGACGCTGTTAACCGCTATTGCGCCGAGTTGCGGGCAACCGAAACCAGGCTGTGGGAGGGCGTTGTTGAAGCCGATAGCCGTTTTTTCCCTACCCTTTACGACTTTGCAATCGGTGCCAATCCAAATTTGCCAGATTCGATTATCAACGCAGCGATTACCTACAACCATAATAGACCCTTTCCCCTGATTTATCTTGAACAACGGCGTGCCCATGGCTTCCACGAGCTCAGTGAACTCTACAAACGCTTTGCCGCAGAGCCCGCCGGCCTTTATCCGATGCTGGGAATGGCTCAGGCAGCATCGAACTTAGACGAACGGAAGGAGGCTTATGCCCTGCTAAGCGCCCTACCCGACCCCGGCGATGAAGTCAAACGCGCAATAAGCTATCTGCAGCGCCCCGACATACACATTGAACATAACTCCATTGTCGGCCGCGGAAAAGAACTAAAAATCAAAGTGGAGGTTACCTGCCTTAACAATGCCGCCATCGACGTTGAAATGGTTAAACCAACCCCGAAAAAGCTGAAATCGATAGCCCTTAATTTCCCGGGGCATGGTGTATGGAAAGCCGACACAACCGTAACCATTACCCTCAATGAATACGGCGAATACCGGCTTACTCCCCGCTTTGATTCGCTCAAAGAGCGCCATCCGTCGCAGGGTCGGGTTACGGTAACCGACTTTTTGCTGTCGCAGCAATCGTTTGGCAAACAGCAGTCGCCGGTTCTGGCCCTCGACGTTATAAACGGTGCTGAGCAGCAGGGCGTCAGCTTCACAAAAATCCGCAATCAGGTTAAAGGCTCGCGCGGTGCTGACGTTTATTCTCCCTCAATTTATTCCGGCTCTTATGAACCGTCGCAAGAGCAGCGTCTCTTCGCCAACATCCTTACCGACAGGGCTATATACCCCCCGGGCGACACCGTGCGCTTTGCAGCAACCATTATGAAGGCGCGCGGCACGGCCCGTTCGCTGGCTTCGGGCCAACAGGCCAAAATAACTTTGCGCAACGCCAACTACGAAGAAATTGACTCCATGCGCCTCACCGCCGACGATTTCGGACGCATCAACGGCGCCTTTACCCTGCCCCAGGAAGGGCTGACAGGCAACTTTTCTCTCCGAATCGGCGATTACGGCTATTTCTCCTTCACCGTAGCCGACTACAAGGCGCCTACATTTGAAGTTGAGCTGAAGGCCGAACGCATTGACTCGACAACCGTAGAGTTGCGAGGCTCGGCTGTCGGCTACAACGGCTTTCCGATTGCCGATGCCCGCGTTGCCCTTTCGATAGCCAAGCTCCCTGATTGGGTCTGGTATCGCACATTCAGATCCATGAAGAACGAAACGGTTGCTACCGACACAGTAAATGCCGACGCTAACGGACAGTTCAGCGCAATTCTGACCGTACCGGACGGCACTAACCTCGCCGCCACGGCCTCTGCGGCCTCTCCCACCGGCGAGACCCACGATGCCGACACGTTCATTCCGCAATACAAATACTTCATTGATGGCGAAATAGGCAGCTACACCAATGCCCTTACTCCCCCGGCGTTCAAAGTGCGCGGTGCGGAAAACAAACTTGTTGACCGCCCCCTGAGCGTAATGCTGATAACTCCGGCCGACACGATTTATCCCGACCCGACCTGGGCCAACGTCCCCTCGGGCGCATATAATATTATTGTAACCTGCGATGGCGCTCGCCGGGCTGAGTTTGAAACTCAGGTTTATAGGCCTACCGACAAGATGCCGCCTACTGAGAGCGGACTGTTCATCCCCGTTTCTGCGGTCAAGCCTGGTGATTCCCTTTTAGTAGGCACTTCGTTTGCCGACAGTCATATCCGCATGGTCAAATGGACCTCCGACGCCATCATCGAAGAAAAGTGGCTAACCCCCGAAGAAGGTAACTTTTTTGTCGACATTAGTCTTCCCGACACCATCAACGATGCCACCCTTACGTTCCATACCCTCCGCAACTATCGCTTCGAGGAGCGCATCGTACACATTTCGCGGCCCGACGTGGCCCGCAGGCTCAACCTCAAGATCAAATCGATTCGCGACCACATAACGCCCGGCGAAACCGAACGCTGGACCATCAACGTTGATAATAATTTAGGGCAGGCACAGAAAGCGGCCGTTATGCTGCTGGTTTATTCCCGCGCCCTGGATGCCCTCAAGCCGTTGAGCTGGCATTTTTCTACTCCTCCGGTCTGGGGCCGCAACCTCAATTTCGCTGATGCGTCGAGCTATGCCGACAATACTTATAACTCAGTTACCCCTCGCCTTGATTCTCCGTTTGCAGGAGTGTCGGCCAAGTTCAATCTTTGGGGTCAACATTGGCCTTATTTGTATGAAAACGGCTATGGCGAAAGAGTGATGCTCACCTCGATGAAAATGGCCGCAGGAGCGATTAAAATCCGCGGCACTTCGACCACCGATATGG
Source organism: uncultured Bacteroides sp. (assembly GCA_964528425.1). GTDB lineage: Bacteria > Bacteroidota > Bacteroidia > Bacteroidales > Muribaculaceae > UBA3263. The sequence goes on from CAZGTD010000003.1 coordinate 68,095, forward strand.
GAGCAGCCGATGTTCTGGTTGAAGAATGTGAGGCCGATGCTACATTCGATAGCGCCGCCCCGGCTTTGGCCGAAGCAGCCGTAGAAACAACAAACGGAAATCAGGCGCCGGGCAACGACTACCGCATGCCGGAGGTTCCCGTGGCAATGTGGCAACCGGTTTTGACAACGGCCGCCGACGGTTCTCTGGAAGTAACCTTTACCGCCCCCAATGCCAACACCACCTGGGGAGTACGCGGTCTTACCTACAACAAGCAATTGCTTAGCGGACTTTTCGATGCTGACATAATCGCTTCCAAGCCGGTTATGGTGCAGCCTCAACTGCCGCGCTTCGTTCGCACCGGCGACAAAATTGAACTCACAGCTATGGTGCAGAACGCAACTGACTCGGCTGCATTCATAAGCTCGATAATAGAAGTTTTCAATCCGGCAAATGACTCGATTTTAGATTATCGGGAATTCGCCGACACTATAGCCGGCCGCAGCCACTCCTTGATTTCAAGTTATTTGGCAGCTCCGGCCAGGCTCTCATTCATAGGCATTCGCGTACGCGCTGTTTCAGGAAACTTTACCGACGGCGAACAGACGCTGATTCCCGTACTTCCGGCCGATATGAAAATAACTACCGGCACCCCGCTTTTCCTTCCCTCCGACTCAACGGAAGTTGCAGTTAAAGTTGCTCGCGGTGGCACTCTGACCTTCACCACTAACGCAGCCTGGGAATGCGTTGCCGCTCTTCCGGCTCTGTCGGCCCCTGAAGGGCGCACCGCCCTTACCGCTGCCGGCGCACTGTTCAGCGCGGCTACCGCACGCGGCCTTTTGCGCCAGCATCCTGAAATTGCCCGAGCTCTTCATAACTGGGAATCAGACGATTCCATCTTGGTTTCACGACTCATGCGCAACGACGATCTGAAAATGGCATTGCTGTCGTCAACGCCTTTCGTCGCTGCCGCCCAAAGCGAGAGCGATCGACGTGCCGCACTTCTGCTACTGTTCAATAATAAGTTAACCGACAAAGTAATATCCAACTCAATATCTACCCTTGTAAAACTTCAGCGCAAAGGCGGACTCACTTGGGTCGAGGGCAACGATGAACCCTCGGAATGGATAACATTGGAAGTACTCTCGACCCTGAGCGACCTAAAGCGCATGGGCTATATGCCCAATGACCGGCGTTTGAATCAATTGATTTCGCAGGCCGTAGAATATCTCGACAAGGAAGTGGCCAAAGATTTCGCACGCGATAAAAATGCAACATTCCCCGCCTACGTCATGCTCCGCAGCCGCTTCCCGGAAGTGCGTCAATCAGCACCGGCACGCCGCGCCGCTGCGGCTACCGTTCAGGACATTGTCGGCCATTGGCGTGATCTTTCGTTGGGCTCACTGGCCGAAGCGGCAATCATTCTCAATGAAAACGGCTATCCGTCAACAGCGGCCAAGCTGCTCGAATCGCTTCGCCAACGCGAGGCGTGGGCTCAGATGCCGCTGTCGCCTACCCTGCTCAACGCTTTCGCCTCTATTGAGCCTAAATGCGCTGAGGTTGAGATTATACGCAACGACTACTTGCGCCGCAAGCAAAGCAGCGACTGGGGTAACAATGCCAATGTTTCGGCCCTGATAGCCGCCATTCTCAACTCAGGGCAGACATGGCTCGTTCCGTCGGCCAACTCGCTGAAGGTTACTGTCAACGGCGAGCCGACAAACATTTCCGCCAACAGCTACCTGGGTGAATTCCGCCTTGACCTGCCCGACGGAGGTAACGTTGAAATAACCAAAGGCGACTTTCCGGCTTGGGGCGGCGTATTCTCCGCAGCTACCGACTCGATTACCTCCATCGAACCTTTCGCCAGCTACGCCCTTAAGATTTCACGTTCCATAACCGGCACAATTGCCCCGGGCGAGAAAATAACCATAAAACTTACATTGGAGGCCTCGCAACGCATCGACTACGTTATGGTTACCCAGCCCCTGTGCGCCGGTTTCCAGACCAAGGAGCAACTGCCCGGCAGAATCTGGAGCGGCTACTCCTCAGCATATCGCGAACCGCTGGCGTCGCAGGTAAATTACTACTTCAACTCCCTGCCTAAGGGCAAAACGCAAATCACCGAAACCTTCTATGTAACGGCCAACGGAACCTTCATTCTCGCTCCCACCCGGGCCCAGAGCCAATATGCTCCGGAGTTCCAGGCCCACACCGCCGGAGGCTATTGCGAAACCAAAAAATAATTCTTAACTTTGCCGATAGAAAAATCATAACCCAAAAATTTCTCATGAGAACCGACCTTAGCTCCAAAATCAAACTCGATTCAATTCCGAGCATGTATTACGCCCCGGAAGATGAAATTGAACTCGCAGCCCTGACTCGCGAGGAAAAAATCGATACTCGCATTTATCAAGACTCGGCCGAGGCCTCGGAAGGCATTGCCGAACACGTTGTTCACGCTCTTGAGCGCGCTGAAGCCAAACGCGGCAAATTCGTTATGGCACTTGGCGCCGGCAACTCCGTAAGCTCCGTTTATGCCGAACTTGTAAAACTACATAAAGCCGGCAAAGTCAGCTTCAAGAACACCATAGTTTTCAACCTCTGCGACTTCTACAGCGAAGATGGCACAAGCGCAACCACCATGAAAGCGCTGAAAGAGAACTTTCTTGACCATGTTGACGTTCCTGCCGAAAATATCCACACCTTCGTAACCTCATGTCCGCGCCATCAGGTCGGTGCCATGTGTCGCGACTATGAGGCTCAGATTGAAAATGCCGGCGGACTCGACCTGTGTCTCTGTCAGATCGGCGCCCACGGAGCACTCGGTCTTAATGAACCCGGTTCCACCGCATCGAGTGTGTGCCGTCTGGTTCTGCTCAGCGCCGAGCAGCGCCAGAACGTCAGCAACACCTATAAAGTTGACAACGCACCCACTACCGGCCTGACCCTCGGCATGAGCGATATTCTCGCATCGCGCCGCATAATCGCTATGGCCTGGGGCGAAAACCGCGCTCAGATTGTTTCCAAGGCAGTTGAAGGCGAAGTTACCCCATCGGTTCCGGCATCGATGCTTCAGACTCACTCACGCACCACCCTGGTGCTTGATATCAACGCAGCCGAAGGCCTGACCCGAATTTCTCACCCCTGGCTCGTTACCAACTGCGAGTGGAACGACAAACTGATTCGTCGCGCAATCGTATGGCTCTGCCAGCAAACCGGCAAACCGATTCTGAAACTCACCAACCAGGACTATAACGACCACGGACTGGGTGAACTGCTGGCCATTTACGGCTCCGGCTACAATGTTAACATTAAGGTGTTCAACGAACTGCAGCACACCATTACCGGCTGGCCCGGCGGCAAACCCAATGCCGACGACACCTATCGCCCCGAGCGCGCAACCCCCTACCCCAAGCGCGTAATCGTGTTCTCGCCCCACCCCGACGACGACGTAATCTCCATGGGCGGCACCCTCAAGCGCCTCGTTGACCAGGGCCACGACGTTCATGTAGCCTACGAAACCTCGGGCAACATTGCCGTGGGCGACGAAGACATGATGCGCTACATTATGCTCAACGACTACATTGCACCGCTCTTCGGCTTCGACAACGAGAACTTCAAGCAGAAATCAAAAGAAATCCACGAATTCCTGGCAAACAAGAATCCCGGCGATATGGACTCCGCAGATATCCGCACCATCAAAACCATGATTCGCCAGGCCGAAGCACGCACCGCCTGCAAGTTTATCGGCGTTAAGCCCGAAAACGTTCACTTCCTCCGACTTCCCTTCTATGAAACCGGAGCAATTAAAAAGGGCGACCTCACCGAAAAAGACATCGAAATCGTTAAGAAACTGATTACCGACGTTAAGCCCCACCAGATTTTCGTTGCCGGCGACCTGGCCGATCCCCACGGTACCCACCGCGTATGCACCGACGCAGTACTCGCCGTTATCGACGAATGCAAAAACGAAGACTGGATGAAAGATTGCCGCATCTGGATGTATCGCGGCGCATGGGCCGAATGGGAAATCGACCACATTGAAATGGCAGTGCCCATTTCGCCCGAAGAACTCCGCTTCAAGCGCAACTCGATTCTCAAACACCAGAGCCAGATGGAAAACGCCCCGTTCCTGGGCGACGACGACCGCCTGTTCTGGCAGCGCGCCGAGGAGCGCAACCGCGCAACCGCCGAGCTCTACAGCTCGCTCGGCCTCGCCGAATACGAAGCCATGGAAGCCTTCGTGCAATACCACCCCATCCCCGACTAATTTCCCCTATTGAAATCCACCGACGGCGGGAGGCGCACAAACGCCCATCCCGCCGTCTCATTTTATTTCCAAACACTGATTTGACGCCGATATAAATCGAATTGCTTTCTAACTATGGCGAATTCGCCATAATAAGGTTAAGAACTTGGATATTCTTTGCGTTTTTTACGCCCAAAAGTTACTAATTGCTAATTACTCCTTGCTAATTACTAATTAAATTGCTAACTTTGTCGGTGCAGACCGCAATGCAGAAGCCCGGCCAAGGGACTGCGGGTGGGCTGCGGACATAATTGAAAGCGTTTACTCGACGCCCTTTCCTGACTGCTTGAAATCTGGTAAATTTCGTTGATATGGTCAGAATTGTGGTAGACGGTAGATGCCTCTGTGGATATGTGTATTTCGTTGCGAATCGCAGCGATAACATATCGGCGTGAGGCTTCTGCAGGTCTGCTCGTTCAACCATATCGGGTTTACCAGAACCTCAAGCAGTGGAACGAGCCGACAGTCAGATGCTCACGCTTTTTCTTTGCTAACCATCTAAATGCCAACGAGGAGCAGACCGCGGCACCCTAAACATCATGTTTCATTCCACAAAAACATTCATTACGTCAATGCTCATTTTACCGCTGATGGTTATGAGTTGTAACACAGACGAACCGGATACTCCGGTTTCAGGCGACACAGAAACAAATGACCCGAGCCAAACCCAAACGCCCGAAAACGATTCCGCTAATCTATCAATAACCATCAACGCAGATGGTACTAATAGCTTTGGTGTTCCGTTCCGCAGAATCTCCGAAACAAAATTTTCTCTGAATTACATTATTTACGAAATAGTATCAGGACACCTGAATGTTACAGGTGCAGACGATACTGAAATAGAGCATAGTTTAAATGGTGAAGTTAAGCTCTTTGCAAATATTACAATTGACAATTACACTTATAAAGTTCGCAAGATCGAGAGTAAAGCTATGTATGGCTGTAAAGGACTAAAAGCTCTGACAATACCGGCAACAATTACAGATATAGGTAGAAATGCCTTTTGTTACTGCAGTAATCTCAATACCGTTTATTACTACGCAGCTGAATGTCAAGTAGAGCGCGGGGGCTCGCCCAGTCCTGATGATGTTGTATTCCATAAAAATCTTAGAAACGTCATAATAGGAGATAAAGTAAAATTTATCCCTAGAAATATTTTTAATGAATGTGAAGGATTAACATCTATTGCTATGCCAACCTCAGTATCCTATATTGGGTCATACGCTTTTTATAATTGCACTAATCTTCAAACTGTCAATATTTATAACTCTGAAACCACAATTGAACAATCCACAGTTCCGGATTGCTCAAACGTTACTTCTGTGAATATTTCAAACTCTGAAACTGGAATTGGTAGATACGCTTTTGCGCGGTGTTCGAGCCTTGCCACTATTACTATTCCCAGTTCAATAACTGGAATCGGTAGCTACGCTTTTGCGTGGTGTTCGAGCCTTGCCACTATTACTATTCCCAGTTCAATAACTGGAATCGGTAGCTACGCTTTTGCGTGGTGTTCGAGCCTTGCCACTATTACTATTCCCAGTTCAATAACTGAAATTGGAGAATCTGCTTTTTCAGGATGCTCAAGCCTTACCTCTGTAAATATTCCAAATTTTGTACCTTATATTGCGCCATATACTTTTTGGGGTTGCGAAAGCCTTACTTCTGTTATTATTCCCAATTCTGTAACTAAAATTGGAAGGAACGCATTCGAATGCCGGAATTTAACTTCTGTCATTTGTTTAAATCCGGAACCACCTGAAATTGGATACGAAACTTTTAAGTATATTCCCCGTAATTGCAACCTTTATATCCCTAGGGGTTGGTTATTCGAGTACTGTTATTCTGATTGGACAAATTTTTTTATAATTGAAAACATTATTGAAATAGATCCGGAAGATTACATCTTCGACTAACGTTACCCCGCGGTGTAGTTTGAAACCACACCGCGGAAATTTTTTCTATCATGAAAACTATCAACTACCATACAGGCATAAGCGAGATGTACTTCCATAAGGTTGAGGAATTCCTAAACAGATGGAAACAAACTCAAGCCATCATCAAAAATCACAATTTATCAGTTGGTCTTATCTGCGAAGAAATTCTGCGTGAATTCTTACGGCAATTCCTGCCGGATAGGATTGGCTTAACACCGGGATTTATTGAGAACGATAGGTCACTATCCAATCAATGCGATATTATTATCTACGATAAGCTGAACTTTGCTCCACTCTATTCTTTTGGAGGCATTAGCATTATTCCATCAGAAAGTGTTTTTGCCGTCGTAGAAGTGAAATCTACTCTCAATTATGCCGGTTTTTGTTCAACATTAGAATCTTTTGAGCGGCTTAAGAATATGGGGGTAATGAACAAATACCTCTTTACCTTTAGAGCCGGACAAATTAAAACTATCAAGCAATGGTTTTATCGTTTTGCGTCAAGAAATCAACCGGATATGGAGGATAATGTATACGTTGGGGAGTGGCCTATTGACAAACCCGATTTCGAATATTATCCAAAAGCGATTCTTGATATCTCACAAAACCTATATTTACATCAAGACCACGTACCAACAGGAAAGAGAGACATGCTCGGATATAGTAATTATGAAATACGTAATACTGATGGAATAGCAACCTCGTGCCTGCAATGCTTTGTCGCAGATATTATCGGACACGCTTTTGAAACGGAATCTTCTGAAACCTACACTGATAAAATAACCGATATCAAAGCTATCTACGAGATTAAACGATATAGCGGCTTTGGCTTATGTGATTTATAAAACCGAAATACTCCATATATTATATTATTTCCCTTTTTGATAACTTTGATGTTAATTACCAGTGGTTGCACATAGAGCCAAACAACTTAAGTCGTTGGGGAGCGATTTTTAACTTTTTGACAAAAATAGATACCCAACGGGTTAAACGTATGTTAAGGATTTTTGCTAACTTTGCAGCGGTAAAAAGAAGACCTATGAAGAAATTATTCATCACAATTATAGCCGGGATGCTGATGGCCATATCCGCTCAGGCCGAAGTGCTGACTCTTGAGCAATGCAGGCAAATGGCCCTCGAAAACAATAAGGCCATCCGCATGGCATCGGCCGAAAAGCAGGCTGCCTACTATCAGCGGAAATCAGCATTCACAAACTACCTGCCCAAGATTTCAGCCGAAGGAGGCTACATGTTTACCTCACGCGAGATTTCGCTGCTCGACGATGACCAGAAGCACACGTTAACCCACATGGGCGACGGAGTGGCTTCATCGGCCCAACAGATTGGCGCTGCAATTGCCGCCAATCCGCAACTGGCTCCCCTGCTTGAACAACTGCAGGCCCCGGTGGGCGCCGCCGTGCAGGGTTTGCAGGCAGGGTTGAACGGTATAGGCCAGAATATTGTCGACGCCTTCAGAACCGACACCCGCAATGCGGCCGCGCTAACGCTGCAACTAACCCAGCCGATTTATATGGGCGGAAAAATCGTTGCATATAATAAAATTGCCAAACTCGCCGAGGAGGCTGCCGACGATAAAATGGAAATGGCCCGCCGCCAAGCTTTGGTAGAGGTTGATGAAACTTACTGGCAGATTGTTGCCCTTACCGCCAAAAAAGAATTGGCCCAAAGCTATCTCGATTTGGTCAAGGAACTTGACTCCAACGTCGACGCAATGATTAAAGAAGGTGTTGCCACGCGCGCCGATGGCCTTAGCGTGAAAATTAAGGCAAATCAGGCTGAAGTGGCCGTTATTCAGGTCAATAACGGGTTGAGTTTATTGAAGATGCTGCTCTGCGAGCTGATTGGTCTTGAAGAAACCACACAGCTTACTCTGGCCGACGAGAATATGCTCGACAATATCTCGACCGATACTCAAACGTATGCCAACGATGAGACGTGGCGCCAAAACCGTCCGGAACTTCGCGCTCTTGACCGTGCGGCCGAGGTTTATCACCAAAAGGAACGCCTGGCCTTGTCGGAAACGATGCCTACAGTGGCCCTCACCGGCGGATACTCATGGCTTACTCCCGGTCTTTTCAATGGTTTTGAAAAGAAATTCACCGGTTTATGGAACGTGGGCGTCGTATTAAAAATTCCTATCCTTACATGGGGAGATAGAATTTATAAGGTAAAAGCCGCGCAAGCTCAAACCCAAGTTGCGCGCCTGAAACTCGACGAGACGGCTGAAAAAATCCGTCTGCAGATTGCCCAGAGCCGCAACTCAGTTGAAGAATCGCGCAGCCGCCTGGTTGCCTGTGAAAGCGCACGCGCCGTGGCCGACGAGAATCTGCGCATGGCAACCCTCGGCATGAACGAGGGCGTAATTCCCGTCATTAACGTCAATGAGGCACAAACGGCTTGGCTGAGCGCGCGCTCCGAACTGATAGCCGCGCAAATCGACCTTAAGCTCGCCCACATTCGCCTCCAGAACGCACTGGGGATACTCCAATAATCGATAAACAAATAAATCATAGCATATATGAACCACCGTAAAAAATCGAATATATCGCTCGTTTTGATTGCAGCAGCGATTGTTGTCATAGTAATTATCGTTGTTATCATCGCCGGACTGCGCATGAAACAACTACCCGAACTTATTCAGGGTCAGGTTGAAACCGCCTCATACCGTGTATCGGGCAAAGTGCCCGGCAGAGTGCTTGAAATAAGGGTTGAAGAGGGCGACACCGTTTGCGCCGGCGACACGCTGGTAATTCTCGAAGCACCCGACGTAGAGGCAAAACTTGCTCAGGCCGATGCCGCGCGCCGTGCCGCAGAAGCCCTGCAGCACAAAGCCCAGGCCGGGGCACGCAGCGAACAGATTGAAGGTGCGTTCCAGCTCTGGCAAAAAGCCAAAGCAGGCGTTGAAGTAGCTGAAAAGAGCTATAACAGAGTAAACCGTCTGTTTGAGCAGGGCGTGCTCCCCGAGCAAAAACGAGACGAAGCATACGCCCAATACCAGGCCATGCTCGCCAGCGAAAAAGCCGCCAAGAGCCAATATGACCTCGCCGTCAAAGGCGCACAGGCTGAGGATAAGGAGGCCGCCGGCGCTCAGGTTGCCCGCGCCGAAGCCGCCGTCAGCGAGGTAAACTCCTACATTGCCGAAACAGTGCTCACAGCCCCTCAAAGCGGCATAGTAACGGAGATTTATCCGCAACTCGGCGAACTCGTTGGTACCGGAGCCCCGCTGCTCAACATTGCGCTGCTCAACGACCTTTGGTTCGTTTTCAACGTGCGCGAAGACCGTCTTCCCGGCCTGACCGTAGGCACCGAGGCCGAAGTCTACGTTCCGGCCTTCGACAAGAACGTTAAAGTGCGTATATCGCGTGTAAAGGAGGTGGGCAGCTACGCGGTTTGGAAAGCGACCAAAGCCCTCGACCGCTACGACCTGAAAACCTTTGAAGTGAAAGCGGTGCCCGTCGACCCCAATCCACTGCCCGGCGTCCGTCCGGGAATGTCGGCAATCCTCAACGCCGATTGACTTAAATGAAGCACAAAAATATTTTTGTGCGGCTGTGGAAGCTATGGATGAGAGAGCTGTATTTCTTCTCTCATCGTCCGCTGATGCTCGTTGTAATGTTCATCGCGCCGATTCTGCTGCTGATTTTTTTTCTGTCGCTAATGAGCGCCGGACTACCTACTGATTTGCCGGCCGGTGTTGTTGACGAAGACAATACACCCACAACGCGCACTCTGGTGCGGACGCTCGACGCTATGGAAAACACCGACCTGCGCTATCATTTCAATAGCTTCAGCGAGGCTCGCGATGCCATGCAACGCGGCAAGATATATGCTTTTTTTCATATTCCTGAAGGCACAACAGAGCAGGCCCTGGGCCAGCGTCAACCCAAAATAGCTTTCTATACCAACGAATCTTACTTCATAGCCGGTTCGCTGCTTATGCGCGACATGAGAACTGCGTCGGAAATGATCGGTATGGGAATTTCCCGCCAGACTTTTCTGGCGAAGGGGATGACAGACGATGCGGCGATGGCCGCAGTGCGCCCCATAGTTATAGAGGCTCACCCGCTGGGAAATCCGGTGCTCGACTATTCAGTCTACCTCAGCAATATTATAGTTCCGGGCTGCATTCTGCTTTTGGTTCTTATTTTCACGCCCTACACCATCGGACTGGAATGGAAGCGAGGTAAACAACGCCGCGTCTATAACGAACTGGCCGGCCAGTCATCAACGGTGTTTCTGGCAGGCAAACTCGTGCCGCAGGCAATGTTATTCTCGCTTATGATGCTGCTTTGCGACGTAGTGTTCTATAAATATCTCCATTTTCCCTGTCATGGAGGCATCGCCATGATGTTTCTGATCGGGGTCCTGTGTATTTTGGCTGCACAATCGTTCGGGGTTTTTGTTTTTGGACTTCTACAAGGCAACATGCGTTTCGCAATGAGTATATGCTCGCTCTGGGGAATCGTTTCATTCTCGCTGTCGGGACTTTCATTCCCGACTATGGCCATGGACCCGCTGCTTCAGGCTGCGGCATGGCTATTTCCGTTGCGCCATTATTATCTACTGTATGTTAATCAGGCGTTGCATGGCTACCCGCTGCTGTTTGCATGGCCGTCGATTGTTGCCCTGCTATGCTTCCTGCTGCTGCCGGTGTTGACGCTGCCGCTCTATCGCTATGCTTTCCGCCACGCACACTATAAACCATGATTTCAAGGCTCAAAAATATTCTGCAAATCAGCGCGATTGAGTGCCGCAATATCATCCGCGACCAGGGAGTGATTCTGTTCGTGTTTATAGTGCCGCTGTTCTATCCGCTACTCTATGCATTTATCTATACAAACGAAACGGTTCGCGATGTTCCGGTTGCCGTTATCAATCACTCCGGTTCATCACTCTCGCGAAAGTTCATCAGAATGCTTGACGCGACCCCCGAGGTCAGAATTGTTGCGCAGTGCGCGTCGGTGGCCGAGGCTGAGCGCCTGAACCAAGAGGGCGAGATATATGCATTCGTAGTAATTCCGGCTGACTTTGACCGCACTCTGGCCGAAGGAGGTCAGACCGTTATCGGAGTTTATGCCGATATGGCAGGTATGCTCTACTATAAGTCGGCCATGCTGGCGGCAACCAACGTTTCGCTGGCAATGAACAAAGACCTGAAAATCGAGCGCTTCTATACCGGAGCGACTACGCGCCAGGAAGCTATCGCCACTCAGCCCGTCGACTACGACTACGTTGCCCTCTATAACCCGCAGAGCGGTTTCGCATCGTTTCTGATGCCGGCAGTGATGATGCTGATAATCCAGCAAACACTAATGCTCGGTATCGGCATGGTCGGGGGAGGCATACGCGAGCGCTTCAACGGCCGGGCAATAGCCCCGATGCGCACCCTTTCTAGCCCGGTAAACATTGTTATTGGCAAAACTATAGTCTATTTTCTGATTTACATAGTTATCGCCGCATATATGTTTACGGTGGTAACCTATATGTTCGGCCTGCCGAGCCGAGGACGCTTTATTACTTACCTGGCTTTCGTAATTCCATATATACTTGCATCAATTTTCATGGGCATAACATTCTCGTCGTTCATATATCGCCGTGAGGATTGCATTGTTATGTTCGTGTTCATGTCGGTGCCACTGCTATTTATATCGGGTATTTCATGGCCCGGAGCTGCAATTCCGCGCTTTTGGCAATGGGTGGGTATGCTTTTTCCGTCGACGTATGCCATCAATGGCTATGTGCGCATCAATTCAATGGGAGCAACACTCGGACAGGTAGCCCACGAATTCCGGGCCCTTTGGATTCAAGCCGGAGCATACTTCATGCTTTCGCTACTATTTTTTGCAGTTGCAATTCGTAGAAATAGAAAAATAAAATGAAATTTACTTATTGTCCTGACTGCGGCTCCCTTCTGGGAGAACGCGAACTGGGTGACGAAGGCGCGGTTGCCTGGTGTGATTGCTGCAACAAGCCTTGGTTTGAGGTGTTTCCAACTGCAACTATATCGCTCGTTTATAACGACCGTGACGAAGTTTTGTTGCTGCGCCAGGCCTATATTTCCACCGAATTCTGCAATCTCGTTTCGGGCTACATTCAGCCCGGCGAAGATGCTGAGACCACCGCACGGCGCGAAATTCTCGAGGAAACAGGCCTTGAAATTGACAGGCTTGAACTTAAACTGACCCGCTGGTTCCCCAAAAAGGAAATGCTTATGATTGGCTTTTTCGCCCATGCCGTTGAGGGGCAGACGCTGCGTCTGTCTACCGAAGTCGATTCTGCGGAATGGGTTCCCGCGGACCGCATCCTCTCCATGCTCCACCCTACGCCGACATCTACCTCGCGCGCATTGGCCGAGGCCTTTATCGCAGCCAGACGCTAAAATTCGTCGTCAAAAAAAGTAAAACTGTCAAAATCATCCTGTTCTTCGTGAAAGAAGTCGAATGATTGGCTGGCCGGTCGTGTAAAGCCGTTATTAGAGCCATCGCCGACGTGATTATCCACTTTCTTATCATCGTCGTGCCCGAAGAGCCAACGAAAAAACAGAAATTCACTGAAGAAATTCCAAATTTTCATGATTGGTATTAAGGATTTATTTGCGTTTGGGTTTTATGTCGAGGCGGTAAGCGATTGTCAGCAACGCGTAGGCCGGCTGCGAGTTATAGCGTGTTTCGGTGCGTCCCTGGGCGTTGACTATCTGGCGGATAGTGGGGAGCTGCTGCAGAAGGTCGAAGCCGATGGCTTTGACGGTAAATTGCTTGCTTCGGCCGAAAGTTTTGCTCAGTTGTAGGTTCCAAACCCAGTCAGTAGTGTTCATTGACGGCTCTTCATAGCCTCTGCGGCAGTAGGCCATCAGGTCAGTGTCGAGGTTGATTCCTGCCGGGAGCGTATATTTCACCCCGATGCCGTAGTTAAGGTCAGTAAAGCTGAAGGTGTCAAACAGGTGGCTGCGGCTATGGAGCGACGTCCAGTTCAGGTTGAGTTTGGCCGATAGAGAGAGTCCGCTCGTTATGTTATAGTTGATGTTGAAATTATCGCGGATATTCCAGTTGTCAACTTCGGAGCGGGTGGGCAGGTCGGAGTCTGACGAGAAGTCGGCGCTGCGTTTGTAGGCCGGTTGCAGCGTGTTGTTTATTGAAAGGCTTTGGTCGGAAAGAGTGGTAACGCCATAGTAGAATTCACCGTTGATTTCATAATTTCCGTTGATGTTACATGGCTGCCAGGTGGTTATGCCGGTTGCGCGGTCAAAGATGCGGGCCCGCGCCAGGGCATTGTCTGTGCGCGAGTATTCAATCCAGGCCGAAACCTCTGAAATATCCTTGCGCACACTCTTGTGGTAGAACGCCTCCACACTGTAGATGGTGGCTTTACGCAGATCCGGATTGCCAAGGTCGAGCACCAGGGGGTTAGAGGTGTCGCGAATATCAAGCAACTGCATAATATCCGGAAGCTTCTGGTCAATCCGGAAGATCAAGCCGTAACCAAGGTCACCCCAGTTTGCGTATCCGCGGCTAATGTCTAATTTACCGCTAAAAAGCCAGTTGCCGCGGCGAAGATTATGAGGCTGCATGTTGCGGTAGTCGTTAATATCGCGGATAATATATTCAGCACTTGGGCAAACGTACACTGAATAGTCAGGGCCTTCCCCTCTTTTCCAATGGTAGGAAAAAGTAGGCGAAAGGGAGTTAGACCAAGAGCGCCGGGTTGTGTGGTAACTGTTGGCTTGGTCAATGACCCAATTTTGTGAGGCTGAAGGCGCTGCGGCGTCGGAGCGGCTGTTATTGAGCTCGTTGATAGTGCGTTCTCCCCGGTAGTAGTCCTGCTTATAGCTATATGAAATTCCGAACGGACAATTCCAGTTACTCCAAGAGGGCGTGAGGGCAAAATTGTAATTGAATGATGGAGATGCGTCGCGGGTCAATCGGTTGATATCAAGGTTAGGCATGGCGAGGTAGCGAATTATATCCGAGCCGTCGGAGCGGCTGTTTCTCCGCTCAACCGAGGCGTTGGCATGGAAGTACAGGTTATGCTTATATGAAGAAGATAGCCTGTATTTCTGCCGAAACGAATTCTCTTTCTGCCTTAAAGTTTGCTGACGCTGATACAGGAGATTTTTCATAAAATCAGCTGAGCCGGGTGTTAAAAAGTTCTCCGGAATCATCTCATCGCTTTGAGCCGAGGCGGATTCACTGCGCATGATGCCGTTTTCAAACTTCAGCTCGGCACTAAACCATAGCCGGCGCACCCATGTTTCAAAGTTTCGCGATACTTCGCCGTACCATGAGCCCTGCCATGTGTCGCGTCTTGTAGCCGAGGTAGAGCGGCTGAAAGTATTGCCACCGGCCATAAAGGCCTCGCTCAGATTGTCAACGGTGTTAAAAGTATTCTGCCTGACCAGGTTTAATTTTGTGTTCACTCCTGAACCCTTCTGATCGTGCCAATCGGTATTGTATTCCAGGCCGATGCGCTTTGTGGTGATTTCGCCTGAGGTTGTGGAGGGTTTGCGCCATTTACCCTTTGAACCCGCCGCCTCCGGGTCGTTGAGATTGTTGGCCGAAGAGTGAATTGCGATATAGGAGTATTTGTTATAGTTCATTGCAAAAAGTCGGCCCATCCATCTCGATGACCACCCGCCACGGGTAGCGGAACCATATCCGCCTTCGGCATTGGCAATCCAGCCGTTTTCATATTCCTTTTTCAGGTTTACGTCCATAACCAAAGGATCATTGGAGCGGTCCCGGCCCTTGACGCCGCGAAACTCCTCCGGTTCCTTTTGATAGACCTGCACTTTCTTTACCGTGTAGGCGGGCAGATTGCGAAGGGCCACTTGAGGGTCACCGGAAAAGAATTGCCGTCCGTTAATGAGCAATTCGGAGACGAAACGCCCGTTGACCGTGATTCTTCCATCGTTGTCGAGGCTGGCGCCCGGCAATTCGGCAATCAAGCCGTCGAGCATAGAGCCCTCCTGAAGCTGAAAAGCCGTCGCGTCATACTCAATCGTATCCCCTTTCATAACCATCTTAATTTTCGAGGCCGTAACCGTAATTTCCTCAAGCTGCCGTTCACAACGCGGATAGTTCATCCTTACCGTTCTCAAGTCAATGCGGCCATCCTTAGGGAGTGTAACGTCAAACAGCTGTGTGGCGTACCCTTTTGCAGCAACCGTAATCTTATACTTCGGGCATCGGGGAAGCGAGGCTGTAAACTCAATCTGTTCATAAGCATTTCTGAAATTGCTCCAAGTCTGATAACCCACTGAGTCGCAAAGAATGATCCCCGCAGAGTCGGCCACGGTAATTTTAGCCGTAGAAACAGGATATTCAGTTACTTCATCAACCACCCGCGCAACGAATTCGACCGGTCGGTCGGCAGGCTCAACTTTTTTACCATATGCATCTACTGCAAGCAAGCAGAGCAGAAAGAGCGTAAACAGGAACTTTAGGCCGGAGAGAGAATTAGGAGAGGATGAATTTGGGGTCATGGTAAGAAGTGAAAATGATAAACTAAAAAAGCAACTGCCTGAGAATTAGCAGTTGCTTTTTTAGTTGTTGCCTTGGAAGGATTCGAACCCTCACAGGCGGAACCAGAATCCGACGTGCTACCATTACACCACAAGGCAAGGTGGTTCTTTTGAACGGTGCAAAGGTACGAAGGATTTTTTATATTACCAAATTTTATGCGCAGAAATTTTAAATTATTTTTGTGCGTAGGCAAGCACCGTCGGGCTTTTTATCTCTACGCCAAACTGTTGCGCTTTGTTTAGAATTGCCTGAGCAAGTTGCGGGCGCAACTGCTCGGGACAATAGCGGAAGTATGCCTCGGCCGCGCGCACATGGGCAGCGTCGGGCATCGGATACTCGCGGCGTTCGGGCAACCCGAAATCGCTCAAAGGCAGTGAATCGCGTTCTGACGTTTCCATAAGCTTACTTGTTGAAAAAAGCTGCTACTTCGGCCGAGAGCTGCTCTCCGCGAACGTCGCGGGCAAGAATCTTGCCTTCACGGTCAATCAATAAAATAGTGGGAATTCCGAGGATACCATATTTATCGGTGAGTTCCTGATCGCCGCCGTAAAGAACGGTGTAGGGAATCTTCAGTTCTTTGGTGGCGGCAACACCGGCCTCAGGAGTTTCTTCCCAAACGTCAACGCCAACAACCCGCAGCCCCTTATCTTTGTATTGATTATAAATGTCAATGAGGTTGGGGATCTCGGCACGACACGGGCGACACCAGCTTGCCCAGAAGTCAACAATGGTCAACGGGGCGCTCTCGACTATTGACGATAGCGATGTTTGCTTATCGGCACCGTCAGCCAGGGTGAAGTCAACCATCATGCCTCCGGCAGATGTTGATTCGCGGGTTTGGATAGCTGCCCGGATATGGTTGAAGTTAGGATTCTGGGCCATTTCGGGGTTATGGGCTGCAAGACTGTCGACTATGGCGACATCGGCCAGATACATAAACTGCTCGAACAAGGCCAGCGAATGAGGATTACCCGGATTATTACGCATAAAATCGCGCAGAAGGTCATTGTCGGCATCGCTGCCGGTAGATTTGGAAATGAGTTCAGCATATTGGTCATTGCTGGGTGTGCCGAAAACGCCATTTTCATCTATAACGATTTTACCCGGCTCGATAACCAGCGGGGTCAGCGGCATATTGTTGCAAACAATATAGGCATAGACCGGTTTTTCGATTGAGCCTTTGAGCTGAATTACGGTATCGGTTGCAGTTGCAAGAGCCAAGGTATCGCCATTGATGGCATTCAGGGCAAGAACGGTCTGATTCTTGAACTGCTCGGGTACGGGCACGGTGATTTCAAAGGCATGTTTGTCGGCGCATGAAGCCAGAAGCAATGCTGCGCCAAAAGTAGCGATAAGTTTTTTCATTTTATTTTTTTGTTAGTCTGTTGTTAGTCAAATGCCATAAAAGAATCCCGGCGGTTACGGCAACATTGAGGGAATGTTTGGTGCCGAACTGAGGAATTTCGAGAGTAAGGTCGGCGGCGTCGACTATGGCCTGGTCAACACCATAAACTTCGTGGCCGAGAACAAGGGCAATTTTCTCGCATGGCTCGGGCCGGAAATCTTCAAGGCTCACTGAATCGCGGGCCTGTTCGATTGCTGCAATGCGCCAGCCTTCGGCGCGCAATGCGTCGAGGGCCTCGGCGGTGGTGGGGAAATAGCTCCAGTCCATCGATTCTTCTGCTCCGAGGGCGGTTTTGTGTATTTCAACCGAAGGGGGGGTAGCTGTAATGCCACACAGCACTACCCTATCGGCCGCAAAAGCATCGGCCGAACGGAAAATCGACCCGATATTGTTAAGCGACCGAATATTATCGAGCACAACGGCAATCGGGAATTTGCGCTGTGCATGGAATTCCTCTAACGATGCGCGGCCGAGCTCAGCCATAGATTTTTTTTTGTTCACAGCAGTTCCTTATAAACATTCATCAAATCGCGGCCAAAGTTAGCCGGGGCGAACCGCGCAATGTACTGCCGGCCACGGTCAACCATTTCTTCGCGTAGAAGCGGCGACGAAAGCAGCTTATTTGCAGCGGCCGCAAAGGCGTCAACATCGTTGGGATCAACATATATCGCACCCGGACCTCCCGCTTCTTCCAGGCAGGAGCCCTTGGCAGCAATCAGAGGCACACCCGCGGCAAGGGCCTCAAGCATCGGAATACCAAAGCCTTCGTAGAATGACGGGTAGGCAGCGAAAACAGCTCCGGCATAAAGGGCAGGCAATTCTCCCATAGCAGCCGACGATACTATTTTTAATCGGTTTTCCAAACCGAGTCGCTTGGCTTCTTTAACGATTTGCTTTGCATAAGCGGTAGGCCGGCCAACGAGCACGAGATTAACATCTACCGGAAGCTGGGCAAGAGCCTTGAGCGTAAGCATTTGATTCTTACGGGCCTCAATGGTGCCGACGCCGATTATATATCGGCCGAAACGCCGGCGGTTCTTTTCAATCGCCGCAGGATCGGGGGTTTTATAAAAGATTGGGGAACATCCTTGGTAAACAACTCTGATTTTTTCTTCCGGAACGCCATAGAGTTCATGAAGGTCGGCGGCTGTTTTCTTAGAAATTGCAATTACCCGGTCGGCAACACTGGCCGCGTAGCGGAATTTGCGGCGGCATATGGCAACGTCGGGCTTATGATAGAACTCGGGGTGGCGTTCAAATATCAGATCATGAATCGTAACCACAGTCGGAATGCCGGTTTTTTCAATGCCAAGCGGCAACTCGTTGCTTAAACCATGGTATAAGTCAGGCTTATTTCGGCGAAGCATATCGGTGAGCCCAACCGAGCGCCACATACTCGGAAAAAGCCGCCCGGTAACGGTGTCGGGCGTTATAACCCTTACTCTCGGATTATCCAGAATTTTTTTCAGCCGTGGATTCTCCACAATTTTCGGCGTATAGAGATCGAACTTGTCATCGGGCATAAGCGGAAGCAAACTTTCCAACGCCAGGCGCGAATAGTTGCCGATTCCGGTATAGTTTTGAACGGCCCGTTTACCGTCGAATGCTAAGGTACTCATTTGAAACGTTGAAAATAGGCATTGAGCGCCTCGGCCGCAGCAGTGAAAGAGCTGAGGCGATTTTCAAGCACTCGGTTTTCAAGAATTGGCAAAAGAGCGGCAATTTCCGGATTGTGGTAGAAATTGTTGCGCAGTTGCTCGTCGATTGTTTCGCGCATCCAGTATTTAGCCTGTAACCGGCGTCGTTCGTTGAAATAGCCGTTGGCTGTTACATAAGCAAAGTAACGGTCTATCATATCCCATACCTCGGCTATTCCAAGAGCATAGTAGCCCGAATAACAGAGAACCTCGGGTTGCCAGCCGCTGGCCGTAGGCGGAAACAGATGAAGGGCAGAGCGGAACTGGGCCTGAGCAAGCTGCGCGCGGTGTATGTTATCGCCGTCAGCTTTATTTATAACTATGCCATCGGCCATTTCCATGATGCCGCGCTTTATTCCCTGAAGTTCGTCGCCGGTGCCGGCAAGCTGAATCAAAAGGAAGAAATCAACCATTGAGTGAACGGCAGTTTCGCTTTGGCCAACGCCCACTGTTTCAAT
Organism: uncultured Bacteroides sp.; assembly: GCA_964528425.1. Classification (GTDB taxonomy): domain Bacteria; phylum Bacteroidota; class Bacteroidia; order Bacteroidales; family Muribaculaceae; genus UBA3263. The sequence goes on from CAZGTD010000003.1 coordinate 87,422, forward strand.
AAAGATATTGTTATAACCGGCAGCTTCGCATAACACTACGGTTTCGCGCGTTTTGCGGGCTACGCCTCCAAGACTGCCTGCCGATGGTGAAGGACGAATAAATGCTCCGGGATGCGTTGATAGCTTCTCCATACGCGTTTTATCGCCGAGAATGGAACCGTTGGTACGCTCGCTCGAAGGATCAACTGCCAGAACAGCAAGTTTGCCGCCGCCTTCAAGAACATGAAGACCGAAAGCGTCGATCGAGGTGCTTTTTCCCGCACCCGGAACTCCGGTAATACCAATTCGTCGCGAGTTGCCGCTGAAAGGAAGGCATTTCTCAACAACCTCCTGAGCCAGAGCATAATGCGAAGGATTAACCGATTCTACTAATGTTACGGCACGCGAGAGCATCGTTATGTCGCCACGCAGAATGCCCTCGACCAACTCCGAGGGGGTAGGCATTGGCTTTCGACGCGAACGCTGCAGATAAGGATTGACCGAGGGCGGCTGCGCCACTCCGGAATTCACAGTCAAACCTTTGTAGTCATCACTATTTTCGGGATGCGTCATTTATTTCAGCGGTTATTCGTGAAGTTAGCAAAGGATTTTCGGGGTCATTGCAAATAACCGTCAATCGGGCGGCGACGAAATCGGAAGTCGCGTTTGCCGGATTGAAAGTCAGGGTTATGCGTGCAGACTTGCCCGGTTTAATCTTATTTGCAGAAAGTTTAACATCTTCCAGAACGGGATCTGCAGTCTGCACCCGGCGGATTTCTAAAGGCAGTTTACCCGAATTTTTGAGTTCAAATGTCAGCTGAACCGGCTCTAAGGACGACACTTCGCCCAGATTAACACGCTCCGGCGTAAGCACGGCAACAGGGGCATTTACGCGCTGACCCGGAGTAAGCCGGCTGAAATCTTCGGTAACTATAGTAAAATAGTCCATTTCGGCTTCAGTATCTGCCGTAGGTTTGAGCATAAACTTATCGGCATTTATTCCCCATTCGGGACCTTCGGCCGTTTGCAAGGTAAGCACTATCTGAGTCTGCTCGCCGGGTGCAACCGCTTCCGGAACTACCTGCGCGGATATGAAGCCGGGCAGGCCGGAAACTTGCGGACGAACCGTATCGGTTGACTGGTTATAAGCCTCGATATAGACGGTTTTCATTTTATTGCGCAAGACTTCACCGAACGCAGCCGTTGAGGTTTTAAGTCTCAGAGGCCCGGCAACAACCGGATAGCGCGATGCCAGAGTTGATGATGCGCCGATAACCGTACCGGAAATCGTTAGCGTTTGCTGAACCGAAGGCTCCGCCGAGGTGCGGATATAAATATGTTTGGAAAATTTTCCAGGTCGGCCCGATGCGAGGTAAGTGGCGGTTATCGCTGCAGTGTCGCCCGAAGCGATATATTCTTTGGTGTATTGCGGAACCGTACATCCGCAGGTAGCCCTGGCATCTATAATGCGGATTGGCGAAGAAGTCGTGTTAACAAATTCAAACACTGCATCAACAGCGCCAAGGTCCTCGCTGAACGCCCCTAAATCGCGGCTGGTATTGAGCCATGTCACGGACTCTGCCCCTACCAACAAGGGGAGCAGACCGATTACTGAAAAAATGCTTCTTATACTCATTTTTTAGGAATAACGTTACCCGAAATGGTGAGTGTTTCTTTCTTTTTCTTTCCGTTGGCGCCCGGAACGTTGGTGCGCACCGTAATTATCGACGAGAATTCACCCGACCGCCCCTTGGGATTGAATGTAACATCTATCTTGCCTGATTTTCCGGGCGAAAGAGGGCGGGGAGAGAAGTCCGCAGTTGTACAGGAACACGGAGTGGTAACGGTTATGATTACCAGCGGTGCGTTGCCAACATTTTTGTAAGCGAACGAACAGTTAACCGCGCCATTGGCCTCACGGATATTGCCGAAATCGTGTTTCTTGCTTTCGAATGCTATTGCCGGCTCCCCGGCAACAGCCGGCAGCGACATAGCAAAGAGCATCAATACATTAAAGAAGAATCGAGTCATAATCAGCAGAATTTTGTATGAGCCGCAACGCCTCACGATAAGAGGGCGTGATCGGATTGACAATCCTGAAATATGTAGCGGGAGTAAACAGGTCGCGACCTATCAGCGATTTAATGTAAGTTTGAATCAAAGGAGCTGAGGCGGCGCGTTGCTCATCAGAGCCCTCAGCCCCGAGCGAAGCTGCCAGAGCGGTAAAGTCGGCCATCATTTCAGACGTTACCTTGAAGTGGTCAATAAACTTCTGTTCTGACGGATATTGCTTGTTGAGCTGCTTGCGGTTTTGCTCAACATAGTCAACAACATATTGATTTATGGCGTTCTTTGCGCGAACGTCGCGGAAATACTTATTAACACCGGTAGTATCGGCAGCCACAAACCGGTCGGGAATAATTCCGCCCCCGCCGTAAACAACGCGGCCGTTGCCGGTTTGGTAAACTTTAGTCGAGTCAACCCGGATGGAGTCGGCCGAAAAAAGTTCGCCATGGTCGTAGCGTTCCTTCAGGTCGTTCTTATAGCTGTCGGAGTTGCCGCGTTCAAAAGGTTTTTGGATTGAGCGTCCCGAGGGTGTGTAGTAGTGAGCCGTAGTGAGTCGAATCATGGAGCCGTCGGGGAAAGGCAGCGGGCGCTGAACCAGGCCTTTGCCAAACGAACGGCGTCCGACAATTGCGGCCCGGTCATTGTCTTGCAACGCTCCGGCGAGAATTTCCGATGCTGATGCCGAATACTCGTTGATGAGAACAACCACTTTTTCAGCAGCCTGATGGCCTCCACCGGTCGAGCGATAATAGTGGGCGGGTTGGCGCAACCCTTCGGTGTAAACAATGGTTTTTCCGGAAGGCAAAAACTGCTCCGCGAGTTCCACTGCGGGCTGCATATAGCCTCCGCCATTGTCCTGAAGGTCAATAATCAGGTCTTTCATGCCCTGTTTGCGCAGCTGGGCTATAGCTTTGTTGAACTCCTCGGTTGTAGTTTGTCCAAACGATGAAATGCGAATATATCCCACCGAAGGAGCGGCCATATATGAAGCGTCGACCGTGTAGAGCGGAATATCATCGCGCTTAACCCGGAAAACAAGAGTGTCGGGCTCGGAGCGTCGAACAACTTTCAAATTCACCCACGAGCCTTTGGGGCCGCGCAGATGTTTCATAATCTGCGAATTGGGCAACTTACGTCCGGCCAGCAACGTATCGTTGGCCGACACTATGCGGTCGCCGGGAATTATCCCCACTTTTTCTGACGGACCTCCCGCTACGGTTTGAATAACATATACCGTGTCCTGCACCAGCTGAAACTGCACTCCTATGCCCGAGAAATTGCCGTTGAGCGGCTCGGTCAAAGCTTTGGTTTCAGTTGCGTTAGTGTAGAGCGAGTGCGGGTCGAGCTCCTTGAGCATAGCTACTATGCCCTGCTCTACTACGCGATCCATATTCACCGAATCAGCGTATAGATTCCTGATAACATACTCGGCCGTCGATAGTTTCTTAGCCGGGTCAAAATCCGCTCTTGCGGCGAAAGCCATGAGAGCGCATGCACAAATTATAAATATTTTCAGATTTTTCATAAATCGGTTGCAACGGTTAATGAGGAAGCAAATCGGAGGTATCGGCGCCGTGGCTCTCCAAATCGCGAATCAGCGACGAGCTGATATACGAATGCTCCGGAAGAGTTAACAGAATAACGGTTTCCATGCCCGAAAGGTTGCGGTTGGCGTCGGCCATGGTGCGCTCGTATTCAAAATCGGCAACTGTGCGAACCCCGCGCAGAAGATGAGTGCACCCCATGCGCTGCGCCGCTTGCCAGGTCAGCTCGCTATAGGCCTCCACTTCAATTCGCGGATCATCGCCGAAAACGTCGAGAATGGCAGCTACCCGCTCTTCAATATCGGTGTCGGCCGGCTTGGCGGCATTGATACCGATGCCGATAACAATGCGGTCGAAAATTCGCAACCCCCGCTCAACGATTGACTGATGACCGAGAGTAAACGGATTAAAAGAGCCCGCAAAAAATGCTATACGTTCCATTTTCATACTGGATGCAAAGTTAACGAAAAAATTCGAGACTTGCGAACGCTACACCAAAAAACTACACTATTTACAACTTTTTAGGGTGAGTTGGTGTTATTCTGAAAATTTTCGTGTATCTTTGCAGCAAAATAACCCCTAATATTTATAACGAAATGAAACACGTAACCAGAATTTTAAGCATCGCCGGAATCAGCGGCGTCCTGCTTCTTTCGAGCTGCGGCTCAATGACTAACCTCGGTAAAGGCGCAGCCATCGGCGGCGGTGCCGGCGCAGGCGTAGGTGCCGGTATCGGTGCTCTTATTGGCGGCGGCAAGGGTGCCGGCATCGGCGCTGCCATCGGCGCGGCCGTTGGCTCAGGCGCAGGCATGCTCATTGGTAAAAAAATGGACGACCAGGCCAAAAAACTCCGTGAAATCGAAAACGCTAAAGTTGAAGAAGCAACCGATGCCAACGGCCTGAAAGCAATCCGCGTAACCTTCGACGGCGGTATCCTCTTCCCCACTAACGGCACCACTCTCAGCGCCGGCGCAAAGACCGACCTGAGCCAATTCGCCCAAACCCTGCAGCAATATCCTGAAACCAATGTTCAGATTTATGGCTACACCGACAATACCGGCACAATGCAGGTAAACCAGAAGGTATCGACCGGTCGTGCCGATGCTGTTGAAACCTATCTGGCCAACTGCGGTATCTCAGCAAGCCGCATGACCGCCGAAGGTCTGCCCATGCAGAACTACGTTGCCAGCAACGAAACTGCTGCCGGCCGCGCCCAGAACCGCCGCGTAGAAATCTTCATTTCCGCTAACGAAAAGATGATTCAGCAGGCCGAAGCCGAAGCCGCTCAAGGCCGATGATTTCCACCGAAGAACTCCACGACATACTCGAGCAGGCCAAGGGTAACCTCGGCCTGCCCGATACTCTTCCGGGCCTCTACGATCCCATTCGCTACTCAATCAGTGCCGGCGGCAAGCGTTTGCGCCCGTTGCTTTGTCTGGCGAGCTGCGAAGCCTGCGGGGTTGACCCTGCCGAAGCCGTTAACCAGGCCTGGGGAATTGAAATGTTCCATAACTTTACGTTGCTCCACGACGACGTTATGGACCGCGCCGAAACGCGCCGAAACCGCCCTACGGTTCACTGCAAATGGAATGAAGCCACCGCCATTCTCAGCGGCGACACCATGCTTACTTTGGCAACGCAATTATTTACCAAATGCCCCGACGATCATCTGCGCCAGTTGCTTGACCTCTTCAACACTACGGCCATAAAAATTTACGAAGGGCAGCAGATGGACATGGATTTTGAAACCCGCACCGACGTTTCGGTCAACGAATATCTTGAAATGATTCGCCTGAAAACCGCAGTTTTGCTTTCAGCGGCCTGCGAAGCGGGTGCAATTATGGCTCACGCAAACGACCTGACCCGCCGCGGCCTCAGCCGCTGGGCCGAGAATATCGGCATGGCCTTCCAGCTCCAGGACGACTACCTTGACTCGTTCGGGTCTGTAGAAACCTTTGGCAAGGTTCCGGGCGGCGATATTCTAAACGACAAGAAAACCTGGCTGCTGATAACGGCTATTGCTGAAGCTCCCGACCGCATTCTGCCTCTGCTCGGCTCCGAACGCACTGAAGCTAAAATCGAGGCCGTTAAAGGCGTTTACACCGACCTGAACCTTCCGGCACGAATCCATGAACTGATGGACCGGTTCACCACTCTGGCTGCGGAAGCGCTTGCCGAAACCGGCCTATCAGCTACCGACCGCGCATGGTTTGCTGCCCTGAGCGCGAACCTGTCGCACCGTCAGTCGTGAAATCTTACTGAAGTTTTAAGCTGCGGAAAAGTCAGCTTTAGTATGCCGAGGTCGGAATCGACTTCGGCATAATTATCGCCCGAAAGTTCGCGGCCTGTGGCATCGAACCATTGCAGTTTAAAGTACCCCTCGAAACCGGTAGGCATCAGCCTACCTTTAACCATGCCGCTATGCCAGCTTTGAGCGTTGGTTTTAGCGCCGTCGACGTAAATCAACTCATTACCCACCTGACTGAGGGTATATTGTCCGCCAATCACGGCAACTTTCGAATCGCCGTCGCGATCCAGATAACGCCATGTGCGGCCGGCGGCAATTTCATTTTCGGTGACCCCAGATTCAAGACGCCGGAATGAATCGGAATTTGTTTCAACTATAAGGTCTATAAGGTCGAATGAACCGGTGATACCTTCAGCGGTCACCAAACTGTCAGGGCGCTCCAAAACTGCCGTTGTAACTGCGCGCAACTCACGGTGACCGACAAGAATAGTGGCCGACGAATCGCTACCCCACTCTATTGCAATAGTATTGGCGCCCCCGGGGTCAACAATTCCGCTGAGAGGGAACTTGACGCCGTTAACTTCCAGAACGCCCGTCGGCCGGTCAACTCCGTCGACAAATGTGTCGCTGCCAAGGGTCAAAAGCAGTTCCGCTCCCGACCAGCCAATCCGCCATTGCCCGGAACTCTTGCCGGCCGATGCACGAGCCTCAACCGCCCGGACTTCTCCGGCGGGCACGACAGCACTTGGTCCGGCAAAATAATTTACCCCGGCCGATGCCGTCGACCCCACTATAAGTGCACTTAGCAATAGTCTTTTCATCTTCTGCAAAGATAAGCAAAATATATGAATCTATTGTGAAAAACTTAATTTTATCGTAATTTTGCACCGCTATGAACTCTAACCCTCACGTTTATAGGTCTCTGTTTCTGACCTTTGCAAAAATCGGAGCCTTCACTTTTGGTGGAGGCTGGGCAATGATTGCCATTATGGAGCGGGAAATAGTCGACAAACACGGCTGGCTCACCCGCGAGGAATTTATGGACCAGCTCGCCGTGGCCCAGAGTATGCCGGGCATCTTAGCGGTAAACATCGCGGTTGCCGTGGGCGACAAAATCGCCGGCACGCGCGGCACTGTAGTCTCGGCGCTCGGAACCATTCTGCCATCGTTCCTGATTATTCTGGCCATTGCAATATTTCTCACCCCCGACATCATTAAAAATAACCCCACCATCGCGGCAATTTTCCGCGGCATACGCCCGGCCGTCGTTGCCTTGATTCTCGCACCGCTCGTCACCAACTGGAAAAGAGCGGGCATAACATGGAAAACGGCAATCATACCCATCGGGGCCGCTCTGCTGATATGGAGCAAGATTCCTGTTGTTTCGAACCCGATTCTCTATATAGTTCTTGGAATTGCCGGAGGCTGGTGGTTTTTCGGCAGAAAGGAGGAAAAAGCGCAATGATTTACCTGAAACTTATATGGTCATACCTTAAAATCGGCATTTTCGGCTTCGGCGGCGGTTATGCGATGTTAACCCTGATTGAACGCGAAATAGTTGGCAACGGCTGGCTCACATCTACTGCGTTCACCGACATTGTTGCAATTTCGCAGATGACTCCCGGTCCTATCGGCATCAATTCTGCAACCTACATCGGCTATATGGCTCCGGGGCTGAACAACCCGGAATTTTCATCGCCGCTGTGGGGACTGCTCGGTTCGGTGTTGTGCACTCTGGCGGTTGTTTTACCCAGCTATCTGATTGTACTCTATGCCAGCCATGTTATTGCGCGCCATAAAGATTCACTCATAGTCCAGGGCATTTTCAAAGGTTTACGCCCGGTAACTATCGGACTGATTGCTTCGGCAGCCCTGCTGCTGATGAACGCCGACAACTTCGGCTCTACCTCGCCCGACATTATAAAGAGCATAATAATATGTGTGGCCGCATTCGCGGCCACATATTTCGCCAAGCTGCACCCGATTTTGGTTATCTGCGCAGCCGGGCTGATAGGATTTCTGATTTATTAAGCCTGACGCATCCAGCGCAAAAGGTCTTTTGGAGTCGGTTTCTTCCCATACATGAAGATGCCGACTCTATATATTTTGCCGGCAAACCATATTGCAAACACTACCGAAACTATCATTATAGCAATAGAGGTTGTAATTTCCCAGCCCGGAACGCCAAAAGGCAACCGGCCCATCATAACCATCGGCGCAGTGAATGGAATCATCGACATTACTACTGCAAACACCGACCCCGGATCCTGAACGATTACCATTGCCGCAAAAAAGCCTATCATTATCGGCAACATGGCAATCATCTGCAACTGCGATGAATCCTGAACGTTATCCACACTCGCACCAATCATTGCAAAAATCGCTGCATAGAAAAGATATCCCAAAATCAGGAAAACCATCAGCAGGCCAAGAACGTAAACAACATAGCCGATATTGGAGAAGGTGCCTATCAGGTGGGCCAGGTCAACGTCGATATTGGCCGCAGAAGCATCGACCGCCCCGGAATTAACCGCTGCAGCTTCGGCCATAACGTCGGCCGGAATAACCATCGGAAGCAAAAGCGTTGTGCAAAGAATTATTACCACTCCCCAAATAATAATCTGAGTTAGGGCAACAAGGCCAACGCCGATAATCTTGCCAAGCATCAGCTGCATAGGCTTAACCGAGCTGACAATGATTTCCAAAACGCGGTTGCCCTTTTCTTCAATTATGGAGTTCATAATCAGGGCCCCATACATAGTTATAAAGAAATAGAGAACCAAGTTAAGCAGCATTCCTCCAACCGAACTCATTTCGGCACTCTGCTCCTCGCCCTCGTCGTCGGCATTTTCAACCCGGATGCTCTTAACGGTCACCGGAGTCCTAACGTCGGCCAGAATAGCATCAAGATTCTCAATGTTATAGGTCTTCAGCTTCTCGTCCTGCAGAATTTTTTCCATCTGCTCAACCACAGTGCGCTCCAGCGGAGCCGAAACGGTGTTCGGCGTAAGAATCCTAACCCCGTTGGGATTAGCAAGAATATTGCGGTCGATAATCAATATACCGTAGATTGAATCGGTTGACAGAAGCTCATCCTGAGGCATATCAGCCGGAAAGAAGCGAACATCGTCGGAGTTTTGAAGTTTCGGCAAAATAAGGCCCGAATCATCAATTACGGCAACATTTTTGGTCGACGACGGGGCAAGTATCATTATCAGGGCCGGCACGCACGACAGCAAGAGAATCAAAATCGGAACTACAAGTGTAGTTACAATAAAACTCTTTTTATTAACGCGTTCGAGATATTCGCGCTTTATAATCAATGAAGTATTGTTCATTTGTTTGCTTCGTTAACTGCTGAAATAAAAATATCGTTCATAGTGGGCAGATTTTCGTTAAGTCCCACCATCTGGGCGGCCGAATTCACAGCCTCAATAGCCTCACGGAGCTCAACCCCGGGGCGCAGCTTAACGCTAAGACGCGTTCTGTCGAACGGTTCGGCTGCGATATCCGAACTCTCAACCAGCGGCATCAGTTTGGGAATAACTGCTGTTGCATCGCCCTGTACCGTAAAATCATAGCGTCCTTTGGCAAACTGGCGCTTAACCTCTTCTACGTTGCCCGACAAAATATTCTTCGAGCGGTTAATCAGGGTAAAGGAATCGCAAATTTCCTCGACACTGCTCATATTATGGGTCGAAAAAATAATCGTTGCACCTGCATCGCGCAAACGAAGAATCTCATCTTTAAGCAATTGCGCGTTCAGCGGGTCGAAGCCAGAAAAAGGTTCGTCGAAAATCAAAAGTTTCGGTTCGTGAAGAACAGTGACTATAAACTGCACCTTCTGGGCCATGCCTTTTGAAAGCTCCGACACCTTTTTGTTCCACCACGACATAATTTCAAACTTTTCAAACCATGCCTTAAGTCGCGCTTCGGCATCGCGGCGGCTCAAGCCCTTAAGACGGGCAAAAAACATTGCCTGCTCGCCAACCTTCATTTTTTTATAAAGGCCGCGCTCTTCGGGCAGGTAGCCAATGTTTACCAAGTCTTTATCGGTCAGCGGGTGGCCATCGAACATAACCGAACCCGAATCGGGCACTGTTATATGGTTGATTATGCGGATTAAAGTGGTTTTGCCCGCGCCATTAGGCCCGAGAAGCCCGTAAACAGACCCGCGGGGCACAGCGAGCGACACGTTGCTGAGCGCAACATGGTTGGTAAACTTTTTGTTTACCTCGTTAACTTCAAGAATCATAACGTAATGAAAGAATTAGCGGACTACTACCTTTTTCGACCACTTTGCGGTTCGAACTATATAGCAACCTTTGGGAAGCTCAACCTTAACGGACGAGTCATCAACGGCCACGGCTTTAACCTTCTGGCCGGTTATGGAATAGATTTCAAAGCTTTCGCGGCCCGAAGCCTGAAGGCGAATTCCGCCTTCAACGCTTTGCGCAACGCTCTCGGCAGCAACAACTTCGACCTGATCGTCAGCTGCTGCCACAAAGCTCATTGCTCCGCCAAAAAAGGCGGCAGCACACAAAATCGCTATGCGGAATAATCTTTTCATAACGCAAAGTTACAAAAAATATTTCATCCCACCAAAATTTTCCCAAAAAAAATTATTATTTGAGGCGGGAGAGGGCGCGACGGAGGGTTTCGACGGGGGCGCATAGCGAAATGCGCACATAGCGCTGACCGTTGGTGCCGAATATGAAGCCGGGGGTAATGAACACGCGTTTGTTGTAGAGAATGTCGTCAACAAACTCTTCGGGGTCTTCAACCGTGTCGGGGAGTTTGCCCCAAAGGAACATGCCTCGCTGCCTGGGGTCGAAAGTGCAGCCGAGGGCAGCCATGATTTCTTCGGCCACCTTGCGGCGCGACGCATAGTGGCCATTGAGTTCGGCGCTCCATTCGGGCCCTTGCTTCAGAGCTTCGACAGCCGCGAGCATAACAGGCTTGAACTGTCCGGAATCGACGTTGCTCTTGACTTTAACAATCCACTGCAGGAATGTAGGATTTGTTGCAACCATGGCCATGCGCCATCCGGCCATGTTATGACTTTTGGAAAGGGAGTTCATTTCAATGCAAATATCGCGCGCGCCTTCGGCCGCCAGTATACTCAACGGAGCGGAGTCATTGAGAATCAGCGAATAGGGATTATCGTGGGCAATAACGATATTGTGTTTGCGCCCGAAATCAACAATGCGCTGGAACAATTCTTTGGAGGCGGGGGCTCCGGTTGGCATGTGAGGATAATTTACCCACATCAGCTTGATGCGATCAAGAGGCAGACGCTCAAGCGCCTCAAAGTCAGGTTGCCAGTCATTTTCCTCGGTGAGATCGTAAGGGAAAATTTCGGCCTCGACAAGTTTGCTGACTGAAGTGTAGGTCGGATAGCCGGGATTCGGCACCAGAACTCCGTCGCCGGGGTTCAGCAAAGCCAGCGAAATATGAAGAATACCCTCTTTTGAGCCGATCAGAGGCAACAACTCGGTTTCGGGGTCGAGACTCACACCGTAGGTTCTCTTATACCAATCGGCCATTGCACGCCTCAGCTCCGGAAGCCCTGCAAACGGCTGATAGCTATGGGTGTCCGGACGATGTGCGGCCTCACACAAAGCCTCTATTGCGGCCACAGGGGGCATACGGTCCGGTCCGCCGATACCGAGCGAAATAATATCGTAGCCCCGGGCATTCAGCTGAGCAACCTCGCGGAGCTTGCCGGCGAAGTAATATGGCTTTACGTTTTGAACGCGATTAGAGGGTTGTATTGCTTTCATTGTATTCTCCAAGAATTTTGAGATCGTTTATCAATGGACGCACGGCATCAATGGCCTGCTGATAGCGGGCATAGCTATCGTAGGTAAGGTCGAGATAGAAGCGATATTCCCACTCGCGACCAAGAATAGGCATTGACTGAATTTTCGACAGGTTAATATCGTAGAACGTCAGTATGGTTAACACCTTCGACAGGGCGCCGCGCGTGTGGGGCAATGTAAACACAATCGAGGCCTTATTGAGCAATTCGGGGCGTGGACGCAGCTCTGACGCGAGCAGCGAATCGGCCAGAACCAAAAAGCGGGTAAAGTTGCGCTTGTTGGTTTCAATGCCTTTTTCGAGAATCTGAAGCCCGTAAAGGTCGGCGGCAAGCTCGCCGCAAACGGCGGCGTGACCGGCAAGTTTGTGTGAGGCGATTTCCTCGGCGGAACCCGCCGTGTCGAACTTTTCAACCATTTTCATCCGGGGATGCCGACGCAGAAATTGCTCACATTGCATCAGCGCCATTGCGTGGGAGTTGACCTCGGTAATGGAGTCGAGGGTTTCGCCCGGCAGCGAGCACAACACATGAGAAATACGCATCTTATACTCACCGATAATGCTCACGGGGCTCTGACGCATCAACTCGTGATTGGCAAGCAGCGCACCTGCAATAGTATTTTCAATGGCAACGATGCCGAGCAGCGACGCATCGGCACTCATTGCATCGAAAAGTTCAGGAAAAGAGTTGCAGGGTAAGGTTTCTATGGCTTCGATTCCGCGTTCGGCAAAAAACTTGCGGGCGGCGGCGTCGTGAAAGCAACCGGCAATACCTTGAATTGCAACTTTCGGTATATTTGGGAGTAATCGCTTCATATTCTCAATAATCAATGCGCAAAAATAGCGATTTTTTTTGACCTGAGAAAATTAAAAGCTACAGGTAAACCGGCGAAAGGGGATGGCCATCGGCTGCGGGAGCGACCTTAACAGCGCCCGACAAGCCATCGGGCCTCGATTTCTGCGGCTCGATTATGCGGCGATACATATATGGGAGCAACCGGAACACGTTTACCTTCAAAAAGAATTTAAACGGTTGGATAGTCATTGTTGACCCTTCGGAATTAAGGGTGAGGGTGAAGCCACGCGGAATACTCAATCCGGTGCGGCGCGCGAAATCAGTATAAAGACGAGCTTCATACACGCCCGGCTTAGGTGTGGGCTGCAAATGGCCGATAACAGTTCCCGGACGCACCGTGCGCCAGGGAGAACGCAACATTACCATGCGCATTCGCGCGGGCGCAAGAGTAGTAACCGGCTCGGCACGCTCAATTGCAAAAAGCGCACCGCCATCGGTCATCTGCCATATTCCTTCGGCCGGGCATAGCGGCAGCGATTCAAGCCTGCGGGCAACCGAATCGGAGCTATCGTAGCCGCTCAAAACCGTCGACACCCGGGGCAGCTCCTTGAGGAACGCTCCCGAGCAAGCAGTTGAAACTACCAGCACGGCTATAATCAGCAATAAGAACCTTTTCATGATGAACCGATATAATTATCCATTGAAATAACGAAAAAAGTTGCGGAAATATTTTGTCACATCGAAATTTTTTCGTAACTTTGCACTTACCTGAATAAAATTTAATCTACAACAAACCATTTTTAACACCATACTGCCTATCGCCCACTGCTACTCTAAATAATTAAAATTAAGAGACATAGACGCAATGCAGCAACAACTGACTAAGCTCACCGACAAGGAGTTGGTGACCGCTTACGCCAATGGTGACAACATGGCTTTCGATACCCTTTTAGGGCGCTACGAAAAACCACTCTTCAGCTATATACTGACCATTGTTAAAGACGAAGACCTGGCAAACGACATTTTCCAGGAAACTTTCGTTAAGGCCATCACGGTTATCCGCGAAGGCCGATATGAAGACAACGGTCGCTTCGGAGCTTGGCTCAACCGTGTAGCCCACAATAAGATTATCGACCATTATCGCCGCTCCAAAACCGAAAATACCGTCAGCAACGATGCCGACGACGAACTCGACCTTTTCAGCGCCGGTGCGCTGACCCAGGAATCGATCGAAGACACTATTGTCGGCGATCAGCTCACGCGCGACCTTCGCCGCCTGGTGTCGGAACTCCCCGACGTTCAGCGTCAGGTACTGATGATGCGAATCTACCGCGACATGTCGTTCAAAGAAATCGCCGAAGAAACCGGCGTCAGCATCAACACGGCCCTGGGCCGTATGCGCTACGCCCTGCGCAACATGCGCCGCATGGCTGAAGAAAACCGCATTCTTGAATCGGCATGAGCGTGCTTTTAAACACATCCTTCTTTTTTGCCCCGCAGGTTACCGACGAGGTTAAATCTGCGCTGCGGCAACAGTGGATACCGGCAGCAAACGCTGCCGGCGAGTCGCCCGCAACCTGTTTGCGCCTCCCTGCCGAAGAGGGAATCATGCGCCTGGCCGTGCAAACCCGCTTTGCATCGGCCCAAGCCGCCGAGGCCTTTCGCCTCAGCAGCGAACCTATTGCCGCCGAACTGTTCAACAAGCTCGGCGCAGACGCTTTTACCTGTTTTTCAACAGTGATGGATATTATTGACCTGTGAACCTGCGCGATTTCGACAAAATCATCATCGGCATCGATCCCGGAACCAACGTTATGGGCTACGGTATTCTGGGCATCCGCCAAAAAACGCCATGCTGCATTGCCCTTGGCGTTATTAAATTGTCGAGATTCGAAAGCCACTACCTGCGTTTGCGCCGCATCTACGAGCGCGTTCAGGGTCTGGTTGAACAATATCTGCCCGACGAAATGGCCATTGAAGCACCCTTTTTCGGAAAAAACGTGCAATCAATGCTGAAGCTCGGGCGCGCACAGGGCGTTGCAATGGCCGCTGCACTGAGCCGCGACGTGCCCATAACCGAATATGAACCGCGAAAAATCAAAATGGCCATAACCGGCAACGGTGCAGCCTCGAAAGAACAGGTGCAGGAAATGCTGCGCCGAATTCTCAAAATTTCGCGCGAAACGCTCGAAGGCGAGGCTCTTGATGCCACCGACGCCCTCGGCGCCGCATTGTGTCATCACTACGAGTCATCACGTCCCCAACCGGTCGCCGGGCCGAAATCGTGGAAAGACTTCATCGCAAAAAATCCCGACCGAATTACACAACCTAAAAAATGAAACCAGCAACAATTTGCGTTCAAGGCGGCTGGAAACCCCAAAAAGGAGAACCGCGAGTACTGCCGATTTATCAATCAACAACCTTTAAGTACGACAACAGCGAGCAGATGGCCCGGCTGTTTGACCTTGAAGACAGCTCCTATTTCTATTCGCGACTTGCCAACCCCACCTGCGATGCCGTGGCCGACAAAATCCGCGCCCTCGAAGGGGGCGTCGGAGCGATGCTCCTGTCATCGGGCCAGGCGGCAAACTTCTTTGCAATAATCAACATCTGTGAAGCGGGCGACCACATTGTCAGCTCATCAACCCTCTATGGAGGCACATTTAACCTCTTTTCGGTAACGCTTAAGAAATACGGCATAGAAACGACTTTCGTTTCGCCCGAAGCCTCCGAAGCCGAAATTCAGGCCGCTTTCAAGCCCAACACCAAAGCACTTTTCGGAGAAACCATCTCTAACCCGGGAGTAGAAATTCTCGACATTGAGAAATTTGCACGGATAGCCCATAAAAACGGGGTGCCGCTGATTGTTGACAACACGTTTGCCACTCCCATCAACTGCCGTCCGTTTGAATGGGGCGCCGATATAGTTACCCACTCCACAACCAAATATATGGATGGCCACGCAACCAGCGTAGGCGGCGCCATTGTCGACTCCGGCAATTTCGATTGGGATGCCCACTCCGACAAGTTCCCGGGGCTCACTACTCCCGATGCATCGTATCACGGGCTGACCTACACCAAGGCTTTCGGACGCAACGCGTTCATAACCAAGGCAACGGTTCAACTTATGCGCGATCTCGGTTCGAGCCCTTCTCCCCAAAATGCCTTTCTGCTGAATCTGGGGTTAGAAACTCTTCATCTGCGGGTTCCTCGCCACTGCAGTAACGCTCTGGAAGTTGCCCGCTGGCTTGAAAAGCAGCCCGAAGTAAAATGGGTAAGTTATCCGGGTCTCGAATCAAGCCCCTACTATGAACGCGCGCAGAAATATATGCCCGACGGCACCTGCGGGGTCATAGCATTCGGGCTCAACGGGTCTAACGAAGACGCCATAGCCTTTATCGACCGGCTTAAATTCATTTCCATAGTAACCCACGTTGCCGACGCCCGCAGCTGCGTTCTGCACCCGGCAAGCCATACCCACCGCCAGCTTTCGGAGCAGCAGCTCCGCGATGCCGGGGTTGCCCCCGACCTGATTCGCCTGAGCGTCGGAATTGAAGACGCCTCCGACATTATCGCCGACCTCAAACAAGCACTTAAAAAGCCGTAAGCAACAAACTTTTTGCAGTTTCGTGGTGTTTATAATGCATAGCCGATATATGGCTACGCATTATGCGTGAATAACATCATGAAAAGAACTGCTCTACTACTATTACTGCTTCCTTTTTTCGGTCAGACATTTGGCAGCGAAAAAGTCGACTCCATTGAAATCGGCTTTAGACAATCGCATATTGAGTTTGACCCGACAATTGACCGCAACGCAGAACGCCTTGACAGCGTAATCGCCAAAATGCAGGCCGACACGTCAGGCCGCGTCAATCGCCGCATACGCTCCATTGAAGTTGTTGGTGCCGCTTCGCCCGAAGGTTCGGTGCGCTTCAACCAATATTTGTCGGAACAACGTGCCGATACCCTGTTCAATATTTTTAAGAATCGTGAACTTGTTGGTGATTCGGCAGTGAATTTCACCTATCTTGGCCGCGACTGGAATGGCCTGCGCCAACAAGTGGAGGCCGACGCCGAAGTTCCTCACAAAGCCGAAGTTATGGCACTTCTGACCGACATCACGGAGCACCCGGCAACTGTCAAACACCCGCTGCAGCGCCTTAAATCCATTGCCAGCTGTCAGCCCTACCTTTATCTATACAAAAATATATTCCCGGCCCTGCGCCGCTCAACGCTTGTTGTTACCTACGATGAGCGACCGCTATATATGCCGATGCCCGCCGCGGATCCTGCCTTAGAAGTCGTTGACATGAATCCGACTACCCTACCCTTCCTGACTATGGAGGCTAAAGCAGAAAAACCGTTCTATATGGCATTAAAAACGAATATGCTCTACGATGCCGCGCTGATTCCGAATATCGGAGCTGAGTTTTATATCGGCAAGAATTGGTCGGTTTTCGGCGACTGGATGTATGGCTGGTGGGATAAAGACCGCACTCACTTTTACTGGCGCGCCTACGGTGGCACCGTCGGTGTTCGCCGCTGGTTCGGACGCGCCGCCGACCTCAAACCCCTTACCGGCCACCACCTTGGTCTCTTTGCCGGCGCCGTTACGTTTGATTTTGAACTCGGAGGCCGCGGCTACATGGGCGGCGTGCCTAAAGGAACTCTTTGGGACCGCGCATTGGTTATTTCAGGTATTGAATATGGCTATTCCCTGCCCGTTACCCGCCGGCTGAATATTGACTTTACCATCGGCTTAGGCTATATGGGTGGCAAAGTGATCAAATACTCGCCCTACGAAAATTTTTATCGCTGGGAGTCGACCAAACGCATGAACTGGGTAGGCCCGACAAAACTCGAAGTTGCTCTTGTATGGCTTATTGGTCATGGCAACGTTAACAGGAAAGGAGTTGAAATATGAAAACAATCTCTGCCATAGCCGTTTCAACACTGATGGTTCTTGGTGCATCCTCGTGTCGCCACAAGGAACTCTATATTGTTGAAGAACCCGTTGCCTCGATGACCCGCATTCAGGTAGTTTTTGATTGGCGCGATGCCCCCGGAGCCTCACCTGAGTCAATGGCAATGTATCTCTACGACGAAGCTGCCCAAAACCCGTTGCGCTATATATTCTCCAACAGCACCGGCGGTGAAATCCGTGCACCGTTCGGCATCCACAACGCAATTTGCATGAATGCCGACAACACCGACTGGGCCCGGGTTTTCAACAAGGAAAACAGCAATACTTTTGAAATACACACTCCCGATGCTGCGGAAACTGCTGCAGCCCAAGGCTTCGACACCCGTTCGATGCCAAGGGTAACAGGCACCGAAAACGAGCGTTTGGCTTCAACCCCGGGTATGCTCTACGGAGCCCCTAAAACTAACTTCATTCTCGCCGACAACGGTGGCACCGACACCATAAAGCTATACCCTCACGAACTCGTTTGCCACTATACCGTTGATATTTACGACGTTGACAACCTCGATCGCGTAAAATCAACAACACTCGACGCCACATTATCCGGCATGGCCGAAGGCGTTAACATTACCAGCGGCCAAGGCACCGATGTAGCAGCCACACTTACATGCACATTGAAAGCAAAGACATCTCAAAATCAGCTCCACGGCGAATTCCTAACATTCGGCGAGTGCGAATCCATCGCTAAGCGCCATTATCTTACAGTGTACTCGGTAATGGCCAACGGAGAAAAATGGAGCCACTCGTTCGACGTTACCGACCAGATAAGCCGGGCAACCGACCCTCACCATGTCCACATTATTCTGCGCGGCCTGTCGCTTCCCGAACCTCCGCAGCCGGATCCCCATTCGGGTCAAAGCGGAATGGCAGTGAACGTCAACGGCTGGCAAACCGTAAATATCGACCTAAAGATGTAGGTCAGGTCAAACCTTTTTAGATTTACATACGTTTTTTAAATATAAGATATTTTTACTACCAAACTTACTACTATTATGAAAATGAAACCACTGTTTGCTGTTGCAATCGCAACCCTGGCCCTTGCCTCATGTTCAGACCAGGACAACCTCAGCGTAGCCCCCACATCACTCGACCCTGACGCCATTGCTTTCCGTCCCGCCCTCGGTTCGCGCGCAAGTGAAACCACCAACGCGAACATTAGCGAAATCTATGTTACCTCGTTTATCAATAAAACCAAACCATATTTCCAAAACGCCAAATTTACAAAAGGAGCCGACTCGTTCTTTACATCGGCCGGCGACTACACCTGGCTATCGCCAACCGACACCCTGCAATTCATAAGCATTTCGCCGGCACCCGAAACCTTCGAGGAAAACGGTGGTGAATTTGAAATCGGTAACGGCACAATGGCCCTCAACAACTTCAGCATTCCCGAGAATATCGCCGACCAGTTCGACTTTATTTCCGCTAACGCAACCGGCGTTAAGAGCCAAGACTCAAAAACCGGCGTAGAACTTACTTTTGACCACCGTCTGGCTCAGGTTGAAATTCGCGCAAAATCTGCCAGCCCCACTTATAACTACGAAGTTACAGGCGTTCGCATCGGCCGCGTTCAATATATGGGTTCGTTCGACTTCCAGACCAACCAGTGGACTCTCGATGACTGGCACGACACCGCCATTTACGATACCACCTTCTCGCC
This sequence comes from uncultured Bacteroides sp., assembly GCA_964528425.1. Lineage (GTDB taxonomy): Bacteria > Bacteroidota > Bacteroidia > Bacteroidales > Muribaculaceae > UBA3263. The sequence continues at coordinate 106,523 of CAZGTD010000003.1, forward strand.
ATTCGAACTTACCGATTCGGCACAGTCGCTGATGGGTGATGCAGGCAATGCAATGCTGATGCCTCAAAAACTGACTCCTTGGAGTCCGCAGGGTGACCCCGACAACGTTGCTCGCGAAAGCTACATCTCCGTTCAGGTTAAGATTACCCGTAAGGACACCGGCGTTCAGGTTTACCCCTTCACTTCAGGCTATCAGGGCCCGGATACCCGCAGCTATGCCTGGGCTTCAATTCCTCTGGGCAGCAACTGGGAAGCAGGTAAGAAATATGTCTACACCCTCGACTTCTCCGACGGCGCCGGCAATGTTGACCCCGACGACCCGACTCCCGGCGAACCGATTTTGGGCAAACTGAAGTTTACCGTAAATGTTAATCAGTGGCTCGACACCGACAACGCAGTGGCCGTTAAACCCGACTATTCCGGCACTACCGGCATCCAATAAACTAAACTACAATAACCTACCATATAGGCCTGTCAACGCTATGAAAAGTAGCGCAGACAGGCCTTTAAAATTTTTTAACATATTTTCTCGGCGAAAAAGTTTGGTGAATTGAAAAACGTGTCGTACCTTTGCGGTGTATTAGTACACTATGACACTATGATTACAATTAACAACATCTCCTATGCTTATCCGGGAAACGATACGAACGCCCTGGCTAACATCACTTTGCAATTCCAGCCCGGCGCTACATACGGTCTGCTCGGTGCGAATGGCACAGGTAAATCTACCCTGCTCTACTGTATCGCCGGCCTGCTCAAACCGAAAAGTGGCACGGCAGAATTGAATGGGACCCAGACCTTCAAGAGACTCCCTTCAACGCTGAGCGATATTTTTCTCGTGCCCGAAGAATTCGACATGCCCCCTATTCTGCTGGCCGACTACGTTAAACAGAATGCCAAGTTCTATCCGCGCTTTTCGGCCGAACAGCTTGAAAAATATCTCGACCACTTCCGCCTTACGCCCGACATTCACTTAGGGCGCCTTTCAATGGGCCAGCGCAAAAAGGCTTTCATAGCTTTTGCAATGGCATGCAACACATCCGTACTTCTGATGGACGAGCCGACAAACGGCCTCGACATTCCGGGAAAGGTTGAATTCCGCCGCGCTGTAGTTTCGGCAATGAACGATGACCGCATAATAATCATTTCCACTCACCAGGTCCGCGACCTCGACCGGGTTCTGGACCATCTGGTAATGATTTCTCCGACCGGGGTTGTGCTTGACCGCTCCATAACCTCTCTTCAGGAAAGCCTGCAGTTCATATTTACCCCCAATCCCGACGAGATGCCCGACCGCATATGGTGTCAGCCCACCCTGGGAGGATATAATATTATCCGCCCCCGCGGAGCCGAAGACTCCGAAACCGAGGTTAACCTCGAAAGCCTTTTTGAATTTGCATTTTCCAACCCGAATTTCTTCAACCAAAAATGATTACTCCTTCGGATAAATATTCCACACGGCGCATGTGGACCGTTGTGCAACACCAGTGCGTTGCCAATTCGCGAAATCTGGCCATCAGCTCAGCCGTAATTTTCGGCCTTATCTTCCTAATGTCATTGCTTATGAGCAAACTGATGAAAGATGAACCCGACGCACGCGCTATCAGCATTTCGTTTTTCTACTTATTCATTGCCGGCTTGACAACCAATATTATCGGCTCACTGACTTTCAACTCTTACTCAACAAAGCCTAAGCGCATATCGGCGATGATGCTGCCGGCAAAAAAGAGCGAAAAATTCATTGCCCTGAATCTTATTCATATTGTTTTCGGTAATTTGCTCTTGATTGCAGCTTTTCTCATCAGCGATATTTCCACCGCCGCCATGTTTAACCTAAAACCTCTTTCATACGACTTAACGACGATTTTCGGATTGGAATACCGCGAAGTGCCGCTACTAATCTGGCTGGGTGGCATCGGATATTTTCTGCTTATTCAGGCTGTTTACGTTCTCGGCTCGGCAATATGGCCTAAAATGTCGTTTCTGAAAACATTCGTGGCGCTAAGCATAGTGCAAACGGTTCTGACCATCCTCATTCCGTTTGCCATGATAGGCGACTGGGTTTACGGTCTGGCCGACATTATCGGCGGACTCGACCTCGACGAAGAAGACGCATTCAGAATCGCCTGGGCTATGATAGGCATTCTCTACGCAATTATTGCCGGCGTTTACTATCTGGCCTGGATACGCTTCCGCAATCTGGGCGTTGCAAAACGTTTCCTTTCCAACACATAAAATCCGCATGAATATGAAAAAGCTTTTTATTGCCATATTGGCAATCATCCTTTCAGCCGGAACTTCGTTTAGCGAAACGAGAATTCTAAACGTTAACAAACCGTTCAATAAACTTTCAACGGCAACCGCCCTGAAAGTCACTTATATCCCTTCCGACAAAAAACAGCAGATAACGATTTCAGGACCGGCAGCAAGCATAAAGGACGTGGTTGCCGTTATTTCCGGCAAAACTCTGGAAATCAAGGTTGCAAAAAAGAAGATTAACGGCATAGTGGCAAAACGTCCAACAATGAAAAATGTTTCCGTTACGGTTACCGGACCGATGATTACCGCGTTTGAAGCCTCATCGGCGTCATCGCTAACATGCACCTCAACGCTAAACTCCGCCACTAAGGCTTTTGACATCGAAGCCTCTTCGGGCAGCTCGATTATACTTTCATCCGTCAGCGGGCCCAAAGCCGACGTTGAAGTTTCATCGGGAGCGTCAGTGACCATCAAAGCGCTCAATGCGGCTGTTGCTGACTTGGAAGCCTCATCAGGCGCCGAGCTCAACGTAATGGACCTGAAATCGAAGAAACTAACAGCCGAGGCCTCGTCGGGCGCCAAAATCACCCTATCGGGCAAAGCCGATTACGGTTCATTTGAAGCAACCTCGGGGGCTAAAATCAACGGCAAATCTCTCCGTCTGGTTGATTCGAAAGTCGACCACTCATCGGGCGGCTCAATAAGCCTATAATCTACCAAGAATAATGAACAGCAAACCCATATACCTGCAGATAGCCGAAGGCCTGGAAGATGATATCCAGGCCGGACGCTATCAATCTGACGGACGTTTGCCGTCGGTGCGCGACACTGCGGCCGAGGCCCAGGTCAATGCCAACACCGCTATGCGCACCTACGAGCATCTTGAACGTCAAGGAATCATATATAACCGCCGCGGCATAGGTTACTTCGTAAGCCCCGACGCCCGCGACCGGATTCTCGCCGCGCGCAAAGAGCAATTCTTTGCCGACGAAATCCACTACTTTTTCAACCGTCTGAACCAGATTGGCATAACTCCCGACGAACTGCGCAGTCTCTACGATGATTACACTAACCAACGTTAACAAAACATATTCAGGCGCAGTTCCCCTTCACGTTCTCCACGACATTAACCTGCACATTGACCGCGGAGAATTAGTGTCGATAATGGGCGCATCCGGTTCGGGCAAGTCGACTCTGCTGAATATTCTCGGCATTCTCGACTCCTACGACACCGGAGAATATTGGCTCGACGGAAACCTGATCCGCAACCTTTCTGAGAACCGCGCCGCGGAATTGCGCAACCGGCTGATAGGCTTCGTTTTCCAATCGTTTAACCTTATCAGCTATAAAGATGCGGTTGAAAACGTTGCCCTGCCGCTGTTTTATCAAGGGGTCAGCCGGCGCAAACGCCGCATCATGGCCATGGAACAGCTCGACCGCCTGGGGTTGGCCGACCGCGCGCACCATTTGCCGGCAGAACTTTCCGGGGGACAGAAACAGCGCGTGGCCCTGGCCCGCGCGCTTATAACCAATCCCGCGATAATTCTTGCCGACGAACCCACCGGCGCGCTCGACTCCACAACGTCGAAGGAGGTTATGCAGATTTTCCGCAATCTCAACACCGATCTTGGCAAAACCATAATCATTGTTACCCACGACCCTACCGTGGGCGAGCAAACCGACCGTATAATCCGCATTGTTGACGGACGCATTGAAAACCCTTTGGCCAAATGATAGACCTGTTCACTGAAATAGCCCAGACTCTGCGCAACAACCGGACTCGAACGTTTTTGACCGGACTGGCAGTAGCGTGGGGCATATTCATGCTCGTTGTTCTGCTCGGAATGAGCAACGGGGTGGTCAACGCTTTTGAAAAAAACGTCAACGACCAGGGCATGAACATTCTGAAAATCTGGGGCTCGCGCACTTCGCGCGCCTGGCATGGCTATAAAGAGGGCAGATTCATCAGCCTCCGCTCGGGCGACCTGGAGCGCATAGCGTCCGACTCGCCCGACAAGGTCAACGGCGTTACGGCTCGGCTCAGCAGCGAACCTTTGACCATATCGTCCGACCATGATTATATTTCAACCGGCTACTCAGGCATTTTTCCGGCGCTGCAAAACGAGCGCCGCCTGAAGGTAAGCTACGGCCGTTTTATCAACAACCGCGATATGGCGGAGCGGCGTAAGGTTGCCGTAATTTCCTCGCTGGTTGCCGACGCCTTGTTTCCCAATCCGTCAGAGGCGGTTGGTCAAACCTTGCGGATAGGCAACATTGTGTTCACCATTGTTGGGACCTTCGAGTCCGAATGGTCGCGCGAGGTTTATGTACCTTTCACTACCGCCCAGCTGCTTATGGGCTACGGCGATATAGTCGATGAAATTTCAGTTGACCTGAAAAACGTTCACTCTCTTGACGATGGCACCGAGGCCGAAGAGCGGGTGCGCCGCTCGCTGGCTGCAGCCCACGATTTCAGCCCAGAGGATCCATCGGCCGTTGACACCTGGAATCAGTTTAACCAGCAGATTCAAATGGGCACCGGCATGAAGATTCTCCATATTGCCGTTTGGGTTATCGGACTGTTTACGCTTGTCAGCGGCATTATCGGGGTCAGCAACATAATGTTTGTCAGCGTCAGGGAGCGCACCCACGAAATCGGAGTCCGCCGCGCCATAGGCGCCAAGCCTTCGGCAATCTTGGTGCAGATTCTGTCGGAATCAATTGCCATTACCACTCTGTCGGGCATGGCGGGAGTAGTTCTCGGAACACTCCTTACAGAAACAATCGACCATCTTCAGGGTGACTCGGAAGCATTCGTTAATCCGGGCATCGATTTCAGCCTTGCACTGGCAGTTATGTGCGTGCTTATAATCGCCGGCCTCGGCGCAGGTTTGTTCCCGGCCCTGAAAGCCCTCAAAATTAAACCGGTTGAAGCCCTACGCGAAGAATGAGAACAACAATTTTTGATTTTGAAAACTGGCGCGAGATAGGCGCTACGCTGTCGCGCAACAAAACCCGCACGTTTCTTACCGCTTTCGGCATTTTCTGGGGCATATTCATGCTCACGAGTCTGCTCGGGGGCGCCGGGGGCCTGGAACGTAAACTCCGCTCCAACTTCGAGGGCTTTGCATCGAATTCGGCGGTTATGTTCGCTAACCGGCGCACGGTTTCATATCGCGGTTACAACAAAGGCTCATCATGGTCAATGACCACGGCCGACGTTGACGCCATGCGCCGCATTCCGGGCATCGATGCCGTGGCGGCAACATCCTACGGTGGCGCCACCTCGGTTTCGTCGGGCCGCTACTCGACCCAGGCATCGATTCAGGGTGTGGACCGCGATTTTCTGAAGGCTTTTCTGCCTACAATAAACGAAGGGCGCTTTCTCAACTCGTCGGACGAACGCTCGCGCGCGAAAGTGGCTGTTATAGGTCTGAATATCGCAAACAAACTGTTTCCGGAAGGAGACGCCATTGGCAAGTATATAAACGTTTACGGCATCTATTACAAGATTGTGGGCATAGCGTCGCAAGAGGCCGAAGTGCAGATCAATGGCGATAAAATCGACAATTGCGTAACGATTCCGCTATCGACCTTCGCGCGTGCGTTCAACCAGGGCGATCAGGTAGGAGCCGTAATGATTACCGCGCTCGACGGCCATACCCCATCGGAACTTAAACCGCGGCTGGTGCGCGCCATAAGAGCCAACCACCCTATCGCGCCGACCGACGACAATGCCATCTGGTTTTTCGACGTTGCCGAAAAATTCGCCATGCTCGACATGCTCTTTTTAGGCATTAGCACTCTGGCGCTGTTTGTAGGCCTCGGAACCCTCATTGCCGGCATTATCGGCGTTGGCAACATTATGTGGGTCATCGTAAAGGAGCGCACATCGGAAATAGGCATACGGCGCGCCATTGGTGCCACGCCGGCCGACATTGTAACTCAAATCCTCTCTGAAGGAATAGCCCTTACGCTCATTGCAGGCACTGCCGGTATAGTATTTTCGGTAGGCCTGCTTGCAATAGTTCAGCAACTCAGCGGAATCCAATTCCAGATTCAATTTCACCAGGCGGTGGTTATTCTGTTGATATTCTTGGTACTCGGCATTGCAGCCAGTATCATTCCCTCACTTAAAGCAATGAAAATCAAACCTATCGAAGCAATAAACGACAAATGAAAAAGTTTATGAAACGCGCCCTTCTGGTAATCGTCGGGCTGCTATTTATCGGTACTTTCGTTTACCTCTTTATCAGCTCCAGAGATAAACGCCCGGAATATGAAATAGTTGTTCCTCAAGCCGATGCGGTAATATCAAAGTCCACACTGCTGACCGGCACAATCGAGCCACGCGATGAAATTGAAATCAAGCCGCAGATTTCGGGCATTATATCTGAAATATACGTTGAAGCAGGCCAGCAGATCAAAGAGGGCGATATAATAGCAAAAATAAAGGTTATTGCCGAAGAAAGCCAGCTTTCAGCCGCACATAACCGGGTGTCGGTTGCAGAAAACGCCATTGCCCTGCAAAAAGCAAAAACGGCCCGCACCATGGAACTTTATGAAAAGAAATTTGCCTCGCGCGAGGAATACGAAGAAGCGCTCACTGCGTTAAAGAGCGCCGAAATCGAGCTCGCTGCCGCTCGCGATGCCTTGACAATCGTGCGCGATGGCGTAAGTTCCACCAACGCCAAGGGGTCGAACACACTGGTGCGCTCAACCATTACGGGCCTGGTACTCGATGTGCCGGTGAAAGTTGGTTCGTCGGTTATCCAGTCAAACACTTTCAACGACGGCACAACCATTGCGAAAGTTGCCGATATGAACGACCTTATTTTCAAAGGCAAAGTTGACGAAACCGAGGTTGGCTTGCTCTCGCCGGGTCAACCTATGACGATTACCGTAGGTGCTCTGGAGGATATAAGCGCCGAAACCACCATTGAATACATTTCGCCAAAAGCCGAAAGCAATAACGGCACCAACACCTTTGAGATTAAAGCCGCAGCCAATCTGCCCGGAGTTAAAACCTTGCGCGCAGGCTATAGCGCGAACGCCGCAGTGGTTTTGCGCGAAGTCCGCAACGTTCTTGCAGTGCCTGAAGCGATTGTTGAGTTTGAGGGTGATGATGCCTACGTTTACGTTCTCACCGACGAGTCGAAGCAGACCTTCGAACGGCAGAAAGTAGAAACCGGCATGAGCGACGGCATAAACATTGAAATAACCGGCGGCATCAGTGCCGACACCAAACTTCGCGGAGGACTCAAGCAATGAAAAGGATAGTGTTTTCTGCATTGGCTGCATTGGCGGTTTTCAGCGCATCGGCCGAGATGATGACTCTCGACCAGTGCATAGCCTATGCCATCGAGCATAATCTGACGGTGCGCCAGCGCGAAATCGACCGGCAGACGGCCGAGCAGCAGGTAACCGGCGCCAAAGACGCAGTGCTACCGCAAATTTCTGCCGGTGCAAGCCAGAACTGGAGCTTTGGCCGCTCGCTGAACTCTCAGAATATTTATGCCAACCACAACACGGCCAACTTCGGTCTGAGCGCCGGTCTGCAACTGCCGCTTTTCAACGGTCTGCAAACCGTGCGCAACATCGACTACGCACGGGCATCGCTCCGGGCAGTTGTTGAAAGCATGGAAGCGACTAAAGATGACGTTACTTTAAACGTTATGGCGCAATATCTTCAGGTTCTGTATTGCTCGGAACTCGAAGGAGTTGCCGACGCCCAGGCCGAGCTCACAGCCGAAGAACTACAACGCCGCGAGGCTTTGCTTGAAGCAGGCAAAATACCCGAGGCCGATATGCTCGACGCCCGGTCGCAACTCGCCCAAGCCAAACTGCAACTGGTAACGGCGACCAACAACCGCCGGCTCGCCCTGCTCGATCTGGCTCAACTTCTGCGCCTGGAATCAATCGAAGATTTCGACGTTGTTGCCCTCGACACCAAAGAGCTGCCCGCTATTCAAGACCCGCGTTCGGTTTTTGACTCTGCAATGCGAATCAACCATTCGCTGGCTGCCAACCGCCTGGAAATAGATGCCGCCAACCGCAACGTTTCAGTTGCCAGAACAGGCTATATTCCCCGACTGAATCTTCAGGCAGGTTTGTCGTCTAACTACTACCGCCTCTCCGGAATGCCTAATCAGAGTTTCAGTCAGCAGTTCCGCAATAACTTCGGTCAATATGTAGGCCTACAACTCAATATTCCGATTTTCGACGGATTTCAGACCCGCAATTCCGTTCGTTCGGCCAAACTGAGGGTTCTCGGAGCGGAACTGAATCTTGAAACGCAAAAAGACCGCCTTTTTAAAGCAATCAACGAAAGCTATTATCAAGCCGTCGGTGCTCGCGAAAAACTGCAGGCTGCCGAAGAAGCATGCATAGCCTCGGCGGCCGCATTGGCGTCAGTTCAGGAAAAATACAATCTGGGCCGCGCAACTCCGGTTGACTTCGAGAATGCAAAAAATGCATTCGTTCGCTCAATGAGCGACCGCTCCCAGGCCCGCTACGAGCTTATTCTGCGCGCGCGGATTCTCGACTTCTACAGCAGCGGCCGCTAACAAAGCCTAACCACATGGGAGCTGAGTGAAGTTGCAGGCACGTGGCGGCGGGCCGCCGTCGCACCCAATGGGTTACACATTTAAAACAAAAAGAGGGTCGGAAACACTTTCCGTCGGTTTGGCTTTTCGGGCTCGCGCTCGACGGGGCGCTCAGGCTGCTA
>CAZGTD010000004.1:0-109612 GCA_964528425.1 uncultured Bacteroides sp.
AGGACGCAAGATTTTCATTCTTGAAAGAGGAGTTCGATTCTCCTATGGGCTACCAGGCCCCGAAGCAACATTGCTCCGGGGCTATTTTTCATCCGTGCGCAACCGGCATTTCCCGAAAGGATTAACTTTAGTCAAAATTTGTTTAAAAAAGTTTTGCGGACACGGAAATTTTTCGTAACTTTGCAGCGTAGCAACGGAGGGGGCGCAGGTCTTCTCCGAGTTTTTTATAATAACAATCATGATTGACAAAACATTAGTCGAACAAGCCACTCTGAAGGCCATTGAAGGAACCGATCTGTTTCCGGTCAGCATCAGCGTCTCAGCTGATAACCGCATAGTAGTTGAACTCGACTCGATGGACCGCATGGACGTTGACACCTGCGTTGCCGTTTCGCGCCGAATCGAAGAGCAACTCGACCGCGACGCCGAAGATTTCGAGCTCGAAGTAGGGTCCGCCGGCCTGACATCACCATTTAAGGTCAGAAAGCAATTCGACAAAAACATAGGCAACGAAGTCGAAGTGCTCACCCGCGACGGACGCAAGTTTCAGGGTACCCTTGTTGAGACTACCGACAGCGGCTTCACCGTCGAAGTGGCCCGCAAAGTAAAGAAAGAAGGCCAGAAGCGACCGGTTATAGAACTGCAGCCCGAAACCATGGCCTACACCGATGCGAAATCCGTTAAATACGTAATAAATTTTAAATAAGACAATAATAAACACCAATGGCAAAAAAAGCGGAAAACACCAATATGGTGGAACGTTTCGATGAGTTCAAAGAATATAAACACATCGACAAGGCCACAATGGTCAGCGTTCTGGAAGAGAGCTTCAGAAAGGTTCTCTCCAACATGTTTGGCACCGACGAAAACCTCGACGTTATTATGAACCCCGACAAGGGCGACGTTCAGATTTTTCAGAATCTCGAAGTCGTGCCCGACGGTGAAGTTGAAAACCCCAACCTTCAGATTTCGCTGACCGATGCCCGCGCCGATAACGACCCCGACGCAGAAATCGGCGAGGAGCACACCAAAGAAATTATTTTTGCAGACTTCGGACGCCGCGCTATCCTCAACTTGCGCCAGACCCTGCAGTCGAAAATCCTTGACCTGCAAAAAGAAGCTATCTATTCCAAGTTCAAGGACATGGAAGGCGAGCTGATTTCGGCCGAAGTCTATCAGACCTGGAGCCGCGAAACCCTGCTGATGGACGAAGACCATAACGAATTGCTGCTGCCCAAAAGCGAAGCTATTCCCGGCGACTTTTTCCGCAAGGGCGAAACAATCCGCGCCGTTATTGCCAGTGTAGACAACAAAAACAATAACCCCAAAATTACCGTAAGCCGCGTTTCCGACCAGTTCCTGCGCGCCCTGTTTGAACTCGAAGTTCCTGAAATTCACGACGGTTTGATAAACATTCGCGCCGTTGCCCGAATTCCGGGAGAACGCGCCAAAATCGCCGTTGAAAGCTACGACGACCGCATCGATCCCGTAGGTGCCTGCGTTGGCGTTAAAGGCTCGCGAATCCACGGCATTGTCCGCGAACTGCGAAACGAAAACATCGACGTTATCAACTGGACCTCAAACCCCGGTCTGCTTATTCAGCGCGCTCTGGCCCCCGCAAAGGTATGGTCAATCCGCCTGGACGAAGAAACCAAAAAGGCCGAAGTGTTCATGCGTCCCGAAGAAGTTAGCCTTGCTATCGGCAAAGGTGGTCAGAACATCAAGCTCGCAGCCAAACTCACCGGCTACGAAATCGACGTTTACCGCAAGACCGAACAAGACGAAAACGACGACGACATCTACCTCGACGAATTCAAGGATGAAATCGACGAATGGGTAATTGAATCGCTGAAAAACATGGGCCTGATGACCGCCAAGGCCGTTTTGGAAACAGACCGCGAAATCATATCGGAAAAAGCTGACCTCGAAGCTGAAACGGTTGACTACGTTATCGGAGTTCTCCGCGCCGAATTCGACTACGACGACGAAGACGACGATGAAGAAGAACCCGAAACCGACGAATCGGAAACTCCGGCAGCTAACTAATCTTTAAACCACCAAACTCCTTTACAAATAATAAATGGCAAGACAGAAATTAAGCAAAATTGCAAGCGAACTCAACGTGGGGCTCAGCACGGTGAGGGAGTTTTTGCAGAAAAAAAACATTGAAGTTGAAGAAGGCGTCAACGCCCGCGTTGACGAAACCGTTTGCGAACTATTGATAAAGGAGTTTGGCGGCGGAAAAGAAATTAACCTGGGGCAAAGAGTGCCCAAAGCCGCTGCACCCGCGCCGTCGCCTGCCGCCCCGGCCGCTCCCAAAACTGCAGCCGCCCCAAAAGCCGATAATGGACCGAAAGTGCTCGGCAAAATAGACCTGAACACCGGCAAACCCATTATTGAAAAGCCTAAGGCAGAACCTAAGCCTGAGCCCAAACCCGAGCCTAAGCCCGAACCTAAACCCGAACCTAAACCCGAGCCTAAACCCGAACCCAAACCCGAGCCCAAACCCGAGCCCAAGCCCGAACCTAAACCCGAGCCCAAACCCGCGCCTAAGCCGGAGCCCAAACCGCAGCCTAAGCCGGAACCAAAGCCCGAGCCTAAGCCCGAGCCTAAACCGCAGCCCAAGCAGGAGCCAAAGCAGGAGCCAAAGGCTGAACCCAAACCCGAACCGGCAAAACAGGCCGAAGAGTCCGCGAGCGCAAAAACACCCGCTGAGCCCGAAGTTTTTCGTTTACACGACTCCGACACGCTGAAAGCCCAGGGTCCTCAACTCAACGTTGTTGGCAAAATTGACCTTACAGCCATAAATGGCGCTACCCGTCCTAAAAAGAAATCCAAGGAAGAACGCCGCGGAGGCCAGGACGGCGACCGCAAAAAACGCAAGCGCATCGGTGCCGGCGAAAAAGTTGACGTTCAGAAAGAAGGTCGCGCCAACCGCGACGCCTCGTCCAACAACAACGGCGGCGGCAAAAAGAACAACAACCAAAAGAACGAAAACAAAAAGAATAACGCCGACAGGAACCGCAAAGCCAAGCAGGCAGCACCGGAAATCAGCGAAGAAGACGTTCAGAAACAGGTTAAAGAAGTTCTTGCACGCCTGACTTCAAAAGGCAATAAAGGCCAGAAAACCGCTGCCAAATGGCGCAAAGAAAAACGCGAAGCCTTCGCCAGCCGCGAACAGGAACGCGCCGAACAGCAGGAAGCCGAAAGCAAGATTCTGAAACTCACCGAATTCGTAACGGCCAACGACCTGGCTTCGCTCATGAACGTGCCGATCAACAACGTTATTGCAACATGCATGCAAATGGGCGTTATGGTCAGCATAAACCAGCGCCTGGATGCAGAAACAATCAATATCGTTGCCGAAGAATTCGGTTTTGAAACCGAATATATCACGACCGATCTCTCCGAAGCGGTTGCGCAGGTTGAAGATTCGGAAGAAGATCTGCTTCCGCGTCCGCCGATCGTTACGGTCATGGGCCACGTTGACCATGGCAAGACGTCGCTTCTCGACTATATCCGCCAGGCTAACGTTATTGCAGGCGAAGCAGGCGGCATTACCCAGCATATCGGTGCATACCATGTTACTCTGCCCGATGGCCGCAACATTACCTTCCTCGACACTCCCGGTCACGAAGCGTTCACTGCAATGCGTGCCCGCGGTGCAAAGGTAACCGACCTTGTAATTATTATCGTTGCTGCCGACGACGCCGTCATGCCCCAGACCGTTGAAGCCATCAACCACGCTGCGGCTGCCGGCGTGCCCATCGTATTCGCCATTAACAAAATCGATAAACCCCACGCCAATCCTGATAAAATCAAAGAGGAACTCTCGGCGATGAACTATCTGGTTGAAGATTGGGGCGGCAAATATCAAAGCCAGGAAATCTCGGCCAAAAAAGGCATCGGCGTTGAAGAACTCATGGAAAAAGTTCTTCTCGAAGCCGAAATGCTCGAACTTAAAGCTAACCCGAACCGCAACGCCGTAGGCGCAGTACTGGAATCGAGCCTCGACAAAGGCCGCGGCTACGTTGCCACCGTTCTGGTTCAGAGCGGCACATTAAAAGTCGGCGACATAATTCTTGCGGGCACGCACTATGGCAAAGTTAAGGCCATGTTCAACGAACGCAACCAGCGCGTAAAAGAAGCAGGACCGGCAGTTCCGGTTCTCATTCTTGGCCTCAACGGTGCGCCGACCGCCGGCGACACCTTCAACGTTCTCGATTCCGAACAGGAAGCCCGTGAAATAGCCACCAAACGCGAACAGTTGCAGCGCGAACAAACGGCCCGCACAACCAAGATGATTACCCTCGAAGATATCGGCCGCCGACGCGCAATCGGTAACTTCCAGGAACTCAACATCATTGTTAAGGGCGACGTTGACGGCTCGATTGAAGCCCTGTCTGACTCGCTGTTGAAACTCTCGACCGAAGAAATCCAGATCAACGTTATCCACAAAGCCGTGGGCGCGATTTCTGAAAGCGATGTTGACCTGGCTGCCGCCTCCGATGCAATTATCATCGGCTTCCAGGTTCGCCCGAGCCAAGCCGCACGCAAAGCAGCCGAGCGCGAAGGCGTCGACATTCGCCTTTACTCAGTTATTTATCAGGCCATTGAAGAGGTTAAAGACGCAATGGCAGGCATGTTGGCCCCCGAACTCAAGGAAGAAATCACCGGCACTGCCGAAGTTTTGCAAACCTACCATATTTCCAAAGTCGGCACCATTGCCGGCGCGCTCGTACGCGAAGGAAAAATCAAGCGCTCCAACAAAGTTCGGCTCATCCGCGACGGCATTGTTCGCTACACCGGCGAACTCGGCTCGCTCAAACGCTTCAAAGACGATGTTAAAGAAGTTACCTCCGGCTATGATTGCGGCCTGAGCATAGCAGGCTATAATGACCTGCAGGTCGGCGACATTATCGAAGGATTCGAAGAAGTTGAAGTTAGCCGCTCTATTTGATTGCACATATCAACATCGGCTCCAATCTCGGACACCGCGCGGAAATCTTATCCCGCGCGGTTACTCTCCTTTCTGAAAGGGTAGGAAAGGTCCTGGCAGTTTCCAATCCGGTTGAAACATGGCCCGACGGCTTCGACTCGCCGAACCTTTTTCTAAATATCGGAGTCAATGTTGAAACTGACCTTACTCCCTCGCGGATTGTTGCCGCCCTTGGCGAAATAGAACTACTGATTGACCCCGAAACATGTCATCGGACTGCTTCGGGCGAATATTGCGACCGCAAAATTGATCTCGACCTGATTTGTCTTGGACAGACAGTTTCCACCGATTCCGACGCAATGGTGCCCCACCCCCGCATGCATCAACGCGATTTCGTCGTGATTCCACTGATGGAATTACTTCCCGACTGGACACATCCGCTGCTACTTTTAAAGCCCTCGGAAATCTATAAAAGAATAACCGACAGCAAACAATAAACACGACATTCAACACGTTAAAAAATAAACGCTTATTATTAACCGTCATTTCATGAAAGTCAAACACATTATAATCGCTCTCGGGTTATGCATAGGACTGAGTGCATGTTCATCGAGAAAAACGGTGCTCCCATACTTCACCGACCTGGCGCCGGAAGGAGCCGTAGCAATGACCGACTTTACGATTAAGATAGTCCCTGACGATGAACTTTTAATAAATGTTGCGGCCGCCGACCAAGTTGCTGTTCAAGACTTTACCATACCCTATCAGCACCCGCGCGTGCGCGACTTCAACTCTCCGGTTGCAACCGAAGAATCGCAGTTGATTACCCGCCGGAGCCAAAACCTCACGCTGCAGACCTATCATGTTGATGCCGCCGGCTTCATATCCTTTCCGATTTTCGGCAAAATCCACGTTGCCGGCATGACTCTCGACGGCCTTGCTCAATATCTTGAGGAAAAAATAAGCGAAACGGTTGTTGACCCTATAGTTACGGTTGAATTGGTCAACTTCCATGTAAACATTATGGGCGAAGTTAACAAGCCTGGAGTGCAGCTGGTTGGCCGTGAACGCTACTCGATTCTTGACGCCATAGCCGCCGCCGGCGACCTCACCCCCTACGGCGAACGCCAGAACGTATGGCTCATCCGCGAAGAAAACGGCCAGCGTCAATTCCACAAAATGAACCTTAACGACTCCAAAATTCTTGAGTCACCCTACTTTTTCCTGACACAAAATGACGTAATCTATGTTGAACCGAACCAGATTCGCGCCAAAAACGTGTCGACCGACCAGGAACGTCAGTTCAAACTTTCAATGACTTCGGTTATCGTCAGCGCCGCCTCCGTGATAGCTTCGCTCGCCATAGCCCTGTTTATCAAATAACATAATTCAACTCATGAGCAACAATACAAACTCCGAATTCATCGACTACAGCGGCCTGCTCAAACAAGTACGCAGCAAATGGTATTGGTTCTTGATTTCAATTATAGTTTGCGGCGGCATCGGCTGGTTATCGACCCTCCTTATCCGTCCGATTTATAAGGTCAAGGCTAATATTATGCTCACCGAACAAACGCCGATGTCGAAGTTCATCAGCGCCGGACTTGGAGGCAGCATATCTGACTTTTTCGGAGGAAACGCCAGCACCGAAGATGAAATGCGCATTGCAACCTCGCATTCCATGCTCGAATCTGTGGTTAAGGACCTTCAGCTAAATATTGCGTATTACCGCCGCCTGGCTCCCAAAAACTACCTGCGCGAAACTGAGGAGTCGCCACTGAAACTCGTTGTTGACGACAGCACGATTGACCTCGATACCCTCCACACTGTTCTGACCTTTCGCGTAAGCCTTTCGGCTCAGAAAAAGGCCTCGGTAACCGTTACCGCTCCCGGAGTCGACAAGCTCTTCTCCGGGTCAGATATTACACTTCCCGCCAAAATCGCCACCGACTACGGCACCTTTTCGTTGCAGCCCACTCCAAAGTTGACCTCTAAAAGTGCCGGCCGCTACCGCATTACGGTTGAGAGCCCGAGCACCGCGGCCGAAGATTTGCGCGATGACTTAACTGTTGAAGCTGCAGGTAAAAATTCCAAGATTATTTCCCTGCAGATGATTACCGACAACGAACAGCTTTCAATCGACATATTGAACTCCCTGATTAAAAGCTACAATCAGCGTTCAAGAAACGATCAGGACTCTCAAAACTCTACAACTGTAAACTTTATCAATAATCGTCTGAACGACGTTCGCGGCCAGTTGGCCAGCGCCGAGTCGACCCTGACGGAATATAAGGAGCATCGCGGACTGGCTGTTATCGAAGCCGACGGCACTTCCTATTACGAAAGGATGGCAAACGCCGAAAAGATGCTGATTCAGCAGCAACTCGTAACGGAAAAAGCTCGCCTGACTCTCGACATTGCCCGGGCCAGTGCAAAGGACAACAGCCTGATTCCTCCCTATGAAGAGTCAGCCGGACTGATCGACTCCTATAACTCGCTGCTGATGCGCCGAACCTCGCTGGAAGCTTCGTCGAAGCCCGACAACCTTGCGCTGCAACGCCTCGACGAACAGATTACCCTTGTTCGCAATAATCTCATCACTGCCCTTGAAAGCGGAGTGGAATCGTCCATGAAGCTGGAAAAACAATACCGCACTCTATACCAACAGGCACAGGACGCTGTTGGCAACATTCCTGAAATTGAAGAAAGCTACCGCAAAATTGCACGCCACCGGGCGGTTGAAGAAGAATTATACTTATACCTGCTGAAAAAACAAGAAGAGATTCAGGTGCTTTTTGCCAACCTCAATCCAAAAGCAAAGATTATCGACCCGGCCTTTTCGCTTAACGAAGATATTTCGCGGAGCCCGGAGAAAACAATATTCGTGGCCTTGCTGATTGGACTTCTGCTACCGATATTCTATTTCTACGCCCGGTATCAATTATTTAAGAAATGACCCTTACCCAACCGACCAGTACAGCAATATTCCGTATGCCTGCTGCCAAATGGACGCAGGCAACAATATTTTGTCTGCTCCTGTCGCTGTTGGGCTTAAAATTTTATCCGGCGCTTCTGCTTATCATTGTATGGCTATCGGTAATGTGGCGCAGAGACCGCTACTTCTTTACCGTAGAAGTAATGCTGCTTACCGGGAGTTTCGGATTCATTCCCTTAAATCTGTTTCCGATAAGGATTACGGATATTTGTCTGGTTGTCGGAGCACTGATGCTGTTTATCTACCGCAAATCGCCAAAGATACGCATCATCACCATAATGATGTTGTTATATTTCGGAGCTTTGTTCGTATTTGCCGTGCTTTCTTTTGAACGGATGTCGGTTCAGATACTCACAATCCGAAACTACATAACGATCATTTGCTTCTACATCCCCCTGCTGATATTTGCCAATAAAAACTTCGATTGGCAGGCTTTTATCCATGCACTCGCGGCCCACGCTCTGGTAATATGCGCCTTCTACGTCATCGATGCATTTATTATCGGAGGATTTATGCTGCTTCCTGCCAGCAACGCCATCAGCCGGGTTATTACCCTGTTTGACCCCTACTATGGCAGCTATACCGAGCGTCACTATCCCCCGGGACTGTTTCTACTTGTGCCGCTCGTTCCGGCGCTGAACTATAAATACCTGCGGTTGTCAGGATTTCACTATCTGCTGATTGCCCTGGCCCTGTTAGCATCGAGAACAAACTCGCTGCTGTTTGCCCTGATTGTTTGCTGGGTATTTTTCCGCCCGCAAATCGGGGTGATTGTCAAGTATATCTTGTCGGCAATAATCTTAGTTGCCTCGCTCTATTATCTCGACATACAAACCGGCGAAAAAATGCGAATCGCATATAACATCGACCAGTTTGTAGCACTTCAGGTTGCACAAGACGAAGAGGACCTCGCAAATTTCGGTACCGGCCGTGTGGGCCAGATTATTCCCAAATGGCTTCTGCTCTCCGATATGGGGCGCCTGAATATTGGATTTGGCTTCCTCCATCGCGACAAAACAACCGATCAGCGATTCATAATAAAAAATGAGTTCTACGTCGACGTTTCCCAGTCTGAGGAAGTTGCAACCGGGGTTGAAGTAACCCAGGTGCAGACAATACTCGACATCGGCTATATCGGCCTTATAATCCAAACTGCCTTTTATGTTGGCATCTACTTTGTTATACGCAAAATGAAGTATGCGCGTTTCTATCTGGCCACCCTCGTTGGAATATCGGTTTTGGGCGTCGGAGGATTCGCCGGCCTCAACGGTGTCCATGGCCTGACATTGCTATCGTTCATCCTTGGAGGCATTCTCTGCGCTAACAAAGAACCTCAACCCTCAAACTCTCAGTCTACTCCTTTACTCCTCACCGAATGAAACAACAAGACAAGGTATTCTCCAAAGTGCTGATGATCGGCCCCTCGCGCAAAGCGCTGGCGGGCATAGCGTCTGTGCTGAATATCTATAACGATACGCTGCCCGGCTTCCGTCATTTGTCAACGAACTCAATCCGCGGCTTTGCCGCCGGAGCGGTGGCGCTGGCAAAAACCATTGCGCTCATGCCAATTGAGCGTATGCGTGGACGCCGGATTCTCCATGTGCACGCGGCAACCGGCAAAAGCTTCATTCGCAAACGGTTCATTATGAACTGGGGACGTCTACTCGGATTCAAAATTATTTATCATTGCCACGGAGGCAACTCCCGCGAATATTTCAACAATGTCGGTGTTGAACACATTGGCAAACTGCTTAATCGCTGCAGTGCGATCATTGCCCTGTCGAAAAGTTGGCAGGACTATTTTACCTCAACGTTTAATCATCCTAACGTCTATATAGTTCCGAATCCGCTCACTCCCATACCGAAGGTCGTTCAGAAAAAACCTACCGCCCCGCTCGGCTTGCTCTTTCTCGGCAACATTGTTGAAGCAAAAGGTATTTTTGATCTCCTCGAAGTCATTGCCGAAAACCGTAACCGCTGGAGAGGCCGGGTAAAACTGTCTATCGGCGGAAATGGCGAAAATGAAAGACTTAAGGAATTCATACGCACCCGCGAAATCGGTGAAATAGTCAACTTTGTCGGTTGGGTCGACGGCGAAAAAAAAGAACAGCTTTTTGCTGAAAATCACGTTTTGATTCTTCCGAGCTATATTGAATGTTTACCCATGACCATTATCGAAGCCATGGGCCACGGCCTGGGAGTAATCTCCACTCCAGTCGGCGGCATTCCGGAAATGGTTATGCCGGGTGAAAACGGAATTCTTTTCAAGCCCGGCGACCTTAAGGCTATGGGCGCGGCCATTGACTGCTACCTGCTGAATGATGAACTTATCGGCCGCCACGGCTCCGCCGGCCTGCGGTTAGCTCCGAAATTCTATCCTGAAAAGATTAAAGAGACGCTTTTTGAAATCTATTCAACGATTCTCGATAATGATTAAATCTATTGCCCGCAAATTCCCGAAACTTATTGTTCAGCTGCGCTCGCTGAAAGCCCTTCACCGGTTCGTTTCACTCAGCGGACCGATAGAGTCGGTGCCCCACATGTGGTCATACGTTTTCCGGGCCGCGCTTGCCAACGGCCGCAATGCGCAATGGGCCGTCAAAGCCGACAAGCTGGCAGTGCGCGACTTTGTTGCTTCGCACATCGGCGAGCAATATCTGATTCCGCTGCTCGGGAGCTGGGCAGACGCTGCCGACATAGATTTCGACACTCTTCCGGAGCAATTTATTCTGAAAACCAACAACGGCTGCGCCACTAACATTTTCGTTCACTCAAAAGCAAATCTGAATCGACCGCAGGTTATTAAGCAGCTGAATAATGCACTGAAGTTTCCATATCCGGAGCTGACCGCTCAACATCATTATGCGCTGATTCCGCCCCGTATTATCGCCGAACAGCTCATGGTTGAACCGGGCCACGAGTCGCTGACAGACTATAAAATCCACTGCGTCAACGGCAAGCCGGTGCGCATCTATGTGTTTCAGGACCGTAATGAAAAAGAGCACTTCAACTTCAAGGTAATGGCCTTTGACCAGCAATGGAACGAACACCCCGAAGCACTGGCCAAACAGTTCCGCGCCAAAGCGGGCTCGATTCCCCGCCCCGCGCAACTCGACGAAATGCTCCGATGCGCATCCGCGCTGGCCAAAGATGAAGAATATGCCCGCATAGATTTTTATCTTATAAACGGAAAAATCTATTTCGGCGAAATAACCCTTACGCCCGACACCGCAGCCCACCCGGCCTACCCACTCCACTCAATGGACCCGATGCTGAACCAAATTAAGGCCGACAGAGCGGCAGGCATATCAAAGGCGACTTTCTAACCCATAATTATGGCAAAAGGAAACGTCTACCGATGGTCGTTTATCGACCGTGCAAGCATCGCAGTCATCAATTTAGCCACAAACCTGATTCTGGCCCGACTGCTTACCGAAGGCGATTTCGGCCTGCTCGCTATGGTAGCGCTTTTCACAACTATTGCTGCCGACCTCACCTCGTGCGGACTTTCCGACGGACTTATCCACAAGCCCAAGCCAACTGAAACCGACTATTCAACGGTTTTCATCTTCAATACTGCCGTCGGAACGTTTCTCGGCCTGATGGCTTTCATCACCGCTCCATGGCTGGCTCAATACATGGGCCACGAGGAAATCAAAACCATAATGCGGATATTCGGCGTTTCATTTATCTTTCAGTCAATGGGCTATGTCCAGGAAACCCGGATGCGGAAGCAACTGAGAATGAAAGAAGTATGTTTTGTGCGCGTCGGAGCGACCGTAACAGTATCGATTGCCGCAATAATCATTGCTCTCAAAGGTGGTGGTTACTATGCCCTGATATGCACCCAGATACTGCTGAATTTCGTAATTTTCATTTACTACACAATCGCCTCACGTTGGTTTCCGCGATGGCGCTTTAACATGCAGGCTTTCCGCGAATTTTTCGGCTTTGGCATTCACCTTATGCTGGCCTATTTCGCCAATATCATAGAACGCAATATCAACACAACGATTCTCGGCCGTTTCTACTCATCAGCCGCCTCCGGTATCTATTATCAGGGCGCAAAACTCTCGGCGGCCCCCTACAGCGTTTCCGAAGCTTCAATCAACGTGCCTTTCTTCGTTGTCGCCTCTAACGAGGAAGACCCCGACAAACGAAACGCGCTGATCAGGAATATGACCGGTACTTCGCTGACCATAAACATTACGGTACTGGCAATACTCTTTGTGGCCGCTACACCAATTATCGAACTTCTGTTGGGCGCAAAGTGGCTGAATGTCGTTCCGGTTTTTCGCGTCCTTCTGTTTGCCGAATGTTGTCTCGCCACTAAGCAATTCCTCATCACCCTCTGCAAAGTTCGCGGAAAAACCCGCTTCATACGCAATTTGGGCTTCCTGGAGGTTCTGATTCAACTATCGCTATTGTGGATCTACTATCGCGACGGCATTCTTTGGATTGCCGCAACCCAACTGGCCGGAGTTGCATTCTCAACAGCCGTCTATGCCTTTTACACTTCCTGTAAACTGAAATTCTTTACCCTCACGAATTTGCTGGCAATAGTGATTAAGAGCGCCTGGAATCCTTCACTTGCCGCGCTGGCAACGGCTATTATTTTAAGCCTGTTAAACTTGAATCCACTTCTGAGCTGCCTTGTTGGAGTAACGGCTTTTGCTGCGGTTACTCTCGGTTTGGGAGCAGCTACCGGTTCGGGCATTTACTTATTGCTCCGCAACAAAATATCACGATGAAACATAAGTTCTTTCTTATCCTCTACTATATGATCGCCCGGTGGCTTCCGCCATCCTACCGTCCGGGCGGGCGCATTGGAAAAGCAATGCGGGTTTGGTGTTGCCGCAATATCTTCGCTTCGTGCGGCCAAGATGTTAATATTGAGCGCGGCACCTTTTTCGGCAACGGCCGAAACGTTCACCTGGGCTCGCGCAGCGGCATCGGACTTAATGCCCACATTAAAGACAATACTATAATCGGCAACGACGTTATGATGGGCCCGAACCTCGTTGTGCAGGAGAGTCGTCATGCCTTTGACCGAACAGATATTCCTATTGGGCAACAACACGGACTGCCCCCCCAGCAAGTTATTATCGGCAATGATGTATGGATTGGCGCCGACGTAATGATCGTAGGCAACCGCCGCGTCAACGACGGCTCTATCCTTGCTGCTCGAACTGTGCTGGTAAAGGAATTCCCTCCCTACTCCATCATCGGCGGTAATCCCTCACGCCTTATCCGGCTTCGGAAGCAGGCGGAAAGTTAGCCGGTGAAGCGGCGACGGGCCGAAGGCGGCAATCGCCGCGCGGTGCGAAGCCGTTGGATAGGCTTTGTTCTGTTCCCATCCATATTGCGGATACTCTTTGGCCGCGGCAGCCATGAAGTCGTCGCGGTAGGTTTTGGCCAGAATCGACGCAGCCGCGATATTGCCATATTTGGCATCGCCTTTAACAACCGTTGTGTATGGCACCCCCAGGCGCCATGGTGTAAAGCGGTTGCCATCAACAATAACCAGCTCGGGAGTAACATCCAAAGCATCGAGGGCGCGGTGCATGGCCAGAATCGAAGCGCGCAAAATATTTATCTCGTCAATCTCCTTGGCCGAACATGAGGCAACGGCCCAGCTTATGGCCTCGCGCTGAATCAGCTCGCGCATATCCAGACGCTGACGCTCACTCAAAGTCTTTGAATCATGTAGAAGCGGGTGGCAGAAGCCCGCAGGCAGAATTACCGCTGCCGCAAATACAGGGCCGGCCAAACATCCACGACCGGCTTCATCACATCCCGCCTCAATCAATTCCGACTGAAAAGACGCGGGCAACAACAGCGATGACTTCATATATTCACGCCATAGCGGCGGAGCACTGAGCGCAACTTGGCCAGAAGCACATTTGTACGCAACGGCTTGTCCACTACCAGATCGGCTCCCGAATCGTAAGCCCCTATCGGGTCGTCGGGTGAAATGACAACCATTGCCGGCAGCCCTTGCCCAACCTCGCCTTTCGGATCGCCATCGACCAGCACAACCGTGTAGGTCTGATCTCCGTAGGGCTCCATGCTGTGGGCATCGACCCGCTGCACCTCGATTCCGGTAGGCGCAAGCATTGCCGACAATACCTCAGGCAGAGAATTATCGTCGGTGGCTACGAGAGCTCGCTTTTCAAGGTTTGAATCATTCATGTGTACAAAGTTACGCACAAATCTCCGGAAAAGTTAAAAACGTAACATAATTGTAGCGGATTTTTATCACAGAAGTGAAGTCGTGGCCAACACCAGAGCCGAAATATCCATGGCCGGATTAGCCCTAAAAGCCGCTTCGGCGCAGGCATAGAGCGTGGCGCCCGTAGTGCAGATATCGTCAACGAGCAGCAGATGATTGACGCCTTCCACTCCACCCTTCTTCACACTATAAACATTTGCTAATGCCCTGCGCCGTTCAACTGCGCCAAGCCTGGTCTGCGACCCATGGCGCCCGGCTTTCAAAGCATCAACTATGGGCAGACCGGTAGCTTCGGCAACTCCTGCTGCAATATATGCCGACTGATTATAGCCGCGCCGACAATGACGCCAGAAATTCAACGGCACGGGCGCTATGGCATCGATTCCGTCAAAAAAGCCTTCGCCCTGAAGCCGGCCGGCAAACTCCGCCGCCAGACGTCGCCCGATAATGGGGCGCCCTCGATATTTCATTTCGTGGATGAGGGCCGCCTGAAAACCTTCGCGCCTGTAGGTGAAGTAGGCTGCTGCCCGCTTGATTGGAACAATGCCCTGAAGTTTACCAGTCAGCGCATTGTCCGAATAGTTACGAAAGTGGTCGGTAAAGGGAAATTCGAGCCTGCACGACAAACACATAGGCCCTTCGCCACGCGTCATCACCTCTCCGCAACATGGGCACAGGGGCGGATAGATTACCGACAGCAGCGCGTCAGTCAGCATTGCGCCAATATTCTTCATCGGCTATCATGTCGAGAATCAGTTCAGGCTCATAGCCCCGACCGGCAGCAAAGCGAATGAGCTTAGCGCGATCGGCAGCGGTTAATGGCTCGGAAAGGTTGCGCGCTTTAGAACGAAGCGCCGCTGCAAGGTTTGAAAAATACTGTTCTTCGCTAAATTCGGCGTCGATGGCTTCTTCGATGATTTCACCCGAAAGCCGCTTCAGGCGCATATTGGCCCGAATCTTTATGAGTCCCCAGCGGGCATTGTTAAGCCGGTCGCGAACATAAAGGGCCGCGAATCGCCTGTCGTCAACAAACCGCTCCTTTGTCAAGCGGTTCAGAATCTTCCCGGCCACGTCGGCCGCGATACTCCAATCGCGAAGTTTCTTTATAACGTCGGCAGAACATAGCTCAGCCATGGCCGCACGGTCGGCGAGACGTTCATAGGCTTCCCGGGGCGAGAGTTGACGGGTCATATACAGCAAAACGAATTTTCCCGGCGGAATCGCGAATCAGTTCCGCGTTAGTGAAACCTGTGGCTTCCAAGGGATTGATTTCAAAATAAAATGCACCTGCATGCCCTTTAAAATTTCGTATAATCGCCGAATAGAAGCGCAAAGGGTCCGAATCGGGCACGAACAGAGCCAACGAGGGCTCATGGTCAAGAACTCTTGGAGCCATGTCGCCCCGCTCGGAATCGAGCACATAAGGCGGATTACTGACAACTATGTCAAAATCGTCTTCGGGGCGGAAAGTGAGCATATCGGCCCGCACGAAGTCAATCTTGACCCTCTGGTCTGCGGCATTCTTACCGGCTACATTCAAAGCTGCCTGCGAAATGTCAACCGCAGTAATTTGGGGGAATTTAAGGGTTTTGGCCAGGGCTATGGCAATCGCCCCGGAACCGGTTCCGAGATCGCAGATCTTGAGGTCGGGCCGATTCCGATACCTGTCGGCAATGATATCTACAAGTTCAGCCGTTTCGGGGCGCGGAATAAGCACGTCGGGAGTCACCGCAAGGTCAAACCCGTAGAAACGTGCGCGGCCAAGAACATACTGAACAGGCTCGCCTGCAATCACCCGGTCGGCAATCGCGCTGATTCTCTCGCCGATGAAGTCGGGCATTTCGCGCTGCGGGTCAACGACCACGTCAACCGGGCGCAGCAGCGCCACTTGCTCAAGAATTTCGCGCTCAATACCGCGCGCATCGTCAATACCGGAGAGTTTCGCCCTCAGATTACGGGTGATTTCGGCAACAGTCATACTCCCAAAAATAATAACCGGACTTGACTCGGGTCAAGACCGGCTACTTTATAAGTTGTTTGCTCGGTTGAATTATTCAGCAACTTCAGCAACTTCAGCAACAACAGCGGTGTCAGCAGCTGCAGAGTCAACTACTTCAACAACTTCTTCAACAACAGCTGCAGAATCAACGGGTTCTACGTTTTCTTCAACAGCAGCTTCTTTGTTACCACAAGCTACGAGTGCGGTAGCAGCAGCTACGGCGAGCATCAGGATGTACTTTTTCATTTTTGTAGAATTTTTAAAATTATGAAACGATTAGTAAAGAAATTCGATTTTGGTTGGGTTGGTTTCTAAAACCGGTGCAAATTTATGCCAAATTTTTTAATCTGCAAACTTTTTTTAAGTTTTTTTTTGATTTTCGTTAAAAAAAGATGTTTTTTAACATATTGGGCAGCATTTGCGGGCCGATTTTTACTTCAAGGCAGCTTTTACTGCGTCGTTAGGAACCATTTCTTCCTTGAAGATGTAGGCGCCGGTTTTGGGCGAACGCTCCATCTTGATTACTTTGCTATAAGTACGGCCTTCACCCTTCTGAAGTGAGGC
Source organism: uncultured Bacteroides sp. (assembly GCA_964528425.1). GTDB lineage: Bacteria > Bacteroidota > Bacteroidia > Bacteroidales > Muribaculaceae > UBA3263. The sequence continues at coordinate 16,730 of CAZGTD010000004.1, forward strand.
GACGGTTTTCTTTGCCATTTCCTGTTATACTTTAGACTATGGGGTGAATTACTTGATTTCTTTGTGAACGGTCATACGCTTGAGAATGGGGTTGTATTTCTTCAGCTCCAGACGTTCGGTCGTGTTCTTGCGGTTTTTGGTGGTGATGTAGCGCGAAGTGCCGGGCATTCCGCTTGCTTTGTGTTCGGTGCATTCGAGGATTACCTGCACGCGATTACCTTTTGCTTTCTTTGCCATGACTTAAAATCCAATGCATTTAATGTCGTTATCGTTGAGATATCCCTTCTCGGCGGCCTGCATGAGAGCGGCGTTCAGACCGAGTTTGTTGATGGTGCGCAGACCCTTGGCGGAAATGGTCAGGGAAATCCACATTTCCTGTTCGGGCCAGTAGAACTTCTTGGTGAAGAGGTTCACGTTGAATTTACGCTTGGTGCGACGCTTCGAGTGCGAAACGTTGTTACCTGTCATGGCAGTTTTGCCCGTGATTTGACACATCTTTGACATGGCTGTACGGTGTTGTCTTCTAACTGGTTATATTATTATTTTTTACTATCGGATAGATGGTATTTTCAGCTCCTTCTCCTTCGCTCATATCACCTGCGAACGCATCACTTTTCGCCGGTTTTCCCGGAGGGTAGCTGCCAAACCGACTGCAAAGTAACGAAATTTTCGCGACATGCGCAAATTTTTCATAAAATTTATGCACATTTTATTCTGTTCCGGGAGATGAGAATTTAAATTTTAAAATTTAGAGTATAAGATAAATAAGAATAAGAGGGTCGGAAACGCTTTCCGTCGGTTTGGCTTTTCGGGCTCGCGCTCGACGGGGCGCTCAGGCTGCTAAGGCAGAGGGAGGGATGAGCGGGGATTGCTCGCTAAAGCTCGCTGCAGGGACAAAAATTTTGCGGCAGGAGGGGTTCAGCGCCGGCAGGAGGATTAGCCGCCGGGGCGGGGTTGAGGCCTTGCGGGCGATGCGTTGCGCCAAGAGGCGGGCGCGACGTTCGGCCAGTTCGGCTTCGGGGCGACAAAGTATACACTCGGGGTTATCGCGGGCGAGTTTCAGCCAGTAGCGGCGAAAGTGGTTGCGCTTAACGCGATAAGGGTCGCCGAGAATCAGGCAGACATAGGGTGCGTTGAACGGCAGCGAGGGATAGCATGCGCCGGGCAGTACGGTGAAAACGCCGCTATGATATGGCCGTGAGGGGGAGATGGTGTCGGCCCGGTCAATGAGCAGTTGGGAGAAGGTGGAGCCGCGGATGGTGTTGGGGTTACGTGCGGAGAAGAAGAGGGCACGCGGGATGGCATATAGGTCGCTTCGGCGGGCGGAGAAGTCGGTTTGGAGTTGGTGGAGGTAATGGCGAACGGGGTTGACGGGTTCGGAGCCAAGAAAGCGGTTGAGTCGGCGCGGAGAGAGGGGCGGGACATCGCGGTCGGCAAGGCGGGGGACGCCAATGGCGGCGTTTGCCCGGGGCATTGCATGGCGTTGGAGCCAGGCGAGGTAGAGGGAGCAGACGCGTCGGAAGCGGCGGTTGGGGTCGGCGATGAGGGCGAAGAGTTGGCCGCGGTTTGAGAGTCGGCGGTGTTCGAGGGTTTGGATGAGATGGCGTTCGGCTTCGGTAAGGTTGCGGGGAAGCCAGGAGAAGACTTTCATAATTTTGAATGTTGAATGTTGGATGTTGAATTTTGAATGTTGAATGTTGAATTATTTGATGGAGAGAGGTGATATAAATAGACCCCGGCGGAACAGAGCCTCTTCTGTTACGTCGGGGTTGGGATGACCGGTTATTGGATCATCACACGATCAGGGTTTTCAGAATGGCAATGTTCGCGGTGCCGCCGTTTGTGTGGCTCCGCTGAGCCAAAGCAGTGGTCGGCGCTGCTCGTTTCCGACAGTGCAAAGTTACGACGCGGAAGAGGGGGCGAAGCGTAGATTTTGGAAAAAGTTGGGAGTTTTGAGTGTTGAGCCCGCAGCGCGGGCGTGAGAGTGTAGCCGGGGGTGCAAGCCCCCGGTCAGGTCATTTGCATACCAAAAGAGAGCTGCGTAGCTGCGACACGATTTGTTTCGCACCTAAAGGCGCTCGATTTCGGGTTGCTCATCAAACCAGGGGCTGCGGACCGCCAACGCGGTCCTCACCCCCGGCTACAATGTTCGGCCCACTACGCGGGCCAATTCAAAATTAAAAATTAAAAAATCCCGCCGAAGCGGGATTTTTCGGTTAATTGCCGGTGTACTCTTTATCGCAGGAAGTTACGACACATGTCCCGTCGGTGTAGGTTGTGTAGCTGATGACACCGCTCTTGACGTTATAGGCGAGGGAGGGGAGGGCCGGGAGAAGGCAGAGGAGCAGGAGCAGGCGTTTGAGCATGGTGATGGATGACTGGGTGCCGCTGGGTCCGTTTCGTTGGCGTGGTTAATTGGTTGGTTGTTAATGAGAAAAGCGCGAGGACCTTATCTTTCTGTCCGTCCCACGCATCGAGGCCTTCGCATCGCCTTAGAAGTTGAACGAACAGAGCAGAGGCCTCACGCGCGGGTATACGAATTGTTGCGTTTGGAGTGTTGAGTGTTGGGAGTGGTGTCTCGGAGTGCTTTGGGCGAGGAGCCCTCTACCATTTTGCCTTTTGTTCCGTTTCGCTTATTGGAATGTCGGGGAAAATGCGTAAATTTGCAGGTGATTACTCGGCTTATGAATATTCCTGTTATTTCTGCGTTTCCGACCAAGGATAGAATCGTCGGGTTCGTGTGGCAACACATTTTGCTGCTCATTTCAATGTTTTTCATGACTTTAGGGGTTGCGCTTTGCGTGCGTTCCAACCTCGGCTCGGGGGTAATTTCGGCCATACCTATGGCGTTTACTCTTGCCGGCGAGGTAAATCGGGCTCCCGCGCTAACCATCGGCGGCTACACGAATATCATGAACATTCTGTTGGTTACGGCTCAGATTTTGGTGTTGCGCCGTCAGTTTGAAAAGGTTCAGCTGCTACAGTTGGTAGTGGGCTTCTTTTTCGGGGCGATGCTCGACATAAACATGGCGCTGACTTCGGTTTTCGACTATTCGCGGCTATGGGCGCAGATTGTTGCGCAGCTTGCAGGGGCAACGATTTTGGGCGCCGCTGTGGCCATGGAGATCCGATGCGGGTCGGTTACTATGCCGGGCGAGGGCATTCAGATTGCAATATGCCGGGTAACGGGCGCAGCCTTTCCCAAGGTGAAGATAATGGTTGACACGACGCTGGTAGTCATCGCGGTTATGTGCGGTTTCTGCTTCTTTGGGTCATGGCCGTGGACGGTAGTAGGCCCGGGCACATTGTTTGCCATGTTCTATGTGGGCTATGTTGTTAAACTCGTCAATCCCCACCTGGGCCGGTTTGACCGCTTGCTGGCCTATAAGCCGGGATTCAGGCGCTACGTCTACGGATTGGCACGGTTCAACTTCAAACGCCCCGCCTCTAAAGCGTCCCGGCGCAAGCGCTGAAGCAGCTGAGCATCGACGGCCGCGGCATTAGCGGTTTCAAGCGCCGAGAGAATACGCGGGCGTGCAGCTTCGAACGGCATAGGCGCCCCGGCCGGCAGCAGGTCGCTGACGCTCAGCAGATATGTGAAACCGTTAACATCGACATCAAGGCTATAGCCTTTGCGCAGCGATGAAGGGTCGACCGGATGCGGAATTTTAGAAACTATGCGCTCCCAGGGAATCCACTGGTCGCGAAAGTAATCATAATGAACGGCACCTTTGAGTCCCACTTTCTCCAGGCGGTCAATGTCGGACTGATTTGACGAGCGATATAGCGACCGCACTGTTTTCAGCGCGGGGTCGGAGGTTTCCATTTTAATATATATGCCGCGGAGCATCGGCTGATCAAGTTTCAGTTGCGAGGAATGAGTGTTGTAATATGCCATCATGGCGGAGTCGGAGGGAGCGAGCGACGGATCGGTCGCCACCGCCAGCTTTCTAAATTCCCAGGCAATCAGGTTACGCCGGTATTCGGCCACCATCCGATCTATGTCGTCCATATTTTTCAGATGGCGCGTCGCCTCGGATTCGAGCAGACGGTCGTTGACCCATGAGTTTACCCAGGCATCGACAAATGCCGTTGAATCTGCTTCGGACAGCCCGGCCGGCACAACCCGCAGGACCTCCTCTTTAGTCAGAGTTTCATTTCCGATTGTGGCCATGATATTGTCAGGCAACTCCGGTGATCGGGAACACGCCGCAAGAATTAGGGCTAATATAAAATATTTTCGCATAAGAAACAATTATGACGGGCCCGACCGGTCGGGCCCGTCAGTAAACTAATTCAGTCTGAGTTACTTCGCTTTTTTAAGCACCTTCTTGTTAACCTTTACGGGATAGGCCTTACGGAGGCTTTCAACGAATTCTTTTTCGAGCTCGGCGGTCCAGTCGTTGGTAACGCGGTTACGAACGTCGGCAACCTCTTCCGGAGCGGTAATCAGGCCGCCCATATAAGTTGTGAAATACTTCCAGCGGGAGTTAATTTTGGGAGCTTCGCCGCCGAAAGCAATGAAGTCAACCGTTGCATTCTCGCCCTTGGGAAGCACCGCGCGTTCAATTCTGACTTCGCCGGGGAAGTTGGCGCGCAGGGAATCGTTGAGTTGGTCGGGAGTAGGCTGAACGCGGGCCAGATACTTGTCAATTTCGCCAACTATGGAGTCATTGACTGAGTAAATGATGTAGCCTTTCCAGCGCGGCTCGCTGAATGCATATTTATCGCGGTTGGCTTCGAAATAGGCCTTAAGCCCTTCGGGATCTTCGGCCGGACGGTTCCAGACGTTCTTTTCAAGTGAGGCCACGAGCATCAGGCCGTCGCGATATTCGCCAACAAGATTACGGAACTCGGGATATTTCTGTTCAAGACGGTTATCTTCGTAGTTCATAACTACGGCATTCTGGCGGGTGTCGATTCGGTCGCGCAGCTGGTTCGATGCCTTGCCCTGAGGGTTCAGACGATAGTTGGTGGCAAAGAACTCGCCAACGGTTACTACGGAGTCGGCAACGAAGATGAGCGGAGTTTTGTTATCGGCATTGAGCGCCATAACTGAATCATAGCCGAGTTCGTCAACCTGGGCCATCAGATTATCGAAAACCTTTGCATCGTAGCGCGAACCATACTCGTTGCGCAGCTGCTTGGCGCGGGCCAGACGGGGACGCACATTGCGCGAATCGCGCTTCATGAGGTTTTTAATCATGTTGACAGTTTCGGCATAGTTGGGCTTACGCTCTTCATATTTCTTTACGATATGCCAGCCGAAACGGGTTTTAAACGGTTTTGAGTAGCTATTGTTGTCGAGCGCAAAAGCCACTTCTTCGAATTCGGGAACCATTTTGCCGCGGCCAAAGAAACCGAGATCACCGCTCTTCGCTTTCGAGGGGCAGTCGGAGCAGGTGCGGGCCAGCTGTTCAAACGAATGATTATTTTCAAGCAGGTTATAGATGGAATCTATGCGGGCCTTGGCTTCCGAGTCGTCAGCTCCTTCGGGAACCTGAACCAGAATGTGCGCCGCGCGAATTTCGCCTACATTGGGACGCTCGGCAACCGGACGGACAATATGAACGCCATAGGCGGTTTTGGCCACCGGGCTCCACTGGTTCAGCGGAGTTTCAAAGGCTATTTCCTCGAATTCATAGGGAAATTCGCCGGCCGATATGAAGCCGTAGTGACCATGATCGCGGGGTGCACCCGGATCGATAGAATATTGCGCAACGATGGCTTCGAAATCAGCGCCGTTAACCAGGGCATTGCGCAGGGAGTCCATCTTATCTTCCTGGCCAAGGGCAAGCATCAGGTGGTCGACCTTAACGTCCTTGAGAGTGTGAAGATAGGAATTATGGAGTGTTTGATTATAAACGGCCGTATCGCTCATGTAGGGCTCTGCCAGTTCGCGACGATAGTCACGGAAATCCTTAATGAACGAGGCGGTGGTGTCCTGGCGTTCATCGCGGGCGCGTTGCACCTTGAGCTTGTAATCGATAAAGCGCTGCAGATATTGCTCGGGCGTTTCGTGTTCGATTTCATTACCGTCGTTCTTGTGGTAATAATATTCAAACTCGCCAAGCGTAACGGGGTCGCCGTTTACGGTCATCAGAACCGGATCTTTGGGAGCCTTTGCGGCAACCAGAAGAACTCCGGCGGTTATTGCTGAAAAGAGCAAGATTTTTTTCATAGGGAATGTATCAGATTATTCGACTCGAAATATTAAATAAATCAGTTTGCATTAGCTGAATAGTTGGGGGCCTCGGAAGTTATTGCAACGTCGTGGGGATGGCTTTCGGCAACCCCGGCATTGGTAATGCGCGTGAACTTTGCACTATGAAGTGCCTCGATGTTGGGGGTGCCGCAATAGCCCATGCCGGAGCGCAGTCCGCCGAGCATCTGGTAAACCACTTCATAGAGCGAGCCCTTGTAAGGCACTCGGGCGGCAATTCCTTCGGGCACGAGCTTCTTGGCGTCGGCAACATTGCCCTGGAAATAGCGGTCTTTCGATCCCTTTTCCATAGCTTCGAGGGAGCCCATGCCGCGATATGCCTTATATTTGCGGCCGTTGTAGATGATGGTGTCGCCTGGGGTTTCGTCAACGCCTGCAAGCATGCCGCCCAGCATTACGCAATAAGCTCCGGCGGCCAATGCCTTTACAATGTCGCCGCTATAGCGTATGCCGCCGTCGGCAATCAGAGGCACACCCGTACCTTCAAGGGCTTTGGCCACATCGTAAACGGCCGACAGCTGCGGAACGCCTACGCCGGCAATTACGCGGGTTGTGCAAATCGAGCCCGGGCCTATTCCGACCTTAACGCCATCGGCTCCGTTATCGACCAGATACTTGGCCGCCTCGCCGGTTGCGATATTGCCGACAACAACGTCGATCTGGGGGAACTTTTCCTTGACTTCGCGCAGGGTGCGGACAACACCGGCCGAATGGCCGTGGGCTGTGTCAATGACTATTGCGTCGACTCCGGCTTCAACCAGGGCGGTTGCTCGCTGGAGCGAGTCGGCAGTAACACCGATGCCGGCTGCAACGCGCAGACGGCCGAATTTATCCTTGCAGGCCATAGGTTTGTCTTTGGCCTTGGTGATATCCTTGTAGGTAACCAGTCCGAGCAGACGGCCTTCGGAATCAACAACGGGGAGTTTTTCAATTTTATGTTGCTGAAGAATACGGGCAGCCTCCTCAAGGTCGGTCGACTGCGAGGTGGTTACGAGATTTTCGCGGGTCATCACCTGCTCGATGGGGCGGGTAGAATCGGTTTCAAAACGCAGGTCGCGGTTTGTAACGATGCCTACGAGCTTGCGGTCACCGTCAACTACCGGAATGCCGCCGATATGATATTCCTCCATAATGGCAAGGGCATCGGCAACCGTAGCCCCGGCTTCAATGGTAACGGGATCGGTAATCATGCCGTTTTCGGCGCGCTTGACTGCATGCACCTGACGGGCCTGCTCGGCAATCGACATGTTTTTGTGAATAACGCCGATACCACCCTCACGGGCAATGGCTATAGCGAGCGGAGCTTCTGTAACGGTGTCCATAGCCGCGGAAACAAGCGGCACATTCAGGGTTATGTTTCGAGAAAATTTGGTTTCAAGGCTAACATCGCGCGGAAGCACTTCGGAATAGGCGGGAATCAACAGGACGTCATCGAAAGTAAGACCGTCCATTTTCACTCGATCGGCAATAAACGACATATCTAAAAATTGGTTTTAGGGTGTAAAATTGCACACAAAGTTACGAAGAAAATTTGAGATATGCAAAACGCATATTTTGCCATTACGAAATTATTTCGTAGATTTGCACCATATTATATCAAAACCATCACAATCAACCATGAAAAAACTAAAACAGTTTTTTGCTGCTTCACTATGTATGCTCTCTACCCTATGGGCATCGGCAGCAATCGACAACCCGCAGAGCGTCAGCGACTTGCTCGATCGCATAGCCGGAACGGGCGCGGGTTCAAAAATCGAAACTACGGTTGACGACTCTTATGTGTCGGGCACCGGAGCGGAGATGTTTCAGATTTCATCGAAAAATGGAAAACCCTGGATTAAGGGCACTACCCTTTCGGCCGTTACCACCGGTTTGGGCTGGTATCTTAACCACACGGTAGGAATTAACCTGTGCTGGAACTTTCCGAAAACAACTATCACCGATTTCCCCCTGCCCCAGGGCAACGAGGAGCACACCACGGCCGCTACTTACCGCTACTACCTGAACTACACGGCTTTCAGCTACTCGATGAGCACCTGGACCTGGGAGCGCTGGCAGGAAGAAATTGACTGGATGGCTCTGCGCGGAGTGAATATGCCGCTTCAAATCATCGGTCTGGAAGAAGTTTGGCGCAAATTCCTGATGGAAGACTATGGCTACAGCAAGGATGAAGCCAACGCCTTTGTCGGCGGCCCATGCTTTATGGCTTGGTTCGGCATGAACAACCTCGAGGGTTGGGGTGGACCGAACCCCGACTGGTGGTACACCCGCCAGGCAGAGCTCGGCACAAAAATTACCGAACGCATGCGCTCGCTGGGCATCGAACCGGTGCTCCCCGGCTTCGCTGGTATGGTTCCGAGCAACTTCCCGTCGAAAACCGGCATTGCTGCATCAGGCCAGGGCAAATGGTGCGGATTCGTGCGCCCCTTTATTGTTGACTCCACCGGCGAAAAGTTCGCGGAAGTTGCGGCCAACTACTACAAACGCCTCAAAGAGGTTATGGGCGAGAGCAAATATTACTCCATTGACCCCTATCATGAGGGCGGTGCCGCTCCGGCCAATCCGGGTCTCGGTTATCAGAAGATGAATACGGCGCTCCACGCAGCCAAAGCCGATGCTAAATGGGTTATTCAATCCTGGCAGTGGTCAGGTGCTCAGCGTAGCTGCCTGAGCAACATTCCCAAAGGCGAACTGATTGTTCTTGACCTATACTCCGACGGCCGACCCGGCTATCGGAACTACAACGGTCATGAAACCGTTTACTCAACAATTTTCAACTTCGGTGGCCGCACCGGCTTTTTCGGCCGAGTTCAAAAACTAATCGACGGCTATTTCGACGCCCGTACCGTAGCTTCGGTTAAGGGTATCGGTGCCGCTCCCGAAGCGATCGAGCAGACCCCTATAATGTACGATCTGCTGTTTGAGCTCCCGTGGCTCGACAGCAAGCCCGACGCTCAGCAATGGGTCGCAGAATATGCCAAACGCCGCTATAGCGCCGACAACGAAGAAGCCCGTCAGGCCTGGGACCTTTTGCGTACTTCGGCTCTTGATTGCCAGTCTGACCTTCAGGGCCCCCACGAAGCGGTTATGTGCGGACGTCCGGCCCTGAACATCAACAAAGTGTCGAGCTGGGGCGGCAGCGACATTTTCTATGACCAGAATAAAACCGCCACGGCCGCCTATAAACTTCTTAATTCCGGACTTAGCGGCAACAACTATGACTATGACCTCGTAGACCTCGTTCGCCAGGCAATTACCGACTACTCGAAATCGCTGCTCGGCGAGATGAACAATACCAATTCCGCGGGCGATACCGAACGCTTCAACCGGCTCAAGGACGCATTTTTGGAACTGATGCTCGGAGTTGACGAGCTGCTCTGCACCCACTCTGATTTTATGCTCGGCCACTGGACCGAACGCGCCCGCGAAATTGCTGACGAGGTACCCGGAACCACCTTAGCCGACCGCAACTGGCTCGAACTCAATAATGCCCGCACTCTGATCACGACCTGGGGCCCCTCCGGTCCGGCCGGCTCCTTGCGCGACTACTCCTACCGTCAATGGGGCGGTATGGTCAAGGACTTCTACTATGCGCGCTGGAAAAAATGGTTCGATGCCGGAATGAAGTCGCCAAACTGGTTTGAATGGGAATGGAACTGGGCACACAACAATCCTGACTATTACAATTCAATCGCCGTTGGCAGCACTGCCGAAGTAGCCTCGCGTCTGCTACCGAAATATCTTTCGCAGTTCACCCCTGCGATTGAAGGCGCAGAACCTTACTATGTGCCTCGAATGATGTCGACCGACGCCAGTGCCAAAGTCTACGACATAGCCTCGCGCGACACGGAATACCTGCCCAACTTCATTACCGCAGGGACTCAGATTGCAGAAATCGCCATTGACTTCAACAAAAGCAACATTTATGAAGACTTCGAAAAGTCTGACGACCCCGAAGGCAGCTTCGTTATTCCGGCCGATGCTCCGGTGGGAGAACGCAAATGCCGCATAACCCTTGAAGACGGCACTGTTTTCGTCTACACCTTACGCATTGAAGAGGAGATTACAGAACCGCGCACCGTTACCGTTAAAACCTCCAACCCCGAGCAAGGCTCCGTTGCTATCGAGGGAACTGACCAACTGAGCGTAACTAACACCGATGTTGTAGTAATCACCGCCACCCCGACCCATAAATATGACTTCGACTACTGGACCGACGCCGAAGGCAACAACGTTGGCAACGATAACCCGATGAAATATTACGGTAAGGAAGCTGCTGAATTTACCGCACATTTTATTCCCAATAAATGGGGTGTTCCGGCGTTCAGCGGCAGCACCTTCCCGCCCGGCGATATGATCAGCACTGGCCAATATCTGGTTTCACTCGGTGTTACTCAAGGGGGCGAAGAAATAACATTCTTTGAATCCGATACTCCTCCGACCGAACACTTCTACTATGTAACTAACCGCATCAAGGCAGCTCCAGGCGGTGCATTCCACTTCAATTATCAGGGCAAAGGCACCATGGAATTCCAGTTCCTGTCGGCCTACTGCGACCTTAACTCCGACGGCGTATTCGATATAAATTCCAACGAGTTCTTAGGCAGCAAAGGTACATATCATACCAAAGACACTTCGGTAGGCAAAGGTGGCTTCGACGTGTTGCTCCCCTACGATACACCTACCGGCACAACCCACATTCGCCTGCGCTTCGACGGTGCATGGCAAGACCAGGATGTTCCGGGCTCATGGGTTAATCCTCCGGGCGCATTCAAGCCTGATGCTGCTACTAACCGCATCATCTACGAAGTATTGCTCGAAGTTAACGATGGTGTGGAATATGTAACGAACGTTACTGTTAAGAGCAATAACAACGAGCTCGGCACAGTGCGCACCGAAAATGCCACCAACGTTTATCTACCAGGCGAAACCGTAATTCTGACCGCCTTCCCCGCAGCCGGCGCACGTCTTTCGCACTGGGAAGACTCCCACGGTCGCATTCTGCCTGCAAAATGGATGGACGGAAACACACTGATGTTCACCGCATTCGACAATGCCGACATAACCGCCGTGTTTGAACGCATTCCCATTGAAATCGACCTTTGGAAGTTCGAGCTCGAAACCGATGCCGACGGCGACAACTATATTTCCCACCTTGTAGAAGCCGGCCATCCCGATCTTGACCTTTCAGACCACCACAGCGAATTTGCAAGCGTTATCAGCTATATCGATCCTGAGGTTTTTGCAGGCAACATGGATTTGCGCAGCCTGGTGCTCCCCGACCGCGAACTGATTCGCAAAGGCGATGTTATCAATGCTCCGGCAACAATCTATGGCACAGTCGCCGCCGGCACGGGAACGGGTAGCACCCAAACAGTTACCTACCTCAAGGATGAGAATGGGACCAACTACGCAAAGGCCAACACTCCGATTAACTTCTCCGAACCGTTCACAATTCGAATTAATGGCTATAACAACGAAAAAACCTATGAAAAAAAAGGATCGGTGATTTTCGCTAATGGCGATAACGGTTTGGCCGATAATTATAGCAATGGCTGGAGTCAGTTCTACCTTAATGCCGACGGCACTCTCAACGTTAAATGGGATTCGGGCAATGCGGTCAACTTTCCGGTAAACATTGCCGGCCGGTTCCATATTATGATTGAATACCTCGGAAATAAGCAAACCCGCGTAACAGTCACCAACGAAAAATCCGAAATGGTTACGAAGGTGCTATCAAACAGCGCTGACATGCAACCTATTTTCCGATTCGTAAGCGACCTGCCTGAAGGAATGTATGTTAACGTCCGCTTCACCAAGCCCGACAGCAAGGTTATTCCGGGTGAACTGCTTCTGGGTTGCCGCAACCTCATGGACATCCATGTCAGCAGCGACAACAAATATGCCATTGAGAAAAAGGGTGTTATCTACGACAAAACCGGAGTTAACTGTATCGCCTACCCCGAAGGCCGCATTCTTGGCGGAGCATTTTCGCTGAAAACCGGCAACGGCGTTAACGAGCTTATGGCCAAACCCACCCTGGAAGATGGCAACTACACCAATCTCGACATTTCGGCAACAACTCAGACCACAAACTGGAACACCCTCTGGACTATCGACCAGGACGGCTCGCTCGTTCACTATAATTCCGGTCTTGGCGTCAACGCCGACGGCCGCAACCTGTCGGCCGACGATGCAGTGTTTAGCTATGCTATAGCCTACGACGAAGGCGAACCCTCGATTTCGTTCACCGATGCCAGCAACCACTACATGACCCCCTCGGGCCTTACTACCGAGCCTTTCAGCTTTGACTTCTACCCGCTGACCGAACTCACCGTTCCCTCAGGCCAGATTCGCACCGTAACCTTCCCGGTTAACGTAATCGTGCCCGACGACACTGAAGTATTCTCGCTCGATAAGGTAGGCACCAAGGGCGGCTACATGAGCCACATTATGCCCGGCCATATTATTCCGGCCGGAACCGGCGTGTTGATTGAAGGCACCGCCAATCCTTTTGAAATCACCTCGCTCCCCTCGGCCGAAACTCCTGATTTGCTCGATGGCACGACAGTAGACCTGGTTCTCAACACTCCATACTATGTTCTCGAAGGCGAAAACTTTGTGCGCCACTCTTCCGGCACAATTCCGGCCAACACCGGCTATGTACCGGCAACACTTCTCGATGTTGCTCAATTCCGCTATCAGCCCGCCGACTATGAACCTGTTGAAATCGACGGCTGGAAGTTCGACTGGCGCTACTCCTATAACGAAAACGTTATTTGCCTGACTTCGGCCATTGAAGCCGGAGAACCTTCACTCGATCTGAGCAAGCCTATTGAAGAAACAGGCGACAAAGTAATCGACATCGACCCGGCAATGTTCATAAACCACCCCGGACTCGTTGACGTTACCCTGCCCGCCGAACGTCTGGCCCACCACTACTATGACAGTTCTCTGGAAGGCTCCGGCAAAGCCAACCATACGCTCGTACTGCCGCAAAAGCTCAGCGGGAACTCCCCTTGGAAAATGACCATGGAAGTAACCAGTAACGGCAATGGTTTTAACCAATGGGGAAGCGGCCTCTTTGCAACCGGCACTAACGCTACCGCGGTTACTTATCCCGACGGTTTTCAACTTTATCTCCAGAAGAACTCAAATAATGGAGGACACATAGTTTGTAAATATAATGATGGCAAAAAAACACCTTATGGGTCCGCAGAAGTAACTTTTGACCAGATAGTTATAAATTCAGCGGAAACCTCGGCCGATAATCCTCAGCCGTTTGCAATTTCGTTTAGCTACTCTAAGGACGCCGGCAATAACTATGCAATGACAATTAAAGTTATCTGCAATGGCAAGTCGCAGTCCAAGACCCTGAAATTTAAACATGGTGAAATTTCTTCCTTCTGCGCCTCGATTCCCGTTGGTGTTAACATTGACAAGCTCCACCTCGAAGGCGAAGAAATATGCTTCCCCTACAACGAAGGCGAACTCTTTACCGGTTGCACCAACCTGCAGAACATACACCTTGCACCCGGCGCTGACTACGCTATTGAAAACGACGGCGTAATCTACGACATCAACAACCAGAACAATTGCATTGCCTACCCCGAAGGACGCCTGTTTACTCGCCCCTTCATCCTCAGCAGCGACTCAGAAGTCAGCGTTGGCGCCAACCCGGTTCTTGTTAACGATGCCCTTACGGAAACCGACATTACTGTAAGCAATAACCACAGCACATTCAACTCACTGTGGATCATGAACGCCGACAAGCATCTGACCCACCTCAACTCCGGCTCTCACTTCAATATTCTCGGAACAGGAGTCAGCGATGTTGATTGCGAATTCAACTATGCCCTCAAATATGGCCAGGAAGAACCGACCCTGAATATCTCTCTTGATGAAGAACGCCATATTTCCTTAAACGGCGAAGACGCCCTGCATATCGGCGATACCCCCCACCCCTTCCGGTTCAGCCATATCAGCAATGTGCAGGCCCCGGTCGAGGACGACATGCCTCATGTAGTAACCTTCCCCGTAGCCGTGATTGTTGGCGAAAACGCAATTGTCAAGGGCGTTGAAAGCATCAGTTCGCAGGGTGCTACCCTGTTTGAAATCAGTGCCGGCACGGTAATTCCTGCCGGACACGCCCTGCTCACCGTAGGTGGCGACGAAAACTTTGAATTAGCCGACGCCTCCACCCGCCGCAACCTGCCCGGGGTCCCCGACAATATGCTGCGCGGCACCACTTGCTCAATCAGTCTCGATGAACCCTACTATCTGCTCGAAGGCAAAAAGTTTGTTCGCCACTCAGCCGGTATCATACCCGCCAACTCGGCCTATATCCCCGCCGACAATGAGTTCCTCGACGACTTCTTCCACTACGATAAGGACGATGACGATATCGTAGGCCTCACCTCCGTATATCGCGCACCGAACCCCGACGAAATCTTTGACCTGACCGGCCGCCGCGTCAAAGGTCAGCTCCGTCCGGGATTCTACATTCGCAACGGAAAGAAAATCTTCGTCAAATAATCTCAGACAACAATCTTCTTTATCTTCCTCCCCGCCCTGCTCGGGGAGGATTTTTTATTTCTGACGGTAGCTGAAAGCCGGTTTGGGTATTAAAAATAATTTCCGTAAATTTGCGTTTTAAAATACTCGAATGAAAAAACTATTCCTGCTCGATGCCTACGCGCTGATTTATCGCGCCTACTACGCCCTGTTTCGCAATCCCCGTGTAACCAGCGCGGGCATGAACACCTCGGCAATTTTCGGCTTCATCAACACTCTCGACGACCTGCTGAAAAAAGAACGGCCTACACATCTGGCAGTATGCTTCGACCCGCCGGGCGGCCACACGTTCCGCCATGAAATGTTTGCCGACTATAAGGCCGGGCGCGAAAAGCAACCCGAGGATATAACCATTGCCATTCCCTATATCAAGCGCGTGCTGAAGGCCATGTGCATTCCCGTGGTCGAAATTCCCGGCTATGAGGCCGACGATGTTATCGGCACTCTGGCTACGCGTGCGGCCGCCGAAGGCTATACGGTTTACATGATGACCCCCGACAAAGATTATGGCCAGCTCGTAACGGATTCGATTTTTCAATATCGTCCCGCATTGAAGGGCCAGGGATTTGAGGTTAGGGGTCCGCAGCAGGTTTGCGAACGCTATGGAATTGACCGTCCGGCTCAGGTTATCGACCTGCTGGCACTCGAAGGCGATGCGAGCGATAATATTCCCGGATGTCCGGGAGTCGGCGAAAAAACCGCCGCCAAACTCATTACCGAGTTCGACTCGGTTGAAGGGCTGCTCAGCAACACCGACAAACTGAAAGGCAAACTCAAGGAAAGGGTTGAAGAAAACAAAGAGCAGATTCTGCTCAGCAAAGATCTGGCCACCATCCGCACGGCCCTTGACATTGACCTGAGAATTGCCGACCTCAACCGCTGCGACGCCAATAACGACGAACTGCGTAAAATCTACGAAGAACTGGAATTCCGCTCATTCATTGCCAAACTTCCGGCTAAGGCCAACAACCAACCCGCCGCGAAGCCCGAAGAAGCCTCGCTGGGCGGACTGTTTGACATCGAACCGGCCGATGAGCACCAGGCCGCTCCGCTCGGCGACTATTCAGCCGACGCCGCGCCATTGCTTGAGCGTGCCATGAAAGCCGGGCGAATCGCCCTGGCCATATACGCCATCGGTGAGGAAGCAATGACTGCAACAGTGCGTGGAGCAGCCATAGCCATCGATGCCTCTCAGGCAGCCTATATTCCGGTAGAGCGCTTATCGGAACTGACCCCGGTTCTCGAGCGGGCTGACCTGACTGTGGTTACCCATGACTTCAAGCGCGATTTGATTCTTTTAAGACGCATGGGTATTGAATGGAAAGCACGCCACTACGACACATCGCTGGCCCACTATCTTCTCCAGCCTGAAATGCGCCATTGGCTCCCCGATGTTGTTCTTGAAACTCTCGGGTTGCAAACTCTTGATGCCGATGACCCGGCACTTGCCCGTAAATTCAAGGAAATACCCCCGGAGCATGAAGTGAACCTGGTTTGCCAGCGTGCCGACCTGACCCTACAACTCTACGAGCCATTGAAAGAGGCACTGCGCAATGCTGAAATCTCGCCCGAGCTCGAACAACTCGAGCAGCAGCTTGCCCCGGTATTGGCCGAAATGGAGTGGACAGGCGTTAGAATCGACCCAAACATTCTTGCCGAACGCGGCAGGGTACTTTCAGAGCGTGTAGCTGAAATGGAGCAGGAAGCATTTCGAATAGTTGGCCACACGTTCAATATAAGTTCGCCCTCGCAGGTGGGGCAGGTTCTTTTCGGGGAACTGCTGCTCGACACTAAAGTCAAACGCACCAAAACAGGCGGCTATTCAACAACCGAAGAAACGCTCGAAAAATATCGGTCGGCACACCCTCTGGTCGACATTATTCTGCGGATTCGCGGTATCCGCAAACTTCTTGCAACGTATATCAATGCCCTGCCGGCCCTGATTAACCCGACCGACGGCAAGATTCACACAACATATAATCAAACAGGCACGGCAACCGGTCGCCTGTCGTCGACCAATCCGAATCTGCAAAATATTCCTATCCGCACCGACGAAGGGCGCGAAATCCGACGCGCATTCATTGCCGACCCCGGTTGCCTGCTGCTTTCAGCCGACTACTCGCAGATTGAACTGCGCCTCATGGCCGATATATCAGGCGATGAGGCCATGATCGAGGCATTCCGCGAAGGCGAGGATATTCATCGCGCAACGGCCGCTAAGATATACCATGAGGAGCTCACGGATGTTAGCGACACCCAGCGCCGAAATGCCAAGACAGCCAACTTCGGCATAATCTACGGCATATCGGCTTTTGGGCTGAGCGAACGCCTGAAAATTCCGCGCGCCGAGGCCAAACACCTTATTGACGGCTATTTCCGTACCTATCCGGGCGTTAAGCAGTATATGACTGACACCGTTGAACACGCCCGCGAAAAAGGATACGTAACAACCGTTATGGGACGCCGGAGAATGCTTCCTGACATCAACTCGCGCAACGCAGTTGTCAGGGGCTATGCCGAACGCAATGCCATCAACGCCCCGCTGCAGGGGTCGGCCGCCGATATTATTAAGGTTGCCATGGTACGCATTGCCAACGAAATGAAAAGCCGCGGACTGCAATCAAAAATGATTATGCAGGTCCACGACGAACTGGTGTTTAATGTCATAGCCGAAGAACTTCCGGCCTTGGAAGAAATCGTTATCAGGGAAATGGAAGGGGCCTATTGCGGCAAAGTGCGTCTGAGCGTCAGCGCCGGCACGGCCCCCAACTGGCTCGACGCCCACTAACCCACCCGCGCAATCAGCCGATTAAGGGAGGTCTTCCCAGGTGATGTCGGTGATTTGCTGTTCGGTTTCTGTAGTTGTTGTGGTTGTGTTGCCGTCGGTTTCTGTGCGGGTAACGGTGGTTTCAGTGAACTCAACGTATTCGCCCACGGTGGGGTCAATCTTTTTTTTCGGCTTTGGCGGTTGCTGTTGTTGGCGGCGTCGGCGGTTCTGTTGCTCAGCAGCCTGTTTCCACGAACGCGAAACGCGGATGAGCTTGACAAATGGGCCAATAATCATAGCCCAAACCATCAACAGAATGCAAATGACAATAAATATAGTCATGGATGGCAGATTGAGTTATCGGCGGCCGGTGAAAGTGGAAATCGCGCCGTAGAGGAAATAGAGGGCTATTGCCACTGCGAGGCCGGGCAATCCTATCCAGCAAACCAACGTAATGGTGATAAGAATAATCAAAAAGCGGGGATTATTCTCGCGGCCCGGCTTGAGATTATGGAATTTGAGCGACGGCAGATGGATGGGCGACACCATCGATAAGGCTACCAACACAACCATAATTGCGTTGGTCCAGACGGAAGGTTCCCACGGCCGAGACTCGCTCCATAGCGATGCCATGCCAATCCAAAACAGCGCATTGGCCGGAATCGGCAAACCGATAAAACCCTCGACCTTCGATGTTTCCACATTAAAGCGGGCCAGGCGCAAAGCGCCGCAAACGGGAATTGCAAGGGCAAAATACGATGCAGGCGCCGGAAGCAATGTGTAGACCAAGGCTGCCGGAGCAACCCCGAAGCTAACAACATCGCAAAGCGAATCAAGCTCGGCCCCAATGGGCGAATAGGCCTTGAGGGCGCGGGCCGCAGCACCGTCGAGAAAGTCAAACAGCGCTGCCGCAATAATAGCCAGCGATGCCCCGAAAACGTTTCCGGCAAATGCCAGGGCAATGGCAACCGAACCCGAAGCAATGTTCAGGCAGGTAATGGTATTAGGAATCGATTTGACGATTTTATTCATCTTTATTATCAGGTTTTAGACGGCCAACAATGGTCATGCCTCCAACTGTGCGATCACCGATCTTAGCATAGATTTCAGTGCCCAGAGGCAGGAAAAGGTCCACTCGCGAACCGAATTTAATGAATCCCATGTGGTCTTCGATGTTGGCGGCAGTGTCGGGCTCGGCATAAGTCACTATGCGGCGGGCCATTGCTCCGGCAATCTGACGCATGAGAACAGTCTGGCCGTCGTCGGTGCGGATAACTACGGTTGAGCGCTCGTTTTCAGTCGATGACTTGGGCAGCCATGCCGACATGAAACGGCCATCGTGGTGTTTAACGTAAATAACCTCACCATCGACGGGAAACCAGTTGGCATGAACGTCAAACAGGTTCATGAACACACTCAGCTGAATGCAGTTACATTTAAGATATTCAGGTTCGTAGGTTTCTTCCAAGGCAACTACCTTGCCGTCGACCGACGAAACGACAACATTTTTCCTGTCGCCGACAAAATTGCGTCGGGGCGAACGGAAAAAGTTAACCATCACCATATATAGCAAAACTGACAAAACGGTAACCGCTATGCCGGCCGGGGTGGAAATCCACCATATCAACACATTAAGCACCACCAGAAAGGCCGACGTAACAATAAGCAGGTCAACGCCTTCGCGGTGGAGTCTAACACGTTTCAGAGTTTTTCTGACTTTTCCCATGGTAAAATTTTAATACGCAAAGTTACGAAAATTTTCTTAAAAACAAATAATTGTTGTAACTTTGCAGTCAAAAATACAAAAGACATCAATAAAATATGGCAGTAGAACTCCAATACCTTACCAAACGCAGCGAAAACTATTCGCAGTGGTATAACGACCTGGTAGTCAAAGCCGACCTGGCAGAGCAGAGCGCAGTTCGCGGCTGCATGGTCATCAAGCCCTACGGCTACGCTATCTGGGAAAAAATGCAGCAGCAGCTCGACAAAATGTTTAAGGAAACCGGCCATCAGAACGCCTATTTTCCCCTTTTGATTCCAAAATCATTTCTTTCGCGCGAGGCAGAACACGTTGAAGGCTTTGCCAAGGAATGTGCTGTTGTTACTCACCATCGCCTGATGAATGACCCCAACGGCGGCGGTGTGGTTGTTGACCCCGAGGCACGCCTGGAGGAAGAACTCATTATCCGCCCGACCTCCGAAACCATTATCTGGAATACATATAAAAACTGGATAACCTCTTATCGTGACCTGCCTATTCTGGTTAACCAGTGGGCAAACGTTATGCGCTGGGAAATGCGCACCCGCATGTTCCTGCGCACTGCCGAATTCCTCTGGCAGGAAGGTCACACGGCCCACGCAACCTCCGACGAAGCTCAGGAAGAGGCCATAAAAATGCTCAACGTTTATAAAACTTTTGCCGAAAAATATATGGCCGTTCCGGTCGTTACCGGCGTAAAAACCGCCAACGAACGCTTTGCCGGCGCACTGGAAACCTACACCATTGAAGCAATGATGCAGGATGGCAAGGCCCTGCAGAGCGGCACCTCGCACTTCCTCGGCCAGAATTTCGCCAAGGCCTTTGACGTTAAGTTCGTTAACAAACAAAACGAGCTGGAATACGTTTGGGCAACATCGTGGGGCGTATCGACCCGACTGATGGGCGCGCTGATCATGACCCACTCCGACGACAACGGCCTCGTGCTGCCGCCCCATCTGGCTCCCATTCAGGTCGTTATCGTTCCGATCTACAAAAACGACGAACAGCGTAACGCCGTAACTGAAAAGGTTATGCCGATTGTTGAGGCTCTCCGCGCCAAAGGCATTTCAGTTAAATACGACGACGCCGACAATCGCCGCCCCGGCTTCAAGTTCGCCGACTACGAACTCAAGGGCGTTCCCGTGCGCCTGGCCATCGGTGCCCGCGACCTCGAAAACGGCACTGTTGAGGTTATGCGCCGCGACACTCTTGAAAAAGAAGTAGACCGTCTCGACACGATTACCGAACGCATTCCGGCCCTGCTTGAAGAAATTCAGGAAAACATTTACCAGAAAGCCCTCAAGCAGCGCGAAGCCATGACCTACAAGGTCGACACCTACGAAGAATTCAAGGCTCAGCTCGAAAAAGGCGGATTTATTCTTGCTCACTGGGATGGCACACCCGAAACCGAAGAGCGCATCAAGGAAGAAACCAAAGCAACCATCCGTTGCATTCCGCTCGATGCCCCGGAGGAAGAAGGAGTTGACATGCTCACCGGCAAGCCCTCACACCGTCGCGTAATCTTTGCCAGAAACTATTAAAAGCAGGGGACCGTCGGGCCGTCCGTCGCGCGCCGCCCGGTTCGGCGCGAGGAAAGTCCGGGCAACGCAGAGCACCATATTATCTAACGGGTAGCTGTCGGAATAAATAACGGCAGAGTAGCGTGACAGAAAATAACCGCCCCGAAAGGGGCAAGGGTGAAAAGGTGGGGTAAGAGCCCACCGGAGCCGATGGCAACATTGGCTGCCGCACGCCTTATGGGTTGCAAGGTCAAGTAAACCGGCGCTTGAGGGTTGCTCGCCCGATTGCCGGAGGGTAGACTGCATCAGATAAATGACGGGCCGCGGAGCCGTTCGCACACAACAGCGCGATAACGGCCACCGCCGACATAACCCGGCTTACAACCCGACCGTCCCCGCTTTTTTACATATTACGCTACCGGCGGCGCCATTGCCGCCACAATTTTTTTTAGAATCTTTCAACTTTCATCTTTTTTTCATAACTTTGCGGTTGCAATTGCAATGATTTTTAGATGACCGACCAACAATTCAACGATATAGCTCCGTTCGATAACGGACCTGACTTCCACCAACATATTGAGCGCCTGGTGGCCGAACCATTATTTCAACATGCCGTAGAATGGGTGCTTCCGGGTGTCGGCTACTCCGAATTCAAGCAAAAATTACTCGACTGCCACACTCAGGAAGAGTTTCAGCATCGGATAATGCTTCCTTTTCTGGCAACTCTTGAAGCCAAAACGACCACAGGCGTAACCCTCGACGGAATTGACAATTACGCCCCCGAAAAAAATTACGTTCTAATTTCAAACCACCGCGATATAGTTCTCGACGCATCGTTTCTTAACCTCGGTCTGGTTCGCGGAGGCCGCCCTACCAGCGAAGTGGCAATCGGCAATAACCTGCTGATTTTTCCGTGGATCGACGAGCTTGTAAGAATCAACAAGAGCTTCATCGTTAAGCGCGACAACGGCATACGCGGTGCGCTTGAAGCGGCCAAACACCTGTCGGCCTACATTCACTATTGCATCACTACCAAACACCAGAGCCTCTGGATTGCCCACCGCGAAGGGCGCGCCAAAGATTCCAACGACCGCACTCAGGAAGGCCTAATTAAAATGCTGACCCTCGGCGGGGCCGGTTCGCCGCTCGACTCCATTCGCGAAATAAATCTGCTGCCGGTCAGCATAAGTTACGAATTTGACCCCAACGACTACCTTAAGGTGCGCGAATTCCTATGCAAGCGCCGCGACCCGAACTTCAAAAAGTCGGAACATGACGACCTGCTGAGCATGGAAACGGGCATTATGCAGCCCAAGGGACGCGTTCATTTTGCAATGACCGAATGCATAAACCCCGAGCTCGACGCCCTGCCGCAAGATTTGAACCGCTCCGAAGCATGCGCCCAGGTTTGTGAAATCGTAGATTCACACATTCACCGCAACTACCGGATTTTTCCGATTAACTATATAGCCCACGATATGCTCATGGGCGAGCACCGTTTCGCCGACCAATACACCGAGGCTGACATCAAGGCGGTTAACGACCGCATCGACGGTCAGTTGGCGAAGGTAGACCTTCCCGACATAACGGCTGAAGAGATGGCCTTTATGCGCGAAATGATGCTGACAATGTATGCCAATCCTCTTAAAAATAAGATTTTAGCCCTGTCTTAAACCATCAATGAGAATTTCAATTATTCTCGCCCTTTCATTGCTGGTTATCCAGCTTCTGATTGATTTCTATCTTTACCTGGCCGTTCGCCGGCGAGCTCCGCGCCGCGCTCCTCTGGAAATAGCCCAAGGCGTATTTTTTCTAATTTACGCCCTGACCATCTTTTTCATCCCCGCGCGCACCGATGCCTATTCCAACGGGCTCAACGTGTTGATGTGGATGGTGTTCATATATTTTATGGTCTACGGGGCAAAGATAGTATATATTCTATTTGACATTATCGGACGCATATTCCGCGATAAATGGTTCAGCCGGGTTGGAATGGGCGCTGCCTTCCTTTTGGTTATCGCCATGTTATGGGGCGCATTCATCAACCGCAAGCACCTACAGGTCAAGGAAATCGAAATTCCGGTTGAAAATCTTCCGGAGAGTTTCAACGGCTACCGCATAGCCCAGATTTCAGACCTTCATCTTGGCACTTTCGGCTCCGACACTGCATTCGTTGCGCGCCTTGTTGACTCTATTAACTCCCTTCGGCCCGACCTGATAGTCTTTACCGGCGACCTCGTTAACCAGCGAGCCGACGAAGCAACTCCGTTCATTGCACCGCTTTCGCGTCTCGACGCCGCTGACGGCGTGTTTTCCATTCTCGGCAACCACGACTATGGCGACTACGTTGTCTGGGCATCTGAAACCGATAAGGAAGAAAACCTCGAGCAGTTGATGGACAATCAGATTGCCATGGGCTGGGAGCTGCTTACCAACTCGGCGGAAACCATTCACCGCGCCGCCGGCGACTCCATAGTTATTGTCGGGGTTGAGAACTGGGGCGACCCGCCCTTTACACGCTATGGCGACATCGATGTTGCCTACCCTACCTCGGGCGACTCAGCCACCAAAATACTGCTGACCCATAATCCCCGCCACTGGACCGACCTCGTGGCCCCAAACGACACCATGGCCTACGCTCTGACCCTCAGCGGTCACACTCATGCCATGCAGATGGAAATAAACAATTTATCGCCGGCTCAGCTCCGCTACCCCGACTGCTGGGGCGGACTTTATCCGGCGGCCGACGGCAAAAGATTCCTCTATGTAAATATCGGAGCCGGAACCGTAGGCTTTCCAATGCGCATAGGCGCAACCCCTGAAATTACGCTCATCACCCTAAAACGCAAATGAGAATTCCAACTACCGACCTCCCCTCGATTATCGGCCAGGACCTTAATCTCACCCGCAAACAGGTCAACGCAACAATCAAACTCCTCGACGATGGCGCAACAGTGCCATTCATTGCCCGCTACCGCAAGGAAGCGACCGGCGAGCTCGACGAACAACAGGTCTACCAGATTTCGCGCCGCCTCGCGGCCCTGCGTGAGTTCCTTAAACGTCGTGAGTTCATTGTTGAACAAATCCGCGCTGCCGGCGCGCTCACCCCGGAGCTCGACGACCGGATTGAACATACCCTCGATTCGGCAACGCTCGAAGACATATATCTGCCATTCAAGCCCAAACGACGCACACGCGCCGAAATTGCCCGCGAACGTGGTCTGGAACCATTGGCAAAAATCATCATGGCCCAGAACTCTACGGGCATTGCAGCAGCCGCAAAAAAATATGTTTCGCCGGAAGTCGCTACAGCCGATGAAGCTATCGCGGGTGCGCTCGACATAATTGCCGAATGGATGAGCGAAAACGAAAAAGTGCGCAACCTTATCCGCTCAAAATATCAGCGTTCGGCAATGTTTTCGACCAAGAAGGTAAAGAACGCCGACGATGAACGCGAACTCTATGCTTCGTTCTATGATTATTCTCAACCGTTGCGCCTGGTGCCCTCCCACCGCTATCTTGGAGCGCGCCGTGGCGAAGAAGCCGGCATACTGAAAGTATCGATTTCCATCAACGATGACGAAATGATAGATCGCCTGGGCCGGTTCTTCATCAAACCGGGTGCTACTCCCGAAACGGCCGAACTGGTCGGTCAGGCCCTGCGCGACTCATATCGCCGGTTGCTTCGCCCGTCGATTGAAAATGAAATTGCAGCATCCGCAAAAGAAAAGGCCGACGGCGCCGCTATTGATAACTTCGCCGACAATCTCCGGCAACTGCTAATGGCTCCCCCGATGTTCGGCAAAAGAGTAATGGGTATCGACCCCGGATTCCGCTCGGGCTGTAAGGTTGTTTGCCTCGATGAACAAGGTAACCTGCTGGCCGACGATATTTTCAATCTTTCCGACCCCCACGGAGCCGCCTATCTGCTCTGCTCAATGATTGCCGACTTCCGCATCGACGTTATTGCGCTCGGCTCAGGCACGGCCGGACGCGAAACCCAGCGCTATCTGCAGGATGTGCGTTTTCCGCGACGTGTTCAGGTAGTTATGGTAAATGAAGACGGGGCCTCGGTCTACTCTGCTTCCGATGTTGCCCGCGAGGAATTTCCCGACAAGGATGTTACCGTGCGCGGTGCCATTTCAATCGGCCGCCGGCTGCAGGACCCGCTGGCCGAACTCGTAAAAATCGACCCCAAAAGCATCGGCGTAGGGCAATATCAGCACGACGTTGACCAGACTCGCCTGAAAGATGCCCTGGACTTTACGGTTGAAAGCTGCGTCAACTCGGTAGGCGTCAATGTCAACACCGCATCGGCGTCGCTGCTGAGCTACGTCAGCGGAATCGGTCCGGCATTGGCCCGCTACATTGTTGACTACCGTCGCGAAAACGGGCCTTTCCGTCGGCGCAGCGACTTAATCAACGTTTCGCGCATGGGCGAAAAGGCTTTCCAGCAATGCGCCGGATTCCTGCGGATACCCGATGCTGAAAATCCGCTCGACAATACCGCCATACATCCCGAACGATATGAGCTGGTTTCACAAATGGCACGCGACTTGCGCACATCGGTTAGCCAGCTGGTCAATAACCCTACTCTCGCCTCTAACATCCAGCTCCCCAATTATCTTGACAAAGGTGTGGGTGTTCCAACCTTAAAGTTAATTATCGACGAGCTGTCGAAGCCCAAGCGAGAAGCTGCCGACGAAGTCACGAACGCCGAATTCGATGAAACCATCTCATCGATTAACGACATCCGTCCCGGAATGACCCTGACGGGTAAAGTCAACAACATTACCGCATTCGGAGCGTTTGTCGACCTGGGAATTAAGGAAAACGGGCTGCTCCACGTTTCACAAATGAGCGACCGGTTCGTCAATTCGCCATTTGAAATTGTCAACATGGGGCAGACCATCCGCGCAAGGGTGCTCGAAGTTGATCCGCTGCGCGGACGCATAGCCCTTACACTGAAACAAATGGAGTAACCGCACTGAAATGCGCTATCTTTTGAGTTTCGGCAGTAACGCCCCCGGTCGCGAAACATTCATGAAGCGCGCCGGCGAATGGCTCGCCGGCAACTTCACAAACATCGAAACCTCGGGCATTTATTCTTCGCCGGCTCTCAACGGCAAATCGGCCGATTATCTCAACATGGTTGCCCGAGGCGACTCCGAACTCGGAATTACGGCGCTGACCGATGCCGCCAAAGCATTCGAACGCTCGCAGGGGCGCACTGCCGAGAGCAAACTCCGCGGAGCGATTGAACTCGACATCGACATTATTGCAGCCGGCGCTACGATTCTGCGTCCGGTGGAATTTACGCGACCCTATTTTATCCGCGGCATCGAGCTGCTCAACTCCTGAAGCGCGCGGCGTGCCCTCCGAGCAGAAACCCGCAAACGGCAACCAACACATAAATCCATAGCTGCTTTTCATCCTTATGTGCGGGTTCTGAAACCTCGGTTTCCGTTTTTTCTTCGCAGGCAGCAGCTTCAACAACTGCATCGCGCCGGCGCTCAACCCTCACCTTAACCGCCTCTAACCTGGGTCTGACGGTGTCGGGCGGAATAATCCTCAAGTCGTCGAGACATATTGACAGGTCCTCGGCTAAAACCGCACGCAGAGTGTCGCGCCGCTCATAACTGACGCAATCGGTTATCTGCCGATGCTGACAACAGCCGCCCAAAATAAGGGCGACGGCCAAAATCACGATTCTCATACCCCGAAATATACTTCTGCTTCGCGCTTTCGACGGCGCACCAGTCCGCTGAGCACCTTACCGCCGGCATACTTCCATTTGGCGAACTCAGCCGCAATTCGGCGGTCGGAGGCATCGTTAACCACAAGCTTCATCAGAGTTGAGCGCATCAAGGCGCCAACACCGACATTATAGCCGAAACTTATCAACGCGGCCCGCTGATTTTCGGTCAGCTTAATGCCGGTCAGCGAGCGGTTGACGCACTCAACATCGGCCCGAAGCAATTCGTCGGCATGTTCGGCCGAGATTTTCATTCCTGGCCTAACCCCCGATGTGTGACCCCAGCCGATAGTCCATACGCCGGCATCACATCTGTAGGCCGACAGACGGAGCCCTTCAAATTCCTTAATCAATTCAATTGCCTTGTTCATAGCTAATTCCTTTTATATTTATAGTCAATTCCAAGCAATGCGCCGGCAAAGGTCATACACTCACCGAAGCCAACCAATACCGACTGATGTATTTCGCCCGGAGGCTCTATGCAGAAGCCGCCAACCAGCAGTCCGCAACCGAGAGCAACCACTCCTACCGCAGCCCATAGCTGCGCCTGATTTCTGTTGTTTTTCATAGTGCAAAGTTACGTCAACAGCTTAGCTTCCAACCGTAGATTCCTTATAAATGCCCGGATTTCCCATAAAACCTTTTTTCTTTCAGAATATTTTTGTATATTTGCAGCCAAATACGAAAAAATAATCCAATCTATTATCACACAATGAATTTCTTTACCAAATCATTGCTATTGGCGGCATTTATACCCGTCGTGGCATCAGCGGCGGTAGTTCCTCAACCTACCGACCCGCCGGTAACCGTTGAGGTCAAATACGAAACCGGCACCCTTACGACCCAGGGCACCTCTTCTAACTGGGCGAAAACCTGGACTTCGTCCGACACTAAAACCGGCCTGACAATTGACGTTGGTTACAATAACATCAACAAAAGCATAACTTCCGGTCCGCTGCAGATTGCCTCCGGCTCCAATAAGAGCTGCACTCTGGCCTTCAGCTTCGGTGACGGCTGGTATATCTCGGCATACTCTTTCAATGCCACAACTACCGGCAACAACACCAAAACTATAGCAGCTCAGGGTAAATCATACTCGGTGTCTCCATCCTCACCCGCTCAAGTAACCGTTACTCTCGCCAAGGGCCAGGAAGCTGATCTCACCCTTTCGGGCGAAAACGAAGCCGTTACCTTCAATGACTTCACCGTTACTCTCAGCCCCGTAGCCTCACATGATCCGGTCCTGACAGTTGACCCCGCGCCCGCTGTTGTAGCAGACGCGCTGATGGCTCCTACCAACATTGTCGGCGACCACTTCAACACGTTCACCACATGGTATCACATTCTCGACGGCAAGAACTACCTGACCGGCGCTACCTTGGCCGACGCAGGCACCGACGCTGAAGATGTGTTTACCGACGAATATCTCTTCTGCGCAGTAAAAACCGACAATGGCTATGCACTTTACAACAAAGCCGCCGGCACAGCAGCTCCCGTCAGCGGCGTTAACCTCACCGCTACGGCCCTCACCGTTAACGGTGCGGACGTAACTCCGCGTTTTGCCCAGAAATTCTGCTCCGTGAAGGTTGCCGAAGGCAAAATTACACGTACAGACGGAACCACCAACGATAATGCATGGCAAGGTACCTGGACGTCCAACGCAAAGCCAACTGTTGTTTTCTACGGCAGCGCAAATAACATGTCGACTACCCTCAATCCCACATCGGCAGCTACCCGCGGCGGTAACTTCAAGCTCGAAACCGGCAATAACAATGGCGCCAATTTCACCTGGAACTTCGGGGCCGCCGATGGCAACGTTGTTTCCGATTTCACCTTCCTTGCTGAAAAAGAACGCGAAAACGCATCGGCATCGACCGTTACACCCCGTGGCGGCACAGCTCACTCCATGTCGCAATATCGCAGCCGAATCACCGGCAGCGGCTACGACGATGCCAACCTTGCTTCTTTCGTTCTCAACGCAGTAAACCAGAACGGCATAATCATTTCCGACGTTTACGTAACAGTTCGTCGCTCACAGATTCCCTATAACACCCGCGTAGGCACCAAAATCTTCCCCAATCAGGGCGTAGAACGCCGCATTCCCGCAATTGCCCGCGTATTTGAAGGAGACAAGGCCGGACGCCTTGTTGCGATTTTCGACTACCGTCATAACGGCGGCGACATTGGCTTCTACGGCAACATCTCACTGCAGATTTCCGTTTCGGACGATAACGGCGCTACCTGGTCGGAACCCGACTATCTGCGCAACGCCAAAGGCGAAGCCGTAACCACTCCCCCTGCCAACCTGATGCGCGATGTGCTCCCCATTGCCGAAGCACAAAAAGATCCAAACAAATACTGGAACTATGCCTTCGGCGACGCAGCCCTCGTTGCCGACCGTGAAAGCGGCAAAATGCTCCTGATGGCAGTTGGCGGTCCGACTTCACTCTGGAACGGCCGATATGACAAACCCAACCAGTGCGTGCGCTGGACCTCGGAAGATGGCGGCCAGACCTGGTCTGATGCCGAACGTGTAACCTACGATATTCTCGACCTTTTCAACGGCGAACCCGTCTACGGCAAGATTGACTCACACTTTATCGGCTCGGGCCGCATTATGCAGAGCCGCTACATTAAAGTCGGCGACTACTACCGCGTTTACGCCGTTCTTGCATCGCAAAATAACGGCAGCCAGCCCACTACCCGCAACTGGGTCCTCTACTCCGACGACTTCGGTAAGAACTGGGCTGTGCTCGGCGGCACCGACGTTTGCCCCGTAGCCATCGGCCGTGGCGACGAATGTAAGGCTGAAGAACTCCCCGACGGCTCGGTAGTTATTGCCGGCCGCTGCCGCACCGGCGACCGCAACTTCAACATTTTCCGCTACACCGACGCTACCGCAGCCAAAGGCAAATGGATGGACGCCACTCTTACCGATATGGGCTACGGCAACATCAATGCGTGCGACGGTGAAATCATGATTCTCCCCGCAGTTGACAATAATAACGGCGAACCTGTCTACCTTGTGCTTCAATCGTTCCCCTACGGCGGCGGCCGCAACTATGTGTCGATAGCCTACAAGGCTCTTCGCACCGGCGAAGATATGGTCAACCCCACTATATTCAATAAATTTGAAGGCCGCTATCGCATCTCGTCGGGCGCATCGGTTTACTCGACCATGGCCTGGCAGGCAAACAACAAACTCGCATTCTTCTGGGAAGAAGGTTCGCCCATTTCCGGCACATATCTCGACCTCTCGCTCGAAGAAATAACCGACGGCCGCTACTCCTATAAACCCGACGAAGGCAACAAGCTCGCCACCCGCATGACTCAGGAGCTCCTTGACTATCGCGCTGAAAACGATAACTTCGAATCGCGCTACGTTGGCCACCCCATCCGTTCAAAAGAACTCTTCGAGCAAAAAGCCGACGAATTCGCCGCCAAACCATCATATAAAACCTACGTTGCCGCCAACAAACTCGAATATGAAGGCAACGGCTTGATTTCAGTAGTCAATGGCGGCGAATACCGCCTTGAGTCAGGCCACGGCACTACCTACAGCTTCTCCGAGTCATGGTATCTGTCGTCCGACGGCACAAACCTCACAACCACCTCCGACGCTACAGCCGACCATTCGCTCTTCAGCGTAGAAACCGTTGCAGCAAGCCGCGCCGACGACGCCACAATAGGCTTCAAACTAATCAACAAGCAGCACAGCAAATACGTTAGCCCCGTACCCGCAACCCGAAGCACCAAGATTGCAATGACTGATAACGCCGATGCTGCCGGCATATTTGAAATCGTCAGCCGCGAATCAGGCCACTCGGTTCTTTCGGGCGTAGATGCTGAAAATGCCGAATACCCCTCGCTACACATGGACGGCTCCAAAAATGTTGTAACCTGGACCAAAACAGCAAACGCATCGCGCTGGCTGATGGAACTTGTCAACGCCCCTGAAGGCTACGAACTCCCCGAAGCCTCCGAGCCCACCTACGACGACTATGACTTCGACTACGACAAAAATGCACCCGCCGACAAAGGCCAGTCATCAATCAGCGAAGTCAGCACCGACCCCCGCGCTAAGTTCTACTTCGACCTTCAGGGTCGCATCGTTACCAAACCCACTCGCGGCATCTTCATTGCCCCCGACGGTAAGAAGGTAATCCTCTGAACCGAAACATTCCAAACGTCCCGATTCACAAAATTAGAGAATCGGGATGTTTCTCTTAATAAATGTTAAAAATATGTTTTCAAACATATTTTTTCTTCCAAAACACTTGCAAATCCAAAAAAAGTCCTTACCTTTGCACTGTGTTTTTCATGGTATTAGATTTAAGGTTAACTAAGATTGGTTGTCGCGACGACAATCAATTTTTTTTTTGCAAAAATGATAGACATTCACCGGGAATGCATCGCTGATGAGACCATTGGTTTTGACCATCTTTCATCGCTCTTCCGAAAAACATTCTCAGGTGGCATAGATCAGCGCAATGATAAAACTGACCGGCTGCCTGACGATAGCGAGTCAAGCAGCCGGTCAATTTTGATAAATTATTATTCTCAGTGGGTAAGCTCGGCGGGAAGGACGGGCATGGCGCCTTTCTGGGTGCAGACGAAGGCTGAGGTCTGTACGGCACAGTTGTGTGCCTCGGCAACCGACTTGCCTTTCAGAATGCTTGCTATAAAGGCCGCGGTAAATGAGTCGCCGGCGCCTACGGTATCGGCTACCTCAACCATAGGAGTGGGTTGGAAGGACACGTTGCCGGGAGTGAATACATAGCTTCCGTTGATGCCGCAGGTTAGTATGAGCATACGCAGGTTATATTTTCCGAGCAATATCCAGCATTTATCCTGAAGGTCAATGCCGGGATAGCCGAACATACGGCTAACGGTAACCAGCTCTTCATCGTTGATTTTAAGAATATTGCACCGTTCCATGGAGTTGCATAGAATTTCCTTGTTGTAGAAACCCTGGCGAAGGTTTACGTCAAAAACGATCAGAGGATCATTCTCGGCCGGTATGGCATCGAGAAAACTGTTGATAGTATTGCGCGAAACCACGTTGCGCTGGGCCAGCGAGCCGAAGCAAACGGCTTTGGTGTTTTTCGCCATTTCTTCGAGTTCGGGAGTAAATGGAATATTATCCCACGCAACGTTTTCTTTGATTTCATATTGCGGCACTCCGGCCTGGTCGATTTCAACCTGCACGGTTCCGGTAGGATAAGGCACAACGGCAATGTTGTGGTTGAGGTTTTTCGCCTCAAAGTTTTCGATTATTTCTTTGCCGAGCAGATCATCGCCGATGGCGCTGACCACACAACCCGGGAGTCCGAATTGCGAAACGTGGTAGGCGAAGTTTGCGGGTGCGCCGCCAATTTTCTTGCCTTCGGGAAGAATATCCCACAGGGCTTCTCCCATTCCGATTACATTTCCTTTCATGGTATGATTTATTTGATTTTAAGTGTATAATAAAGAAGATATATAACTCCGAGCGTCATTACGGCAACGGCTCCGATCTGGCCGACGGCATCGGCGGCAAAACCCATTGCAAGGGGGAAGACGGTGCCACCGAAAAGGCCCATAATCATAAGACCGGAAACCTCATTCTTTTCATTAGGAGTCTGAATCAGAGCCTGGGAGAATATAACGGAAAACACGTTGGAGTTGCCGAAGCCAATAAGAGCGATGCCGATATAAATCGGAATGAGTGAATGACAGATAAAGAGCATTATCATTGCTATAAGCATCATTGCGACACTGATGCCGAAAAAGAGTCTCGGCGACATTGAGCGGAGCAGAAATGTTCCGAAGAAGCAGCCGGCAGTGCGGAAAATAAAGTATATGCCGGTGGCGAATCCGGCTTCCTCGAGAGGTAGAGCCAGGCGTTCCATAATTATTTTGGGGGCGGTAGTGTTGGTGCCGACATCAATTCCTACATGACACATAATTCCGAGGAAACAGAGCAAAATAAACGGCCGGCCGAGCAGTTTGACGCATTCACCGATACCGGAAGCCTTGTCGGGACGTTCTTCCTGAATAGGAGTAGCAGCCAGCAGCGAAATTGAAAGAATGCTGATTACCGCATAGATTGCAAACAACGAACGCCAGCCCAGACCGAAGGTCGGGAAATAGGTTGTTGCACCCCAGGCGGCAAGCACCGGAGCAAGGAATGATGCAATTGCCTTTACAAACTGACCGAAGGTAAGGGTCGACGCCAGCTTGTCGCCGCTGATAAGATTGGTAACCAGCGGATTGAGCGAGGTCTGCATGATAGCGTTACCGATGCCCAGAAGCGAAAACGAAATCAGCATGATGCTATAGCTATCGCCCGTCACGGGAATAATCAAAGAAATGGCAGTGACAATCAGGCTTATCAGCACGGTTTTCTTACGACCGATTTTATTCATCAGCATGCCGGTCGGCACCGAGAAAATCAAAAACCAGAAGAAAACCAGCGACGGAAAAAGATTTGCTTGCGAGTCAGTCAGGCCAAGATCTTTCTGCACATAGTTCGACGCGGTGCCGACAAGGTCAACGAATCCCATTGCAAAAAAGCAAAGCATAACCGGAATCATCTGAACTACCTTGCCTTTGCGGTCGGTAACGAGATTAGTGTTATTTTCCATT
Organism: uncultured Bacteroides sp.; assembly: GCA_964528425.1. GTDB lineage: Bacteria > Bacteroidota > Bacteroidia > Bacteroidales > Muribaculaceae > UBA3263. Next base: position 49,958 of record CAZGTD010000004.1, read on the forward strand.
TTTTTAAATTATTTTTCAGGAATTATTGAATAAATTTTCAGATTCTTGACTTTGGCATTGCCGCCGTCGGTTACGACTGTAAGTTTGGTATAGGGCGAAGTGGGAAAAACAAGATTTGTCATTACTCCCTTGCCGCCGTTGGCAAACACCTCCACACTCGAACGGTCAACAAATATGCGGAGCGGAAGGTTCGCTCCGGCGTTGAAAGTGGGAGCTGTTGTAACTGCCGGGAAATCCTGACTGAAATCAGTAAGGCCGCTTTCGCGTCGGTCAAATGACAGGGTTTCATAGCCCGGAGCATACGTCATTACCGATTTTTCACCTTTGTCGTTGCTCAGGATTAGTGAAATGGAGCTGGCTTTGCCCGGTTCAATATCCATAAGGATTTCGCATATTCCATCATTTTCAGTTGGCAAACTGAAATTTTTACCGCGTCCGTTAACAGAGAATGCCTTTGAATTAACAGTCAATTTCCCACGCAAGGCAATGAGTTCCGGAGATGGCGCGGAAATTGTGTAATACTCTCCGTCGGCACCCTTAAACAGGCTGATATCGCGCGGCAGAGTGTTGGCCGAACGGAACTGCTGGGTCGGCACTTCGGCCGCATACTGCCAGTTACTCATCCAGCCGATTGTCGTGTGGCGATCGTCGGGGGCACCGCTCCAGCTGACTACTGCATAATTATCCTTGCCGAAGTCGAGCCATTTTGTCGGAACATTTCCGTTGCTATCTAAATCTACCTTAAAGGTTTTGCCATCAAAATCGCCTACGAAATACTGTATGCCGCTGCCGCCGAACGGTCCTCCGGGATTTATGTTGCACAGCAAAACCCATTTTTTGAGATCCGTGCCTTCGACGGGCAGCTCAAACAGATCGGGGCATTCCCAAACGCCATCCTGGGCGCCAAGTCCTTTGCCGAAGCTGCTTTGCAGGCTCCATTCCTTCATGTCGGGCGAAGTAAAAATCAGCATTTCACGGTCGAGTGCGTGGGCAAGAACCAGAGTCCACAGTTTGGTTTCGGGGTTCCAGAACATATTCGGATCGCGGGCCTCGCTTTCGAGCGTAAGAACCGGATTGCCGGGGTAGATGATAAAGGTTTCGCCGTTGTCGTGGCTATAAGCGAGGCTTTGAATCTGACTTGCACCTGCCGACGTATACATTGCAACTACCGCATCCTTGCCAAACCCGGCGCTGTTTTCGCTATCGATTGCCGAACTGCCGCTAAAAACCGTGCCCAGGCCGTTGGGTTCTATGGCCGCAGGATGATGCTCCCAGTTAACAAGGTCGGTCGATGAAGAGTGGCCCCACGTCATGTTCTGCCATTTGGAACCGTAGGGATTCCACTGATAATACAGGTGCCAGACGCCATCTTTGTAGAACATCCCGTTCGGGTCGTTCATCCAGCCATACAGAGGAGTGTGGTGATAAGCCGGGCGATACATTTCGCGGTTTGCAACATCAACAGAGTCAGCCAGTTTGAAATTGCTCCAGCAGGCATCATCCTTAGCCTCGCGTACCGTCGAGCGGTTTTGGGAGGTCACTACATTGAGCAATACATCGTGGCCCTTATAGGGCAAGAGGTCAAACGGCATCGAATAGTCAACCTTCGATTTAGCCAGGCGAACATAAATCGTGCGTTCGAGTTTTCCGTCAACAACCACGTTTACCGTGGCATCGTCGTAGGCTTCCTGAACCGGCAGCATAAGGTAGCGGGCGTCGCCGTCAATTCTGACCAGAGTATTGTTAGTGCCGAGATGTTCGATTCTGATTCCATCAGAGGCACCGGCGGTCAAGCCCGTAGCGCATGCCAGCGGAATGGCAGCCAGCGCTACAGTTAATTGGGTTATTACTTTCATATGCAAAATGATATTTTTGATTCCATTCAGTTATACGATTGCAAAGCTACGATATTATAATAGGCATCGCTATCAATATTTGAGCAATCAGTAGCACAAATGATGCATTGCACAAAATATCATAGCAAAAACACTGTTTTTCATAATTTTGTCACTATCTTTGCACTGCCTTAAACTACCGAAGAGATAAACCATGAAAAAGCTGTTTCTATTGATTATAGTTGCGCTGTTGATTCTGCCGACGTTGGGTTGTCGGGAAGAGAAACATTATCGCATCGGCATATCGCAATGTAGCGAAGATGACTGGCGCCGTAGAATGAACGACGAAATCTATCGCGAAATAATGTTCCACCCCGAGGCTGAAGTGGAAATCCGTTCCGCCAACGACAATAATGAAAAACAAATCGCCGACATCCGCTATTTTGCCGATAACGGATTCGACATTATCATCGCCGCACCCAACGAAGCCGACGCCATTACCCCGGTCATTAAAGAGGTGTATGAGTCGGGCATACCGATTATAATTTTTGACCGCGACATCAACGGACATTCCTATACTTCCTATCAGGGAGTCGACAACTACGGGATTGGGAAAGCAGCTGCACAATACGCCTATAATCTGATCGGTAAAAACGGCAAGGTTCTGGAAATCTACGGCCTGGCCGGTTCATCTCCAGCCATTCAACGCAATCAGGGATTTCGCGACGAAGCGGCCCGCTGCGGATTAACGGTTGTTGATTCCGCCCATGGCAACTGGAATTATGAGGATGCGGCCGAAGTTGCCGATTCACTTCTTTCGCTTCACCCCGATATTGACCTGATTTATGCCCATAACGACCGTATGGCCATCGGAGCGTCGGAAGTCGCACAAAAGAAAGGATTGTCCGTAAAGGTAATCGGCATAGACGCCGCACCTGAAATCGGCATTAAGGCCGTGGCCGACGGAACTATTGACGCCACTTTTCTGTATCCCGCCGAGGGCTATCGCCTGATTCGTACCGCGCTGGCGATTTTAGAAAACAAGCCCTATGAGCGGGAAACAATTCTTCCCGTACTGTCGGCTGTTGATAAATCCAACGCCGACATTCTGCTGCTGCAAAATGAATCGCTGGCAGAAGAAACCGCTAAGATTAAGCTACTGAAGTCGCAGGTCGATGATTATTGGGACCAGCATTCGGCTCAGACGTCGCTTTTTTATTCTGCGATAGCGATTGTTGTGCTCCTGTTTGGCTTCCTGTTTATGGTTCTGAGAGCATTCTGGCTTCACAAGCGCCACCAAAACGCGCTGGTTGAGCAAAATAAGCTATTGGCGCAGCAGCGCGACACCGAAAAGAAGCTCAACGAGCAACTCAATGCCGCCACTCAGTCCAAGCTGATGTTCTTCACAAACGTTTCGCACGACTTGCGAACACCGCTCACCCTCATTGCCGAACCGGTCGAGCAGCTTGAAGCCGCCGACTATCTTACGCCCCAGCATCATGCTCTGATAAAAATCGCAAGCAAAAACGTTAAGATACTCCGCCGGCTTATCAACCAGATTCTTGATTTCCGGAAATATGAAAGCGGCAAACTGACTGTTAACCTCGCCGAGGTGAATATTGCGGAGCTGATGCACGACTGGACCGAATCGTTTGCCGCAATTGCCCGCAAAAGAGACATTAAGCTCACAGTTGATATTCTTATCGACCCGGCGGTTACGCTTGCCGTCGACGTAGAGAAAATTGAGCGAGTGTTCTTTAACCTCATGTCGAACGCCTTTAAATATACGGCCGATAACGGCAAGATTCATCTTGTTTGCACAGCCGTTGATTCCAAGCTGATTTTCTCGGTCGAGGATACCGGTCAGGGCATAGCCGTTGAGGATATTTCAAACATTTTTGACCGCTTCTATCAGGTCGACAAAATCCACCCCAATGGCTCAGGCCTGGGCCTTTCGCTTGCCAAATCGTTCGTTGAGCTTCATGGCGGCTCAATCAGCGTTGAAAGCACCCTCGGAAAAGGGAGCAAGTTCACCGTGTGGATTCCTATTCGCCACATCAGCGACACAGCCGAAACAAACCTTACGCGCTCGATAACCTCCAGCGATGTAATGACCGAGCTTTGCGATATAGAGCTGGAATTCAACGATGGTGACGACGAAAAACCGTTGCTGCTGATCATTGACGATAATTCCGACATACGGAAAATGATACGCGAACTCCTGTCGGCTGACTACCGCATTATTGAGGCGGCCAACGGCAAGGATGGCATCAGACTCGCATCAAAATTTGTTCCGGACCTGATTATATGCGACGTTATGATGCCGGTTATGGACGGCCTGGAATGTTGTAAACGCATTAAGAATGAGGTTACAACCTCCCATATTCCGGTATTGATGCTCACCGCCTGCAGCTTAGACGAACAACGTATTCAGGGCTACGAAAGCGGCGCCGACGGCTACCTGTCGAAACCTTTCAACAGCAAAATGCTCAGCATGCGGTGCGAAAACCTGATTGAAAACCGCAAACGGATTAAGAATCTCTGGGAGACAACTCACGAAATCAAGGCTCCGGCCCAAGACCCGCGCCCCGACCTCGACAACGAGTTCTATGGCCGCTTTGTTGAACTGGTCAACAAAGAAATGGGCGATGCTGACCTTAATATCGACACCCTCGCAGCCAGGATGAACCTGGGGCGCTCGCAGTTCTATCGCAAAATCAAGGCCCTGACAAACTACTCTCCGGTTGAGCTGCTCAGAAAAATGAGATTGACCCGGGCAAGAGATTTACTGACCAACACCGACAAATCAATCAGCGAAATAGCCTACGAAGTAGGGTTCTCCGCACCCGCATACTTCACGCGAGTATTCCGCGAGATGTTCAACGAGTCACCCTCGGAACTCCGCACCCGCCTCGGCCTCTGAGGCCCGGGTATGATTTTTTGCGCATAATTCATCATTTTTTATGCATTGACCAAAATTTAATAGTCAATGCAACATGCTTATTACACTAAATCAGCAATCATAAAATAACTTTGCCGCAAAAATTCATCTCAACCAATTAATCACATGAAAAAAACAATTCTCAGTGCATTACTTCTATTGCTGACAGTAATAGTTGCACAGGCGCAGGACATAACTGTGCACGGGACCGTTGTTTCGGCTCTTGACAATGAGCCGCTCATAGGTGCAAGCGTCATTTCCGAATCAAAGGGAACGGCCGGTGTCGCCACCGATATTGACGGCAATTTTATCATTACTGTACCCGACGGTTCAAAACTCATAGTATCCTATGTTGGCTATAAAACCAAAACCGTCAAGGCGGAGGCCAACCTGACAGTAGCCCTCGAAGAAGATGCCGCGCTGCTCGACGAAGTGGTTGTTATCGGCTATCAGACGGTTCGCAAGGCCGACCTTACAGGCGCAGTTTCGGTAATGGACATGAAAGAGCCGTTGAGCGAAAACTCGCCTAACATTCTCAACTCTATGGCCGGCAAACTCCCGGGGGTAAACGTTATACCCGATGCGGCGCCCGGCGGCGTCGGTTCAATCAGGGTCCGCGGCATGTCAACCGCCAATTCCAGCAATAACCCCCTATATATAATTGACGGCGTGCCGACCGACAATATCGACTGCATCAACCCGTCAGATATTGAATCGATGCAGGTGCTGAAAGATGCCGCCTCGGCATCAATCTACGGCTCGCGCGCAGCCAACGGCGTGGTTATCATAACCACCAAACAGGGCAAAGGCGACCGCATGGTAATCAACCTCAGCTACGCAGCAAGCGCCCAGACCATTGCCAAGCGCTATAAAATGCTCAATGCCGAGCAGTGGGGCCGAGCCTACTGGACGGCATCGGCCAACTCAAACATCGCACCCTCGCATGTTCTATACGGTTCGGGCGCTACGCCGGTGCTTCAGCCCTACGTTGACGGCAACCGCAATTTCCCGACCACGAATACCGACTGGCAAGACCAGATATACCATACAGCCTGGACCAACAACCTGACTGCATCCATTTCCAACACCACGGAAAAGAGTTCGGTTATGCTCTCGCTCAACTATATCAATCAGAACGGCAATATTACCGACACATTCTACGAACGCTATTCGGCCCGCATCAACTCCCACTATGACTTCAATAAATACATAACCGTAGGCGAAAACCTCATGGTGGCCCGCTGGTCAAACCGTGGTGTTGACGTTGCCGGCGACCGCGGCATACCTTTCACGGCAATGAGCCAGCATCCGGCGCTGCCGGTGCGCGGCGTCAACGGCGAATGGACCCTGCCGCTCGGTCTGATTGGTTCCGACCTGAACAATCCGGTTCAAATGATCGCCAACGCAAGCGACAACAGCAGTGCCTCGTGGCGCATACTCGGCAATACCTATCTTGAAGTCAAACCCATTGACGGTTTGGTACTGAAAACCAATATCGGCATTGAACACAGCCAGTACTTCAACAATAATCTCGGCCGCGCATTCAATCCGGGCGATGTTAACAGCATGTCGAGCGTTTACGGCCAGGGCGACACCTGGACCTGGACCAACACAGCCAACTATAACAAGACTTTCGCTAAAAAGCATCATCTGACCGTGCTTTTAGGCACAGAGGCCATCGGCTATACTTTCCGCGACCTTTCCGCCTCTCGCGAGGGTTACGCGTTTGAAGATGCCGACTTCATGCAGATCGGCTCCGGTACAGGCACCCGCAACAACGGCGGCGGAAAAACACAATGGTCTGTATTCTCCCTTTTCGGCAAAGCAGATTATAACTATGCCGACCGCTACCTGGCTTCATTTACTATCCGCCGCGACGAAAACTCGCGCTTTGCAAAAGGCTACCGCGCCGGCGTGTTCCCCGCATTCTCGCTTGCATGGCGTCCGACCCAGGAAGCATTCTTCCCCACAAACACCGTTCTCAACGACCTGAAAATCCGCTACTCTTGGGGCCAGAACGGTAATGCCAACATTCCCTCGCTCTATCCCGCTTATTCTACCTATATCTTCAACACCGGCAACGGTGCCTATGACCTCAGCGGCACGAACGCTTCAACTACCGCCGGCATAACCCTGGCCAGCACCGGCAACCCGGAACTGAAATGGGAAACCACCTATCAGAACAATATCGGCGTAGACCTTACCTTCTTCAACGGTTCACTGAATATCAGCGCCGACTACTACATCAAAAAGACCAAAGACATGCTTACCATTCCGCCGGCGCTCGACGTTGCGGGCGAAAACGCAGCTATCTGGCTCAACACCGGCGATATGAAAAACACCGGCTGGGAAGTTACCGTTTCATACCGCAGCCCGCAATATGGCGATTTCTCTTGGAATGGTTCGGTTAACCTGTCGCAATACAAAAATAAACTCATTACCCTTAACTCGCGCCAGAAATTCATCGGTGGCGACCAGCGACTGATTCCCGGTCAACCAATGGGCGTTTACTTCGGCTATGTTTGCGACGGCATATTCCAGACCCAGGAAGAAGTAGCTAACCATGCCCAGCAGCCCGGCGCGGCTCCCGGCCGACTCATCTATCGCGACCTTGACGGAAACGGTATTATCGACGACAACGACTGCTGCATAATCGGCGACCCGAATCCGGACCTGTCGATGGGCATCAACCTCGGATTCAAGTATAAGGCCTTCTCGCTCGATATGTTCTTTGCCGGTGATTTCGGCTTCGACATACAGAATCACATGAAGCGCCAGCTGCTGTCGATGAACTACGGCAATATATCCACCAACCGCGGCGCTGACATTCTCAACGCCTGGACTCCGACCAACACCGGCAGCGACATTCCGCAGCTTTCGCTTACGGACGATAACAACGAGTCGCGATTCTCGACCTACTACGTCGAAAACGGTTCCTACATGAAAATGAAATATCTGAAGCTCTCCTACACTCTGCCTAAGAACATAATCAGAAAAATCGGCGCGAGCCACATGGACGTTTACGGCCAGGTTGAGAACGTGTTCACCATGACCAAATATACGGGTCTCGACCCCGAAATCTTGCCCGGAGAATATGGTGCGCACATCGACAACGGCGCATACCCGCGTCCGCGAACCTTCTCTCTCGGATTAAACATTCAATTCTAAAACCGTTCGATAGCAAATTCCGACAATGAAAAACATTAAAGATATAATAAACAACGCACTGTGTGCAACGGCACTGGCTTCAATGACATTAGCCTTTACCTCTTGCGACGACATGCTTACAACAATACCGCTGGGCGTAATAACCGACGAACAAATCGGCGAAGACGAAGCCATAGACCTGATGACCTCGGCCTACGCATCGCTGCTCTGCCACTTTTTCGGCAACAATGAATCGTTTGCCGGCCCGATTACCAACTGGATATTCGACGTCCGCTCCGACGATGCCCTTAAGGGAGGCGACGGTGTAACGATGGAAGGGTATATCCACCAGCTTGAAGTGGGCAACGTGCAGAGCGACAATGATGTCGTCGCCTTCAAATGGCGTAATAATTTTTACTCCGTAAGCCGCTGCAACGCTGCCATACGCGGCATTTTGAACTCCCCCGGCATTGACCCGGACAACAAAGCATCGTATATCGCCGAAATGAAGACCCTGCGCGCATACTTTTACTTTGACCTGCTGCGCATTTTCCGCCAATTCCCGTATTACGACGAAACTGTCAACAACCCCAGCGAATGTCGTGCCGACCAGTATACCCGCGAGCAGATTGCCGACTTTATCAAGAATGATCTCCGCGAAAGTTATAAAATCCTGCCCGAAGACCAGGAACTTGTCGGCCGGTTCAACAAATATGTTGCCGCAGCCCTGCTGGCTCGCGTAGACCTTTTCACCTCCGACTGGGAAGAAGCCGAAAAATATGCCGGCTACGTTATCGCCAGCAATAAATATGAGCTCTATCCTAACTTCCTCGACATGTCAAAGCCCGAATTCAACAACCAATATGAATCGGTATTGGCAATTCAGTTCTCCTCGGCCAACTCGCCCGACCAGTTCAATTATTCGAACTGCCTGAACTGCACCTGGTCTGATGGAAACCTCTATGGCAATGGCGATGACTTCTATCTGGCATCACAAAACCTGGTAAACGCATTCCGCACCGATGCGAACGGTCTTCCGCTGTTTGACACTTTCAACGATGAAAACGTTGACAAAGCTGACTACGACGGCAACGTCGATCCCCGCCTGGACTTCACACTCGGCCGCATAGGAATGCCCTGGCGTTCACACACCTATAACGAAAAATGGTGTCGCAATATTGAGCTTTATGGCCAATACTCGGGCAAAAAGCCCTACCCCGCTCCCGAATCGCCCTTCGTTAAGCCCGGCATCGTGCCCTGGGGCGCTTCATCGCTCAACTTCATCCTGATTCGCTATGCCGACGTTATGCTGATGAAAGCCGAAGCCCTCATCGAACAGGGAAAGGATCTTGAAGAAGCGCGAAATCTCATCAACGACATCCGCCGCAAGGCCGCCCGCTCGGTTGACCCGGTTTACGAACCTGTTGATTGCAACCCGTCGCTCGCAAACTACGCAGTAGGCGAGTACCCCCAGGCCGGCTGGACACGCGACTATGCCCGCAAAGCCGTGCGTATGGAGCGTCGCCTCGAACTCGCAATGGAAGGACAGCGCTGGTTCGACCTGGTGCGCTGGGGCAATGCGGTTGAAACAATGAATAACTATTATGCCTCGGAAAGTAAAATTCGCACTTACTACGAAGGAGCCAGCCTTAACGCCGACGAAATCTTCTTCCCCATACCTGTTAATCAGGTCGACAACGCCGGTGACTTATATAAATAACCAATCAACTACTCATCGAAAATGAAAAAAATTCGCACATATAGCCTCTCTTTGCTGGCACTGATACTTTGTGGCGTTCTCGGCGGATGCTCCGACTTCGAGCCTACCGGTTTGCCCGAAGTTCCCGCCCTGGAAAAAGTTTCTGACCTGAGCGCCACCGTCAACGGCCGCAAAATCAACCTGTCGTGGGTGCTTCCCGCCGGCGGTGAAATCACCGGTGTGAAAATTCTCGTCAACGGCAACAACAATGCCGCTATCGACCTCCCCGGCCAACCGACCGAATATACCATCAAAGGCCTGTCGCTGGGACAAAGCTACCTCTGCACTATCAAGGTAATGTATGCCGGCGGCTACGTTTCGGAAGGCGTGTCCACCGAAGCCCGGATGCCTGATAAAATCGACGGCGTAAAAATGGCCTATCTCATGACCGCCCCCGACATTGCCTCGCTGCCCGACGACGACGAACGCGCCGCTGCAACCTGGTTTGCCTCGCAACCCGACGCCGAATTCATTCAGCCCTCGCAGATTGCGATTCTCGACCCCGACTTCTACCCCGTAATATGGATTGAAATCGACCGTGTCGGCCAGGCATTCGGTTGGGAAAACCTTCCCGGCGGCCTCAGCGACGAAGCAACCATCGAAGCCTTAAAGGAATACTCGGTCAACGGCGGCAGCCTCTACCTGGCCAACATGGCCACGCAGCTTACCGTTCCCCTCGGATTCGTGCCCGACAATATGGCTCCTACAGTTTTCGGCAATGGCGAAGGGGGCAGCGGCGACGATGTGTGGGTTATCAACCCCTATCTTGGATGGGACTTCAGAAATGGCTCCGACCAAGGATTCTATGACCGCACGGCCCACGCAATATTCAAAGGTCTGACGCTCGAAGACCCTAATAACTACGGCTACGACAACCTGCCTTTGATTGGCCCCGGCCAGCGCGAAGACCATAACTGTCTTTGGGATTGCAATATCTACGGCAAAGGCGACCAACCCGACGTTATCAAGAATTTCGAGGTTACGACCAACTCGCTGGTTCTTGCAACCTGGGGCCACGTTCGCGACCACTGCGTTGCCGGTCTGGTGGAATTCTATGCCAACGCCAACCATGGCCGCTGCATCGCCAACGGATTCGCCGCCTACGAGTGGAACCAGAACTCCGGTACAAACCCATATCAACACAATGTTGAGCAACTCACCCTCAACATTCTCAACTACCTGAAATAATCCAACTTGTAAAGGAATTGATTTCTTTATATGGAAAAGCAAGAATGTCAAAAAAATTCATTATCTTTGTATAAAGAAATCAATTCCTATAAAACAATGACTTCTACCTCATTCCTCAAGCTATTTGCTGCAATTGTGGCCTTAATGTCTGCTTCATTCGGCGCCCGCGCCCACGAAGTGGCCCGGTTCACTATGCAAAACGTCGGCGACCGGATAACCGAATCCGTTTCCGGCAAGACTTTTGCCATCCAGAGCGTACACCCGGCCGAAAATATGCCGGGGGCCAAGGGTCAGGCACTGCGATTCGACGGATATTCAACCTATATTGACGCAGAGCTGAACAACATCATTCCAGCCGGTTCCAGGCAGATGACTGCATCGGTGTGGCTGGCCGTAGAAACGTATCCAATCGTAGAGATTGACGTTAACAGCCCCGAGCAGGCTGCAATAGTCTCCTGTCTGGATAACGGAACCAAAACCGGATTCGGCTTCTTTCTGGGTCTTGACGGTAAGTATTCATTTAAAATCTTTATCGGCGGCTGGCCTCTGGAGCTGAAAGTAAACGAGCCTCTGGCACGCTACGAATGGGTAAACCTGACCGCCGTTATCGACGCTGACGCACGCACGGCAACTCTTTATAACAACGGCGTTGCAGTCGCCACATCTAAAGCTAACGGCACTCTTGCCACCGGCAATTCAACCCTCAGAATCGGCCGGAGCATTGATTCCCGCTTCAGTGGCCCGTTTTGCGTTACTTCCTTCAACGGACTGATTGACGACATTGCTGTTTGGGACGAAGCTATAGCCCCGGAGACTATTGCATCGTGGACGCCGGAAAATCCCGCCGATATGTCAATTCCCGCCGAGCGTTTTGCCGATGATCCGATGCGTCCTGCATTCCACGCCATGCCCGCTGCAAACTGGGCTAATGAAACCCACGGCATGACATACTCCAATGGCCGCTACCACCTGTTCTTTCAGAAAAACGCAAACGGCCCTTATATGTCGCGTCTACACTGGGGACACCTGTCAAGCGAAAATCTTTGCGATTGGACAGAAGAAAGAATCGCACTTGCCCCTGCTACCGACTGGGACATGAAAGGATGCTGGTCGGGCTGCGTATTTGCCGATGAAGAGCTCACCGGAGGAAAGCCCTCGATTATCTACACCGGCGTAGACTATGCCAAGGCGGTTATAGCTCAGGCTATTCCCCTCGACGATGATCTGATTGCCTGGGAAAAAGCTCCGGTGCCGGTGATCAATGGTAGGCCGGCCGGTCTTTCGGATGATTTCCGCGACCCATATTTCTTCCGCACCGATAATGGCGCTTATATTATTGTCGGGTCGAGCAAAGGAGGAATTGGCAACACAACACTGCATGCCTATAATCCGACTTCCAAGAGCTGGAGCAATGACGGCAAGAGCTTTTTCAGCGGTTCCGACGCCCGGACATGCGGAACTTTATGGGAGATGCCAAACATTACCAAAATCGGAGATAAGTGGCTCTTGACCGTAACTCCTCAAAACACCTCGCACGGTGTCGCCGCCCTCTATTGGGTCGGCTCCATCAATGCCGACGGTACCTTCAGCCCCGACAAGCCCACGCCCTCAACCATTGAGCTGCCCGGGCTGGCCCGCGACGGCTACGGTTTGCTTTCGCCAACCGTTTATCAACGCAACGGAAAGACCATCGCAATGGGTATCGTGCCCGACAAACTTCCGTCGCAGGCGAACTATGAGCTCGGCTATGCCCATACGTTCTCTCTGCCGAGGGAATGGACTCTCGACTCCGACGGCAACTTGTGTCAGAAGCCGTATGCCGGCCTTGCCGAGCTGCGTGCTGACAACGGATTCGCCAAGTCTGCTTTCATCTTAGACGGTTCGATGGCTATCGACGGCGTCGGCAACAGAAACGTTGAGCTATGCGGCGAATTCACCGTTACCTCCGGAAAATGCGGGTTCACGGTACTCGACGACGGAGTGTCGGCCTTAAAAATTTATTATGACGGCGCCTCGAATGAACTGGTGGTTGATAGCCGCGGAGTTGACCGTCTGAACAATGATGCCGGTGTTTTTGACGGATTTTACCATAGTCAGCAGCCGCGTCAGTTTTCTAAAGGCGAAATCATCAAACTCAACGTTTTCTTCGACCACTCAATCCTTGATATTTTCATCAATGATACCTGGGCAACGTCGGTCCGCGTTTTCGCTAACGCCATACCGGTTGAAAACGTTGGTGTCTTCGCCGATATGCCGACCGCCGTCCACACCCTTAACGCCTGGAACCTTAAAGCCGGCAACAGCAACGCCGGGCTTCCTGAGTCAGTTGCCGCAGCCGATAAATTGCGCCTGACAGTTAATAAGGAGGGCACTATAACTTACGGCAACGTGCCCGCGCCGGCAGTGCTGTCTGTCTACAATCTTTCAGGCGAAAAAATGATAGAAAAAAACATCGACAGCAATAGCGGCTCGATTGACACCACACTTAGCGGACTCCATATAGTGGCTATAAACACCCCCAATGGAATAGTTTCAAGAAAAATGATTTTTTAATAAACATACTCTAACGGTATTTGGTAAAAAAGATTGATTATTTTAAACCCTCGCGGTGTATTGGCTACACCCGGGGGTTGTTTCTTTCCGTTGGTCACCTTTCAACTTAAAAGTTTGCGTAATTGCTTGGGATTATATAACTTTGTAGTCAAAATCATTCATTTGCAATTATGACAACCTTTATAGTATCTCTCCTTCTGCTTATTATAGGATATGCCGTTTACGGCCTTATAGTAGAGAAAATATTCGGAGTTGACCCCAAAAGGCTAACGCCCGCGATGGAGCGTCCTGACGGTGTTGACTTCGTGCCTATGCCGGTTTGGAAGGTATTTATGATTCAATTCCTGAACATTGCCGGCGTCGGGCCGATATTCGGCGCGATAATGGGCATTATGTTCGGACCGGCAGCCTTTTTGTGGATAGTATTCGGCACAATATTCGCCGGGGCGGTCCATGACTTTACGGCAGCCATGATTTCGCTGCGCCAAGGCGGAGTTTCGCTGCCCGAATCGGTTGGTAATGAGCTTGGGGCAGGGATGCGCCACGTTATGCGTGTTTTCTCCGTAATTCTGCTGATTCTTGTAGGGGCGGTTTTTGTTTTGACTCCTTCGGGGTTATTGGCTTCGATGACTCCCGAAAAGCTCGACATAACATTCTGGACCGGAGCGATTTTTCTTTATTACTTACTCGCTACCATGCTGCCCATCGATAAACTCATCGGCAAACTTTATCCTCTATTTGGCGGGGCACTGCTATTTATGGCCCTCGCTCTGATGGGAGTTATGCTTTTCGGCAACGTAGAGATTCCCGACGGGCTGGCCCAAGGATTGCATAACCGTCACCCTCAGTCGGAAACCCATGCCATTTTCCCGATGCTTTTTATTTCGATAGCATGTGGTGCCATCTCAGGATTTCATGCAACTCAGTCGCCTATGATGGCACGCTGCCTTACCAACGAAAAACTTGCCCGGCCGGTATTTTACGGCGCCATGGTTGCCGAAGGAATTGTTGCTCTGATATGGGCCGCAGCCGCCATCGCCTTTACCGGCGGATATCCGCAATTGGCCGATTATATGGCGCGGGAGGGGAACACCCCCGGCACACTGGTCCACGAAGTATCCATTGGTTGGCTCGGAGCTTTCGGAGGCTTGCTGGCTATTATCGGAGTAGTTGCCGCACCGATAACGTCGGGCGACACCGCACTGCGCTCCGTGCGCCTGATAATCGCCGACGCATTTAAGATTGATCAAAAATCGTTTTGGAAGCGGCTGCTCATATGCATTCCGCTGTTTGGACTGACCTTTGCGGTTATGATGGTTGACTTTCAAGTGCTTTGGCGCTATTTTGCATGGAGCAACCAAACAATGGCCATGATAACCCTATGGGCGGTTTCGGCCTATCTGTCTCGCAAGGGCCGGTGGTATTGGGTATCGCTGGTGCCCGCGCTGTTTATGACCGTCGTTACCGTCAGCTACATACTGCTGGCACCTGAGGGACTCAGGTTAAATCCTACGGTGTCGATAATTTGCGGGTGTGCGGTGGCCGCGACCCTGGCAGCATTGTTCTTCATTCTACGCAAAAAGAAACAACCGGTTACGGATGGCACGCCTGAATGATTTTATGGTCAGGGCCGATCTGACTCCTTTTATCGACTACTGCAGGGAGTTTGGCCGCAAAGTGAGCTACCGCAAAGGTGAAAGCTTCGTTGATGAAGGCACGGTTTGCAAAAAGGTAGCATTAATTTGCAGCGGTTACTTCAAATATGCCACTTTCGACTCCGCCGCCAACGAACGCATTATCGGATTTGGTTTCGAGAACGAAATAATAACGGATTTCGTGCGCTCCTTTCAGTTCAATGAACCTGCTTGGACCTCAATAATTGCCGGCAGTGACTCCGTGGTACTTCAGGTATCGCTGAATGAAGTCAGGAAATATTTTATGCACCATCAGCCTGATTTCATTGCCCAACTCTCCAAACACGTTCTTCAGGAAGCCTACAGCCGCTATTTACTGATGCACACACTGTCGTCGGCAGAACGATTCAGAGCCATTTATCCGCGGCTGGCAGACGTAATAAACCTGATTCCAAACCACGAACTCGCCTCATTCCTGGCAATTTCGCGCCGCCAGCTTCAACGAATTAGGGGAGCGCGTTAACAACACACAAAAAAAGAGGGCTACGCAAAATAATACAATTGCGTAGTCCTTAATTATAACTAAATTTTTAGTAGCTGAGCTTGGGTTCGAGTTCTTTAGCCTGGGCAACCATCTTTTCAATTTCGGCAACTGAAGGAACACGGTTGCAAAGATTCTTAACCTCGTTTACTTCCTCACACTTTGCATGAAGGTTAGCGGGTACACGGTGGCGCAACTCCTTGACTGTGTCAACACCGGCAGCTTCGAGCAGTTCTGCGAACTGACCGGCAACACCCTTAATGCGGAAAAGATCCGAATGGTTGGCCCATTTAAGAATAAGCTTTTCTGAAATACCGGTTTGTTCAGCCAGCTCCTTGCGCTGCTTGGGGGTTGCAGCCTTTTCGAGAAGGTCGTCGGTGGTTTTGATTCCGGCTTCACCGAGTTTCTGTGCGTAAACTTCGCCTACGCCTTCG
Organism: uncultured Bacteroides sp.; assembly: GCA_964528425.1. Lineage (GTDB taxonomy): Bacteria > Bacteroidota > Bacteroidia > Bacteroidales > Muribaculaceae > UBA3263. Next base: position 65,990 of record CAZGTD010000004.1, read on the forward strand.
ATTTCGTCAATCTTGTATGCCATATTGTCATGGATTAAAAGGTTAATACTTGAATGTCAGCGCAAATATACACATTTTTTCGTTATTCCTAAAATAACGGACTAATTTTTCGCCAACGGTGAAATAAAAGTTTCAGAATTTTTCGTAACTTTGCGGTAAAATTGAAAATAAACATTTAATTACCCCTGTTAATGAACGTTAAGTCTCAATCACGCAACCTTGTGCTGCTGATGGGTGCAGCTGCAGTTTTAAGCGGCTGCTCCAAAAAACTCGGCCAACTGCCTGCCGACTATTTCACAACCAACCCTAATCCCCTCGAAGTCGTTGGCCAGAACGTGCCGGCCAGCATAACGGCCCGCATTCCCGCAAAATTCTTTGTTAAGAACGCCGAGCTGACCGTTACCCCTTATCTGACATACGCCGGTGGCGAAACGGCCTCTACTCCCTACTCTTTCCAGGGCGAAAAGGTTCGCGGCAACAATCCTGTGATCAGCTATGAGCAAGGGGGCACCGTAACCATTCCCGTCAACTACCTCTACACCCCCGAAATGGCCAATTCGCAGCTTGAGCTGGCCTTCAACGTTCAGCAGGGCAAAAAAACCTACGTTCTTCCGCGCGTTGCTGTTGCCAACGGTGTGATTGCAACCGCAGCTCTGGCCAATGCCGGGTCGGTTACTCCTGCAGTTGCCGCCGATAAATTCCAGCGCGTAATTCAAGATAAGGTTGATGCCGACATTTTGTTCCTCATCAACCAGGCAAACATCCGCGACAATCAGCTGCGTTCCGGCCAGATGGTTGACCTGCAGAGCCGTATTAAGGATGCAAACGCCGATTCGCGCCAGGAAATTGAAGAAATCAATATTCAGAGCTACGCTTCGCCCGACGGTAGCTACGACTTCAACCGCAAACTCGCCCAGAAGCGCGAAGACGTAACCAAAGGATATATGGACAACCAGCTCAAAGGGGTTTCCTTCGGCCAGCTGACCGCCGACTTCACCCCCGAAGACTGGGAAGGCTTCCGCCGCCTCGTGAGCGAAAGCAATATTCAGGACAAGAATCTGATTCTTAGCGTTCTGTCAATGTATTCCGACCCTGAAGAACGCGAACGCGAAATCCACAACCTCAGTTCAGTGTTCGAACAGCTTGCCGAAGAAATTCTTCCGAAACTCCGCTATAGCCGCATCAGCGCAAAAATTAACGTAATCGGCAAGAGCGATGAAGAAATCGCCCAGGCCTACGCAACCAATCCGTCGTCGCTCAGCGTTGATGAAATTCTATATCTTGCCGCCTTGACCGACAGCCCCGAAAAACGCGCTGAAATCTACTCGAAAGCATCGCAGCTCTACCCCACCGACTACCGCACCTTCAACAACCTCGGCATGGCCCAGTATCAGCTCGGCAACTACGACGGTGCCCGCGCCAGCTTCACTCAGGCTTCGCGTCTGGCTCCCGCCTCGGCCGAACCTCAGATGAACCTCGGCCTTACCTCGCTCAATTCCGGCAACTTCTCCGACGCACAGAGCCGCTTCGGCAATGCAGCCGGCGTTCCTGAACTCAACGAGGCCCTTGGTGTTTACTACCTCAAGCAGGGCGACAACGCCGCTGCAGCCCGCACCATGCAGGGCGTAAACTCCAATAACGCAGCCCTGGCCCAGATTCTTACCAAAGACTACTCCGCAGCTAAAAAGACCCTGGCCGCAATTCAGGCACCCGATGCAACCACCTATTATCTGATGGCTGTTCTCGGCGCCCGCACCAACAATGAGTCTATGCTCGCCAACAGCCTGCGCCAGGCCGTGAAACTCGACCCGTCGATGGCTGCCAAAGCTGCTTCCGACCTCGAATTCAAACGTTTTAATCTCTCATCCGTACTCTAATGCGTAAATTCAAACGCGTCCTCCTGAAGCTGAGCGGCGAAAGTCTCGCCGCTCAGCAGAAGCAGGGCATCGACTCCGAGCGCCTTGCTCAATACGCCACCCAGATTAAAGCCGCCGTAGACTCCGGTCTGCAGGTGGCTATTGTTATCGGTGGGGGCAACATTTTCCGTGGACTCCAGGGCGCCTCCCGCGGCTTCGACCGCGTAAAGGGCGACCAGATGGGCATGCTCGCAACCGTAATCAATTCCCTGGCGCTCAGCTCCGCCCTTGAAGCTATAGGTCAGGGGGCGGACGTTTACACTGCCATAGCAATGCACCCCATTGGCGAACACTATTCAAAATGGAAAGCTATCCGCTCACTCGAAGCAGGCCGCGTGGCCATTCTTTCGTGTGGCACAGGCAATCCGTTCTTCACCACCGACACGGGCTCAGCCCTGCGCGGAATCGAAGTGGAAGCCGACGTAATGCTCAAGGGCACCCGCGTTGACGGAATCTACACCGCCGACCCCGAAAAAGACCCGACAGCAACCAAATTCGACCGCATAACCTACGATGAAGTGCTCAGCCGCGGTCTGAAGGTCATGGATATAACCGCCACCGCCCTCTGCAAAGAAAACCGCCTCCCGATTATAGTATTCGACATGGACACCCCCGGCAACCTCGACAAGGTGCTTGCCGGCGAACCTATCGGAACCTACGTCTACGAGCAATAACCAGCCCACACGATGCTGCTTAAGTCCATTGCCATAGATAACTTCAAGAACATTGAACGAGCGCGCTTGGAGTTCTCGCCCAAGGTTAACGGCCTGCTGGGCCATAATGGCATGGGCAAAAGCAACCTGCTGGACGCAATCTACACCCTGAGCTTCACCAAGAGCTTCTGTCGGGTAACGGATTCGATGCTTATTCGCATCGGCGAACAATTTTCGCTGGTAAAGGCAACCTACTTGCGCAAGGGTTTAGACGAAGACCTCTCGCTCGGTCTGACCCAGGGCAAACGCAAAAGCCTTAAACGCAAAGGCAAGGAATACCAGCGAATGGCCGACCACATAGGTTCATTTCCGCTGGTTATGGTGTCGCCGGCCGATGTTGACCTCGTGCGCGAAAGTCCCGACGAACGCCGCCGGTGGATGGATATGGTTATCAGCCAGAGCGACCCGCGCTATCTCGATGCCCTGCTTCGCTACGGCCGCGGGCTCGACCAGCGCAACCGGCTGCTGAAAGACGGTATTTCAGACCGCGCGATGTTTGAAGCGCTCGAAGCCACGATGCAACCCGCGGCTCTCTATATCTACAATGCCCGCACGGCATGGGTTCAACGACTGGAACCGATTTTCCGCAAATACTACGCCCTGATAAGCGGCGAGGCTGAAACCCCGGGACTCACCTACGTTTCGCAGTTGCAGCGCGCCGACTCCTATGAGGATATGATGATTGCCCACCTGCAGCGCGACCTGGCTCTGCGCCACACTTCGGCCGGCCCTCACCGCGATGACATTGAGCTGACGCTCAACTCCATGGAAATGCGTCGCACCGGCTCGCAAGGACAGTGTAAAACATTCGTCATTGCCCTGCGTCTGGCCCAGTACGAATTTCTGGCCGAAGCAACCGGAATGAAGCCCCTGCTCCTTCTCGACGATATTTTCGACAAGCTTGATGCCGAACGGGTTGAGCGCATAGTGCGACTGGTCGGGGACCCGGCATTCGGCCAGATTTTCATTACCGACACCAATCGCTCGCATCTTGATGAAATCATGGGCCGCTCGGCCGGCGATTATCGGCTGTGGGAAGTTGCCGACGGTTCATTTACCCCTCTCCACTGACATGAAAAAAACCGAAGCCCAGCCCATTGGCGACATTATCAACGAAGTTTTCAAACGCTCCGGTTCAGAAAACGAGGCGGCTCGCTATCGCGCGCTCGTTAACTGGGTCAACGTTGTTGGCCAGGGAGTTAACAAACTGACTACGCGCCGATACGTTACCGACTCCGGAGCAATCCACGTTTATATATCCTCTGCCGCAGTCAAAGCCGACCTGATGTTTATGCGCAGCTCTCTGCTCGATTCGCTGAATGAATATGCCGGTGCTCCCGGTGTTATAACCGAATTAGTTATTCATTGATGACCGGACTCGTAATTTCCAACCTCGGCAGCCGCTACGAAGTGCTCCCCGACGGAGCATCGGCCCCGGTTTTGTGTGCCGCCAAGGGTAACCTCCGCATTAAAGGCATAAGGACCACTAACCCCGTTGCCGTTGGCGACCGCGTTACTTTCAGCTACGCCCAGGGCGCGGAAATAGCATATATAACAGCTATTGAACCGCGCAAGAACTATATCATACGCCGGGCCTCTAACCTCAGCAAGGAAAGCCATATACTCGCGGCCAACATAGACCGGGCGGTTCTGGTGGCCACACTCATCCACCCCGAAACCTCAACAACTTTTATCGACCGTTTTCTGGCAACCGCCGAGGCCTATGATATACCCGCCCTTTTGGTTCTGAATAAAATCGATTTGCTCGATCAACCCGACGACCACGAACTTCTTCTGGCCGTTGCCCGTCTTTACGAAACTATCGGCTATCCGGTGGTCATGACCAGTGCGCGGACCGGTGATGGTATCGACACCCTCAGGGAAATGCTCGAAGGCAAAACCTCGCTGCTCTCCGGCAATTCCGGAGTTGGCAAATCAAGCCTTATCAACGCTTTGATTCCGGGCGCCGAGGCTATAACGGCCGAAATCAGCCGGGCAACAGATTCCGGAACCCACACAACAACGGCCTCGCGGATGTATGACCTGCCCGGAGGCGGACGCCTCATTGACGTTCCCGGAGTTCGCGGTTTCGGCACTCTCGATTTCGACAAATATGAAGTCGGCCACTTCTTTCCCGAGATTTTCGAAGAGTCGCAAAACTGCCGGTTTTCGAACTGCACCCATACAGAAGGCGAGCCCGGATGTGCAGTCTGTCAAGCAGTTGCCGACCAACGCATAGCCCAAAGCCGCTATGCCTCATACCTTTCCATTCTCAATAACGACGCATCTCAAACAAACCAAAAATATCGATAAATGGTAACCTCTATTCCCGGCGAAATTTTCAACGACCATCGCGGCACAATAATCTCGCTCAACGATTTCGATCTCGAAGGCGTTGAACGCACCTACACCATTCACCATCCGGATGCCTCGGTTGTGCGCGGATGGCATGGCCATCAACGCGAACGCAAATGGTTTCACTGCCTGCGCGGCGGCTTCGTAATGGCCTTTGTTAAAATCGACGACTGGGAGAACCCCTCGCCCGACCTAAAGCCCGAGATATTTCATATCTCCGATAAAAAAAGCGAAGTGCTCTGTGTTCCGGCCGGCTACGCCAACTGCCTCAAAGCAACCGAACCGGGTTCGATACTTCAGGTTTGGTCAGACAAGCGGCTACCCGTAGCTCTGCTTGACTCCTGGCGCTACCCTTCGTCGAACTGGGTTGACTGGTCGCAGTTCAATGACCGTTAACATCATTACCGGGCCCACAGCCTCCGGCAAAACAGCCGCGGCCATAATCCTGGCCGAACAACTCGGATGCGAAATAATTTCGGCCGACTCGCGCCAGATTTTTCGCGGAATACCTATAACTACAGCCTGCCCCTCGGCCGACGAACTTGCGCGGGTTAAACACCATCTGGTTCAGGAACTGGAACTGACCGACTACTACTCAGCCGCGCGTTTTGAAGAAGATGCATTGAATCTAATAACCGACATGGAGCAGCGCGGATTGGACCAGGTTGTTGTTTGCGGCGGATCAATGATGTATATTTCGGCCTTAATCAACGGATTAGATGAGCTTCCAACCATATCTGACACCGTGCGCGCCGAAACCCTGCAATTTTTTCAGCAAGAGGGAATAGAGGCCCTGCGTGCCGAACTTCAACGTCTCGACCCCGAATATATGGCTCAGGCAGACCCAAACAACCATCGCCGCCTGGTCCACGCACTTGAAATAATTCGCCAGAGCGGTCAAAAAGTATCGCAGTTGCGCACCGGCCAACGCAAACAGCGCCCCTTCAACATAAAAATGACGGTTCTGGAGCCGCCGCGCCCCGAGCTTTTCGAGCGCATCAATTCACGCGTTGACAAAATGGTTGCTAACGGAATGATTGATGAAGCGCGCAGCGTTTATCCGTTGCGCCGGTTGAATTCGCTCAATACCGTAGGCTTCAAGGAACTGTTTGCCTGCTTCGACGGCGTATGGGACCTCCCAACTGCCATTGAACGCATAAAGAAAAATACCCGCGTATACGCCAAGAAGCAACTGACCTATTTAAAAAGTAACCTGAATATTCATTCCTAAGGTACGGGACGTTATCATTGGCATAGACTGAACCTGGAGTTTCTTTTCCTTTACCAGCCGACGCGCAGAATTGCCACCGATAAGACCGACCACTTCATTAACCGGGTCAATCAAAAAGGCTACTATATTACCCAGAACCGGCGAGCCGGCCAGACGATAATCGTTCATAACAATATAGCGTTTGATTCTGAAAAAGCCCTCACCCATTACGCTGCCGACCAAAGGAGTGATAAAGATATCCTGATACGAAGGCCGTTCCATACAAGCCTCGATGCCAAACTCCCAGCCGATAGTCGATATGCAAGCCGAGAATAGCAGCGAACCCCAGAAACTCAGACCGGCGCTTCGGGCGGCCATAAAATAAGCAGCTCCACTATAGGGGTGAAGAACCATATTGAACGCCGGATTATCGTGGTCCCACTCCGGCCCCTGTTTGATTACATGGTCGCGCCAGCGTACCCAGAACGGCACATTATGAAACTCGGCGCGGTTCCAGCTGGTTGCATCTTCAGGAAGCATTTCCAAAACGAACAGAGCGGCTACATAGGCCCCGCATAGTACCCCGGCGTTGACCCACACGCGCTGCCAATCAGGATGGCTGAACCCGAGATTTAAATTCTGGTTGGGAAACGCGTAGATTGACTTGACGGGCCGCTCGACCGGATGCATTGTGTTAGTCGGAAAAAGCACAGAGTCACTTACTGACTCGATAACGGTGTCGGGCATTGCCGGCGACTGAGCATGAAGACCGGCTCCGGCCCCACAAAATATGATGAATAAACCAATAATTTTACGCATAATAAATAGTAGTAATAGTAGAAACTTTACTTATAAAACACAAAATACCCCCTCTTGGTTCGCCGGCAATATAAATATTCTAAAGTGCTTGTTATCAAAAAATTTTGGTATTTGACCGAATTTTAGTAACTTTGCACCAGGACTATTCGTAAACACAATCATGCAGTCAGGTCAAAAAGCTGATACTCAGCAAATTTCCCTCTCTAATTCTCCTAAAAAGGATTCATTAAGCCGGCGCCTTATCCAGGCCTCGCTCATAACGCTACTGGCCTACCTGTTATCGCTGCTGTTTACTCAGCCGTTTACATTCTCTGCCGGCACTATGCTGTCCGGCGCAGAAAAAAACGATTTCAACCTTACCGATTTCTACAACATAGTTGCGGATTCACGGCCTATACGGTCGTTGGATTCCGATATTCTCATAGTTGACATTGCCGACGCCGAACGCGAAGACATTGCCGATATTCTTGCCATGATGGGCGATATGAAGCCGGCTGCCGTAGGGTTAGATGTTACCTTCAACGATCCCCGCCCTGACGACGGCCGCCTGATAGACGCGATAACAAATTGCCCGAACCCGGTTTTGGCTATCGGTGTCAGCGAGGCTCCCGGCAGCAAAGGCAAATTTTTGGTCGACGATTACTCCTATTTTTATCCGGAGCTGCGCAATAGCATCTCTCACGGGGTAATAAACCTGCCCAGCAAGTTCAGCGGCGCAACAATCCGCTCCTTTATGCCGGAATTCATCGCCGCCAACGGCGACACGCTCAGTTCAATGGCGCTTTCTCTGGCCCGGGCAGTTAATCCCGAAGCCGCCCGCAAATTGAAAGCCCGCAGCGACAAAACTCTGCTCATTGACTTCCCCAGCCGCACCTTCACTGTAATCCCATGGTATGCAGTCCCCGACAATGCCGAACAGATTGAAGGGAAAATCGTGCTCATCGGCTCAATGGCTGAAACCGAAGATGCCCACGCCACCCCGGTCAACAACAAAATGTCGGGAGTACTGATTCATGCCTATGCCACCAGCACTATTCTCCGCGGCGCAGAATATAAGGCCGTCGGACGGGCCATTAACATGGCAATTGCCTTTGTGCTCTGCTTTCTGCTCTGCCTGAATAATCTCAGTTACAAAACCCCGGCGCGCGGATTGTGGCTAAGACTCATTCAGCTCGGTTGCCTTTACCTGATATTGCGCATAGGATACTACATGTTTGTCGATAAGCACATAATTGTTGACTTCTCGGAAACGATTCTTATGCTTGCGTTCGGATTCTTCGCGCTCGACATCTGGGCCGGTCTGCAATATTACTGCACCAAGTTTTATCATAAGCTAAAGAAAAAATAAACTTTTAAATATTAATAACAACGATGCATAGATTTCTACTTCTGATAGCGGCCCTCTGCATGACCGTTGCCGGAATAAAAGCCGAATACATTGTTCAGTCGGTAACCGGCACCGTTGAACTATCGCACAACAACAAGTCTGCCGCGCTTAAAAAGGGCATGGCGCTTGCTCCGACCGACATGATTAAGCTCGGTAACGGAGCGTCGATCGACATTTTCGACTCCGCCGACTCGAAAATATACACGGCAAATGCTTCCGGACTCTATAGCGTGTCGCGTTTGATTTTCGACGCACGCCGCAAAGCCCGGTCTAATGCATCGTCGATCCACGGCAAATTGCGGCTAACCAAAGGCAAAGAGCCCGAAGGAGTAGTTTTTGTTGAAAAAGGCAAAGTTACCCGCGCCCTGACCATTTATGATCCGGAGGCACAGAACATGCAGATGGACATCGACAAACTTTCGCGGCGCCTTTATTCGCTTCTGCGCGATTCGTTGGGTCAGACAACCGTTCAGCCCGACGCAACAGTGCTTAGCCAGCGGATAGAGCCCGACGGCCTCAGTTTCATGGTTGAAAACACCTTATCTTATCCAATATATTTCAATGTTTTCAAAATCAACGGAAATAACGGTTCGGTAACCATTTCCGAGCTCGGTCAACCCGTTGGCTCCTATGCTATTCTACCGACTCAGTTCCTGGCTCGGGAGCAGCGTGCCGGACTTGCAACCGACGAGCTCCACATAATGATTATGTCAGACTTCTTTTTCGATATCGATGAGCTCCTGGCGGGACTCAATGCCCTGATTGATAAAAATGAAGAAATCACCGATACAGAAAATATTCCGATATACCTACTGCCTCTCTGATTTCAATTTACTGCCGAATATTCACACATTACATTTCACACACCCCCCCAATTTTATAATGAAACCATTCAAGTCAATAGCAGCCATCGCACTGATATTTTCCGTTGCAGCATCCTACGCGCAATCTGCCGACCCGGACTATCACTTCAAGCTACCTGAAACTCCGCTCAACACCTCGCGCTTCGCCTACACCATATATTCCAACTCTCCCAAAAGCATCTACACCCTGGTGGGCCGCCCGGTAATTAACATGCCGGACCGCATTTCAGGCATTTCGTTCAGCCCCACCGGACGAACCTGCGCGGTAATAACCACCGACAACAAAGGCCGTAACCGCCTGAGCATCATTAACCCGGCAAAGTTTAACGACGTTTTGCGCAAATTCTCCAGGTCGAAACTCGGCAACCCCTATTCAGCCATCTATACCCCCGACGCTCTGAATCTGCTTGTGGCTACCGACAGCGTTCTGCAGATTCTCGATGCCCGCAAATATTTCAGCAAGGGGACCATGCCTCTCAAGCATATTGCTAAAGATATGGTGCTCAGCAAAAACGGCTACCACCTGGCAACGACCGACGGCCAGAGAGTCACCGTTTATAACTTCGACGATAAAACCGTCCGCCACTCATGGGATTTTGAAACCGGTGTTAACGACATGAAGTTTTCCGACGACGACTCGGAACTGGCAATCGCCACCGACGACGGCCAGGTAAGCATCTACGACACCCGCACATTCATCATCAAAAATACCCTCGATAACGTAGGCGATGCAACGGCAATAAGCTATAATCTCGACGGCAAATACATGGCCGTTGCCCAGTCGCCCGAAAGCATCGTAACCGTTAACCTGCTCGAACCCGAAACCGACCGCCAGACCATCAGCGTTGAAAACGGGGGCGTTTCCGACATAGTGTTCCTCCCCGACACCAAGTCCAACATACTGCTGGCCTACACTACCCAGAAAGCCGTTGACCTACGCCGCATGGAGTACCTGAAGCCATACTACAACAAGCTGGTCAACGACGAAGTTAACCGCTTGATGAACGAGTGGTTAAAGCGTATGCCCGACGAATCGCTCGAAGATTACCGTGCGCGTGTTAACGACGAAACCCGCGCAAAACAGCGTCGCCTGTTTGAAGATGAAGTTGCCACCCGTCTGGCCCCGGATATGCTCTCAATGGCTGAAGTTACCCTTGGTCAATACGATAAACGCCACGAACTGCTTGAGGTTAACTTCTCCAATATGCCCTCAATTTACCTCCCCGTAAAGAACGACGACATCGAATACTTTACCAGCGGCGAGAATCTCACCTTCAATAACGCCCGCTACGCGGTTAACAATAGCGACCGCTTTGAAATGATTTATGCCGAAGTACTTAACTCCACCGACGGCAAAACCTACATCTACAACAATATCGAAGGGGCAGAACTTAACTTCATGAACAACGATGATGAAGAGGAAGTTTCGCTGGCCCTGATCGAACAGCAGCAGATGGAGGAGATTCGCCTGCGCGAACTGCAGGAACAGGTTGTTAAGGAAGCCAAAAACCAGAATATTATATCTGACCACACCAACATTAACGTTTCGAGCGAAGTTGTGCCCGACTATGATGCCAACGGCAACCGCATTCTCAACTATAAGGTCAAATATACCTATGAAGTCGACCCCGGCTTCACCGCCAAAGAAGACTTCGGCCCCGGCAAATACCACGTTGAGCAATCGGGCGCGGCGTCTTCAATGCTCGAAATTGTACGCAAATCGCTCGAAGGAGAATTGGCCAACTACGTTAAGGAAGGCAAGAAAGTAAACGTTCAGATTTCGGGCACCGCCGACTCCAGCCCTATCGTCGGAAAAATCATTTACGACGGCATCTACGGCGAATTTGAAGACGAACCGATCTACAACAACGGCGAACTTACCGTAGTGACCATCACTCCCAAAGGCCGAATCACCGAAAACGAACAACTCGCATTCCTGCGCGCCCAGGGCGTTAAAAACTTCCTTGAAACCAACGTTAAGGAACTCCAGCAAATGAGGAGTAACTACCGCATTGACATTAACGTTACCGAAGGTAAGGGAAGTCAATTCCGCCGAATCACCGCTGAAATTACTTTTGTTGACGCATTTTAATTCTCAAAAATGATTCTTAAAAAAATACTTTTTTTCTTATTCCTGACCTGTGCGGCCACCGCAGCCGTAGTGGCCGCGCCGGGCTCGACTCCTGCTACCGATGAACCCAACGAACCAACTGCTGACTTGCCGGCGGAATCGCCGGCTGAACCCGCATCGGAAATCATCACGCCCGATTCCCTGGCCACTATCGCCGCAGAAAAATTCACCGCATACCACAACCGAAAATTCGACGGTGAAGAACCGGAAACTCTCTATCCGGCAGCCCTCGACCTCTATACCACTACTGTTGAGACCCTGAAGCTTCAGAATCCCGGCAGCCGCGGCTATCTGCAATGCAAAGATATTCTCCGGCAGATTAACGACGATTTGCTTCGTGGTGCCTTTTTCTACTCATCGCGCAGTCAACAGGCCGAACTCAACACTTTTGCGCGCGCCTATCTCGACACTCAGCTGCTGGAGCAGATGGCCGACGTGCGCTGGAATCGCGACGAAAATATTTTTCCCTCAATCTGCTATATAGCCGCATCCAACGCCTACAACACCCGCGACTGGAATAACGCCCTGAACTACTTTAAGCTCTACCTTTCGACCGGTGCAACCGAACGCCGCGAGCAGGTCTACCAATTCATGGGCAATGCTGCAATCGAAGCCAAGAACTATCCGGTAGCGATTGCGGTTATGCAGGAAGCCATAAAACAGTATCCCACCAACGAAACTATGGCCATGATTGGCTGCCAGGCATGTGTTGACGGCGGCCACGCCCAGTTCCTCCAGGAGTTTCTTACCCATGCGCTCGCCCTCAAGCCTAACGATACTCGCCTGCTCATGCTCCAGGGTCAACTCTACGAGGATGAACATAACTATCGCGGCGCCATTGACATCTATACCACCATCGACGATCTCTCGCCGAATATGCTGAGCGTTGCCAAACACCAGGGCATGAGCTACTACAACCTTGCCGTAACCGCTTTCAATAAGGCAAAGAACGAAGAGAACGAAAAAGAAGCCAAGCGGCTGCGCCGTCAGGCCCGCAACTACTTCGATGCTGCGGCAATGAAATTCCGCTCCGTACTCGAAACCGACCCAACTTCGGTAAAATACCTGCGCGCACTGGGCGTTTGCTACCTTTGTCTGGAAGATAAATCTTCGTTTGCCGAGATTAACGCACGCCTTTCGGCTATGGGTCAAGACCCGCTTGAAAACGTGTTTATGCCCCCGATGATGAGCGCTTCGGAAACCGGCGGCAAAAATATCGCATCGTCCAATCTGGCCGATGCAAACGTAAGCGTCGATGCTCCCAACTACTCGGAATTCTCGAGAAAATACCTTACCGAACGTCTTGGAAAATGGGCGAAGCAGGGAGAATTCGAACCCGGCAACAAATACGCCGAACGCGTAAACCCCACGACTATTGCAGCCGAAAGGAGCCGTCTGGAGCGCGAATGTGCCGACACCTACCTGAAAGAATACGGCGGTAACCTCAGGCTCAACAATCTCGCTCTCTCGCCCTACAATCCTCAAGACGAAGTCTTTCAGATTACCACCAACTACGGTCCCATAGTAATTCACGTTCCCCTGAAAAATCAGGAGGCCGAAAACTTCAAGGCCGTTTTTGAAGGCATTGATATTCGCTCGCCGCGATACTACATTGACGAAGAAGGCGTTAAAATAGCCTCCGCAACAATCGTTACCCCCGCCGGAAAATCATATACCTTCGACAATGCAAAGGCTCTGGCATATCATGAAGCGCCCAAAGTCGACATAGACTTCAACTCAATCTTGCGCGACAACAGTTCCGCCTCGAAATCAACGGCAAACCGCTCAACCGAGGTTGTACGCATCCAGCGCAAGAGCGACGTTGACGAAAAGATTCCCCACAATAACAAAGTAGACGAAAATCGCCTGGCTCTGATCATAGCCAACGAAAACTACCAGAACACAGCTAAAGTTGCCTCCGCCTATAACGACGGTCTGGCAATGAAAGAATACTGCAAGGAAGTTCTCGGAATGCCCGAGCGCAATATTATTTATCTTAACGATGCCACACTCGGACAAACCTACGGCGCCATCCGCAATCTGCGCGACCGCGTTGAAGCGCTCGACGGAAAGGCCGAAGTTCTTGTTTACTACGCCGGCCATGGTTTCCCCGACGAACGGTCGAAGAATGCCTACATCCTGCCGGTCGACGGCTTCGCAACCGCACCCGAAAGCAGCCTGGAGCTGTCAAAGTTCTACGACAACCTCGGTAAGATGAACGCAGCAAGCGTCATGGTCTTCCTCGACGCCTGTTTCAGCGGCGCGCAGCGCGATGCATCGAACGAAATGATTGCCGACGCCCGCTCGGTAGTTATCAAACCAAAAGAAACCGCCCCGAAGGGAAACATGATGGTTTTCAGTGCGGCGTCAGGCAACGAAACCGCCCTGCCTTATGCGGAGAAAAACCACGGTCTGTTCACATATTATATCCTCAAGCACCTGCAGGAGACCAAGGGTAACACAACCCCCAAAGAACTCGCCGATTACGTTATTAGCAACGTTAAGCGCCAGAGTAACTTTATCAACTCCAAGCCGCAAACGCCAACGGTTAACCTGTCGGGCAACATGTCGCAGCTGTGGTCAACAATGAAAATGCGGCCATGAAAAAGCTCAGAACCGTAATTTTAGCAATCGCCGCACTCGCAGCCGCGTTGCCGGCCCACGCCGACAAAAAGCTCACCGGCACCGCCGTTTACTACGGCGATGACAACGACACTCCGGCCGACGCCAAGCGAAAGGCGCTCGAAATGGCCCGCATCAACGCTTTGGCGCGTGAGTTCGGCACAGTGTTGACCCAGACGACAATTCAACGCGATGAAAACTCAAACGGCAGCGAAAACAACTACTTTGCGAGTCTATCGGCAGCCGAAGTTAAAGGAGAATGGCTTGGCGACGTAGGCGAGCCCAAATTTAACGTTGAGCTCAGCACCGACGGCCTCTACGTTGTTAGCTGCACTGTTACCATCAATGCCAAGCAACTCTCGAACAAGGCTCCCGAGTTCTACGCAATGCCTCTGCGCAACGGCTTCACCGACAAATTTGAATCAACCGATTTCCGTAGCGGCGACGAAATGTATCTGAAATTCACCGCTCCGGTCAATGGCTTCGTGGCTGCATATCTGGTTTGCGACAAAGAGGTTGCCACTCTGCTCCCCTACCTGTCGTCAACCTCCGGAAAATGCGCCGTCAGGGCCAACCGCGACTATGTTTTCTTTTCTGAGTCAAAAGGCGAAACGGTTTTCGGCACACCCGACGAATATATCCTTCAAACCGATAAACCGGTTGAACATAACGAACTCTACGTGCTTTTCTCGCCCAACGAATTTTCAAAAGCCCTCGACTCCGACAATGGCGAGAACCTTCCGCGGGTTCAAACCTACGAAAAATTCTCGAAATGGCTCGCCAAACTGCGCCGCGCCGATGACGAAATGGGAGTTAAGAAATTCAACATCGTAATCACAAACAAATAATATCCAACCATTAATCCAAACTAAATTATGAAAAAACTATTTATGGCGATTCTGGCCATCTGTCTGGCCTGTGGTTCCGCTAACGCCGAGCTGACAAAAAAGCAGCAAAAACGGGTCGACAAAGAAGTTAAGGCCAAAATGAAAGAATATAAAAAGGAAGGCTGGAAGCTTTTCGGTTCTTCGCGCACTATGGAATCGGCTCTTGAAAAACACATTGAAAAACTCGAAACCCTCGGCGACGATGCCTTTGAACAGGTTGGCTTTGCCGGCAACTTTAAGTCAAAGAGCGTAGGCCACCAGCAGGCAATCAACAATGCCTGCATCGAATATGCCGGCAAAGCCGGCTCGGCAGTGCGCGGTAACGTAACCGCCGACCTAAAGGCCAACGGCTCCGATGTCGACGACGAATTCGAACACTTCTATGCCGCCTACCAGCGTTTGGTTGAACGCGAAATCCAGAACGAAATGGACGAAAGTTTTTCCGTTATCAGAGACCAAGGCAACGGCACCTACGAAATGCAGGTTTTCTTCATCGTTAACGAAAACGCCGCCGCAAAGGCTCGCGAACGTGCTGCAAAAGCAGCTATGAAAGATAGCCAGATTGCTCAGCAACACGCCTCGACTATTTCCGACTACGTTCGCAAGGCTTTTGAACGCTAACTTTCTGCCAAGGAAACGCAATGAAACACCGAAAATCGCTATCGGCGATACTTTTCTGCGCTATGGCTGCAACGGCTCCGGTCGTTGCAGCCACTCCGCCACAAGAGTCGTTTGACCGGTTCCGCCAGGAGATTTTGCAGAATTTTCAAAATTTCCGTCAGGATATCATGAATGATTACGCGCGTTTCCTGGATTCAAACTGGGCGGAATTCGAACGCTTCAAGGGCGAAGCCCGCTCAGGCAAACCAAAGCCCCAAACACCCCCGGTCCACAACGATTCGGAACCGGACCGGATAGTCAGCCTGCCGCAACCGTCGGCCGCCTTTTCAGCTACCTCACCCGCCCCAAAGCCCATAGAAATACCCGATGCGCCGTTTGCTAAAGAGCCGGCTCGCACAAGGGATTTCGACTTCTACGGTTTGCCCCTCGAAATTGGCCGATGCGACGTTATGCTCGCCAACCGGCTCGCCGACAGTAAAGAGTTTGCCTCGCAGTGGCGAAAATTACTTGCCGACCCCGTGGCCACCGACCTGAGCCGGCGTCTCGGTCAATTAGCGCAAGAATTAGGATTAAACGACTATCTGACTTTCGACCTCATAAGAAAATACGTTCAGCAAGCATACCCTTCGGTTCATTCAACAGCGCGTGCGGCACTTACCCACTTCATATTGACCTCGCTCGGCTTCGATGCACGAATCGCAACAAGCGGCGGCGAAGGCGTTTTGCTGATTCCCACCTTACAAACGATCTACGGGCGCCCCTACATGAAAATCGGAAATAAAAAATTCTACGTTTTTTCTGAAAACGACAACGTCAACACCTCAAGCCCGATATCAACCTGCCTGCTCCCCGACGATGCGCCGACAGGCCGCCAGATCGACATGCGCATCAATTCTCCCGTTAACCTTCCGTCGAAACCGAAACCGTTCGTGCTGACCCATGGCGACATTACCTTGCGTGGAGAGGTTAACGAAAACATTTATCCGATGCTCTATCGCTATCCGCAAACGGATATGGCGGTTTATGCAACTTCAATCATTGATCAAAACCTGCGCTCCGAGCTGGTTGAGCAACTGAAGTCTCAGCTTGCCGGAAAATCGCGCCTCGACGCCGTCAACACTTTATTGTCGTTCACTCAAAACGCAATCGACTACTCAACCGACGAAGCTAACCACGGATTCGAAAAACCCTACTTCATTGAAGAATGGCTCTACTATCCGAAAAACGACTGCGAAGACCGCGCCACATTCTACACCTACATGCTTTGGAACGCCCTCGGCGTCGAATGCCAGATGATAACCTATCCGGGCCACGAAAGCGCTTCAGTTAGCCTGGACTCTCCGATTAACGGCGACAGCTATGAATTCGCCGGCAAAACATTCTATATTTCAGACCCAACCTACATCGGCGCCTCCACCGGCCAGTGTATGCCCGACTTTGTCGCTACTCCACCGGAGATTGAATACCACTACAAAAAGTAAGGTCGCCCGCTTGGAATTTCAGAATTTTTGATTAACTTTGCAACTTAATTGAAAGAAACTCTAAGACCAATTTTTTGTACGACCATGAAAAAGGTAGAAACGCTCCTCGCCGAGAAATTATTGAAAGTCAGCGCCATTAAGCTTCAGCCGGCAAACCCCTTTACCTGGGCCAGCGGCTGGAACTCGCCAATCTACACCGACAACCGCATAACACTGTCATATCCCGAAGTGCGCTCCTTCATTAAGGTTGAACTCTGCAGAATGATTCAGGAGCGTTTTCCGGAAGCAAACGCCGTTGCCGGCGTAGCTACCGGTGCCATTGCCCAAGGTGCGCTTGTTGCCGACACTCTCGGTCTTCCCTACGTTTACGTCCGCTCTTCGCCCAAAGACCACGGGCTGGAAAACCTTATTGAAGGCAACCTCAAGCCGGGCCAGAAAGTCGTTGTTGTTGAAGACCTGATTTCAACCGGTGGCAGCTCGCTGAAAGCAGTGCAGGCCATTCGCAATGCCGGCTGCGAGGTTGTTGGCATGGTTGCCATGTTCTCCTACGGTTTCCCCGTTGCCGAAAAAGCATTTAAGGATGCCGGCGTAGAGCTCGTTACCTTGTCGAACTATAACGCCATGCTCGAAGTTGCCCTGGCAACCGACTATATCCACGCCGACGATGTTGAAACCCTTAAAGAATGGCGTAAGGATCCCTCGGTTTGGACTCCTCAAAAGCGCTGAACAAAAATGAGTAAATATACAGGTAAACCCCATCGGGTAAATCGCCCGCGCACCGAAATTTACGACCAGCTGGCAAACCTGAGCAAAATCAGCGAACGCATCGACTCGCTCCCTGAAGACCTGCGCCAACGACTGGGCACTGTTAACTTCCCCGACAACGAAACCATGGCCTTTACGGCTCCCGGAGTCGGCGAAATGAAGTTCCGCATTGTTGAGCGCAATGCTCCTGACTCGGTGAAATTCCTGGCTGAAACGGGCGTAGTTCCAATCAACGTTATCATTGATTTGAACGAAGCAGATGCTGCGGCAACCGACGTTACCGCCACCATCGATGCCGAAATACCGATGATGCTCCGCCCATTGATTGGCGGCAAGCTGCAGGAAGCGGCCGACCAATTCGGAAAAATGTTCGGCCAGCTCAACTCCTGAAAGTGTCCGGAAAAATAAAATCCATAATATTATGCACCCTGGCAGCCATCGGGCTGGCGGGGTGTCATTCTGTGGAACTTAAAGACAATCTGGTCGGAGGGCCGGTCTATGTGCCGCTGACAACCGAAGGCGACTGGGCGCTCTATGGCGTCGGGGGCGCCCTGCAATCGCGGCGATTCATACGCGAAGACCTCGTGCCGTCAGGCTATCCCTACCAGGAATTCTGTTATACCGGCTTCGGCGGCGTTCTGCTCGTGTCGACCGTTCACTCCGCATATCGCGTCTACGACCTGTCTTGCCCGGTTGAGAGGTCACCCAAAATCCGCGTTGCCATTAATGACGATAACTTTGCAATATGCCCCAAATGCGGCTCGGTCTACGATGTTTTTGAACTTCAGTCCGGCCCCGGCCATCCTGTCAGCGGCCCGGCCCTCGACCGCGGGTATGCACTGACGCCCTATAGGCTCCTGTTTAATGTAGACAATCGTTTCGCCCTGCTTTCGCGCTGAGCAGCCCATGAGGGAACCTTTCGCTGAATTCAGACGTTATATAGCTGAATCAGAAAGGACAATTTTTATGAAACAGATTGAATTTATTGAAGGCGTAACCCGCATTCTCCGGAATTATATCAACAACTCGCGCTATTTAGACTCCAATGCCCAGCTGCGCGTCAATCCGGCAACAATGGCCACCACGATAGTCAATGGTCGCGATATGCTCGCCGAACTTGCGGACTCCGACGAAGCGGTTGAAGATGCAGCCGCCGCCGATGGCCTGCGCGACGAAGATTCCACCGACTATCAGGCTACGCAAAATCCCGATTTCTACTCGGTTAGAATGCTGATCCAAACCGACCGTTCGGGTCAACGCGAGCCCTCAATGCCGGCAATAATGCAAATTGCCGATTCCTATTTCCGGCAACCGGCATGAGGCTGACCGCGGTTTTGAGGTTTCGCATATTTTGCGTAACTTTGCGCCGTGGAAAATAACGCAAAAAAAAGAGTGTTGTTCGTCTGCCTCGGCAACATTTGCCGCAGCCCGGCAGCTGAAGGCGTATTTCGCGA
The DNA here is from genome assembly GCA_964528425.1 of uncultured Bacteroides sp. Classification (GTDB taxonomy): domain Bacteria; phylum Bacteroidota; class Bacteroidia; order Bacteroidales; family Muribaculaceae; genus UBA3263. The sequence continues at coordinate 85,214 of CAZGTD010000004.1, forward strand.
AATAGTCAGGGAACATAACGCTTCCGACCGCTTCATTATCGACTCGGCCGGCACAGGCAACTATCATATCGGCCAGCTTCCTGACCGAAGGATGCGCGTTCATGCCCGCCGCCGCGGTTTGGACCTGACTCATCATTGCCGCCAGGTCGATATTGAAGACTTCGATAACTTCGACATTATTATCGGCATGGATGCATCTAACCTGGCCAATCTGCGCCGCATGGCCCCCTCGGTCGAAGCCGCCCGCAAGATTCACTCCATGGCCGAATTCTTCTCTCCCGGGGCGCGCTATGACCATGTTCCCGATCCATATTATGAAGGAGCCGAAGGCTTTGAGTTAGTGCTCGACCTTCTTGCCGACGGTTGTCAAAACCTTTATGAACGGCTTTGAGCTCAACATAGCCCGTCGGCTGGGATGGAAAGCCGAGGGCCGTCGCAGGGTGTCGCCGGCAGTAAGCGTGGCGGTAACCGGTGTGGCCCTTGCGGTGGTTATTATGATGATTTCCATTGCCGTTATGCTCGGATTCAAAAGCGAAGTCACCAACCGCATTCTCAATCTCGACGATGCCGTTAAAATTATCGGCTATAACGACCAAGGCGAACCGGCAGCCTTTAATCCGGCCGAAGTTCTAAGCGCTATTTCCCTCCCGCCCGAAGCCGAGATTGTTGGCCACACATCAATCCCCGCAATACTGAAAACCACCAACGATTTTCTCGGTCTTGAACTCCGAAGCCTGAACAATTCCCCAGCGGCCGACACCTCGATTACTTTGGCCCGCGAAGCGGCCTCACGCCTGCGGCTGAACCTTGGCGACCGCGTACCGGCCTACTTTTTCATCAACGACCGGCTGAGAGTAAGAATGCTTACTGTCGACAGTATTTTTAACTCCCCGCTGGGCGATATTGACCGAGCAGTTGCCTATTGCTCTCCCGAACTTATAGAACAGTTGCTGGGACTCGACCCGGGCAACGTTTTTGAACTCGGAATCCGAAACGTTAGCGAAGAGGAAATTGACCCCTTGGCAACATCTATTTACGGCGAGCTTATGCAGGCCCACTATAGCGGCAATCTTTCGGGGGCGTATGGTATTTCAACCATTCTTCAGACCGACGGCCAGATATTTTCCTGGCTGAGGCTGCTCGACACCAACCTCGTTGTTATTCTAACGCTTATGGGGCTCGTTGCGGCGTTCACTCTGGTTTCGTCACTCTTCATTATCATTCTCGAAAGGGTGCGCACTATAGGATTGCTGAAATCGCTTGGTGCAAACGACTCCCAGATTCGCCGCATATTTATGCTGATGGCCGAGAGGCTCGTTCTGCGCGGAATGCTGTTCGGCAACCTTATTGCCCTGGCGCTCATAGCCGTTCAATATTGGACCCATCTGCTCCCGCTCGACCCCGCCAACTACTATGTTGACTTCGTGCCTGTCAGGCTCAACCTCTGGAGCGTTCTGGCGCTCAACCTCGGAGTAATTCTGGTCAGCTGGCTCATACTCATTCTTCCCGGCATGATAGTGGCCCGTATCTCCCCCGCCACCACAATGCGCTACGAATAACCCTAAGAAGCACAAAAAAAGGCCCCGGCCGGTGAGGGCCGGGGCTTAGGTTAGTCGGTTTCCTGGGTGCGGGTTTTCGCTTTGCGTTTGTTTTTTGTGGCTGCCGATGAGGTATCTTTTTCTTCGCGCAGGTCAATTTCTTGCTTGTCGTCGCCAATAACCTTATACTGGAGATAGGCAAGCGATTGATCGGCCACTATTTTGAATTTATTGCCGAACTCCTTTCGCCACTGGCGATATAGAGAGTTGAAAAAACCTTTTTTAATGTAGGCATCAACAAACGGATGAATATAAACGGTGAAACCGCTCTTTTTCAAATCATTGATGCAATAGTCGAGCTTAGAGTGGAGAGTGTCGGTAAAAAGCAGCGAAGATTCAACAGTTCCCTGGCCGGCACACGACGGACACTTTTCTTCAGTTTGAATTTCCAGGTCGGGGCGCACGCGCTGACGCGTAATCTGCATAAGTCCGAACTTGCTCAGCGGCAAAATATTATGGCGGGCACGGTCAGAGGCCATCAGTTCGCGCATGTGGTCATAGAGCTTCTGGCGATTCTCTTGCAGCGCCATATCGATAAAGTCAACAACGATAATGCCGCCCATGTCGCGCAGTCGCAACTGTCGGGCTATTTCGTCGGCGGCACGCAAATTCACCTCAAGGGCGTTGCTTTCCTGGTCGGCAGTTGCGCGCGACCGGTTGCCGGAGTTCACGTCGATAACGTGGAGCGCCTCCGTATGCTCAATAATAATGTAGGCTCCGGAACGGAAACTTACGGTTTTGCCAAACGACGATTTTATCTGGCGCGTAATGCCGAAGGTGTCGAAAATAGGCTCTTCCTTTGTGTAGAGCTGAACTATGTCGGCTTTTTCGGGCGCTATGAGGTTCACATAGGAGCGGAGCTGACGATAGATGTCGGGGTCGTTAACATGGATGGCCTCGAAGGTTTCGGGCGAGAACATGTCGCGCAACACACCTACCGAGCGGCCGGCCTCTTCAAAAACGACCGTCGGAGCCTTGTCGGCATTCTTGCGGGCGTTTTCGAGGGTTTCGTCCCAACGGCGGGCAAGCTCGCGCAGTTCGTGGTTGAGTTCTGCAACTTTTTTGCCTTCGGCCGAAGTGCGGATTATAACGCTGAAATTTTCGGGTTTAATTGCCTCAACCACCTTGCGGAGCCGCTGTTTCTCGGCTGCGGAACTGATTTTAGTGCTGACTGAAATTTTATTGCCGTAGGGCACGAGAACCATATTGCGCCCCGTAAATGTAATTTCGGTAGTCAGGCGCGGGCCCTTGGATGAAATAGGTTCTTTTACGATTTGAACCAGCAAGCGCTGGCCGGGCTGAAGAAGGTCTGAAATCGAACCGTGTTTGTCGATTTCGGGCAGCAGGGTTATCTTGGCGGTGTCGGGCAGTGGCTGCTTAGGGTCGAGCGCCTGGTTAACCTCGCTGATATAGGTAGCAAAGCTTGGACCGAGGTCCAGATAGTGGAGAAAGGCATCTTTCTCGTAACCGACGTTAACGAAAGCGGCATTCAAACCGGGCATCAGCTTTTTTACTTTGGCCAGGTAAATGTCGCCGACGGCGTAGTTAACGCTGCGCGACTCCTTTTGCAGGGAGACGAGTTTCGAGTCTTCCAGCAAGGCGATTGACACGTCGTTTGGAGCAACGTCAACAATGAGTTCGCTTTTCATCGGTTGTAATTATGAATTAGAGATAATAAAAAATAGATAAACTTTTGGGCGCCTGGAGGCAAGCGACTTTGCGTTACCCCACTAACCCAAAAGTTTCTCTATGTCTTTTAACAATTCGTCGGTCGAAAAAGATTACTTCTTCTTATGACGATTCTTGCGCAGACGCTTTTTGCGCTTATGCGTGGCCATCTTGTGGCCTTTGCGTTTTTTTCCGCTGGGCATAGTAGTTAGCTTTTGTGGTTAAAAATGATTGGATTGAAATCAGCTTGGAAATTATTTCTTCACCTCTTCAACGAACGACTTGGCGGGCTTGAAAGCCGGAATTTTGTGTTCGGGAATAACGATGGTGGTATTTTTAGAGATATTGCGAGCGGTTTTTTCAGAACGAACCTTGATAATAAAACTGCCGAAGCCGCGAAGGTAAACATTTTCGCCGCTGATAAGAGAGTCTTTTACGACTTCCATGAACTTTTCAACGGTTTCGAGCACGTTTGCGCGGTCAATGCCGGTAGTCTTAGCGATTTCGCTAACGATGTCTGCTTTAGTCATTTTTGGTTAATATTTTGATTTATAGGGTTTTAAAAGAATATCGAGTTTTGCGGGCGTGGGGTTATTGCGCTAACGCGAGTGCAAATATCCGAATTTTTCGGCAATTAAGCAAATTTTAAGGGCTAAAAATTCGCGGAAATGTTGAGTTCATAAGAGTTTTGACGCTGTGGGCGCATATATCAAGCCCTACGCAACGCAATAGTCGCATAGGGCTTGGAAGATTAGCTGCGGCATTGAAGGCCGCAAGCTTCAGTGTGCGGGGAATTATTCGCCTTTAGAGAGTTTTTCTTTCAGGGCTGCAAGTGCTTCGAGGTCACCGAGAGTGGTCTTTTCGGGTGCGGGCAGGGCTGCGGCTTCTTCTGCGCGGGGAGCACGGGTAGCGCGAGCCTTGCGTTCGGCCTTGCGTTCAGCCTTGGTGTCATCTTCGTGGATGCGGCTGTGGCTGAGAATAATGCGGCGGCTGTCTTTGTTGAATTCGATAACCTTGAAGTCGAGGGTTTCGCCGGCCTTAGCCTGCGAGCCATCTTCTTTAACAAGGTGGCGGGGGGTAGCAAAACCTTCAACGCCTTCACCGAGAGAAACAACTGCGCCCTTTTCCATCAGTTCGGTGATGGTGCCCTGATGAACGGTGCCTACTGCATAGTCGGTTTCGAGGGCATCCCAGGGGTTTTCTTCGAGCTGCTTGTGGCCGAGGCTCAGGCGACGGCTTTCTTTGTCGATGTCGAGAACCTGAACTTCGATGGGAGCACCAATCTGAGTGAATTCAGAGGGATGTTTGATTTTCTTGGTCCAGCTGAGGTCAGAAATATGGATGAGGCCGTCAACGCCTTCTTCGAGTTCAACGAACACGCCGAAGTTGGTGAAGTTGCGAACTTTAGCGGTGTGCTTGCTGCCAACGGGGAAGCGAACTTCAATGTCGGCCCATGGATCGGCTTTGAGCTGCTTAAGACCGAGGCTCATCTTACGTTCTTCGCGGTCGAGGGTAAGGATAACGGCTTCGATTTCGTCGCCAACCTTAAGGAAGTCCTGAGCGGAACGAACGTGCTGGCTCCAGGTCATTTCGCTAACGTGGATGAGGCCTTCAACGCCGGGAGCCACTTCAACGAATGCGCCATAGTCGGCCATAACAACAACTTTGCCTTTAACCTTATCGCCAACCTGAAGGTTTGCGTCGAGGGCATCCCACGGGTGGGGCTGGAGCTGCTTCAGGCCGAGAGCGATGCGTTTCTTTTCATCGTCGAAATCAAGGATAACGACGTTGAGGGTCTGGAAGGGTTCAACAACTTCGCTGGGATGCGATACGCGGCCCCAGCTGAGGTCGGTGATGTGAATGAGGCCGTCTACGCCACCCAGGTCGATGAATACGCCGTAGGCAGTGATGTTCTTGACGGTACCTTCGAGAACCTGACCCTTTTCGAGTTTCGACATGATTTCCTTTTTCTGCTGTTCGAGTTCTGCCTCGATGAGCACTTTGTGGGAAACCACAACGTTTTTGTATTCGGGATTGATTTTAACGACTTTGAATTCCATGGTTTTGCCCACGAAGATGTCGTAGTCGCGAATGGGTTTAACGTCGATCTGCGAGCCGGGAAGGAATGCTTCGAGGCCGAATACGTCGACAATCATACCGCCTTTGGTGCGGCATTTTACGAAGCCCTTGATGATTTCTTCGTTTTCCATGGCTTCGTTTACGCGGTCCCAGGCGCGGGCTGCGCGGGCCTTGCGGTGGCTCAGCACGAGCTGGCCTTTTTTGTCTTCAGCGTTTTCGATGAAAACATCAACGGTGTCACCGACCTTGATGTCGGGGTTGTAGCGGAATTCGCTCATGGGGATGATACCGTCGCTCTTGTAGCCGATGTTAACCACTGCTTCGCGCTTGTTCATTGCGATAATGGTACCTTCGATTACTTCTTGGTCCTTGACCTGACCGAGAGACTCGTCATAGGCCTTGGTGAGTTCCTCTGCGCTCTTTTCGGCGGTGGTGGTGCCATTTTCAAAAGCATCCCAGTCGAAGTCAGCCAGGGGAGTTACAATTTGGTTTGACATAAAGTTAGTTAGGTTAATAAATAGGGTGAATTAATTGCGGGTTTGTTAAAACCGCCGCAAATTTACGAATTATTTCAACGAAAACCAAAAAAACGACCGCCGATTTTCAATGGCGGTCGTTTTAATTTATATTTCGTTATTAGTTGATGCGGATTTTTTTGCCAACGTTGAGTTTCGATGTGGTTTTCAATCCGTTGAGCTTACAGAGCTTCATAACCGTGGTGCCATGATGGGCGGCTATGCGGCTGAGGGTGTCGCCGCGGCGGATAGTATAGTAGCTCGAGCGACCTTTTGTCGACGATGCTTTCTTAGATTTGGCGGGCGACTCGGCCTGAGCGTAGGTTGAGGCATCGGGAGCATAGTCGCGGGCGTTCATATAAGTATTCTTGGTGAAGAGATACTGGTCGGTGTGGGTCGTATGGTTAGCAAAGTCGAAAATCGCCGCGGGATTGATTGCATAGCCCATATAGCGGGTTTCAAAGTGAAGGTGAGGCCCGGTTGAGCGGCCGGTATTGCCTCCGAGCGCTATGGGGTCGCCGGCCTTAACGTAGTCGTCGGGTTGCACAAGGAATTTCGACAGGTGGCCATAAACCGTTTCCAAACGGTTGTTATGGCGAATCACAACGTAGAGGCCATAGCCTTTGCGGCGTCCCTGATTGCGAACTATGCGCACGCGGCCATCGAATGCAGCATAGATAGTATCACCTATCTGCACTTTGAGGTCAACGCCCTTATGCATGCGGCGGAAGCGTTTGCGATAACCGTAGGGGGAGGTTACATAGGTAGGATCCGTTGGCATGTGGAAACCGCTCAGGTCAAGGAGCATTTCGTCGGGCACTTGCGAGCCGCTATAGCAGTTAACGGCCTGAGAGTCCCAGCCTTCGGTGTAAATATCCATTTCGGGTTCTTCTTCCTCGGGGAAGAGATTACCCAGGAACTGCTCGGTGTCCTGCACCTTAATCTGGTTATTGAGGTTCAGCTGACCGGCTATCATATCTGAGTGCTGACGGGAGTGGGCTGCGGGGGGCACGATTTTTGTCTGGGCCGAGGCAGCTATAACCGGTGCGGCACAAAGAAATAAGGCTGATATGATTCGATTGATTATTTGCATTGATCTTTAAGGAGAGATAATTTAGTTTAAATCAGCTCGGCAGGTTCGTAGGTATAGGTGATGGAGGAGGGAACATAGTCGAAAATTTCGCCTTCGCGGAAGAAACGCTTGAGTTCAATCTTGGCGTTTTCAACTGAGTCAGACGCATGAACAATGTTTTCCTGACCGCTCATGGCAAAGTCACCGCGAATGGTTCCGGGAGCGGCCTTGCGACCGTTGGTAGCGCCGGTCATCATCCTGACTACTTCCACTGCATCCTTACCCCAGAGAGCCATAACGATAACAGGCGATGCCATCATCGATTTAAGCAGCGAGGGGAAGAACGGACGGTCAACAAGGTGAGCGTAGTGCTCGCGCAGGATTGTTTCATCGAGCTGCATCATTTTCATGCCACGGATAACAAGACCTTTTTGCTGAAAACGTTTCACAACAGGGCCTACATAGCCGTGAAGCACAGCCGAGGGCTTTAAAATGACGAGCGTAGTTTCCATGATCCTATGAGCCGATTATTTTGGTTTAGTTTTAAGTTCGACCGCAAAGTTACAAAAAATTTTCGGTCTTTCAAAGTTAAAAAACCAAAAAGAGCCTCTTCTTATAGTAATAACCAATCAGAAACGATTACGTCAGTTTGGCTTTTCGGACTCGTGCAGACTGGATAATCAAACAACAAAGCCCTTTGGAAAATTGGGATATAGTAAAACCCCACCAAATAATGACTCATCTATTTCGTGGATACAGGATAACCGATAATTAAATCACCTCACATTCAGAGTTTCATAACGACAAGTTTCTCTGCACCACCTTTATCATGGATGTACCCTGATCGTTGCCGGCATCGCAAAGTTACGAGGCAAACGTACGAGAAACCCGTAGCTTTTGAGAATTTTGCAAATTTGTTTAAATTTTTGCAAAGATACTCAAAATATATATAAAAATTTTTGTAAATTTGCAGCGATATTCCGGAATATCGCGACATAACTTTCAAACTAAGAAGCGTTTTGCTTATCTTGCGAAAGAAAACCTGAGAAATTTTCACAAATGCAAGAAGGTAACAAGACGGTTCTCACGCCATAGCGTGGGCTGCTGTTTTCATATCTTTGCATTTCAGGTTTTCTCAGGACCATCTTTCGCAGATATGGTAAATCAGTCCACGTTTCTATATTTAACATTGGCTGATGGGACTGTAAGGCCAAAATGATTATTTTATATTATGAAAAAATCTTTCTTAATTCTCATTATGGCGGTAATGGGCTTTGGTGTTGCTAACGCAAAACGGTGGACGGTGAAGATGGAAACTTCAATTGAAACTCGTTGGGTAAATGCTGAAAAAAACTTTGATATTTTAGACCAAGGTGCTAAAAAAGGCCCAACCAGAACATTAACAGTTGATGCAGAAAATAAATCTGAAGCAATGACTAAAGCTAAAAGTATGTGTTTAGATGCTTGCGATGGTGGTTGGGTATCTCAAGGTGTTACGCAACAAAATGGGAAAACCTACCGCATACAAAAACGATATGTATTGACCAACTATTATGTAGAAGACTAATTCATTAAGTTCTAAATTGGAGTTTAGGTGGGGTAATTCTATATGGCTTCACGCCCAAATTACCCCACCTAAACTCCATAAAGATCCCCAATACACTAGTTTTCAACTTAATATTTACATAAAATAACGTATTGCACAACTAATATTCTCAAATTTACTTTATCATATTATTCGATGAAAATAGATTTAACCAGATTATTTTTACTCTTATTTTGCCTAACCGCCATAGCCAATATTGCGCATTCGCAATTACAATCATTGTGTATTTCCGGTTATGAAGATGGTCATGCATATGTTGATTTAGGGTTACCAAGTAAAACAAAATGGGCTACTGAAAATTTATCATTTGAAAACAATGATGATAGATTTGATGCAGCAGACAGGCTTGCTCATTTATGGTCCTCTAAATATTATAAAGGTTTTTATAGACACGAATGGAATGAACCCTCTAAAGAAGATTTTCAGGAATTAATAGAAAAGTGTACATGGGAATGGTCGACATACAAAGGTACAGAAGGCATGAAAGGAACTGGGCCAAATGGTAACTATATATTTTTCCCAGCGAATTTCCATGATACTATTACAAGAGGTTATTATTGGACTCGAACACATTCACCTCAATTCGGAATTGAATTCTATGTCATTACGTTTAATGAGTACTTCCGCACTAAGCCCATTATAATCTTAGAAAAGGGAGATAAACGCTTTAATGTACGCCCTGTGTTCTAAATATAACTGAAAAGGCATATATAAACATAGAACAATAACCACTCGGCACTAAATGAGCACGCAACATATGACAGATTATAATTAAATAATAGTCAATCAGTCACTCGGCTTAACCCACGCACTGATTGACTATTATATATGCAGTAATATAAAATTTGTTGTTCAACTATAAGAATAACCTAACAGCGAGAGTACATAGGGAGCAAGGAGGGCTGTGAGGATGCCGTTGAGGGTAAGGCCCAGCGATGAGAAGGCTCCATAGCGTTCGCTGCGCTCCAGGGCAGCGGCGGTGCCTACGGCGTGGGATGCGGTGCCGATGCTCAGACCGGTTGCCATTGGACTTTTAACGCGAGTCAGGCTCACAATCTTAAAGCCGGCAATGGAACCGAAAATGCCCGTACATACGACCACCGCGGCCGTTAATGCCGGAATGCCGCCGAGCGAGTCTGAAATTTCAATGGCAATTGGGGTGGTTACGGCTTTCGGAGCAAGCGAAAGGGCAACTTCGGGGGTTGCGCCCAACATGTCGGCCAGCACCACAACCGACACCAGGCCGGCCACGCAGCCTACCAGTTCGGCAACCAGAAGCGGAACCACCTGTTTGCGAATTGTTGAGAGCTGCCGATAAAGAGGCACGCCCAAGGCTACCACGGCAGGTTTGAGCCAGAATTCAATCCACGCACCCCCCTCGCGATAAGCTTCATAGTCGACCCCGAGGCCGCTCAAAAGAGCAATTAAAACCGCAATCGATATCAGAATCGGGTTAAACAATCTTAGCCCCAGCCGGCGGCTGAGCCATTGCGATGCCAAAAACACCACGAATGTCAGCGCAATAAGGAAGATGGGATTAGTGAAAAAGTTTTCTTCCATGATTTCTGGTGAACTTTCGCGTTAGCTGGTGGGCCCAGCCGGTAACGGCAATTATAATAACAGTGCTTCCCACCGTTGCACCGACAATCGGCAACCACTGGTCGGCGATGAGGCCGAGGCATTGCATCAGCCCTACACCGGCGGGCACAAAGAAAAAGCCGATGTTGCGGACCAGAAAGTCGGCAAACTGCTCGACCTGGCTGAGCTTAACGGCTCCGACCTTGAGAGCTCCGGCAAGCAGCAGCATGCCGATAATCGACGAGGGGACACTGGTTCCCGTAAGCCAGACAATCAGCTCGCCCAGCGCCAGAAAAACAAATAAAAGTCCACACTGACGAATCATCTGCCGCTATATTGCCGCTCGTAGTAGCTCTGATAGGCGCCGGAGGTTACATTATCGAGCCATTGCGGATTGTCGAGATACCAGCGCACCGTCTTTTCGATTCCCTCCTCGAACTGCAGCGACGGCTCCCAGCCGAGCTCATTTTTAAGCTTCGTTGAGTCGATGGCATAACGGAGGTCATGGCCCGGACGGTCGGTAACGAAGGTTATCAGTTCGTCGGAATAACCTTCGGGATGACCTGTCAGCCGGTCAACGGTTTTTACAAGCAGACGCACAATATCGATATTGCGCCATTCGTTAAAGCCTCCGATATTGTAGGTTTCCCCCACCCTGCCCTTGTGAAAAATCAAATCGATAGCGCGGGCATGGTCTTCAACAAAAAGCCAGTCGCGAACGTTTTCGCCACGCCCGTAGACCGGCAGAGGCCTGCGGTTGAGAATATTGTTGATAAACAGCGGAATCAGTTTTTCCGGGAATTGATAGGGCCCATAGTTGTTAGAGCAGTTCGAAATAATTGTAGGAAGGCCGTAGGTGTCGTGATAGGCCCTCACGAAGTGATCGCTCGACGCCTTCGATGCGGAATAAGGCGAGTGAGGATCATAGGGCGTGGTTTCGCTAAACAGAGCGTCGTCAGGCCCGAGCGAACCGTAGACCTCATCGGTGGAAATATGGTAAAAACGCTTTCCGTCAACATCGTTGCCCCATGCTTCCCGTGCGGCCTGCAGAAGCGTCGTGGTGCCTAAAACGTTGGTGCGCGCAAAAACAAACGGATCGCTGATCGAGCGGTCAACATGGCTTTCAGCTGCAAGATGAATAACGCCATCAACGGCCATATCTTTCATAATGCGGCGCATTTCATCATAATCCGTAATGTCGGCACGCACAAATTTGAAATTAGGTTCTGAAGCAACATCCGCAAGATTTTCCATATTTCCCGCATATGTCAGCAGGTCAAGGCAAATTATCGTGTCTGACGGATATTCGCGAACAAAGCGGCGAACAACGTGGGAGCCTATAAACCCGGCTCCGCCGGTAATTAGAATATTCATTAAAACGGAGTTACGAAATCTTTAAATGCCGGAGCGATTTTATCTTTATCGGAAAGTGTGGCTTCGTCCGGGCCAAATGGCCACGCAATGTTAAGGTCGGGGTCAAAAGCCGCCAACGAACCTTCTGCCCGGGGGGTATATGGCGCCGAGCATTTATATTGGAACAGCGCCTCGGGACTGAGCACCGCAAAGCCATGGGCAAACCCGGCCGGAATGAAAATCTGCTCGTGGCTCTCGGCTGACAACTCTATGGCAACATGCCGGCCGTAGGTGGGTGAATCCTTCCGCAAGTCAACGGCTACATCAAGAATACACCCCCTGACGCAGCGAACAAGCTTGGCCTGCGCAAAGGGAGGATGCTGAAAATGCAATCCGCGCACAACGCCGCTAACCGATTCGCTCTCGTTATCCTGAACAAAAGCTACCGGAGCAACTTTTTCCGCAAACTGCCCGGCATTATAGCTTTCGAGAAAATAGCCGCGCGAGTCTTTAAATACTCGCGGACGCAAAATCACTACTCCCTCTATATCAGTCTTTATAACCTCCATTATCCAAGAGCTTTAGCAAATATTGTCCATACTGATTACCGGCCATAGGCTCAGCTACGGCGCGCAGACGGTCGGCCGAAATCCATCCTCTGGAATAGGCAATGCCTTCAAGACACGCTATTTTCAGTCCCTGGCGTTTTTCAAGTACCTCAACATAGATAGAGGCCTCGGCCAGAGAGTCGTGAGTACCGGTGTCGAGCCATGCAAAACCGCGGGGCAACGTCAGAACGCGCAGCTTGCCCTCCTCCAGAAAACTTTGGTTCACAGAAGTGATTTCGAGTTCTCCGCGTGCCGATGGACGAATCGCGGAAGCAATATCAACAACGCTGTTGGGATAGAAATAGAGCCCAACTACCGCATAGTTGCTCTTCGGACGGGCCGGCTTTTCTTCAATCGACAGGCAACGTCCCTCGGCATCGAATTCGGCAACGCCATAGCGCTCGGGATCCTTGACCCAATAGCCGAAAACAGTTGCAAGCCCTTTATTCTCTGCCGACTCAACCGCCTGGTTGAGCAAGGTGTTGAGACCCGCGCCGTGAAAAATATTATCGCCGAGGACCAGACATACGGAATCATCGCCAATGAAATCACGTCCGATAATAAAGGCCTGAGCCAAACCTTCGGGGCGAGGCTGCTCCGCATACTGCAGATTTATGCCGAAGTCTGACCCATCGCCCAGCAAGCGACGAAATCCGGGAAGGTCTTCGGGGGTGGAAATCAACAATATATCGCGGATGCCCGCAAGCATCAGAACCGATATCGGATAATACACCATCGGCTTATCGTAAATGGGCAGCAACTGCTTGCTGACCCCCTTCGTAATCGGAAAAAGGCGCGAGCCCGTTCCGCCCGCAAGAACTATACCTTTCATAACCGCAAAGTTACAATAAAATTCCGAAAATCTATGTAAGGAACTTAAAAATACAAAAAATCACACCGTTTAAGCCTAAATATTTGCTATTTAGCAAAATTATCACTAACTTTGCAGGTTAGAAAGCCGCTTTACAATTGTCTAAACCCGTACACTTTATCATAATTATTCGGCTGTTAAGCCATTTTTAATGTTACAATATTTAAGAAATATAATAGTTATCCCGGCCCTTTTTACGCTTGCCTGCGTTCTGCCAGCATGCTCAAGCGACACCTATTTTGACATCCCCGACACGGAAACGGATCAGAGTGCGCGTCCGCTGATGAGCATAACGGTTGCGTTGAACGCGACATCGGCCGCCGGATATTCCATCCCCGGATTTGAGGCCGGGGAAGGGCTTGAAAACTACCTTGATATTGCCAATAATAACTTCAGGATCTATTTTTTCGACACCGACAATAAGTTCATTGACGTTTTCAGGCCCTACATATTTAGCTTCGACAACGACGACAACCTGGTGTCGGACCGCCTCCACACCGTTTCTTATGTGCAGTTTCGCAACGATATGCCCGACAATCTGCCCCGTAGGTTTAAGATTGTTGCGCTATTCAACTGGCCCTCGTATCCCGTCGGGCCCGACGAGGCAAGCGGAAACCCCGACGAACTCGTTTTAAGACCCGGCGAAACAACAATCGAAGATTTGTGTACCCACACTTCGGCCCAGTTCCGAGCACTCACGCTCAACGGCGACACCGACAGCTGGCTCAGCACCGACGGGAAGCTGATTCCCTTCTACGGAGTTCGGCAGTACGACCTCAACGACTACATTGACGAAGGCAACAAGATTCCCGGCGGAACCATTATAGACCTTGGCAACAACGGCGGCCTTGACACCTCAATTCCGCTGCTTCGCGCAATGGCTAAGGTTGAGGTTATTCTCGACAACCCGCTCGCATCGTTTGCTGAAGTTGTTATGACCAGAGTAAACCGCAAAGGCTTTTGCGCACCCTACCGTCGGCCTACGGCCAACAATCCGTGGAATTATGACCACAACGACTATTTCCCCGCCGGAACGCTAAACTGGGATAAGAATTTTGTGCGCGGCGTACACCTGACCCACGGGGCCGATGGCGCCAATAAAGGAAACGGCACCAACGATGTTGTGCCCGAGCCCATGTCGCTTCCCTTCAAGAAGGTTAACGACAGAATGGAAGTTACGGACCCAACCGGCAAGACCTCTGTGATACCGGAAAAATGGGTGGCCTACATTCCCGAATATAAGAACATTGGCGTCGACGACATTACATCGGTCCGCGTTAGGCTGAAAAAGCCGGCTACCGCCAATGGCGCCGAATCCACCCAACCGGGCAACGAACAGGGCTATTATAAAGATATTTATTTCGCCACTAACGGCAAAGCCGACGGCGAACATTTCGATATTGAGCGCAATAACCTGTATCGCTTCAATATTACGGGCATGTCGGGCAACCTGAACGTCAGCGTTGATATTCAGCCCTTTGCCGAAAGCGCGCTCACTTTTGAGTTTGGCCTGATGCGCGACCAGCGCGGCGACCTGATGGTAATTCCGGTTCCCAAAGTCGACGAAACCGGCAATCCGGTTCTCGATGCTGACGGCAAACCGATTATGACCTATCCCGACTATTTTCTGAACTTTATCAACGATTCGAATCCCAATCACAAGTACCCCCAGGAGGAAGATGAATTTGGAAATCCCACTACCGGCCTTAACATCAAGCTTGAAGAGGGCGACTATTACGCTATTGTGGTTGGCGAATACGAAGATATGTCTGAAGCCGTAGTTTGGGTGAAAGACAAGGACGGATGCCATGTGCTGTCGAATCTTGAGTCGAATTCCGACGATCAGGAATGCAACGCCCGTCTGGTGGAAGCATTTTTCGGCAACAATCAGTCCGAACGCTTTTTTAAAGATGCATTCGGCTATCGGCGCGTGTATCACTTCGAAAACCATAACTCGATAGTGCGCCATCCGCAATTAGACAATCTGCTCTTCCGCCATATCGAAAACTTCAAACAGGACAACCAAACATATAAATACTATGAAGTAGAGTCATGGGACGATTCTACTTTGACCGGATGGATAATTATCAGAGATGCCGACGGCAATGAAACCGGGTTCCGCGAAATCACCTCCGACGGAGAACTCGGCGCCACGGTATCCTTGTCCGACTCCGGAAATTAGCAGAACAACACACACTTGACACATGAAACGACTTACGAACCTATTCACCATACTCCTTGTAGGCTTGACAACGGCTGCCCTGACGGGCTGCTACGACGAGCGCCTTGGACCGGCAGCCGACGCCGACAATGCCGGCGAGGCCACCGTGAAGCTCGAGGCCGCATTTTCGCCCTTTGCGGGCGGAGATCTTTCGCGCGCGTCTAATGTGGCTCCCTCAAGAGGCTTCAATTCTATATCCGATGTGGTAATTCTGACATTTTCGGCAGCTGACGGAAAACTGGTCAACATCTACGAGCCGGAAAACTATCAGGTTAAAGATGCCGACCGCGTAGGCGCCAATGCCAGCAACGGCATAACGGCTGAAACCTCAACCAAATCGATAACCGGAGTTACGCTGAAAATTCCGTTCGGCACATACTTTATCGTTGCCGTTGCCAATTGCGGAGAATATCAGAGCAACAATAACGGCACTATCACCATAAAGAAATCTTCGCTCGCAAAGTTAAGTGAAAACTCCGGTTTTGAAATCGGCACCTTTTCACTCGACGACCTGCGCTCGATGAAAGTAAGCTGGGATGACAACGAATATGCCAATAACCGGGCAATGCTCGGATATTTTGCTCCGGCCGACGCAGGAGCCCCTCATTCGGCCAGTAAATTCGAGGCCGTTACCGTTGATCGCCCTAACCTTGAGCTTAAAGCGTGGATGCGCCGCTGCGTGTCGAAAATCACCGTTGACTTCGACGGCTCTTCACTTTCCGACAACATCCGCATCTACATCAAGGACGTGAAGATATGCGATTTGGCCGCCGATTGCACGCTTGGCTTCGGCAATCCGGCCTCCGACAATGAAAACCTTGTTGACTTCAACAACCACCCCGCAAGCGCCGGCGAACTGATCCACTCCGGAAGCTCATATATTGAAATAGGCTCCGGCGCCGATTATAACAATTGGCCATGCATAACAAAGCAGTCACCATTCATTACTGAAAGTGATGGCAGCGGGAAAAAGAAAGACATGCATACCCAAGACTCCGAGTGCCTATACTTCTACGAAAACATGCAGGGAGTAAAAACCGGCTATAACAGGGCGCCGGTTCCCGACCTTAACCAGGGCGGCGTTGCCGAGGGCTATAATGAAAAGGATGGTGTGCCATACGGCACATATGTTGAAGTGACAACCCACCATATTTATGAAGACAACAATCAAAGCATTGAGCAGGAGATAAAGTATCGTTTCATGCTCGGCAAAAACGTTACCGACAATTTCGACGCTGAAAGAAACTACCACTATAAACTCACCCTCAGATTTCTTGGGAATGCCAATGAGTATCACTGGCATATCGACTACAACCGCGAAGAAGGCTTCAAGGTTCCCAACCCCTGGTATGTTTCCTACGTTTATAACCACGACGCATATCTACCCTTCGATTTTACTCTCGACAACGATTGGGAAGTAGTTGACATGAAGGCCAAAATCGTTACTAATCCATGGTACCCAACAACCAGCAGCAGCAACTATGGCGAAGGTAATGATTTCGACCTCACCGACCCCTCCTATGAAATTACTCCGGAAACCCCCTATGGCGACGCTGATTATCCCTACCAGACCGGCGACAACAAATATACCGGCAACGGCTTCCTGTCGCTGCGCGCTCCCAGCGAAGAAAGTGTGCTGACCGACACCCGCGTCGGCACCCCGTGGCCCGGCTACGGCGCGGCTGACGCCAATAAGATTAACCAGAAATATTTCGACGGGGTGGAGGCCGGGGTTGACGAAGACGGCAATGCCGTTGCTCCCGTTAACCATGGTGAAAGAGTGATTATAGCCAACACTTTCCCTTCCACCGAGGGAACGGAAAGGGAAAAGATTTCAATAAAACGGAATCTGGGCACATACTCAATAAATATTCCGCTGTTTACCCGCGAAAAGGCTTTGATTAAACAGACCGGCTATTCGGGCAACAATCCGTTTGTGGGCTATCAGCGTGTTGCAAGAATTGAGCTTAGCGCAACCGCCCGCAAAAAGACAGACCACAGTCAGACGCGTGATTTCACCGCAAGCGTCAACGTAGTGCAGGTTCGCCGCGTTGTGAACCCCAAAGGCGTTTACCGCAGCAGCGGAAATTACGAACCCTTCCACGTTAACCTGAAATTCTTGACTTCCGAGCGCGAAGACGGAGAATTCCAGTCAATTGTTTCGCGCGGCCCCTGGATGGCCGAAGTTCTTGGCGACAGCAACTTCATTACTCTCGACGGCAAGCAACGGGTTTCCGGCTCATCGCGCAGCGAAATTGACTTCACCATACGCTTCAACCGCATGGGCGGTAAAGGTAATAAAAATGCCATTATCCGCATAAAATATCATAATTACACTTGTACACACCTGATTTTCGTGCGGCAAGGCTATGACGCTCAGGCAATCTGCCCCGGAGGTCCGGTATATAATAACTCCAATGCTCCGGCAACCATGTGGAACACCTGCAATATGATTGCCGGCAACGTAATGGCCGACGACCCGCGCGACGAAGGCTCCATGTTTAAGTTCGGAGATCCCGATTATTCGATTGCGTCGGTCAACAACATCTATACCGATGATTCCGGTCAACCGATATATCACGAGCAATCCCGTTCAAACTTCCGGCCCCAGCAAAACTTTACGATTCTTAACTACGATGGCACCGTGAACCCCGACCGTAAAACATGGGATCGCGTTGGCATAAACCTTGCGGGCTTTTCCGGAGCCAAAACGCCCGACGGCACTCCGATGGAAATTTCACGCACGGCGACGGTGCGCGACTTCGAGCAGCTTTATCTTACTAAACATATTGAGTTCGGCTATGGTGTGCTCTACGCCGATGGTGCAACTACAACCCAGACATCGCTCGAAATGGTTAACGGATGGTATAATTCCGATCCCTCGCCCGATAAAAACAAAAAGGGTATGCGAGGTGTGTTTGCATATTATTGGAACGGCAACGACCCCGCCAATCATTTCAATGCGAAGAATATTTTCTTTCCAATAGGCCGCTCAGGCTACGGCCACAGAAAGAATTCGAAAGAAGAACTCAACGACAATAATAACGGAAAAGGCATTCTGCGCTATTCGAGCAACCGCGCCGCACCTGCCAATGACTACGGAGGCGTCTACACTAAGTTTCAAGACGTTTCACCCCTGTTTGAGTTCCTCTACCGCCGAATGGGTGCCATTTACTGGGCCAGAACCATCACTGACCCCAACGCTTATCTGGTTTGGAACGGTAAAACCGAAAATGCGGGAACTCAAGCCTATGGAGTGGACTTGAACTACTTCACATTCGACGTCGACGTTATATGCGGTGGTGCCTTGAGCTACGGGAATGATGCCTGTTTCGTGCGCACCGTTAAATCCTCGGCCGCCGATTGACCGTTAATCCTTGCGCTCCATATCGGCCAGTACCGGCAAACGGTAGGCCTGCCATGCAAACACCAGCGCTACAATGGTAATAGTTACATAGGCGATTGCCGCCGAATGTGAAATATTGCCAATACCTACCAGCGGCGACACTGCTGCGGCAAACACATATTTAACTACGCTGAGTATGGCTGAGGCCGTGCCGGCCTCGGTGCGGCCTACCTCCATCGAAAGGGTGTTGGAACTCGAAAATATCATGCCGGCACACGTCAGCATCGGCACGGCAAAGATTTCATAGAGCAGAAAAGATGTTCCGCTCCACATTGAAATGGCATCAGCCACAGCAAACACAAACATGCCAACGCACCCCACTACCATTGCCTGCTTTATCGACTTAAACTTCAAAGCCAGCGAAGAACCCAAGCCCATGGCCAGGGCATTGCCGCCAAATATCAGGCCGAATTGCATGGCGCTGAATCCATAGTGAGTCTGAATAATAAACGGGGCCGAGGCTATATAGGCATACAACAGGCCAATGGCCACGGCCTTGATTGTTACATAAATCATAAAGCGGCGGTTAACCAGCAGCGACCGGTATGCCTTGACGTAATCGCTGAAACCGTTCACCTTAAGGTGGCGTTGCGGCGGTAGCGTTTCCCTATATCGTGTAGTCCAGAAAGTCATCACTATGCCAATCGCAAGCAACACGATAAATATCCCACGCCAGCCAACGCTGTCAGCCATAAAACCGCCTACAACCGGTCCCAGCGCCGGAGCAACACCGTTGATCATACCCACGATAGCCATAATCTTAGCGAGTTGGCGCCCCATATAAACGTCGGCAGGAATCGAGGTTGACAGCACCATTGCGCCGCCGGCGCCCAGCCCCTGAAACAGTCGGCATATTATAAAGAAGGTAATGGTTCGCGACAGGAGCGAAACCGCCGTTGCCAACACAAAAATCACCAGCGACACTATCAACACCGGCTTTCTGCCGAAGCGGTCGCTGGCCGAACCCCACACCACAGAGCCCAAGCCCATGCCGATCATAGCCATCGAAATGCCCATCTGGGTCATCGACGGAGTAGTATGAAACTCTTTCATCATTGCCGGAATAGTCGGCAGATACATATCGTTGACAAACGACGAGAAAGCTCCGATAATAGCAATGAAAGTTACGAAAAGAGCATAGTTTTTCGGAGCGGGCGAAAGTGCGGTTGAAGCGGTTGAGGGTGTTGTTGGCGTTGACATTATATTTATTTTTATTTCTTTGAACTAACAATTCGGCGTCACTTTCTGTTCAAGACGCTATATTTTGACTTTTTTCAATAAAAATTCCAAAAAAATTTGCACATATCAAATTTTATTCCGAACTTTGCACCCGAAAACATCACGGGGTATTAGCTCATCTGGCTAGAGCGCGACACTGGCAGTGTCGAGGTGAGCGGTTCGAGTCCGCTATACTCCACTCCATTTTAGAGCGAATTCAGTATTTTTTCACTGAATTCGCTTGTTTTTTTATTGAAATTCACTAAATTTGCGCTATGAAGCTAATTGAAATGAATCTTGACCGAATTGCTACCTTGTGTCGTAAATACAAGGTCAAAAAACTTTGGGTATTCGGTTCAATCCTCACAGACCGTTTCAATGATAGCAGCGATATCGATTTTTCTGTTTCTTTCGATAAAAAGAATATTCAGCTTCTCGATTATGCTGATAATTACCTCGATTTTCTCGACGAACTGAAGGGGTTATTCTCGAGAGACGTTGATTTAATCACCGAAGAATCTGTAAGCAATCCGTATTTTCAAAATGAATTAAACTCCACTAAACAACTAATCTATGGATAAACTTACAAAATATCTATACGACGTGGTGACTTCATGCCAAGAAATCGAAGAAGAGACTGATATTCGAGGCAAAAGTTTTGAAATATTCTGTTCAGACAGAGTATATCGAAGATTTATTGAACGTAATTTTGAGATTATCGGAGAGGCAATGAATCAGATTCTTAAAATTAACCCCGAAATTCATATAACGTCTGCTCGTAAAATTGTTAACACCCGAAATCTGGTTATCCATAGCTATGACAGTTTAGACAAAGAAATATTATGGGGTATTGTAATAAAACATCTTCCAATTTTGAAACAAGAAGTTGAATTGATGCTTCAGAATAGATAACTTGCGGTTGAAGAAAAGAGTGCGATATGAAGATTCTGCATATAATTTTTCAAATGCATACCGGCGGTGCGGAAACCATGCTCGCCGACATTGTCAACGAACAGGTTGCCCGCGGCCACGAGGTTGAAATCCTGATTGTTAACCGCGGGGAAAATGAAGATATAATCCGCAGCATATCGCCAAAAGTTAAAATTACCCGCTTCAACCGCACCCCCGGAGCAGCGCCCCTGCTGCTTATGGCCCGGCTGAATCTCTTTGCCATGCGACGCCGCCCCGACATTATTCACCTGCACATGCACAAGCTGACCGGCCTGCTGCGCATAATGCGCGCCCGCACGCTCTTTACCGTCCATGCACTGAATATACCGATGACCTACGCTGCCGGTTCTAACTTGGCGGCCATATCCGATGCCGTGGCCGCCGACATCAGAACCCGCGTTGCCGGTGCAAAAGTTACGGTGATTCCAAACGGCATCATAACCGACGCAATTACAATCCGCAAGCCGAATGAGCCAATCCATAATCCGGTCCGCATAATTCAGGTTTCGCGCCTCGACAGCAAAATCAAAGGTCAGGATATACTTATCCGGGCAATCGCCGAGTTGCGCAAGCGGGGCATTGAGGTCGAAGCAACATTTATCGGCGAAGGCCCCGACCTGGAGAGCCTGCAAGCTCTGGCCCGTGAAGAAGGAGTTGCCAACGCCGTTACCTTCGCCGGCAACCTGCCGCGCAAAGAAATCTATGCACGTCTGGCCGATTTCGACCTGATGGTACAGCCGTCGCGCTTCGAAGGTTTCGGTCTTACCGTAGCCGAAGGCATGGCGGCCGGACTGCCACTGATAGTTTCCGAAGGGGGCGGCCCCTGGGAAGTGGCTGACCGCGGACGCCTGGCCGAAACATTCACCAACGGCGACCCGACGAGTTGTGCCGATGCCATAGAGCGCGCAATCGAAACGTATCCCTCGCAGCTTAAGCGAGCCGAAGATGCCCGCGCTTTCGTCGGAGCCAATTATTCGCTCAAACGTCAGGTCGACGACTACGACCGCCTATACCAAAAGCTTCTCGCGGGAAAGTAAGCCCCCGTTTCCGAAATTTTTTTGCAAGTTTTGTAAAAAGTTGGTACATTTGCATATTCTTATACAAAACTCTGTAACAGGAAATTTGTCAGAACATAATTGCCGCCCTCCGGAAATGACCACATTCACCATCCGCAACATAAAAGTTCATCCGTTCACGTCGTTCGACGAAGTTATCGACTATGCCGACTCCCGCAAGGGCATTCTTGTTGCCGTCAATGCCGAAAAATCAATGAACGCCACTCAGGAATTAGTCGACGTTATCAACGATAATATCGGCTACTGCGATGGAGCCGGAGCGGTTAAGGCCGGCCGACGCAAAGGTTTTAAAGTTGAGCGCACTCCGGGCTGCGAACTGTGGCTGGAAATAATCCGCCGCTATGCCGGAAAGAGGAAATTTTATCTTGTGGGCACTCGTCAGGAGGTTATCGAACAGGTGGTTGAGAAGCTGCGCAATGAGTTCCCCGAAATTGAAATCGTTGGCTACCGCAACGGCTTCCTTCAGCCGGGCGACGAAGAAAAACTCGCTGCCGACCTTGAGCGCACACGCCCCGACTTCGTTTTCGTAGCAATGGGATCGCCGAAACAGGAGTTTCTTATGCAGCGGCTGAAACAACATCATCCGCAAGCTGTTTATCAGGGGCTCGGAGGCAGTTTTGACCTTTATGTCGGCAATTTCAAGCGCGCGCCGCGACTGCTTCAGGCTCTGGGTTGCGAATGGGCATGGCGCTTCATTGCCCAGCCGTCGCGCATTCGCCGCATCGGGCCCTATCTGCGCTTCGCGGTAGCCCTCTACTCGGGTCGCCTTTAAGATTGCGGCGTCAGCGGCAACTCCAACCGGAATGTTGTTCCGCGACCCGGCTCAGAATCCTTAACGAATATATGGCCGTGGTGGTAGTCGTCGACAATACGTTTTGCCAGCGTCAGCCCCAGGCCCCAGCCTCGCTTCTTGGTGGTGTAGCCCGGGTTGAAAATAGTTTTGAAATCCTTACGGGCAATACCTTTGCCCGTATCGGCAACCTCTACTATCGCACTGTTGCCCTCCGGGAAGGTCAACACCGAGATTGCTCCGTGCCCCTCCATCGCGTCAACGGCATTCTTGATAAGGTTTTCGAGCACCCATGCCAGCAAGTCGGTCGACAGGCTAACCATTAGCGGATTCTCCGACAGAGTTAACGACAACTTTACCCCGGAAGATATGCGCGTGCGCATATAGTCCACCGAGTGCTCAACGACTGAATTCAAATCGGTTGAAACCATAACCGGCGGCGAACCGATTTTCGAGAAGCGCGAAGCTATTACATTCAGGCGGTTAACATCCTTATTCATCTCGTCGACCACCTCGGAGTCAACCCCATAGCCGGGCAACATCTCAACCCAGGCCATCAGCGAGGATATAGGAGTTCCGAGCTGGTGTGCGGTTTCTTTCGACAGGCCTACCCACACCTTGTTCTGCTCGGCACGCTTGGTGGCCGATACCGCATAGTAAACAACGAATATAAATCCGGCCATAACCGCTAACTGAACGTAGGGATACCAGCTCAGCCTGCGCAGCAGCAGGGAATCTTCGTAATACAGCCGCTGATTAACACCCGGGGCAATCACTATGGTGATTACGTTCTCAGACTTCTTAAGTTTCTCCAGCCTATGGCGCAGAAACTGCTCGTTTTCGGCCGTCAGCTCCCACGGGGGAAGAGTGTCGTTATTTTCAGGCAGGTCAAAGTTCAGATGGTCGAGAATGCGGTCGGAATCGTCGACCAGAATCACCGGAATTGTAGAGTTTCCCTTGATAATCGAAAGCAGGAAATCGAGATTGGTCGACGAATCGGCCGAAGCGATTTCGCGGGTAGCGTCGGCCCACACCTGCATGCGCGCCCTCTCCTGGGCCGACAGGTCGTTGACCAGACGGTCCGAAACCCACAAAAAAGCAACCACCACGGCCACAGTGGCCAGCATAAAGGCCAATGTGCCGCGGCGGCGAATGTCATATAAATTAGGCATTGGCTATTGCCCGGGCAATGCGCTCCATTTCTTCGGCGGGAATTTCGCGCTTGGGAGCGCGGAAGTCCATGTCGGCCTCCGTTTGAAGCGGCACAAGGTGGATATGGGCGTGGGGCACTTCCATGCCGAGCACCGCAACCCCTACCCTCTGACAAGGAATGGCGCGCTTGATTTTCAGCGCCACCTTGCGGGCAAATTCCATCAGTTCGCCGTATTCTTCGGCCGACAGGTCAAACAGATAGTCAACCTCGCGGCGCGGAATTACCAGAACGTGGCCCGGCGCCATTGGGTTGATATCAAGAAAAGCATAATGGCGCTCATCTTCAGCAACCTTGTAGCTGGGAATCTCGCCGGCGGCAATGCGCGAAAAAATCGAGGCCATCAGATTGAAATTTCAACGATTTCAAACTTAACCATGCCGGCCGGAACGCGGATGTCTACGATGTCGCCGAGCTTATGGCCGAGCAGCCCCTGCGCAATGGGGGTCGAAGTGCCGATTTTCTTTTCCTTGAGGTTAGCTTCGGAATCGGCCACGATAGTATATTCGGCAATTGCGCCGTTGGCGTGGTTCTTGATTTTTACGCGGTTCATAATCTGCACCTCGTCGGTGTTGAGCT
>CAZGTD010000005.1:0-43411 GCA_964528425.1 uncultured Bacteroides sp.
CAGGTATTTTTGCTCAACTACCTCAACGCCGTCTGCACCCGCGCCCAGCGCTGATTTCACCACCCAAGCAGCTCCGGAACCCAACTTGGCTTGGAAAGTTGCACGGTTTTAAAAATTTGCGTATATTTGCACGCAAATAACCATTCACAACATTTCTAATCCATGGCATTCCCCATCATATCGGCCGAAGAGGCCGCAAGCCATATTAAAAATGGCGCAACCATCGGTCTGAGCGGTTTCACCGCGTCCGGCGCACCGAAAGACACCTTTGATGCAGTTGCGGCTATTGCCACCGCCGAACACGAAGCCGGACGCCCCTACAAGGTTTCTATCTTCACCGGAGCTTCGACCAACAGCCACGTCGACGGCGCCCTTTCGCTGGCAAACGCAATTGACCGCCGCGCCCCATATCAGAACACGCCCGACCTGCGCAAACGCATCAACTCACACGATGCCCACTACTTCGACCTCCACCTCTCCGAAATGGCCCAAAAGCTCCGCTACGGCTTCTACGGACCGATGGATTTCGCGGTTATCGAAGCTGTCGACGTTACCGACGACGGCCGCCTGGTGCTCGGAACCGGCGCCGGCATTTCGCCGACAATCGCCGCCATGGCCGATAAGATTATTATTGAACTCAACTCCGGAATTTCACGCAAGCTCGAAGGACTCCACGACCTGTATCTGCCGGCCGACCCCCCTATGCGCCGCGAAATTCCCATCTACAACGTTAACGACCGCATCGGCTCGCCCTATCTCTATGTCGACCCCAAAAAGGTTATCGGCATTGTTCCGACCAACGTTACCGACGGCGTAAAACCCTTCACAGCCCTCGACGAAACATCGGCCAAAATCGGTGCCAACGTTTGCGAATTCCTTGTCAGCGAACTGCGTGCCGGCCGTCTGCCCAAAGGCTTCCTGCCTCTCCAGAGCGGCGTGGGCAACGTTGCCAACGCCGTGCTATACGGCCTGGCTGACGCCACTGAAATTCCGCCGTTTACCATGTATACCGAAGTGGCCCAGGATGCCGTTCTCGACCTCATGGAGCGCGACCGCTGCAAATTTGTCAGCACCTGCTCGCTGACCATGAGCGACGACGCTCAGGCACGCCTATTTGCCCACGACGCCGAATTTACCCGCCGCATCTGCATCCGCCCGTCGGAACTCTCCAACTCGCCGGAAATTATTCGCCGCCTCGGCGTAATTGCCATGAACACCGCCCTGGAAGCCGACATTTTCGGCGCCATCAACTCAACCCACGTGCTCGGCACCAAGATGATGAACGGCATCGGCGGCTCCGGCGACTTTACGCGCAACAGCTACCTCTCTATCTTCTCCTGCCCCTCGGTCAGCAAAGGCGGCCTGATTTCCAATATCGTGCCCATGGTTGCCCATCAGGACCATTCGGAGCACTCGGTCGACGTTCTCATCACCGACCAGGGCGTTGCCGACCTGCGCGGCAAAGACCCCGTTCAGCGCGCTGAACTTATTATTGAAAACTGCGCCCACCCCGACTATAAGCCGCTGCTACGCGCATATCTGGCCAAAGGTCAGGGAGGTCAGACCCCCCATGTTCTCCCCGATGCTTTTGCATTCCACACCGCCTTCAACGAAACCGGCGATATGAGAAACGCAAAACTCTGAAAAAACTTAAAGCAGCAAAGGCCCGCCGATGGCGGGCCTTTGCTGCTTTATAGGGGGTCAGGGATTATAGAGGTCGGGGTTAAAAAAGTCCATTATCGCATTGAGGTTACTCAACGCAACAGGCGCCGGGCCGTCGGGCGCAAGACCCGCCGCACGATTCAGGTCGCTCATTGCCCCGGCGCGTTGCCCCAGGCGCCAGCGCAGGGTTCCGCGCCGATAATACGCGTCGGCATCCTCCGGATTCGCATCAATGCGCTCCGAAAGCCGGTCGATTTCCTCTTCAATCTCGTTCATAGGCGGTTGACAGCGTGTAGTCATCGGTTTCAATGGTTTGCAGCCTAAAGCGGCGTCCGTCGGGGGTTATGGCCTCCGTGGGGCAGGTCAGGCGGATTGATGCCAAGCCTATCGACGGGATTCCCGCAGCCTTGAATACGGCCTCCTTGCAGGTCCAGGCCTCAAGCAAACGCTCGCCCCAGAGCGGAAGTTCGTCGGGGTTCATAAACTTGGAAATTACCCGTTGCAGCTGCTCGAGCCTCGGCTCTTCGATATCGATGCCTATGCGGCGGTCGGGATCCACCCCTACAGCCGCGAAGTTGCGGCTATGCGAAATGGAAATATGCAATGGCGAATCAACAAGCAGCGGCGCGCCGTCGGGGTCGTGGATAACCCTCGCACCGGAACCCGCAGCCCGGGCTATAAGCCGGTCAACGACGCGGCGGCCGCCGGGAGCAATATACACGTTCATTTCAAAATATGGGCTAAATCGACCGCCAGAGCCTCTATCTGGGGCTTTACGGAGTCGGGTGGAACAGTTGCACCCCAGCTGCTGACGGCAACGCCTGAGAGCACATATGAGGCCGAATCGGTCATTATAAACTGAACCGGGGTTGATAATGCAGTCGGGGCGACTATCAGCTCGCGGCCGGGAGCCGAGGCAACCTGCGCCGGCCGGTCGCCGAGGTTACGGCCTATGCGTTCGCGGCGGTTGGCGATAACGTCGGCCCAATCATCGCCAACGGTCAGAGTGCAGTTAACCGTTACTCCATAGGCCGGATAAACAATATTGAACCATTGGGGCGAAAGCGAATCAACCCGGGCAGAGTCATTGACCATAAGCTCCAGCGGTCCGAAACCGACCGGGCGATAGGCGGCCGGGTAAACTTCAACGCGCGGATAAGCCTCCGGACGCGGAATCGGGGCCGGGCGGGAGCAGCAACATAAAAGCGCTGCCGGTAGCAAAATGCGCAATATTTTCATTGCTGGATTTCGGGCATAACCTTTACGCGCACCGAAACGATGCGGTGGTTGGCGATGTCGAGAATAAGAAAGCGGCAACGGCCATAGACCAGGCTCTCCTTCTCGCGCGGAAAGTCACCCTTGATTGCCAGCAGCATGCCGGCCAGGGTTTCGCAGTCTTCAATAACCGGGCCGTAGAGTTCCTCGGCCTCATCTTCCTGCTCGGTTACGCGGAAAAAGTCATTGAGCAAGGTTTTGCCCTCGAAAATATAAGTATTGTCCGGAAGTTTCTTATAGGTCTTTTCAACTTCGTCGTATTCGTCGTCGATATCGCCGACAATCTCCTCAAGAACATCTTCGAGGGTAACTATGCCGCGTGTGCCTCCGAACTCGTCAACAACAATGGCCATGTGAACCTTACGGCGGCGGAAATCTTCGAGCAGATCGTCTATCATGCGCGATTCCGGCACGAAATATGCCGGGCGCAGCAGAGTCTGCCAGCGGAAACCGTCGGGGCGCTTTTCAACATAGGGGAGCAGGTCGCGCGAGTAAAGAATGCCGCGAATGTTGTCTTGCGAGCCTTCATAAACAGGAATACGCGCATAGCCCGACTCATTTACCTCGGCCAGAACCTCGCTGAATGATGCATCGATTGATATATCAGTTATGTCAACGCGCGGAGTCATGACCTCGCTGGCTGTTGTGTCGCCGAAACGGAGAATTTCCTGAAGCAGCCGCGAGTCGTCGCGCTTTTCAACGTCGGTCAGCTCTAGGGCCTGCGAAAGTTCGTCGGTTGAAATGTTCTGCGGCTTCTTTTCAACCACACGGTGAACAATCGCCGAGCTGCTGACGAGCAATCCGCTGAACGGACGCAGAAAAGCGGTCAGCACACGCCATACGCCGGCAGTTGCGCGCGCCCATTTCAGCGGCGTGCGTTGCGCAGCGAGTTTGGGCAGGATTTCGCCGAAAAGAAGAATAAGGAAGGTCAGCAGAACGGTCTGCAACACGAAACTGAGAATCTCCGGCATGTTCCTGAACACCGGACCGAGACCATAATTGGTAAGAACAACTATGGCAATATTGACCATGTTGTTTGCAATCAGAATCGTTGCCAGCAATCGCTCGGACTGGCGCAAAAGATTGCGCACACCCAGGGTCGATTCGGGGCCGTCGGCTTCGTCGGCCTCATTGAGCTCTTTGCGCGTGATTGAAAAGAACGCGATTTCACTTCCCGACACGAAGCCGGAAATTGCCAGACACACCATGGCGATGACCAGGGCGACTATCTGTCCACTTGATAACGGGTCTATCATCAATTATAGGGAGTGACGGTTACTTCTGCGATAATTGTTTCGCAAGGGCCGATTTTGGATTCGGGGTCGCCGGGGGTGCCGTAGGCCAGACGATAGGGAACAATGAATACCGAAGTTTCGCCAATCGACATATAGGGCAGAACCGATTCAAGCACCGGATGCTGAGGCTCACCCGCAAATACGGCCCGAGGGGCAATCGAACGGATAACCTGACCGGAGTCGGCACGCCGCTCGGTAATGGCAACCGTTACCGGCAGGTTCGGGTTAATAACATCGCCCGAACCGGGAGTTACGGTTTTGCGCAGAAGGCCGTCGGGTCCCACTGCACTGAAGTCAGGATTGGTTTTATATCTGGCAATTACGGCATCGCCCATCATGCGGTTCTGGCGGGCCTCCTCGGAATTATATATGCCGGCCTGGGCGCGCTCCCGGGCGCGAAGTTCAAGAGTAGTTGTCATCTGCTGATACACGGCCTGCATTTCGCGCAACTCTTCGAAATTAAGCGAATCGAGCAGAAAGGCATCGGAAATAGCATTGAGAAGTTTTTCTTTCGAAAAATTCTCCATCGAAGCATGGTCGCGATATATCTCCATGATTTCCATGCCCATCTGAAGGCCGGAGATATACGAAAGGTTTGCCGTGTCGGCGGCAAGCACTGTGCGTATGCCGCGAAGCATTTCCTGCTTGTCAGAGCCGATCAGATCGTGTGAATAACTACGGTAACGGTTATTGAAAACACCTCCGATAAAGGTTCCGTCAACGGCAACTATAGAGTCGCTGAAATCACCGGCCTTTGCCAGCTTATCCTCATAGAGGCCCTTGATCGAGGTCGGTTTAGAAACGTTGGAGCAACCGCACAAAGCGGCTGCTCCAAGGATCAGTGCAATCAGTTTTTTCATTTGCCTAAAACTTCGAGAAGCTCAACATCGAAAATAAGGGTTGAGTTAGGGCCGATAACGCCGCCGGCACCCTGCGGGCCATAGGCCAGCTGCGACGGAATGTGCAGACGCCACTTCGAGCCGGCTTTCATCAGCTGAAGGGCTTCGACCCATCCGGGAATCACCTGCGTAACTCCAAAGGTTGCAGGTTCGCCGCGCTCTACCGAGCTGTCGAAAACAGTGCCGTCGATGAGGCGGCCGGTATAATGTACCTTTACCTGGTCCTGGGCAGTAGGCTGAGGGCCGGTGCCTTCGGTCAGCACCTCATATTGCAATCCGGAGGGAAGGGTAACTACTTCGGGGCGCTTGGCGTTGGCTTCGAGATGAGCTTTGCCGGCCTGCTCGTTAACCTGAGCCGCGGCAGCTGCCTGAGCCTGCATTTCCTGCTCCATAGCGGTGAAATACTGGCGGATGGTTTCCTTGGCCTCATCGTAGGTCATTGAAAGTTCGTGGCCGTTGAAGGCGGCGTTGAGGCCGTCGGCGAATTTTTTAACGTCGAGTTCCTTGATGCCCGACGAGCGGAAATTGTTGGCCATGCTCATGCCGAGGGCATAGCTGATTTTTTCAAGTTCAGTCATTTGTTTTTTGGTATAGTGAGGGGTTAAATTGAGAGTCGGCGAAGGGTTTCAAGAAGCGAACGGTCAATCGGCTTGTCGTTTTTAATGGCCTTGGTGAAAGGAACATAAACAATCTGGTCATTCTGAATACCGATCATAACGTTGCGCTGGTCTTCCATCAGCGCGTCGACTGCCGCCGCGCCCATGCGCGATGCCAGAATGCGGTCGGTAGCCGTAGGTGAGCCGCCGCGCTGCAGATGGCCCAGAATCGAAACGCGAACATCATAGTTGGGATATTCGCGATGAACGCGTTCGGCCAGCCCCATTGCACCGCCCGTTACCGGGCTTTCGGCAACGAGCACTATCGATGAGTTCTTGCTCTTGCGGAAGCCGTTTTTAATAAGTTCGGCAAGCTGGTCGACCTCGGTTGAGATTTCGGGAATAATCGCAGCCTCGGCGCCGGTTGCAATTGCGCCGTTGAGAGCCAGGAAACCGGCATCGCGGCCCATAACTTCGATAAAGAATAGACGCTCGTGGCTGGTTGCGGTGTCGCGGATTTTATCGACACACTCCATAATGGTGTTCAGGGCAGTATCGTAACCAATGGTTTTGTCAGTGCCGTAAAGGTCGTTATCGATAGTGCCCGGCAACCCTATGCATGGGAAATTGAATTCATTGGCAAAGATGCGCGCGCCGGTCAGCGAGCCGTCGCCGCCGATAACAACGAGGGCATCGATTCCGTGGCGGCGCAGGTTATCGTAGGCCAGCTGGCGGCCTTCGGGCGTTTGGAATTCCTTGCAGCGGGCGGTTTTCAGAATCGTTCCGCCGGCCTGGATTATGTTGCTGACGTTCTGCGTCTTGAAGTCTACGATTTCATCAGTCAACAAGCCCTTATATCCGCGATATATACCTTTGACCTTAAAACCGTTATAGATTGCCGAACGGGTCACGGCACGAATAGCGGCATTCATGCCGGGGGCATCGCCTCCGGAGGTCAATATGCCGATGCACTTAATCTCTGCCATAGTTCACTTTTTTGTTTTTACTTATATAACACCGCAAAGTTACGGAAAAAAGTTAAATATCTAAAAAAGAAACGTTAAAATTCTCTTCCGCAACTCAAGTCCAATAAGTTATCATCAATCTCCATAGCCCACGACATGAAGCAACACCCCATGGCGGTGTACAAGGGGGGGATTTATTTATCAGCGGCTGTGTTGCATCTTTTCGGGCTCGCCGGGATACCACCAACCGTAACCGTGGTCAGTATATGTACCGTTTTCGGGGTAGTACTCGTATCTGACATCGTATTCAAATTCAAGCAACCGGTCGAAATGCTCCGGAATTTCGCCGCCGATGCGGTTGCCCTGACACCAAAGGCGCAATGGCTTCATTGAAGTGATGTCAATTTTGCGCATGCGGTTGTAGGAGCAGTCAAGGCGTTCGAATGTGTCACGGTCGGGCGCGCTGATATCAAGTTCCTCCAACTTATTGTAACTGCAATATAGCCAGCGGATTTTCTTGCAACCGGCAATGCTGAGGCTGGTGAGCCCGTTGTCGGAGCAATGCAATTCGCTAAGGTTGCGGAAGCCATCGAGATTTAGCGTGCCAAATTGATTGGAATAGCAATAATAATTCGACAACACTTCCTTTTGGTCGCTCACATCCACGCTTTTTAGTCGGTTGTCATAGCAATAGAGCCAGTCAAGACGCGGGCATCCTTTCACGTTGAGTTCGGTCAGCTCATTCTCGCCGCAGTTGAGCAGACGAAGCAGCGGAGAATTACTTAAGTCGAGTGAAGTAAGTTCATTGGAATAGCAAAACAATGATATCAAATGTCCTCTACGGGGAATATTGATTTCATGAATCTGATTTCTATATATAGACACAGTACTTAGCCATTCACATCTTTCCAAGTCAATCGACCTTAAGTTGCAATCATTAACCTGAAGTTCGGTAATTGTTGATGACCAACCGATGTTAATCTCGCTCAAAGGATTGTATGAGATTGATAAGCGACTGAGATTAAGGCATTTCTCCAGATTTATCTGTTTGAGCCCTACATTTGTGGCATCAATATAATTGAGCAACGGGCAGTCTGACACGTTAATCTCAGAAATCTGATTTTTGGAGCATCGCAAACTTTCTAAGGCCTTGCACCCCGAGAGGTTAATTTTGCCTTTTATGTTACGATCGCCAAGATATAAATTCAGTCGACCATTCTCATAGTTCACCTCGGTGCCCCAATCGTTGATTGGCAAGTCGGATCCCCATTTGGCGGCCCACTTGCAGTCAGCCAAGCCCGCGTCATCGTAAAGGCGCATCAAATAGGTTCGAACCTCATCCTCCCCGGGCAATTGAATTATCTTCGGCTCCTGGGTAATGGTGATTTCGGCAGATGCATGCCCGGCAATGATGGTAAACGAGTATGAACGCTGCCTGGCGTCTATGCCGACGTTTGGTGCTACAACAACCGTTATTTCGTTCTCACCTGCCCGGCCATTTTCCTGCAAGAGAGATGCAACAGATCCTTCGCTATATCTGCTATGTTCAACAGTCCAGTCGGCATTTGTGACGAAGCGAATTGCCAGATCGCAACCCTCGGCAGGCGTCCCGAAGGTTGACGTTCCATTCAGCATTTTCACATAATCGGGTTCACGAACCGGTGGCTCGTCTTCGCCATTATTTTGGCAACCAACGAACAACACACCTACCACCATAAGAACCCCGAGCCGTTTCATTCCGGATATTTTGCTAAATAGTCATCTATGAAGTCTGCAAATTCACGTGCGTCTTCCAGCACTTCTCCTTGCTTATTGAGTCCCTTATCGGGGAAATATTTATCTTTGATGGCTTCAGCCAATCCCGGATGAGTTGACTTAATCCGCTCATAGAAATATTTAAGATAATTCATTTCTTTGTTGCACCCTTTCCAAATCGGCACGGAATAGAAAACAAATGCTTCGCCATTATTGTGAAACTGAATCAAATAGTACTTAAGCAATTGGTCAGAATTCTTTAAACCTCTCATACAGTTGCCCATATAGGGAAGAGTGCAGAAGTCAACATGCCGTCCCTGTTTGACGCGCCGCATCATTTTATTGGTCTTTCTCTTCGGACCGTTCATCGGCACACGACCGTCTACCATTGGAACAAACATGGCGCTATCATTTAATTCGGGATGAGTGCTTCTCAGAATAAGAATTGAATCAACCTGCGACGGCTGACACTTAACCGTCTTGCCACTCCCTTCCGGATGAATATGAAAATTGTGACCCGAGGCGGTAAATCGCTGCGAATACAGAACTTTATTCATGGTAATTAGGGTGCGATTGCTGATTCACATAATGCGCAAATATACAGCTAAGAATTGATAAATCGTGGGACATTTGTCCCACTCGGATGAAAATAATGCGATTGCTTCGCGGATACGTTGCGTATTTGGAAGCGCAAGATTGATTTCTTGCAGTGGCATCCGCTAAGGACTTCAGGAATGCGGGGGGAGGTTGCGCTTGAGCTGGCGCAGGCCGGCGCGTCGCAAGGCGCTGTGGCCGAATATGCGGCGGAAGCCCGAGGAGCCGAGCCGGGCAAGCTCGTCGGGCGACAGCCGCGCAAGCTCGGCCGAGGGATGAAAGTCGGCTATCGGGCTTTCGGCAATACCCGTGTTAAGCGGACAAACGCGCTGGCAAACGTCGCAACCGGCAAGTGTGTGGAGCGGTCGCGGCAATTCGCCGCGGAATTCTATGCTCAGATAGCTTTCGCATGTGCGCGCATCCAGTCCGCGGCCATCGATGCTCAAACAGGCTCCGGGGCATGAATCGACACACCGCCGGCACTCGCCGCACGGGCTCTCCAAAACCGGCTTGGGCTCAAACTCAAAGCGCTCGGTTGACAGAATGAAGCCCAGAACACAATAGGAGCCGAATCCCCCAACGTAAAGCTGATTATTGCGCCCTATGGACCCAAGGCCGGCGCGCATGGCCCAGTAGCGCTCACGCAGAGGGGCGGAATCTACGCAAACGCGCGATTGGCCGGGCAAACAGGCGGCTATTTCGCCCAGACGTTCACGAATGACTTCGTGATAGTCGCGCCCGCGGGCATAAAGGGCAATATTCAACCCTATGGGCTCGGAAGTGTAATAGGGAAAGGCCACGGCAATGAGCGTTTGCGCCCCGTCGAGCAGCAACCTCGGGTCGCTGCGCAGATCGCAGTGGTTGGCCATATAATCCATGGAGCCGTTGCGGCCATCGGCAAGCCATCGGGCAAACTGTTTCTCTGCCTCCGCATCGACCGGAGCATCGAGCGCACAGACACCCCAAGGTAAATCAAGAGTTGAGAGTAAGGAGCTCAAATCCATTGTCTAAAAGCCATTTTATGGCATCCGGAAGAGCGGGCAGAGTGTTATGCATCGACTTCAGCGAATCGTGAAACACGATTATCGAGCCGTTGCGCGTAAACTGGCGAACGTTGTCAACAACCTCTTCGGGCGACATATAAACCGCATAGTCGCGCGTCACCACATCATACATTATCAGATTGTAGTGGTGGCGTATAATCCTGCTCTGACCCCACCGCAAAAGGCCGTGAGGCGGACGAAACAGCGATGAGTTCAGCAGATGGTCTGCCTCCTGAACGTCGCGCAAATACTTCCGCGGCATGGTTTT
Organism: uncultured Bacteroides sp.; assembly: GCA_964528425.1. Lineage (GTDB taxonomy): Bacteria > Bacteroidota > Bacteroidia > Bacteroidales > Muribaculaceae > UBA3263. The sequence goes on from CAZGTD010000005.1 coordinate 10,353, forward strand.
GCGGCCCTGAAGGTGGTGCATGGTGTGGTTGCCGATGGAATGGCCGCGACGGCGCACCTCGTCAACCAGCTCCGGATAACGCCGCGCATTGTCGCCGACCATAAAAAAGGTTGCCTTAACGCCGAAGCGGTCAAGAATGTCGAGAATCCGAGGGGTAACTTCGGGTATCGGGCCGTCGTCGAACGTCAGATACGCCACTTTTCTGCCGCGGCGCTTGATTCGCCAAATCGCTTCGGGAAAAAGCAGCCGGTAGAATAGCGGAGGTTGAACGACAAAGCGCTTCAGCGACCAGGGCTTCACGAGTGGGTTTCGATTGTGTTGAAGAACTGAATCAGGTCAACTCCGGCTTGCTGGCTTACCTCGCGCAGGAAGTCCTGGGCCTGCTCAACGCCAAAGCTCTCGGCGTAGTTGCCAATCAGGGTTGCCAGATAAGAGTAGCGGCCCTTTGAGTCGACAATCTGATAAACGCAGCGGTCGCCGACGCTCAGCGAGGCATATTGTCCGGGAGTCAACGATTGCATATATGGGATATACTCGGCGTAGCGCTTGATCTGGTCCTCGTAGATTTCTTTTGCGCGCTGCTCGGCCTCCTTATTGCCGGTTTTTTCGGCCAGGGCAAGGTAGAGGTCGGCAATGCTGGCTCCTACCTGAACGATATAGGGCGCGTTTTTGGTGGGGAGCTTCTGGTCCATGAGGTTCATCAGTTGCAGCGCGCGGTCGTAGTCGCCGGCGGCATAGAGCGACTCTACGGCCTCAAGAATCGCATAGCGGGTGGAGGTTACCATGCGCTTAACTGTTTCGTCGAGATAAACGTCGCCGCCATCAACGTCGTCGAGGCCGCCCCAGCGGAATTTCTGCGTAATATTCTCAAAAGCGCGGTCGTTGTTGGCCTTATAGGTCATGGTTGAACGACGCGGCATAATCTGATGCGCCATGCCGGTCAGATACATGTAGGGCTGCAGGCCAAGCGAGTAGTCGTCGGGCACGGTGTTGGCAATATAGATCGGGCGGCTCCACCCTTCGGCGGCGCTCGAAGCGAGAATATCGAGAGTGAGCATATCGCCCTGGGTCATTATTGACTGATGGTTCTTTTCGGTGAGTGCCTGCGGCAGGTTGATGACTATGTCGTCCCAGCCCTTGGTCGAATCGCCGGGAATAACAACCGTTCCGGCCGAAGCGATCGGATATGACACTCCCATTTTCGAACCCTGCATGTCGGGGGCAGGACTGTAGTAATATTTCAGGAAGTCGGTGAGGGTTTCATATCGCGCCGTGTCGGGCAAAACGAGTGCAGTTTGGCGCCGGCCCTGACCGAATACGCTCTTATCGGCGAGCATCGGCGCCGGAGCCGCTTCATAGGCTGGGAGCCGATGCTGGGCGGCATACCAATCGGTTGTCAGATAGCTCAGGTTTATTACCCTCACATCGCGACGATAGCCCTCAACCTCCTGGGCATACCATAGGGGGAAGGTGTCGTTATCGCCGTTTGAGAAAATTATTGCGTTGGGTTCGAGCGAGCTCAGATAGTTCATGCCGAAGTCGCGCGCTGTAAAACGTCCCGAGCGGTCATGGTCGTCCCAGGTTTGCGAAACCATCTGAACCGGAACAATCATGCAGATTACTACCGCGGCCACAGCACCGACCATCGACGTTTGCTGCTTTTTCAGCAGTTTGTCGATTCCGGCAGCTACAGCCCCTACGCCCAGACCAATCCAGATGGCAAACGCATAGAATGAGCCGGCAAAAGCATAGTCGCGCTCGCGGGGCTGGTTCGGCGGCTGGTTCAGATAGAGAACAATAGCGATTCCGGTCATGAAGAACAGGAAGAAAACTACCCAGAACTGGCGGATGCCCTCCTCGCCCTTCATCGACTGCCATATCAGCCCTACAAGGCCGAGAATCAGCGGCAGCATGTAGAACACGTTGTGGCCTTTGTTGTCGCTGCCGAATTCGGCAGGCAGAAGCGACTGGTCGCCCAAACGGGGTGTGTCGATAAACGGTATGCCCGAAATCCAGTTGCCCCGGTTAACCTCGCCGTTGCCCTGCAGATCGTTCTGGCGTCCGGCAAAGTTCCACATAAAGTAGCGAAGATACATGTGGACCAGCTGATAGTTCACAAAGTAGCTCAGGTTCTGGGCAAACGTAGGCTTGCGGATGGGGGTGCGCACCGGCGAACCCTTGACGGTTTCGGCCATCACCACCGGCATGTCGGCCTCGCTGAAACCGGCCCACGACATATAGCTCGACCGGGCGTCGGCGGCATACATTCGGGGGAACAGCATGTTCAGGTCGGGAGAATATTCATAGCGGGTTTTGGTCAGAACGCGGTCGTAGTGATCGGGGCCTTCAAGCGCCTTGGCATAGCCGTATTCATCGGTGGCTATTGGCGTACCGTCGGGGTTGCGGAGCACCTCCGAGCTGAAGGTGGTGCCGTAAATCAGCGGCGATTCGCCATATTGCTCGCGGTTGAGATAGGAGCTGAGCGAGAACACGTTGTCAGGCGCGTTCTGGTTAATCGGGGTTTCGGCTGCGGAGCGGATAAGCAGAAGCGCATAGCTCGAATAGCCGATAAAGATTACGAGAATGCTGAGCGTTATGAGGTTAAGAACGCGCACCGGCAGTTTCTTGACCCACCATAGCCACCAGATCAGCGCCGCAACTATAACTACGGGAATAAGCAGCGACGACCCGATGAAGGGTATGCCGCTGACAATCACCGACATCACGAACCCAATCTTGATTTTCGTGGCCGACTTTTGCTGATAGAGCTGATAAATGGTCCAGATAATAATTGCGAATGCAAGTATGGTGTAGACAACAACGCCGGTGTTATAGCTCATGCCCAGGGTGTTGACAAAGAAGAGCTCGGAATACTGGGCAACCTCAACGAATCCGGGAACAAGTCCGTAAAGAATCGTGGCCACGATAACAAAGCTCACCAGCAGGGCCACACACGAGCCTTTGCCCGTGGGGTTGGCGAACTTGCGGTAGTAAAAAACCAGTACTATTGCCGGAATACAGAGCAGGTTCAGCAGGTGAACGGCTATGCTCACCCCGATAACGTAGGCAATCAAAACCAGATAGCGGTCGGAATGGGGCGAATCGGCGCGCGATTCCCACTTCAATATCAGCCAGAACACCAGCGCGGTGCAGAACGATGAAAAAGCATACACCTCGCCCTCTACGGCCGAATACCAGAAAGTGTCGCTCCACGCATAGGCCAACGCGCCAACCATGGCCGACCCGAAAATAACAACCCACTGCGCTTTCGAGAGCTCCTCGACCGGCCGGTAGCCGCCCAGAAGCCTGCGCATCAGATGCGATATAGTCCAGAAAAGCAGCAGAATCGTAGCCGCGCTCAAAAGGGCGTTCATCGAGTTGACGGCAACAGCCGCCATGCCCGGTTCGCCGCCGCTGAGCGTTATGAAGAAGCGCGCGGCAAGCATGAAGATAGGGTTGCCCGGCGGATGGCCTACTTCGAGTTTAAAACCCTGGCTGATAAATTCCGGACAGTCCCAGAACGAGGCCGTCGGCTCGATGGTGAGCAAATAGCTTACGGCGGCTATCAAAAAGCAGAGCCACCCAAGCGAGTTGTTAATCAGGTTATACTTTTTCACCTTTTATCGGATTATTGTTTTTTGGCCGTTGATAATGTAGATTCCGCGTCCGGCTGCGGCTACGCGGCGACCCTGAAGGTCGAAAATCTCTGACGCGGGGGCAGCCGAGCGGACTTCGCTGATCGACGATTCGGAACCGGGTGATTTCAAACCGAAGATAAACGACTCGTTGAGGCCCTGCGAACCTTTGCAGGGGCGACCGTCGCTGCCGATGGTCCAGAAGTCGGTTCCGGCGCTCTCGGCGTTGCGTATGGCAAGCTTGCCGTCGGCGGTCATGTAGATTTCATAGGTGTTCCAGTCGGCATAGAACGCATTGACGCTGATAACGCCCTTTTCGTTAATGAACTTTCCGGCCTGGCGGATAGATATGCGGCCGTTGCTTTCGACGCCGAAGTTCCATTTATAGGCCGAGGTCGGAACCTTGGGCAGCGATCCGAAGTTGAGCTCATTGTTGGAGGTGTTGCGCCATAGGGCTTTGCCTTCCTCGTTAAGGAAGTAATATTCGCCCGGCTCAAAGCCTTTGGGTTCGGGGTTGATTTCCTGATCGGCGGGAACAATCTGGAAAATGAAGTTATCCAGGCTCCAGGCTTCGTTGTTTGAGGCCACTAAGCGATCAACCTTGTTTACCGACCAGAATTTTTTGCCGCCGCGTTCGGCATTCTGAATGGCGAAGTAGTCGCCCAGCGGAGTTATGACGTAGGTGTTCCAGTCGGCCGAATAGGGGTTGGTGCCGAAGTTGAAGATTTCGTTAACGTAGCGGTCGTCGTAGACCGAACGCAGGGAGTAGCGTCCCTTGGCCGAGTCATAGGCTATGCGCCACGACTGACGCGCCGGATTGATATTGTCGACCTCGGCGAGGAACTTGGGCGACTGCGGGGTGTCGGCGGCGCCCCCGGTGCCGTTGCTCAGATATTTGCCCTGATAGAGAATATAGTAGGTTCCCGTTTCGAGCACACGGAAGGGGAACAGGTCGGCCGGATACTCGTAGTCGCCTGACTTGAACCGCTCAACGAGCTGCTCAAGGGCGCCGGTCATCCAGCCGCGAACATATTCAGGCGCTGACTTCGGCAGGAATTTGCGCACTGACCAGCCCTCGCGGCTATAGTGGCAGTCGGCGGAGTCGGTCAGCGCCACATAGTCGGCATAGGCGCTGAGAAAGCCCTCGCCGTTGTTCTGCTCCAGGGCGTTAAACATTTCGTCGAGCAGCTGGCCGCGCTCGCCCTGCATGCGGTAAACCTCGATCCACTCCTTGATTTCATTTACGAGGCGATGGTCCGAAAGGGCAAGGAGTTCGTCGGCCGTGGCAACCTGTTTGTCAAAATAGGCGCGATAGGCCGCGGCGGTGTTGGCGTTGATGGTTGCGTCGGCATCGATCAGCGCCTTGAATTCGGGCGTTTCGTGCCATTTAACCACCAGGCCATGCGTACATTGCGGATAATAGAAATTGCTCTGACAATAGGTGCGGAAAGCGTCGGTATTGTCGGGAAAGAGGTAGCTCAGCGCCTGCTCCCAGTTCGCTTCGGCATTGTAGGCGGTGGGGTTCCAGGTGAAATCGCTGATGCCATAGAGGCCAACCTTCGACGCTTCGTAATATTCCATCGGGTTGGAGCAGAAGGCTTCGATATTCGAGGGGATAGTGGCGTCGGCGGCTTCGTAGGGCGCGAGCAGCAGCGGGCCGCCCTCGTAGCCATAGTCGGTAACGGGGTAGTTGAGCCATATATAGGGCTTATGGCCGGTTTTATTGGTAAACCATTCGGCGGCCGACTTCTGGTTCATATCAACGACTCCCGCGCCGGTCCACATTATCTGGATATCCTTGTCGATGCCCGCGCCGAGTTTGTTGAGATACTGGCTGTCGGTGTTCCAGCCGCCGGCAAAACTTACGCAATATTCCGTAGGGCAGACAATCAGCGGCTTCGTATCGGGCTTGGATTTGATGAAATTCATATTCAGATAATTCAGATATTCAACCTGAGCATCTACGTCGACCCCGCTGGTAATGTCATCGAAAAACACTGCGAACTGGCGGATTCCGAGATTATACATTGCCTCAAACTTCGCCAAAGCCTTTTCTTTGTTGTTGCCCTTGATGTCGTTACCGGGGTGAATGGCCCAAACAAAGTGGACCTTATGCTTGAGGCCCTCGGTTGCGAGCTGCTGCAGCTCCGCGGCCTTGGCATCGGGGTAAGGTTCTGCCCATTGGGCTTTGTGGTAGGGGTCGTTTTTCGGGGCGTAGATAAACACGTTCATCTTCGTGTGGTCAGAGAATCTGAGCATATCCAGGCAGTCTTCCTGACTCCAGGGATTGCCATAGAAGCCTTCAATAACTCCGCGGTCTAAAACCACGGGCCAGTCCTCAACCTCGCAGGCCGCGGTGGTTTTGTCGTCGAGCAGCTGAAGGAAAGACTGAACGCCATAGTAGGTGCCTTCGTTGTCGGCACCGGCAATTACCACTTTATCGGGCGCTACCGACAGGTAGTAGCCCTGGGCATGGGCCGGAATTTTTTCGGCATAATCCGCAACGGCGGCATCGCCTTTTTCGCCAATAACGATTTCAATGGTGCCATTTGCCGCAGGCGAGAGCTTGGCCTGCAGCGAGGCAACGGCATCGGCGTCGGCATCGGCCGCGCCGGTCAGCCGGTAGGTAGCGGTTGCCGGTTCAAAGCTGCCGCTGAGCTGCGTAACTTTTTGCGGATTCGGAAAAATTGTGGCTGCGAATGCCGAGGCGGAAACCAGCAGCGACGCCAGCGAAAGAGTAGTTTTCATGATAATGATATTTTATGAGGAGATTTAATTTATCGGTGTAAGCTCGAAAATAAACTGCGGCTGACCGAACCGACACTTCAGTTCGTCGCCAGCGACGCCCCAGTACGACTGGCCGCCGTTGCCGCCGTTGCGAATGGCAAACTTGCCGTTATCGCCCTTGATGAAAACATAGGTGTTCCAGTCGGCCGAATAGGGGTTGACACCGAAGCGACCGAGCTCGTTAACGTAGCGCTCATCTTTGGAGTTGCGTATTTCATAGCGCTCGGTGGTGGGGTTGAGCTTCAGGTGCCATTCCTGGCGGTTGGGGTTTATATCGTCGATTTCTGACTGAAGCACCGGGGCCGCAGCGCCGGCCGGGTTGCCCAGCAGGCGCCCGTCAACCTTTATGTAATACGTTCCGTTTTCAACCACCGGCTTCGGGAACAGGTCGGCCGGATAATCGAAGCCTGCCGACTTAAAGGAGTCGACCAGCGCCGCCAGGGTTTGCTTCTGCCAGGGGGCAACGTGCAGAGTGCCCGTTTGCACGCGCACGCTCTGAATCGACCCTTCGAAATCGCGGCTTACGTTGGCCTGCATCTTTTCGCTCGCCAGCTGATAGCGCTTATAGGCGTCGATAAAGGGCGCGGCAAGCTCGGCATCGAGCGCTTCGGCCATGTCGGTCAGTGCAAGGCCCATCTGCGACTGCAGCCGCAACGCAACAACCCATTCCTTAACCTCCGTCAGCAGCGGATTTTCGCCGCGCGTAAGCGGCAGCAGCTCGCCGGCGGCCGCCAGAGTGCGGTTAAAATATTCGCGATAGGCCTCAACGGCGTCGGGGCCGTCGATGGTCGGAAATTTCTCTTTTACGGCCACAAAATCGGGTGTTTCGCCATAGAAACGCAACTTATGCACGCTCGGAGCGACATCAACATTGTTCAGACAGAAAATCCTGAAGGCGTCAACATGGCCCGGAACGAGCTCGCCAAGCGAGGCCTCCCACGACTGGTTGGCATCAAAAGCTTGCGGATTGCGCGCAAAGTCGGCCAGCGACGCCAGGGCCACTTTCGAGGCCTCGGCATATTGCATCGGATTGGAACAGAAAGCCGAAACCTTGTCGGCAATCTTCGGATCGTTGCCGACAACCGGCCCCATCAGCAGGTTATGCTGCCCGTAGTCGTTGACCGGATAATTGAGCCAGATAAAGGGGCGACGCGTGGTTTTGTCGATAAACCATTGGCAGTCGGCCTCATCAATCATGTCGCAGACCGAAGCGCCGGTCCACATTATGGCGATATCGGGGTTCAGCTGAGTGCCCATCTTGGTCAGATAGTCGCCGCCGCTCCATGCCTGGTTATACTGCGTCGGGCAAACGATCAGCGGACCAACTCCCTTATGCTTCTTAACGAACTCGCGGTCAATAAAATTCAAATAGTCAATCTGCGAGTCAACGCTCTTGGCCGAAATGTCGTCGAAGAAAATCGAAAAATTCCTGACCCCGAGGTCATACATCTGGCCGAGCTTAGCCAGAGCCTTGGCGCGGTCGGCATCCGACTCAATAGCGTTGCTCGGATGCATGGCCCACACGAATTTCACCTTATTGGCAGCCGCGCGCTGAACCAGCTCGGCCATCTCGGCGGCCTTGTCGGCCGGATAGGGCTCGTGCCAGCGCGAGTGGTGATACGGGTCATCCTTCGGCCCGTAGATATAAGTATTCATTCCGTGGCGGCCATAGAAATCAAACTGACTCAGGCGGTCGGCGTGGCTCCACGGGTTGCCGTAGAAGCCCTCGATTACCCCGCGCATGGCAATCGCCGGAACAATGGCTGTGTCGACCGGCGCCGTCGGGTTTTTCAGAAACTCCTGAACGCCATAAAACGTGCCTGCGCCGTCGCGCCCGGCAATAACAACCCTCTCGGGCCCGACGCTCAGATAAAAGCCCTCGGCTCCCTGCGGAATCAGCCGCGCGAATTTCTTAACGGCCTTGTCGCCGGCCTCGCCGATAATGATTTCAACGTCGGCCTTCGGAGTAACTATTAGCGACTGCTCCAGCAGCTTAACGGCGTCGGAATCAGCGGTTTTTGCTCCGGTGAGCTTATATGTGGGACCTTGGGCGGCAACCGATGCCGCCATAGCCAGCCCCAAGGCTACGGCATAGAGTTTCATGATGTGAATAGATTATAATCCACGCAAAGTTACAAAAATTTTCCGAATCTACAACAATCTCGCCGCCGCGGCGAACTTTTTGTCACCCCGGGCGTTCTTAAGGTATAAAACGAACGAATTAGTCTCTCTACTACTACGAAAACACCTCGGGGCGCCGAGGAAATTGAAATTTCTACCGGCAACCGCTTGCCGAAAGTCGCGTCTGAAACCGACGCGCTCGCCCCCCGACCGACACACAACACCCCCTTTACCTAATCCCAATACCAAGCCGCGCTCCCTCCGGGGAGCGCTTTTCATTCCCCCGCGCGCGGGCAAAGGCCCGCGGAGCGAAAATCGCAACAAAGGCCCGCGGAGCGGGTCTAACATTTGTAGCCAGGGGTGAGGGTCCGCGGAGCGGCCCGCTGCCCCTGGGAAAATAATCCGCGCAATCTCATTGGGAGCTGCGTAGCTGCGACACGTTTGTTTCGCACCTAACGGCGCTCCATCGTCAAACACATCCATTTTTCAACCCAGGGGCTGACACCCCTGGCTACAACCGTTTGCACCGCTAACGCGGCGCGCGCAAAAAAACGCCCGCTGGGGGAAGCGGGCGTCTTTTTATTGCGGGATGGGGGATGTTTTACTTAACGAGGGTCTTCTGGCCATTGATAATATTCACGCCCTTGGCGGGAGCGGCCATGCGGCGGCCCTGCAGGTCAAAGATTACCTGCTTGCCGTTCATGTTAACCACTACGCTCTTGATGCCGGTGGGAACTGCGTCGCCCTTGTCGGTGATTTCAAACGAGCGGATGGCGCCGGTAACGTTGTCGGCTACATGGTGGGCAAAATATTCAACCGTGCCGGGGCCGTTAACGGTGAAGGTGTGCTCGTTGCCCGACTTGTCAGCTTCGGTGAAGCCTTCAACTGCGGGAGCCTTGCGCGGAGCGTTTTTGGCAACGACTTCTTCAGCGGCGGCGGCAGGAGTGTGCTTGTAATAAATAGCGTGAGCATCGCTGGTGATGATGGTTACCTTATATGTGCCTTCAGCAGTGCCTTCTTCAACCTGCACACCCTGGTGCTTGGGCTGTTCTTCGGTCAGCTCGGGAACCATTGCGTTCGGGTCGAAAGTTGTAACCTGATAGTAGGGGGTACCATCATCTTCGGTGCGTACAATGCGGGCCTTGAAACCGGGAATAAAGGTGTAATTATCGCGATATTCGCCGAGTTCGCGGAAGTAGTTGTTATAGGAAGCGTGGAGAGTGTAGTATTCAGCGCCTTCTTCGGGAGCAACTGCAAAGTATTCGCCATCGATGTTGCCGGCTTTTGTTGCGGGGCCTTCGTAGTCATAAACAATGGGCAGACGGGCATAGGTGATTTCATCGCGGGAATGGTCTGCCATTGCCGAGGGGTCGAAGTCAGGGTCGTTTTCAATGTCGGCCTGGCCATCATAGAAGAGCAGGGCCACCTGACCGGCGGGGATGATTACCTTGCCGTCTTCGTTGGCTTCGATGAGGGTTGCGCGAACATGCTTAACGTCGCCGTTTGCAGTATCTACATCGTTGAATTCGCCGGTGTAGGCAAAAATGTGACCTTCTTCGGTACCGCCGGGAACTTCAAGAGCAACGGGTGCGTAAACCGAGCTCCAGCCGTCGTCGCCGTGAGCGGGGTCGTTGTCAATGATGTTATAGAAAGTAATCGGGAGTTCGGTCACTTCTTCAACATACCACTGATACTTTTCGTCTTTATTATCATTTGCAGCATCTACGATTTTTGAGTTTTTCTGAGTATCGGCGGCACCATATAGGTGACGGTGTCCGGCGCTACCACTGCTGCTGACGTGAATAACGTAGCGGCCGTTGTCCTGATAGGTCAACTCAGTTCCTTGTGCGGCGTCTTCATTATCTTTCAAAACGGGAATCCAGTTCGAGCCGTTAAACGAGGGCATAACCTTGCCGTCGTCGAAGCATACGAGGGTATTTACTGCATCGTCGCCTTCACCTTCCTGATGATAAAGGAATACGGTATTGGAGCGGGTATTATCCTCGGTCAGACCCATATAGGCCTTTTGATTGATGGTAGCTGAATGAATCGACGAGATATACAGGCCGCTGACTTTATTCTTGAAGCGATAGAAGCGGTTGGGAACGAGATCTTTGAAAATGAGATTGGTGGGGTGCAGACCCTCAACGATTGCATTCTTGGTATCGTCATCGGCCTCTTGCTCACCGTTGTGAATAGCCAGAGCATCTGCGTAAAGTTTTTCGGCAGTGCCATCAGCGTTATCATACTGCCCAACACAATGGCCAATCAAGTCAGCCGAGTTGCTTGAGAACATATAAGTAATACGGCGCAGAGCAGCGTCAACATCAGTGCCGTTAAATGCAACAACGGCATCATAAACATTTTCTACGGTGGGTTCAACATCTGTGGCAAGACCCAAAGCCTGCATATCTTCACCATAAAGAGGAGTCAGACGGAAAGCAGAACCGTGATCACTGGGTAAGCTTCCTCTTGCATTATTCCAAACGCTTACATAGTTACTACGCTCGTTCAGGCCATTACTTGCGCCAAAAGTGATATAGAAATCACCAACTACGTTATCGTTATTATTCGTGGCGTTCCAGGTAGATTTACCTATGGAGAACACTGTTGCGGGGTGCGTGTCGTCGGAAAGGGTAGCCATTACACCAGCTTTATCTTCTACATAAACGCCCTTTTCGGGGTCGGCAAGAGTATGAAGAGTGTATTGGTTCGTTTCACCTTCAACCGGCTTGAAGAACCAAAGACGTTCGGGCACGAGACGGTTCAATGTATTTTCGACATCGCCGCTTGTGTGTTCATTATAACCTCTGATAGTGTTAATCTGTCCGCTGAGGAATTCATAGCGCATAGCGGCGGGTTTATCACCGGGCTTCATGGTTACACGATAAACATGGTTGGCAATAAGTTCGCGGTCCCAGTTACCGGTAACTGTGAAAACGGTGTTATCATCAGCAACAGTCATATTATCCGATTCATCTGCCTTATCGCTGTTAATGGTTGCGTTAGCCATACCGCCCATATCAGAAAGTTTGTTTTTGATAGTGAGAGCGGCATTCTGGCCATTATAAAGTTCCAGTGAAAGATCAGCAACCGGCCAGCCGTTAATTGCGGGGAGATGAACAGTAACTGTTTTAGGAGTTTCCTGCTTTTCAAAGGCCTCTACAATCTCAAACTGCACATAGTATTGTTCTGCAGTGTTATCAGTATGCCAGTAAGCCATAAGTTCCAGTGATCCGTCGTTATTGCTTCGCATACAAATTTTATGAGTAGCTAAGACAGTATTATTTCCTGTTGCAGGATAGGCATTATTCAGTCTAAACCAAAATTTATTGTCACCTTGACTTTGCACAGTCGGAGTTTCTAAACCGAAAATACCAACATTAGCATCATTTTCACCATTTACCTTTTGAATTTTATTTTTCCCGACTGCTACAGACCCCTGAGTGGAGAACCAACGCTCACCATTCGTAGGAAATGCCATTCCTATCTTAAAGTTGCCGGCGTATTCTCCTTCAGTAACCTTTTTAAACTTCCAGAGGTACTGGCTATCTGCAATTCCATCGGCACTGATTTCGGTAATATTAGTGCCGCCAAAATGAGCAAAAGCCTGGCTATTAAGGTCGGGATACCCCTTAACATAACCCGCGTTGCCACGCGCAGGCTGAATAGCATGAATAAAATAAACAGCATCGTCTTGAATATCCGCAGGATCGGATATGGTGGCACCGGTGACGTAGGTCTGAGCATAGCTCATTGTTACCGTCATCAGTGCAGCAGCTGCACTGAGTAAGAGTTTTTTCATGTAGATTAGTTGTTAAATTATGATATGATTGAAAATTTACGCATGGTATTAGCGGGGCAAATATAAACGTTTTTCTGCAAACTTCCAAATCCCCCCTCATTTTTAACACTTTTCCTGCCACCGAGGCCCGCAGAGCGGGTCTAACATTTGTAGCCGGGGGTGAGGGGCGCGAAGCGACACGCTGCCCCTGGATGGTCGGTAGCTGCGACACAATCTGTTTCGCACCTGACGGCGCTCCATCGGGGGGCACACACATTTTTCAACCCAGGGGCTGACACCCCTGGCTACAACCGTTCGCACCGCTAACGCGGCGCCATCATTCCTGCGGCGAATGGGGAATATAACGCATTTCGTAATCGATTTCAAATAGCTCCAAAAACCGTTTTATCTCATCATCGAACGTCGTATTTTTATGATGCTCGTATTGATGATTGATATATTGCGCAACGGCGTCAATTTGCGACCTCGAATATGAAAAACACGCGTATCCTCTTTGCCATTCAAATTTAAACGGAATGAAATGTGACGCGTTGATATAATTTGTCGATGCGGATTTCAAATCGCGAACAGTTTCCGGAATTGTTTTATTGATATTATAGCCAAAAAGACAATGAACATGGTCTTCAGTGCCGCCTATAGCTATAGGCACATGCCCTAAACCCTTAAGAATTCCCGACATGTAAGCATGAACCTTAGGATGAATTACCGCCGGCAACAACGCATTGCGATGATTAACGGCGAAAACGACGTGAAGATAAATCTGTGTATACGTATTGGCCATAGCGCAAAGTTATGGTAAAAATTCCAAACATCCAAACCGCCGCCACCGAGGCCCGCGGAGCGGGTCAAACATTTGTAGCCTGGGGTGAGGGGCGCGGAGCGGCCCGCTGCCCCTGGGAAATAATCCGCGCAATGACATTGGGAGCTGCGTAGCTGCGACACAATCTGTTTCGCACCTAACGGCGCTCCATCGTGCAAACACATCCATTTTCCAACCCAGGGGCTTACACCCCTGGCTACAACCGTTTGCACCGCTAACGCGGCGCGGCAAAGGCCCGCAGAGCGGGTCAAACATTTGTAGCCTGGGGTGAGGGGCGCGAAGCAGCCCGCTGCCCCTGGGAAATAATCCGTGCAATTTCGTTGGGAGCTGCGTAGCTGCGACACAATCTGTTTCGCACCTGACGGCGCTCCATCGTGCAAACACACACATTTTCCAACCCAGGGGCTTACACCCCTGGCTACAACCGTTTGCACCGCTAACGCGGCGCACAAAAAAAACGCCCGCGGGGAGCGGGCGTTTTTTTATCGGGGAGGGGGGAATTACTTCACGAGGGCTTTTTTGCCGTTGATGATGTAGAGACCCTTGGTAGCGTTGGCTACGCGACGGCCCTGCATGTCGTAGATGGTGTTGCCAGCCTTAACAGCAGCGTTCAGTTCCTTGATGGAAGCGTTGATGCCTTCAACCTGAACGAGTTCGGGACGTTCAGCGGGGGTGTTGATAACGGCGTCGCCGGCAACGTGGGTGTCACCTGCAAGGTATTTAACGGGAACGATAGATACTTCTTCGATGTAAGTAGTAGGCTGGTTGGGGCCACAAGTAAAGCCGCCGGGCATGAAGGTGAGAGCACCGTATACTTTGCCGTTGAGCTGGTCGGTGTAGAGGTCAACTACCTGATAGAGTTCGGGGTTTTCCCAGATAGCGGGAATTTCAACCTTTGCATTGGGGCCGGGAACGCCGTCAGCGCCACCTTCGATCTGAGACTGGGTAAGACGGATCAGGATGCCATTACCGTTAGTCTTACGGGCATCGCTGGCACCTTCGGTGTCGCAACGGAAGATTACGCGCACGCGGCAGAGTTCGCTGGTTTTGGGAAGAGCGAAGTTGAAGTTACCGAAGCCCCACCATGCATCAGCATATACTTTAATGGCATAATCACCGGTATTGAAGGGGTCGTCAACTACGGGGCAGAGAGCCTCACCACCGGCCACTGTGGTAGGTGCGCAGGCAGCAGAGTAACCAGCACCGTTAATCCATACGCCCATTGTACCGTAAGCTTCTTCAGTAGCGGAGCCAAACGAGCAGCCGTCTTCCATCATCTGGCCGGGCCAGTTGAGGTTCATTGCAGCGAGTTCTTCGTCGCCACCGAAATACTTGAAGTCAGGGCCGATGTTGTAGGTGAAGGCTGTACCCTTTTCAAAAACTTCGGCAGATGCGCACAGAGCTACGCCGGCGCAGAGAGCAAGTAAAAGTTTTTTCATAAAAACGTTTTTTGAAAAATTAGTGAATAAAAATTGGTGAATTGTCTAAAAAAATGAAGAGGGCGGGGAAAGTCTGCGGGGAGACTTCCCCACCCTGCCGGAATCAGTTCATTGCGCTAACGCGCTTGATGGTGGGGTCTTTGATAACCTCCTTGGTGGGATAAATATAATAGATTGACTCATAGCCGCGCCATTCATCGGCAACCTGGTTATCTTCGGCGCGAACAACGTCGTAGGCAATATTATAGTCATATTCCTCAAATTTCGTGCGACCTTGCTTTTTATAAGAAATGGTCGGGGTACCGGCAGCAATCAGCACTTTATCCTGCGCACCATGGCGATATTCCCAAACGTCTTTGAGTTGGTCGAGGCGGAAGAGGTCGGCGCGGCGGGTAACGAGGGCCAGCGGATAACCGGTAACTTCGTAGCCATGTTCCAGAACTGCCTGCGTGGCCATATCAGCTTCAACGGTCTTCACGCCGGGGCCATAGGCACGGTCAAGAACTTTCTGCAGACCGGCTTTAGCCTCGGTCAGGTGCTTACCGGTGCGGGCAGCACATTCGGCAAACCAGCAGAGCACTTCGGAGTAGCGGATCAGGCGGTGGTTCTGAGGCACGGACTGGCCCTGGAATACGGCCTTACGGCAATCGTAGGGGGCATAAATAATGGTTTGGTCGTCGCTGCTGACAGCATTAACCTGCAGTGAAGCAAAAGTGGGGTGATAGATGCTGTTGCGGGCGTTGGAGCGCGAAGAGTTAACGGGCTGCTCATCGTCGGTTGCCCACCAGCTGATGCAGATAATCGGCGAAACCGGATTTGCGGCCGAGTTATTCAGGCCGGTGTAGATAACATCTTCGTAAACGGCGCTTTTGCGAGGACCGTCGGGATATTCAGCCCACCATTTATATTCGCCCATGAAGTCAATCCAGCCGTTCTGGTACTGACCGGGAGTCTGACATTTGGAGAACTGCGAGGTGAAGTTATTCATGTTGCCGGGAGTGTCCATGAAGCCTACGGTAAGAAGCTGCTCGGCCGACCAGTTGTTGCCGATGCTGTAAACCTGGCCAAAGTCCTGTTCGAGTTCAAGGCCATAGGTTGCTGCGCCATCGTAAACCTCTTTGAGCAGGTCGGCGGCCTTTTCGTAATATTCGATTCCGAACTGACCTTTTTCGTAGAAGGGCCAGCCGCCGCGGTTCATATAAACTGCTGCGAGGGTGGCTTTGACGGCAGCAGAGGTTACCCAGTAGTTGCACTTGTCGGTGAAGCCATATTTCTGTCCGCGGTAAGTAGCGGGGAGATTGAGCGCGTTGGCGCGTTCGAGGTCGTTGATAATCTTAGCGTAGATAGCCTCAACGCCGGTCATCGGGGGCTCGGGAAGGTTATGCTCGTTAAGCGGCAGCGGACCGAACACACGCACGAGTTCGAAGTAGCTGTAGGCGCGCCAGTAGAGAGCGTTGCCCAGAGCAATGTTGATTTCTTCCTGAGTGGCTTCGTCGGCATTTTCGGCGTTATCGATAATGAGGTTTGCGGCCTGGATTACCTGATAGCGGAATGCCCAGAGGTCGTTGGCACCTTTATCGTCGGAGGGGTCCTTGAAAGCATCGGCGCTGGTGTAGGCCTCTTTAGTCATGGTATTGATGGTAATATCATCGCCCTGGAGCTGAATGATATAGGGGTTGGAGTGGCGCTGCGACTGAGTAACCTGGCTATAGAGGGCGTTGAGGGCCAGGGTAAGGTCATTGCCGCTCTTGAAGAAGTTTTCGGCTACCATCTGGCCTTTGGGGTCTTCTTCGAGGAAGTTAGCGCAGGAGGTGGCGGTTAGTGCCAAAGCTGCGACCGCGCAGTATTTATATAGCTTTTTCATTGTTGATGAATCGGATTAACTGGTTAGAACACGAAGCGTACGCCGAAGGTATAGGAGCGGGTTGCGGGAGCGGAACCGAAGTCAATACCCTTTTGATATTCAGCGCCACCATAGGTAAGGGCAGCGGGGTTAACGCCCTTATAGCCGGTGATGGTGAAGAGGTTCTGAACGGAGAACTGCAGGCGGATGTCGGCAAACTTGGTCATTGAGCGCTTGAATTCATAGCTGAGGGCCAGGTTTTCGAGGCGCATGTAGTCGGCCTTTTCAATCCATTGCGAAGAAGCGCCGTGGTAAACGTTGCCTTTAGCCACGCGGGGGTCGGTGAGTTTGCCGGCCAACACGTCGTCTACCCAGTTTTCGGCAGTATAGAACTTGGAGTTGTTGAGGAAGCTGTTCATTGCAAAACGGAGCACGTTCAGACGGTCAGCGCCGAAGGAACCGTTGAAGAACACGTTAAGGCTGAGGTTCTTCCAGGTAACGGTGTTGTTCCAGCCGAGCATGAAGTCGGGGCTTGCCTTGCCCAGGATTGCGCGATCGTCAACGCCGGGAGTGCGGGTGATTTCGTTGTCGGCGGTATAGTAGGTGTCGTAGCCTTCAGAGTCAACGCCTGCCCAGCGGAAACCGTAGAACGAGCCGATGGCTTCGCCTTCTTTAACGATAATAGGATCGGTATCGAAAATCTGGCTTGCAGGGTTGCTGAAGATGATGGGGTCGGAAGCGGTGAGCTTTTCAACGCGGTTTTTCATCCACGAAGCCTGGAGGGTGGTCGACCAGGTCCAGTCGCGGGTCTGGATAGCCACGGCGGTTACCGAGAGGTCAAGACCGGTATTGCTGACTTCGCCGGCATTTACATAGTATTGCTTGCCGCCGAGATAAGCGGGGGGAGTAGTCATGAGCAGGGCGTCCTGGGTGCGCTTGTAGTACCAGTCGAGGCTCACGTCGATGCGGCCGTTAACGAAACCGGCGTCGATACCTACGTCAACCTGGTTGGTTTTTTCCCATTTCAGGTCGGGGGTGGGCATGGTGTCGGACCAGTAGCCGGGATAGGCGGTGTTGGTGCCATAGTAGGCGGCAGCGCCCGAAAGGAGGGTCATGGTCTGATAGGGAGAGATGTCCTGGTTGCCGATGATACCCCAGCTGGCACGAACCTTAAGGTTGCTCAGGGTCGAGGGCGACACGTTTTTCATGAAGGGTTCGTTGGTGGCGGTCCATGCAACGGCAACAGAGGGGAAGCAAGCCCACTTGTTGTTGCTCAGGCGCGAGGAACCGTCGGCACGGAAGGTTGCGGTCAGCATGTAGCGGTCTTTCCAGGAGTAGATTGCACGGGCAACGGCCGACATAAGGGTCCACTTGGAGTAGCCATTGCCGGCGGTCTGGGTGTCGGCAACGCCTACGTTCCACCAGCCAACGCTTTCGGTCAGCAGGTCTTTGCCGCCGATGCTCATTGAGCGGGTAGTCGAAGAAGTTGCTTCCCAAACGGCGGTTGCGGTGAGGGCATGGCCGCTTTCCCAGTTTTTGAGATAGGTGAAGTTGTTGGTCGACTGAAGCAGCCAGCGGTTGGTGTTGGCATTGCTCATAGAGCTAACTGCACTGGGAGTACGCTTGGTGTCGTTGAAGCCATAGGTGTAGTTATTAGCGTAGTCGATACCGTTAGAAGTGGTGAAGGTAAGACCCTTGCAGATGTTGAACTTGAGGTCAACGCGGCCGTTGAGAATGTCGCGGCGACGTTCGTTGGCGGCAGTAATGGTGCTATAGGGCGAGTTAGCCATAGCGGAGTTGATCGGGTCAAGATTGTATGCTCCGTTCGCATTGGTCAGGGCCATAGAGGGCGAGAAAGTGTAGGCGCCCCAGATCGGGCCTACGCCCATTTCGAAGCCGCCGACGCCGTGGCCGTTGCCGTGGCTCATGTCAACATCGACAGTGGTTTCCAGCCAGGGGGTGATTTTTGCATGAACGTTGGCGCGGGCAGCGAAGCGTTCGTAGCTCGAATAGTCGATTACGCCCTTATCTTTCATGTAGTTGGCCGAAAAGTAGGTTTGAATCTGGTCGTTGCCCTTGGTGTAGCTCAGCTTATAGTTCTGGGTCAGGCCGGTGCGGAAGAGCTGGTCGAGCCAGTCAACGCCGGGGTCGGTACCGTCGAGATAAGGAGTGATATATTCAGTGTTCGTCAGGTCAGCGCCAAAAGGCAGGCTTGCCATGTCGGCATTGGTAACTTCGCCGGCAGCGTTATACTGAGGAACATAGTAGGGGTTCGGATAGGGGTTAACCAGTGCCTCGGCATATTTCTGGGTCGACATTACCTTGGGCATGTGGTAAACTTCGCTCCAGCCCAGCGAGGCGTCGAAAGTGATTTCGGCGGAGCCGGTTTTGCCGCGACGGGTGGTGATGAGCACTACGCCGTTGGCACCACGCGAACCGTAGATTGCGGTTGAGGAAGCGTCTTTAAGAATCTGCATCGAGGCGATGTCTTCGGGGTTGATGCCTTCGAGACCGGATTCGCGAACGAGGCCGTCGACAACGTAGAGCGGTTCGTTGCTCTTGTTAATTGAGTTGGCACCGCGGATGCGGATTTTGGGGGAAGCTCCGGGAACGCCGCCGCTGATAACGTTAACGCCGGAAACGCGGCCCTGGAGGGCTTCGCCTACGGTGGTTACGGGCTGGGCGCTGAAGGCTTTGCTGTCGACAACGGAAACGGAGCCGGCCAAGTCGGCCTTGCGGACGGTACCGTAGCCGATAACAACGACTTCGTCGAGCATTTCGGAATCTTCGGTGAGTTCAACGGTAACCGGAGCAGCTGAGGTGACGGTTACTTTTTTGGCTTGATAACCAATGGAGGAAATGGTGATGGCTGCAGGATATTTAGCCACTTTGAGGGTGAAGTTGCCATCGACGTCCGTCGCGGTTGCTTCTTTGGAGTTGTCTACCCTAACGGTAGCGCCGATAATCGGTTCTCCTTCCTTGTCGTTAACAGTGCCCGTAACGGTCAGACTCTGGGCCGACATGGATAGCCAGGCGGGAAGGAAGCCCACCAGCAGGAGCAAGATAACTCTGAGTTTATCCATGGTAAATAGTTGAAGATTAGTTTATTAAGGCAAAGCCTAAGGTTATTGGTTTGGTTATTTCAATGGTTTACTCCGGGCAAATTTAAATCTAATTTTTGGTTTTTCAAAATTTTTAACACACAAAAATCACCTCCCGACCCGAAAAAATCTATGTTTTATTCTTGATTTCAAAGATTCGACGGCCAATTTTTCCATAAAATGCAATGTGTTGGATTTAAACACATTGACCGTAAAATTGTGAGAGTTGGCCGAAAATAATTGTGAGAGTTGGCGGTTAGATCAAAAAGAGGCGGCAGCATACTGACGCGCAAGCACATGAATTCCATTCAAAATAGTTTGTGCTCTTGCAGACGACGGCTTTTTGAAACCGTTAATATAATTTCGCAACAGCGTGGCATCAATCCCAACCATTTTTGCAAATTCCGAAATCTTTATTTCCTTGTGGGTTAGAAAAAACCGTTGTAATGGCGTGGGCTCAGCATCTTCATAGAAAAAACTCTCGAAACTTATATCCTCACCAACGTTTCTCCAATGAAAGCCATCTAAACCGACTTCATAATCAGCTCTTTGAGCTGATGAAGCATCATATAGTCCGGGATACCACAACAAAGATTGCGGCCACTCCTTGCCCGATTCATCTATTCCGATAATATGGGTATCTGTAAACCGAATAGTATTGATTTTCATAAGTTCATTCCTCCGGATTTCCAAAATGGTTATTCCATTCCTCGATGATTATCTCTATGTTCAATTGCGCAAAACGCCTGATTCGTTTAAGGTCATTAGGCTTTATATTGTGGATTTCGCGTTGCAGTAACTTTCCATCTACAATATCAAATATAACCTTACCACCATTACCTTCAACATGCACATGAATCGGTTCATGCTCACGACTGAAAAAGAAGAAAACAAATCCTGCATATCTAAATAATTCCGGCATAGTATTTTGACTTTTATTTGCGCAAATATAGGTATCATTTTTGATACCGCCAAATTTTTAGAAAACTTTTAGTAAAGAGTTGGCGGTTAGAGGCGCCCTTCGTCGGAATAGGAGTAATAGCCCGTGGGGGAAATTATGAGGTGGTCGATAACGCGGATGTCGAGGGTTTCGCAAGCGGCCTTGATGCGCCGGGTAAGGGAATCATCCTGCATGGAGGGCACCAGGGCGCCCGACGGATGGTTGTGGACCAGCGCCACGGCCACGGCCCGGGCATCCAGGGCGCGCTTGGCCAGCACGCGGATGTCGACGACCGTCGCATCCATGCCGCCCGACGAAATCATTTCCAGCGCCTCAACTCCGAGGCGCTTATTGAGCATCAGGGCCCAGAACTGCTCATGGTCGAGAAACTCAACGCGGTCGCGCACGAAGTCATAAATATTTTCCGAACCGGTCATCTGAGGTTTGACCTGAGAGTTGGATCGGCGCACGCGCTGACCGAGCTCAAGGGCGGCAATAACGGTCAGCGCCTTGGCCGGGCCGATGCCTTTGACTATGGTCGTCAGCTCGCGGGGGGTGGTTTTGGCCAGGTTGCCGAGGTTGCCACCGAAATGGTTGAGAATATCTTGCGAAACGTCGATAACCGACTTGCCCTGAACGCCAACGCGCAGCAAAATTGCCAGCAGCTCGGCGTTGGTGAGGGTCTGAATTCCGTGGCGCAGGGCCTTTTCGCGGGGTTTTTCGTCGTCGGCGAGGTTGCGTATCATTCGTTTTTGCCTTGTCGGATTTTGAGTTCTTCGGCTTCGTTGCGTCCGCGGCCGAGCACGATTTTCAGGAACCAGGCGCGCAGAAAGCCGTAGCCGTAGCCATAGAGCTGAACCAGCGAGGCAGGCACGGCCAACAGGGCGATTTTCAGCGAGCGGGTTTCAATAATGGCGTCGACAAAGAGCGCAACCACATATACGCCTAACGGCAGCAGCCACCAGGGGCTGACAAAGATTCCGAGAGCCACGAGGGCTATCGAACCCAACAAAAAGAGCGCCGGGAGGGTATGCACGGGTTTGAGCGACCCGGGATAGAGCAGCTTCAGGGTTATGCGGCTCATGCCGAAAACGTAGACCTGGCGCGCAAACTTGCGCCAGCTCAGACGCCGCCGGTGGTAGACCGGACAGCTGCGCAAAAGGGCTATGCCGAAGCCGGCCTGGCTGATGCGCGTTGACATGTCGATGTCTTCTGAAAACATTTCGCGGAAGCCGCCAACGCGGTCATAGACCTCGCGGCTGAAGCCCATGTTGAAGGTACGTGGCTTGAACTTTTCGAGCTGTACCTTGCCGCCGCGTATGCCGCCGGTGGTAAGCAGCGAGGTCATGGCGAAGTTTATGGCCTTTTGCAGCGGGGTAAACGACTCGTGGGCCGCGTCGGGGCCGCCGAAGCAGTCGACCGGATCGGCGGCAAGCTCGCGGGCGAGGGTTTCGAAATAGGTTGGCGGAATAACGCAGTCGGAGTCGAAAAAAATGAAATAGTCGCCGCCGGCGCGCTCCATGCCGTAGTTTCGGGCGGGCGAACGCCCTTCGTTTTCTTTCCAGTAGTAGCTGACAAAGTCGGCGTAGGGCTCACATTCGGGGGCGCAGGGGTCGGTGGAGCCGTCGTCAACGATAATCACCTCGAAGTTGCGCACCGTTTGGGCCGCAAGGCTCTCGAGCAGCGACGCCACTTCGTCGCGACGGTTATAAACGGGAATTATTACGCTGAATTTCATGACATTCGCGATTTATAGTCGTCGTAGGTAAACTCGCGCAAGGTTTCGCAAGAGCCGTCGGCGCGGCAGAGCACCAGTGCAGGATGCTGAATGCCGTTAAACATGGTGGTTTTCACCGTCGTGTAGTGGTTCATGTCTTCGAGCGTGAGCCTCTGGCCGGCGCGGAGTGGGTGGTCGAAGGCCCAGTCGCCGACGTAGTCGCCGCTGAGGCAGGAGTTTCCTCCCAGGCGGTATTTATGTTCGCCGTTGGGGGTTGACTCGGTAATTGCCGGCTGATAGGGCATTTCGAGGGTATCGGGCATGTGGCAGGCGAAGCTGACGTCAACAATGGCGGTTTTAACGCCCTGGTTTTCAACAACGTCGACTACCTCGGTTATCAAATCGCCGGTGCGCCAGGTCCACGCCGAGCCGGGCTCGAGAATAACGTGGAGATTCGGGTGGCGCTGCTTGAACGAGCGCAGAATTTCCACCAGGCGGTCGCGGTCGTAGTCACTGCGCGTCATCAGATGTCCGCCCCCCATGTTAACCCACTTCAGCTGCGGCAAAAAGCGACCGAACTGCGTTTCAAAGGCGTCGAGCACCTTGGCGAGTTCTTCGGGACCGCTTTCGCAGAGCGCATGGAAGTGGAAGCCCTCGATGCCGTCGGGCAGCCGGTCGGGCATATCTTCGGCGCTGACTCCGAAACGCGAGCCGGGAAGCGAGGGATTGTAGAGGTCGGTTTCAATAACCGAACAATGGGGGTTGACGCGCAGGCCGGCCGACACTGCCCCACCCCGCTTCTTGACTTCGGGCAGAAAGCGCTCGGCCTGGCTCAGCGAATTGAAGGTTATGTGGGTCGAGCCGTCGAGATACGGGCCGATGGTGGCTTCGGTATAGGCCGGGCAGTAGCTGTGGACGCGGGCGTGGAGTTCCTCGCGCGCCAATTGCAACTCGTTTAGGGAGCTGGCGGTAGCGTCAACGCCATATTCGCGGAAAATCGGGAAAGTGCGCCAGAGAGCATTGGCCTTGAAGGCCATGATTATTTCAACGTCGGCGCGCCGGGCAACGTCGAGAATCGTTTCAATGTTGCTTCGAAGTTTATCTTCGTAAACAACATAAAAAGGGGTTGGAAGCCGGTCAACGGTCATTTGCTCTGAAGAATGTTTCTGAGAGTTACGAGTCCGCGGGTGGCGGGCTCGGCAATTACGGTTACCCGCGGGCCTACGGGCGCCGGATTGGGGTCGATGTAGAAAATCCCGGCGTCGGAGCGCGCATAGTTGATCAGGCCGGCGGCGGGATAAACATTGAGCGAGGTGCCAACGATAACGAGAATGTCGGCTTCGGCAACTATTTCCGCAGCGGGCTCAATCATCGGCACAGCCTCCTGAAAGAACACTATGTGGGGCCGCACGCGATGGCCGTCGATAAGGGTTTGCGGCGTGGTGTCGAGCGCGTCGGGGGCGAGGTCGAACAGCAGCGCGTCGTTGTCGAGGGCGCGCACCTTCATCAGTTCGCCGTGGAGGTGGATGATATGTTCGGCGGGAGTGCCGGCGCGCTCATGGAGGTTGTCGACATTTTGCGTTATGACCATAACGTCGTAGTCGCTCTCAAGCTCGGCAATTGCACGATGTGCGGCATTGGGCTCCACTTCGAGCAGCTGGTGGCGGCGGGCGTTGTAGAAGTCATGGACCAGCGCCGGGTTGCGCCGGAAACCGTCGGCCGAGCATACCTCCATTACGGGATATTTTTCCCATAGGCCGTCGGCATCGCGAAACGTTGAGATTCCGCTTTCGGCCGACACTCCGGCCCCGGTCAGGAAAACGAGTTTCTGTTTCATCAGTGGCTAATGGTATAGGAGAAGCCCAACGAGAAGAGTTCGTAGAGCTGGAACTTGTTCCACGAAGTGGTCTGGTGCATCGACGAGTCATAGCGGGCGTCGACGTTGAGGTTGGCCGAAAGCCAGCGGTTGAACTGGAAGCTGAACTGGTTCTGCCAGTCGTACTGGTAAATCTTATAGTTGGTGAAGAAGAACACGCGCGACTTCCACGAAACGGTCGGGCAGATTGTCCAGGTCCAGTTAGCCTCGATAGATGAACCGACGGTTGAGAAGGTTTTCTTTCCGGGCTCTATGCCGTGGGCGGTTTCATCGACCAGTTCGTCGATACACGTTTTCAGGTTATATGAAACCGGCGAGATAGAGAGCGAGAGTTCAAACTTTTTATTTTTCGACTGCAGGTTGTAGGTCAGACCGACACCGAGGTTAAACTCGCCGGGCGACAGAAACGAAGCCGTGCGCGTAGTGGTGCCGGAATTATAGCCGCAGAAAATCGGCGTTTTGAAGATGGCCAGCATTGAGTAATACCAGGAATAGAACGCCTTGTAGCCGAACTTGGAGTTAATCTGAAAGCGGTTTTCGGTGAATGAAAAGTCGCGGTATTCATCTTCGGGAGTGCGGGTCATGGCCGTGCGCCACTGAATGAAGTTCTCAAACATCAGTTTGGGATGGAACTTGGTGTTCAGATTCGATGTGTATTGAAAATCGGCCAACAGGCTCAGCGAGTTATTACCGCCCTGATACCAGTTGGGGCTTACGAAGCCCTGCGAGAATTGCAGCAATGCCGAGAACTTGTTGAGCCAGTGCTGACGTTTCACTTCCGAAGCGGCCATATCGATCGGAGCGGTAATTTCAACCGGCGCGGGAACCGCACCGATTTCCTCGAAAATCATAATGGCATTTGTCGGGTCGGCGGTAGCGATATATTTTTTCGGCGGCACAGCCATAGTTTGAAAATTATATGGTACCTGCTGCGGATTATTGATAGCATGGGTCTGGATTAAACGGTTGGCATACAGGCGCGAGCGAACCGCACGCGCAAGCCAGTCGGGAAGCTTGGAATCAGGCCGGTAGCGAAACAGCGAATCGGTCGACGGCAGTTCGCGATCATAGCCGGTATATACCGCCGGCAAAAAAACAACCGCCGGCAGGTTGTCGCTCTGATATTCGGCAATCACCGTTTCGTCAACTACACTCAACAGCGAGTCCGCAACCGGAAACTCATTATCTTGAGCGGCCGCAGCAAAAGCCGCAAACACACCCAGGCCTAAAAGCATTTTTCGCATAAGAAAGTAAGGATGAATTGGTTTATGCCGCAAATTTACAATAAAATTCCGAGACTTTGGCAAAAATCACAAAAAAAGAGACCTGGGGCGCTTTGCAGCGCACCAGGACGATGGAGAAGGTTTCGGATTTAAGGGTTGGTGACGTTTTAATAACGTCTGAAATACCTTCTCTTTGCTTATAAAACGCCCTTGGGGTAAAAAAGGTTCGGATGAAGCAAAAAAATTTTACCGGGGAATTATTATCCGCGGCAACGGAGCGGCCACCCCCGGCGCGCCCAGTGGTTCGGCGCCGCGCTCAATGCGGATTTCATCTACAAGATTTGCTGCCAGAAAGGCGCGCTGAAGCGTGGGTCCCCCTTCAATCAGAACCGAACTGATGCCGCGGCCGTAAAGCTCGCGCAGCTGGGCGAGCAGGTCGCCGCGACGGAACTCAACACGCTCCGGGGCGCGGCCGCCGGGCCAGCAACGGGAGTCGAGCCGCGGATGGTCGAGACGCGCCGTGCGCTCGCCAACGGCTATTGCATCAAATGTCGAGCGATAGCGATGAACGGCAATCTGAGTCGCGGGCGACGATATGCGCAAGGCGGCCGTAGAATCATCGGTGCGCAGGCGGTCAACATAGCCGTCGGCGGTTTCCGCCCACTTCAGGGCCACGAACGGGCGCCCCAGAGTGTGGGCCGTGAAGAAACGGCGGTTTAAGTCGCGACACTCCCGCTCTATCGCTCCGTCGAGTACGGTCACCTCCACTCCGGCCTCGCGCAGCATTGCGATTCCGCGGCCATGAACCTTGGCAAAAGAATCTACACACCCGACAACCACCCTCGGAATCCGGCGCTCGATTATCAGGCCCGCGCAGGGTGGCGTCTTGCCCCAGTGCGAGCACGGTTCAAGGCTCACATAGATGGTTGCGTCGGTAACGTCGTGGCCCAGCTCGTCGGCGTTGCGGATGGCATTGACCTCGGCATGGGCCTGCCCGCAGCGCCGGTGGTAACCTTCGCCGAGAATGTGTCCGTCCGGACTAACGATAACGGCCCCGACCATCGGGTTGGGATGCGCGCCGATTTCGCCCATGGCGGCGAGCTCCAGGCAGCGGCGCATGTATGATTCATGACTGAGTTTCATTGGCATGTAGGGCTGAATAAAGTGTTGCGGCTTTTGCGGGCCCGAGCAGTTCCGCCAGCTGGTCGCGCGTAGCGGCTTTTATACGCACAACCGACCGGAACTTCTTGAGCAGCAGCTCTTTAGATTTGGGACCGATTCCTTGAATAGCATCTAATTCGCTGACTGTTTGGCCTTTAGAGCGTCGGTTGCGATGAAATGTGATGCCGAAACGGTGTGCTTCGTCGCGCAGGTGCTGGATAACCCGAAGTGACTCTGAATTTTTGTCGATATACAGCGGAATGGAGTCGCCCGGAAAGTAGATTTCTTCCAGACGCTTGGCTATGCCAACAATAGGAATTGCACCGCGCAGACCTATGGAATCGAGAGCCTCGACTGCGGCCGAGAGCTGCCCCTTGCCGCCGTCAACTACAATAAGCTGCGGCAGGTCGTCCGGGTCTTCCTGAAGCAAACGTGTATAACGGCGAGTAATGATTTCGCGCATCGAGGCGAAATCGTCGGGCCCCTCCACTGTTTCGATGCAGAAATGGCGATAGTCCTTTTTCGAAGGCTTGGCGTTGCGGAACACAACACACGATGCCACCGGATTCGTGCCCTGGATATTCGAGTTATCAAAACACTCAATATGCCTTGGCAGCTCAGGCAACCTGAAGTCATCTTTCATGCGGTTCAGAACGCGCATCACCCTCTGCTCGGGATTCAGTTTTTCGGCTCGGGCCTGAGCCTCGGCACGCGCCTGGGCAGCATTGCGGCGGCTCACTTCCAGAAGCTTTGCGCGATCTCCCCGCTGCGGAACCGTAAACGTGAATCCGGGCAGAGGGGTCTCGGGCTGGATGCCCACTACTATCTCGTCGGCATTTTCGCTGAATTGGCTGTGGATTTCGTTTATCGCCAGCGAAAGCAATGCTGCGGGCTCTTCGTCGAGCGAACGGGTATAATGAAGCGTCAACGAACGCACAACGGCTCCACGCCTGACATGCATATAGTTGATATACACATCCTTATCGCCCTCGTCAGACATGCCGAAAACATCAATCTGATCCAAAACCTGGCTGATAATCACCGATTTGGACTGGTAGCGGTCGATTAAATCATATTTCTTTTTCAGTTCATGAGCTTCTTCGAATCTCATTTCCTCGCCCAACTGCTCCATTTCGCCGCGCAGGTGCGCCAACAGAGTGCCGGTTTCGCCGCGAAGAATCTGCTTGACGCGGTCGATGTTGGCCATATACTCATCATGGTTGACCAACCCTACGCAGCAACCGCCGCACTTTTTCAAGTGATATTCCAGACATAGGCGCCCCTTGCCGCGACGGATATAATCGGGAGTTATCGCATGGCGGCAATTGCGTATTGGATATAGCTCGTGAACGAGGTTAAGAACCGCCTTGGCAGAGGCCGAATCAGTGTATGGCCCGAAATATTTTGAGCCGTCCTTTATCCGCTCGCGGGTCATGAACACGCGGGGAAAATACTCGTTGGTAACCACAATCCACGGGTAAGATTTGTCATCTTTGAGCAAGACGTTATAGCGTGGCTTATACTCCTTGATCATCGAGTTTTCGAGATTCAAGGCATCCTGTTCGGTGGGCACCACTATATAGCTGACATCGGCTATTGCCCGCACCAGCAAGTTGGTCCTCACCCTATCGTGGGTGCGATTGAAATATGAACTTACTCTCCTTTTGAGGTTGATTGCCTTACCCACATAGATTACCGTACCCTCGGCGTCATAGTAGGTATAGACGCCGGGGGTAGAGGGCATGAGCGCGATTTTTTCGCGCAGCCGGGGTGATTTATTCTTGAGCGACAACTACGAATCAGTAAGTAATCAGCGATGTTACTTCAGCATCGGCGGGCAAACGGTCGCGACCATTCAAGGCGGTCAGCTCAATGATGAAGTTGATGTAGATTTTCTTCGGATTCATCGATTTGATGAGATTATAGGCTGCCGCCATTGTTCCGCCGGTAGCGAGCACGTCGTCGTGAATTACGACTATATCATCCTCGGTGATTGCGTCGGCGTGAACTTCAATAGTATCCTTGCCATACTCCTTGTCATACGAAGCTTTGATTGTATCGGCGGGCAGCTTGCCAGGTTTGCGACACGGAACAAAACCCGCGCCGAGTTCAAAAGCAAGAATCGAGCCACCGATAAAGCCACGGCTCTCGATGCCCACAACTTTGGTAACGCCCTTGTCACGATAGAGCTGACCCAGGTCCCACCCTATGATATGGAGCGCGCGCGGATCCTTGAAGGCGGTTGTGAGATCTTTGAAGAGAACACCCTTTGTGGGGAAGTCCTGAACATCGCGAATGTGTCGTTTAATGTATTCCATTTTGAAATGATATGTGTTAATAATTTGAAATTACAAATGTTAGCTATGTTCCACGTGAAACATTTATTTTCCAAGCATCAGAAGCAGCACGTTAATATCGGCAGGTGAAACCCCGGGAATGCGGCTGGCGCGTCCTACCGTTTCGGGCTTCATGGCCTGCAGTTTCTGGCGGGCCTCGGTGGATAGCGCTGTAATTTGCGAGTAGTCGAGCTTATCGCCAAGGGTAATGTGGTCAATACGGGTCATCTTTTCGGCAAGCTGCCTCTCCCGATCAATATAGCCTGCATATTTGAGTCTGATTTCTACTCCAAGGCGAACCTCCTCCGGGAAATTGTCTATGCCGGGAAGTATGCGGGCCAACAGGCCCAGAGTCATACCAGGCCGCAGCAAAATATCGGCAGCTTTGGTCGATTGCCGTGCCGGGGCAGAACCAATTTCTTCAAGCAGCGGGTTAACCTGATCGGGACGCAATGACGCGGCGCGAAGCTCATCGGTAAGCTCGGCAATCTGCCTTTCTTTATTTCGCAGAATCTCTAACCTATGGGTGTCGGCCAGGCCGTGTGAGTGGCCAATCGGTGTAAGGCGACTGTCGGCATCATCCTGGCGCAGCAAAATGCGATACTCTGCCCGCGAGGTAAACATGCGGTAAGGCTCATCAACACCCTTGGTAACGAGGTCGTCGATAAGCACGCCGATATATGCCTGGTCGCGCCCGAGAGTCAGCGGCTCCACATCTCTCACGGCGGCCGAAGCATTCAAGCCGGCAATGAGCCCCTGGCCTGCCGCTTCCTCATAACCGGTGGTTCCGTTAATCTGCCCTGCAAAAAAGAGGTTCTTTATCAATCGGGTTTCAAGAGTGTGATATAGCTGGGTCGGAGGGAAGAAGTCATATTCGATGGCATATCCGGGCCGGAGAATCTGAACATTTCTCAATGCGGGTATGGTATGTAGGGCACGCATCTGAATATCGAACGGAAGTGAGGAGGAAAAACCGTTCAAGTAATATTCGGTTGAATTCTCTCCTTCGGGTTCAAGAAACAGATGATGCTCGTCTTTGTCAGCAAAGGTAACAATCTTTGTTTCGATACTGGGGCAATAGCGGGGACCGATACTCTGAATCTGGCCATTATAGAGGGGGGAATCGGGCAATCCGAGGCGAAGAATCTCGTGCGTTTCCGGGTTGGTTTTTGTAGCCCAGCATGGAAGCTGCTTTAAAACGCGTTTCGATTCGGGCAAGAACGAAAACTTGTCGTCGGTATCATCTCCCGGCTGCATATCGCACAGCGAAAAGTCAATTGTGCGGGCATCAAGGCGCACCGGAGTGCCGGTTTTCATGCGGTCGGCTTCAAAACCGAGCGAGCGCAACTGTTCGGTAAGTCCGGTAGAGAAAGGCTCTGAAACGCGGCCGCCACGAATTTGCGCACGCCCTACATGCATAAGCCCGTTAAGGAAAGTACCGTTGGTCAAAACAACGGCCTTGGCCTTGAAACTTACACCCCAAGCGGTTTTTACTCCGGCCACTACCCCATTTTCTATAATAAGCTCAGTTGCGGAGTCCTGCCACATGTAAAGATTCGGCGTATTTTCAAGCACATGTCGCCACGTTGCGCTGAAAACCATGCGGTCAGCCTGAGCGCGCGGACTCCACATTGCCGGGCCTTTCGAGCGGTTAAGCATTCGGAACTGCAAAGAGGATGCATCGGTAACAAGGCCCATCGCACCCCCCAAAGCATCGATTTCCCGAACAATCTGACCTTTTGCAATTCCCCCGACGGCCGGATTACAGCTCATTTGGGCAATTTTGTTGAGGTCCATTGTTATGAGCAGCGTCCGGCAACCGGTAACGGCCGCCGTGCGCGCAGCTTCGCAACCGGCATGGCCGGCACCGACAACTATTACGTCAAAATCGAATATCATCAGTCGTTAAATAACATTTCGAGCGCTTCATCTTCGTGTCGCTCCATAATTTCGCGCTCACCCGGGCCTTTATCGTTAATGCCGCAAAGATGGAGCATTCCGTGAGCCAACACCCTATATAGCTCGCGAACCGGATTCTGACCGAACTGCTCGGCATTTGTAGCAACGGTTTCAAGCGAGATATAAATGTCGCCGTTGACCATTCCACGCTTCGAATAGTCGAAAGTAATAATATCGGTGAAATAGTCATGTTGCAGAAATTGCCGGTTTACCCGAAGTATGCCTTCATCGTCGGTAAGGATATAGGTCAGCTGTCCGGCAATCTTTCCGTGGGCAACGGCAATTTTTTCCAGCCACGACTGAACCAGCTCCCTATCTATGACCTCGGGGAACACAACATTTTCAGTTAACCATTTGAGTTTCATTACGTTAAATAACTTATAGGGCCTATTTAGGCATTTTAAGCACCCCAAAGTTACGGAAATTTTTCGACAAAAAAACAAGAACAACAAAAAACATTCGCAACCCGCTATTTGATAGCGGATTGCGAAGCAAAAAGGCGGTTTTAGAGCCTCGGAGAATAGAATTTTTGCCGACGGCCGGGCAACCGGCCGCAAAAAATCGGGGCTAAAAGGGGGTTATTTCTTCAATACTGCAAGCGCGGCCTTATAGTCGGGCTCCTGAGCAATTTCGGGAACGAGCTCGCGATACACAACCTTGAGGTCGGGATCATAGATAATGACCGAGCGGGTGAGCAGACCGGCCAGCGGACCGTCGACCAACTCGACGCCATATTTCTGTCCGAACAGCGGCGAACGGAATGCGGAGGCCACTGTGAGGTTCTCGATGCCCTCGGCCGTGCAGAAGCGCTTGGCGGCGAAGGGGAGGTCCATGCTCACGCAGATAACGGCTACATCGGGCAGCTCGGAGGCTTCCTTATTGAAGCGGCGAACCGACGCTGCACAAACTTCGGTGTCGAGACTGGGGAAAATATTTAAAACGACTTTCTTGCCAAAGAAATCGTTGCAACGAATGTCTTTCAGATTAGAATCAACGAGGTTGAAACAGGGTGCTTTGTCGCCAACAGAGGGGAGATTGCCATAGGTGTGGCAGGGTGTACCTTGAAAGTAAACGGTTTCCATAAGTAATGTAGTAGTAGGTTTATGAGATGTTATTATTTCGCACTAATTAACATCTGCATAACGTCTGTATGGAGCGTTTGGTTCAAGCCGACGGCAATATCGGAAATGCGACCGGAAGGCGCGCACACCATCACTACGGGTAGCGCCGAGGCTCCGCAGGCCGAAACCAGAGGTTGGGCACCGGTCAGGGCGGTTTCTCCGGGGCGTAGCGGGCCGAGAAGCTGCTCCGTTTCATCGGGATTCTTGGCGGTGGAAGCCCAGATTATCTCCGCCTCAATCGGCAGAGCGTCTACGGCGCCCCGTACGGCCTCTACAAGGCGCGGACTAAGACCCATAGCCGGATTCAGGAGAACGACCGCTACAGGGCTTTTAAATGCGTCAGAAGCCTGCCTCTCCATCCGACCGCCCCCCAGCTTCTGAAGCGAAAAGGCCGGAAGCGGCAAACCGCGCATGTTTTCTATAGCGAACTGGCTCTCGCGATACTTATCGAACGCATCCAGAAAAAGCGTGTGCAGAAATTCCTCGGAGTAACCTGCCGGATAGGGTTCAACACTATCGGAATAGGAGTATACCGCATGGACCTGCTGGCCGGAAATCGCTCCAGGGTTATAGTCAGCATAAAAATCTACCGGCCGCATAGAGGGCAACTGAAATTTATAAAAGAGCTCGGAGGCCTCGGTAATCCGGCTTACAATCACTAAATCCCCCTGAACCTTGATATCAACCTCATTGCCGAGCGAACGCAAATTATCAGCTACACGCGACGGAAGCAGCGAGGCGAACTGAGCGGAGTTCTGAGGAGGTTTCACGCCTTCGGGGAGCGGGGCGTCCCACCGGTCATGGCGCTCCTGGAGGCGGTGATTGCGGTAGTTATAGAAGTTTCCGTCAAACCATGCCGTGAAGCCTTCGACAGGCCCCGAGGGGGACATAACGGACCACTGCAGCAGATAGCTGTCGACATCTACCGAATCCTGAGCAAGATTAACGGTATAAATAACATCATCGTGGGCCTGCGGCAAAGTAACCGCGTAGCTTACTGTTGCTCGGTAGCCCGGCATATCGGCCAGTGAATCGACAATAGCGGCCAGATCGGGCGCAGTAAAAACAGCTGATAACAGAGTTATCGGCAAAAGCATAATGATGAAGCAAATCCGTCTCATAAATAAATAGTTGAAAGCTAAGATTCAAACGTTTGCAGCTAAGCAATGGTTCAC
>CAZGTD010000005.1:43511-79590 GCA_964528425.1 uncultured Bacteroides sp.
TAGTGCATTTCGCCGCCCTTATCGTAAGCGGCGGGATTTTCCTGCAGTCGCTCGGTAACTATTGCGTCGGAAATCACCAGAGGCTCATTGGCGGGCGTTGACTGCTCCAGCAGGTCGAGAATGTTGAGCAGCTTGCGCGCATCGCCACCGGCAAATCGAAAAAGAGCGTCCGTACTTTCAACCTTGACCTCCATTTTCGACAGAATAGGATCGCGCTCAAGTGCATTATCGAGCAGCTTCTGCAGGTCGACGGCCTCAAGCGGGCGCAATGTGTAAACGCTTGCACGCGACAGCAAAGGCCTGATTACTTCAAACGACGGGTTTTCGGTAGTTGCCCCTATCAGCGTAACTATTCCGCTTTCAACGGCCCCGAGCAGCGAATCCTGCTGGCTTTTGGAAAAACGGTGGATTTCGTCGATGAAAAGTATTGGGCGCCCCTTGGAAAACATCGACTGCGACTCGGCACGGCAGCGTTCAATAACCTCCCTGACCTCCTTAACTCCCGAAGATACGGCCGAAAGGGTATAGAACGGCGCATTTGTTGTGTTAGCAATAATACGAGCCAGAGTGGTCTTCCCCACCCCGGGAGGTCCCCAGAGAATAAATGAGCTTACACGCTGCTGCTCTATCATGCGGCGCAAAATCGAACCGGGGCCCACAAGGTGGGCCTGGCCAACGTAATCATCGAGCGTCTGCGGACGCATTCGTTCTGCTAAAGGGGCTTGCATAAGGTTTGGTCAGTATTAAGAGTTAAGAGGCCGCGGTCAATAAGGTCGCGCACGACCTTAACAACGACTTCTTCGCGGAAGTTCAGTCGCCGGGCAACGTTGCGGACGCTGATTCCGGAATTGTTAGAAACTATATGAAGAACGGAATCCTTAAGGGATACCGGCGCTTGCACCGGCGGCCGCGATTCGCGGCAAACGTCGCAACTGCCGCAAGGTTCTGCATCGGTTTCGCCGAAATAGTTCATTATAACGGCCGCCCGGCACTCACCGGTGCCGAAGGCAAAGCTGCGCATAGCATCGAGCCGCTCGGCCATGCGCTGGCGCCGCTCGTCGTAGAGCTTGCGGGGAATCTCAACAAAGCGGCTCTCGATGCGGCGCGACGGAAAGTAGAGATACGGTTGCTGACGGCGCGGAACATAGTGGATAACATGCTTTCTGCTGAGCGACAGCAATGTCTGATACACCTGGTCAGGTGTAAGCGACAGGTGAGACGCGATAACCGTTTCAACAATGTTGAAATAGTCGGCAAAAAGCCCGGGGCAATTGCGCAGCAGGTAAACCATAACCTCCTCCTCGACACGGCTCAGCTCCATTCCATAGAGTTCGTCGCGGCGGCAAATCGCCATTACGCGTGCCTTGGCATCAACGTCTTCAACATACTCCACATAGCCGCCCACGGCAAGCAGGGCAAAAGCTGCCCTGACGGTTGCGGGCCACAAGTGCTGCTCAATACAGAACTCATCGAAATTAAAGTCAAAAACCTTATACTGGCCTTCGCCGATGCAAAGATCGATTTTCAGACACGCTTTTTCGTAGATTTCGGCTATATATGGCAGCGGCGGAAACGCTTCCTCGAGGCGACGGTCGAGAGTCTGGCGGTCGCGCGGAGAAACCAAACAGACGGCAAACGAAGGCAAACCGTCGCGTCCGGCGCGACCGGCTTCCTGGTAATATTCTTCGAGCGACGACGGCAGGTCGTAGTGAACAACCACCCTGACATCTGGTTTGTCGATACCCATGCCGAAAGCATTCGTTGCAACCATTACCCTCACCTTGGAATCTTTCCATCGCTGCTGGCGCTCGGTTTTTTCTTCGGGCAGAAGCCCGGCATGATAAGCCTCGGCCGATATGCCGGCGGCAATCAGAGTGCGCGCTATCTCAACGGTTTTTTTGCGCGAACGCACATAAACGATTGCCGAGCCCGAGGTATTTCGCAAAACCGTCAGCAACCGTTCGGGCTTGTTTATGTCGCGTCGAACAACGTAGCTGATGTTTGGACGTGCAAAACTCATCTGGAAGCGCCGCGAGCCGGGGCGGAACTCCAGGCGCTCGCAAATATCGTCGGCCACGTTGGGGGTAGCCGAGGCGGTAACGGCCAGCACCGGAACCGTCGGAAAATAGCGCCGCAGCGAGGCGATTTTCAGATATGGCGGACGAAAATCGTAGCCCCACTGCGAAATGCAATGCGCCTCGTCAACAACTATTAGCGATATATTCCACGTTTTGAGCTCACCGACAAAGCGTTCGTTCTGGAGGCGTTCGGGCGACAGATAGAGGAACTTCACCTTGCCCAGCTCGGCTTTTTGCATTGCCAGACGCGCCTCGCGCATGGTCAGCCCAGAGTGGAGACACAAAGCCTCGACTCCATGAGCACGCAGGTTATCGACCTGGTCTTTCATCAGCGAAATCAGGGGGGTGATAACCACTGTGAGCCCCGGCAGCATCAGCCCCGGCACCTGGAAGGTGATGCTCTTGCCGCCACCGGTAGGCATCAGCGCCAGAGTGTCGGCGCCGCTGAGCACGGAGTCGATGATGTCGGCCTGGAGGGGGCGAAAGGAATCGTACCCCCAGTGGCGCTTCAGAGCGTCGAGAGGAGAGGAGTACGGGCGCATCAGAGAATAATATCCTTTACGAGAAGCTGAATCGGGTAGCCAGCGGCGTGGTGCTTGTTTTCCTCGATGGTGTAAACGATGGTAAAAGGCTGACCGTCGGCTATTTCATCGAAACGTTCGGCCATGTTGAATGCAATGGCATGGACAACATGATGCCCCTCGGCATTTGTGATGTCGAGTTTAATGTGGTCGCCCGACTTGCCTACGATTTTCGACGACGAAACGCTATGGACTCCCGAGGTGCGGAACACCGGCTTCATATTTCCCGGCCCGTAGGGGTTCAGGCGCTTAAGGAAATGAAGCATGTCGAGGTTAATTTCGTCGAATTTCAGGTCGGCATCAATCTCATGGGTTGGCTTCAGCTGCGATTCGGAAATATGTTCGGCAACGTATTTTTCGAAGCGTTCGGCAAAGGCGGGAATATTTTCGGGTTTCATGGAAAGCCCCACGGCGTAGGTGTGGCCGCCAAAGTTTTCGAGCAGGTCCTCGCAGGCCTCAACGGCGGAATAGATGTCGAAGCCCTGAACCGAGCGCGACGAGCCGGAGGCAAGGCCATTGGTCAGCGTAAGCACTACGGCTGGCTTATAGTAAACCTCGGTCAGACGCGAAGCCACGATTCCGATAATGCCCCGGTGCCAGTCTTCGTTGTACATTACAATCGACTTGTTGCCGGCATTGCCCGAGGCTTCGAGCAATGCCTGGGCCTCTTCGGTAATCTGCTTGTCGAGTTCCTTGCGGTCTTGGTTATATTGGTCGATTTCGAGGGCCTTTTCGCGGGCTTTTTCGGCATTGCGGGCAACAAGCAGGTCAACTGCCTCCCTACCCGACTGCATGCGACCTGAAGCATTGATGCGCGGTCCGATTTTGAAAATAACGTCTGAAAGGGTTATTTCGCGACCAGTAAGCCCGCATATTTTCATAATGGCCCGCAATCCCATGTTGGGATTAGAATTGAGGCGTTTGAGGCCATAGAAGGTCATTATGCGGTTTTCGCCAATCATCGGAACAATGTCGGCAGCAATGCTCACAGCAACCAGGTCGAGATAGTTTTCGAGGTCGCGCACGGGAAGACCGTTGCTCAGCGCAAAGGCCTGCATGAACTTATAGCCTACGCCGCATCCGCTCAGATGGCGGAAAGGATAGGTCGACCCTTCGAGCTTGGGGTTGAGAATGGCCACTGCATCGGGGAGCTCGGCTCCGGCAACGTGGTGATCGCAAATTAGAAAGTCTATGCCCTTGGTTTTGGCATAGGCAATCTCTTCGTTTGCCTTGATACCGCAGTCGAGAATGATAATCAGCTTGACTCCCGCATCGGCAGCGAGGTCAACAACGTGTTTTGAAATACCGTAGCCGTCGTCATAGCGGCCCGGAATGTAGTAGTCAACGTTCGAATAGAACTGTAGCAGATACTTGTAGACCAGAGCGACGGCGGTAGTACCGTCGACATCGTAGTCGCCATAGACCAGAATTTTCTGTTTGGCACCCATAGCTTCATTGAGCCGGGCCACCGCAACATCCATTCCCGGCATCAGGAAGGGGTCGTGGAGGTCCGAAAGCTGCGGGTTGAAAAAGGCTTGAGCCTCGGCGGGAGTATTTATTCCGCGGTCGCGCAGAATCTTGGCCATGACCGGAGAATCGAAATAGCGTTCTGCGGCCGGTCGTCGAGGCTCGCCGTTGTCAGCAGCCGGGCGGAATGGAGTTTGGTCTGTGGTTAGAGGTTTCCATTTGTCGGTCATTTATGTTTATTTTTTATATATATCAAAATCATGCCGACCCTAAAGAATTTCAGAATCAGCAACATAGCCAGACCGAGAAGAGGAAATTCAGGGAGAGAGCGGGGCTAATGTCACTTCAAAGTTAGTGAAAACCGCCAACACGCGCAAATAAATTAACTCAATTTAACGTCATGAAGCGGTAATAACAACAGGAACCCCGATGGCATTATCCGCCTTGGGGTTCCCGGTAAAATAATCAATAGAGGGATATCAGTCTTCTTCGATGGTAAATTCTTCGTCGGCCTCCTGTGCGGGCGATTCTTCGGCTGCGGCCGGAGCATCGGCGTTAGCACCCGGACGCTTGAATTTCGGGGCACGCGATGCGCGCTTGGCTTCGGGATTTTCGCGGAGAACTTCGGTGATTTTTGCTTCGAGTTCGTCGGCCAGTTCGGGATTATCGGCGATTACGGCCTTGGCCGAGTCGCGACCCTGGGCGAGTTTGCTACCGTCGTAGCTGAACCATGAGCCTGACTTCTGGATAATGTCGAAATCAACGGCCATGTCGAGAATTTCGCCCGAACGGGAAATGCCCTGACCGAACATGATGTCGAATTCGGCGCGCTTGAATGGGGGCGCAACCTTGTTTTTAACGACCTTACATGTGGTCAGACGCCCGATCGGCTGGTCACCGTTCTTAAGGGTAGTGGTGCCACGGATTTCAATACGCACCGACGAGTAGAACTTCAGGGCGTTGCCGCCGGTTGTGGTTTCTGCCGGGCCGAACATGGCGCCGATTTTGGCGCGCAGCTGGTTGATGAAGATGCAGCAGGTTTTGGTGCGCGAAATGGCGCCTGTTAGCTTACGCAGGGCCTGGCTCATGAGTCGGGCCTGGAGGCCTACCTGGCGGTCGCCCATCTCGCCGTCGATTTCGCTTTTGGGTGTCAGCGCGGCCACTGAGTCAATAACCAGAACGTCGATAGCGGCCGAGCGGATAAGCTGTTCGGCAATTTCCAGTGCCTGCTCGCCGTTGTCGGGCTGCGAGATGTAGAGAGAGTCAATGTCGACCCCGAGCGCTTTGGCATAGTAGGGGTCAAAGGCATGCTCGGCGTCAATGATTGCAGCGATGCCGCCGGCCTTCTGGGCCTGGGCAATGGCGTGGATAGCAAGGGTAGTTTTGCCGGACGATTCGGGGCCGTAGATTTCGATCACGCGGCCACGCGGATATCCGCCTACGCCCAGGGCCATGTTGAGGCCTATGGAGCCGGTAGGTATCACGTCAACTTTCTCAACCACTTCGTCGCCCATCTTCATGATGGCACCGCGGCCGTAGCTTTTTTCAATCTTGCCCATAGCTTGCTTGAGGGCCTCGAGTTTGGCTGCTTTGGGATCGGCAGCGGCTGCGGCGGGGGTGATTTTTTTTGCCATAGTCTAATAGTTTGAGTTAGTTATAAATTAGTGGGAATAAATCGTTGTTTGCAATGCAAATTTCGGCACACATCGGGAAATAAAAGTTCCCGGCTATGTTAATCATTCATAACGGAGTCGGCACCTTCGACCGGAACGAGGGTCACAAATCTTTGTTCTACGCCCTTTTGGCGGGCCAGGGCTATAATTTCCCCGGCTTGCGCCGCAGAGGCCGTCAGAACGAAGAAATCAACGTCTAACGGGGCAAGACGCATAACCTCGAACAGCGACGAAACCTCGCAGCCGATAATTGCGTGCGGGCCGAGCTTTTCGCGAACGTCGGCAGCCGGAGAATCGGCCGGCGAAAGAATAACGCCGTGGATAAGAGTCGCCAGCACGCGCTCATGGTCGCCCTGAAGCGTCAGAATCGCGTCGGCCCGGCGCGCGATGGGAATTATGGCCTCCAGTTCGGCCGGGTCGGTCAGATGCAGCCAGCGGGCCCCTTGGTCAAGGGCCGTGCGGGCCTGAGCTTCGTTATGAATCCTTTTGATCATGGTTTCTGAAAAAGCCCTATAAGTCTTATAGGACCTATAGGGCTCTTATAAGTTAGAATCAGAGGTTGAATCAGGCTTTTTTCTTGCGGTTGGTAAGGTAAGCAACCGGAGCGGCAATGTAGATGGTAGCGAGAGTACCGATAACTACGCCGCTGATCATTGCGAAGGTGAACGCACGGATTGCTTCGCCGCCCAGAATGAAGATACACAGAAGAACCAGCAGGGTCGAGGCCGAGGTCATGATCGTACGGCCCAAAGTGGAGTTGATCGAGCGGTTGATCAGGTCATAGAAATTCTGTTTGGGGAAGAGGGCGATGTTTTCGCGAACACGGTCGAACACAACCACCGTATCGTTAATCTGATAACCGATAACGGTAAGGATTGCGGCAATGAAGGTCTGGTCGATTTCCATCGAGAAGGGAACCAGGCCGTAGAAGAAGCTGTAGAAACCAACGATGGTGAAGGCCGTGAAGGCTACTGCGGCAAGAGCGCCGACCGAGAATGCCACGTTGCGGAAGCGGATAAGGATGTAGAGGAACATCGCAATCAGCGCCAGGGTAACGGCAATATAGGCATCGGTCTTCATATCGTCGGCAACCGACGGACCTACTTTCTGCGAAGAAATCAGGCCGTAGTCGGTATTGGCGGTCGAGAACTGTTCGGGGGTAATTCCGTTCATTTCAGGAGCGAGACCCTGGAAGAGCAGACCAACGATTTCGGCTTCAACTTCAGGTGCGGAATCCTTAATCTTATAGTTGGTTGACACGCGAACCTGGTTTTTGTTTTCAACGGTGATTACGCTGAGCGAAGCATCGGGGAACAGAGGAGCCAGATCGGCCTGAATCTTCGAAGCTTCAACGGGGTGCTCGAACTTAACGGTGTAGTTGCGGCCACCGGAGAAGTCGATGCCCTGGTTGAGACCGCGGATGCAGAGCGAGGCAATGATTGCAACAATCATGATGCCGGCAACGGCGAACGAAATCTTGCGGGCGCCGAGGAAGTTATAGTGGGCATTGTTAAACATGTTGGCCGACAGCTTGGTCGAGAAGGTAAGCTTTTCAAAAGCTTTTTTCTTGGCACCGAGAATGAACACCAGACGGGTCAGATAAACTGCGGTGAAGAACGAGCAGCAGAGGCCGATGATAAGGGTAGTGGCGAAGCCCTTGATAGGACCGGTGCCGAAGAGCAGCAGAATGATGCCGGTAATAATCGAGGTGAGGTTGGAGTCGAAGATTGCAGAGAAGGCGTTGGAGTAGCCGTCGGCAATTGCGGTGCGCGAGTTCTTGCCTGCGCGGAGTTCTTCTTTGGCGCGTTCGAAAATGAGCACGTTGGCGTCAACGGCCATGCCGAGCGCAAGCACGATACCGGCGATACCCGACAGGGTGAGCACTGCCTGGAAGGAGGCGAGGATACCGAAGGTGAAGAAGATGTTGAGCACCAGGCCGAGGTTGGCAACGAGGCCGGGGATGAGGCCATACATCGCGCACATGAAAATCATGAGCAGAACCAGAGCCACAACGAACGACATGATGCCGTCTTTAATAGCCTTGGCGCCGAGCGAGGGTCCGACAACCATGTCGGAGATGATGCTTACGCGAGCGGTCATCTTACCTGACTTCAGCACGTTGGCCAAGTCTTGGGCTTCCTGCACGGTAAAGTCACCGGTGATTTCCGAGGAGCCACCTTCAATAACGGTGTTGATGGTAGGATAGGAGTAAACAACGTCGTCGAGCACAATGGCCACGGGTTTACCGACGTTAGCGCGGGTAACTGCAGCCCACTGGCGAGCGCCTTCGGGGTTCATGCGCATGTTAACGGTCTGGCCGCGCATGGCGTCGAAGTCGGTCGAAGCATCAACGATGTTGTCGCCGTTCATGCGGGGGCGCTGTTCGTGAGTTTCGGGGTCGATATCGGTGCGCAGGGCAACGAGGGTGTAAATATCTTTCTGACCGCCGACGTTTTCGGGCTTAACGGCCTTGTTTGACCAGGCGAGCTTGAGGTTATTGGGCAGTGCGGCGCGAACTTCCGGAGCGCGGAAAATTGCGTTGATGGCTTCCTTATCCTTAGCGCGGGCATAGCCGATCATCGGCGAGTTATACTGGCTGGGAGCGAGCAGGGTAGCCAGGGTGTCGTTCTTGTAGGCAAAAGCTTTACGGAGGCCTTCCTGAATGTCGGAGATATTATACATCTCGTAGAATTCAAGGTTGGCGGAACGCTGAAGCAGGTCGCGCACGCGTTCGTGTTCCTTAACGCCGGGAAGTTCCAGCAGAATCTGTCCCTGCTTGCCCTGAAGCACCTGAATGTTGGGCGAAACCACGCCGAAAGCGTCGATACGGTTGCGCAGAACGTTGGTAGCCGAGGTGTTAACGCGGTCCTGAGCTTCGGATTTGAGTTTTTCGGCAACAGCGCCGTAGTTGGTGCCGTTGTTGGTGATGATGTCGGGGAAAACTACCGAGAAGTCAACCTGCGGATTGTTGGCCGCAGCCTTGTATTGCTCGATAAAGGTTTCAACATATTCGGTTTCGGGTGCGGCGTATGCAATCGAGTCTGTAGCATTGATTGCGCGGCGAAGGGTCGTGCCGTTGGGGTCTGCGGCGAGGGCTTTGAGCATGTCGCCCATGTTAACCTGGAGGGTAACGTTCATACCGCCCTTGAGGTCGAGGCCGAGACCAACGCCCCAGCGCTGAACTTCGGCGTAGGTGTAGCCCATATAAACGGGTTCGAGCGCTACGGAGTCCATGTAGTGCTTGTAGGCAGCGGTATAGGCGTCGGTTGTGTTGTCCGAACCGGCCACTGCAACGGCGTACTCTTTGCCCTTGTTTTCAATCTGGTTTCCTTTCCAGGAGAACGACAGATAGAACAGGCAGATAAGCACGAGGAAGATGGCGATTACACCCGCCACGATACTTCCCAGAGAACCTTTGCTGTTCATGTGTTTAGTGAGTTTCTTTTAATGTAAATTGGTTTAAAAATTATTTCAAAATGATAGCGTTTTCGCATGAAAATGCGCGCAAATATACGAAAAAACTTTGAGCTGACCAAATTTGCGGATTTTTCGGCAGTGCTCCGACCCGGCCAAAAATCGGTGCCCGCGAGAGGCTTAAAGTTAAAAAATTGAAAATTCGGCGGTTATTTGGGGGATTATTGCTAAATTTGCACGTTGATAATTACACTCCAGCAAAAATGAATAAACCGACATTGCAATTCATCATACTGGCTTTGGCATCGGCGGCGGTTTTGCCGTCGTGTAACAGTTCGGACTCTCAGGAGCAGGAATATGCAGGCAATCTGCTGAATTCCAGCACCATGATTTCCGATTTCAAACTCAAGGACAATGCCAAGGTTCTCGACAATCTTTCGAATGTGTTTTTCACAATCGACCAGACCGGCGCCGAAATCTTCAATGCCGACTCGCTACCCTGGGGAACAGATGTCAGAAAGCTCGTTACCAACATAACTACCCAGGGCGAAGCTACCGTTAGAATTATTATGCCCTCGCTGACCGACGGGTCGCAAACAACGGTTGAGGTTTCCGACTCGGTGAACTTTACGGGGACCAACGGGGTGATGCTGCGCGTAACCTCGGCCGACGGTTCGCGCGAGCGCGTATATAGGTGTAAGGTAAACGTTCACCGCTGCAACCCCGACTCGCTGCAGTGGACAATGCAGCCCTCTACCCTACCCTGTGCCGGCCTTGTCGGCCAGCAAACGGTTGAAATGGGCGGACGCTACTACTGCCTTGGCCAAAAGGCCGACGGAAAATTCGTCGTTGCCACTTCGGCCGACGCCGAATCGCGGCCATGGGCCGAAACAACCTCGAATCTGCCCGCCGATGCCGACATCAATTCGCTGGCTGCCACGCCCGACGCCCTGTTTATGCGCTGCGCATCGGGCTCGGTTGTAACCTCGGCCGACGGCATATCATGGACTGAGGTCGCCACGGGGTGGTCGCACCTCTACGGCGCTTATGCCTCGCAAATTATCGGAGTTAAGAACGGCCGATGGATCTGCTATCCCTCTGGCAACGAGGGCGAACTTCCGGCCGGAATGCCCGTCATCGGAACTTCGCGCATGTGGACCTTTACCAACGACTGGGCCCTGAGCCCTCAGGCAATGTTTGCCGGCGGCCGCGACGCCTCCGGAAACTACAGCGGCGACACATGGGGTTTCGACGGCCGGCAATGGATGCGCCTGAGCGGCTACCTCGGCGCGCGCCAGCTCCCCGGGGCTGAAAATATGGCCCTGGTGCCCTACTTCACCTTCCGCGTTAATTCAACCAACTACCTGACCACCAAACAGAGCGCATGGCTTGCATTTGGCGGACGAATGGCCAACGGCGAGCTGAACAAAAAGGTTTATATCTCGCTCGACAACGGCATCAACTGGCTCGAAGGTTCCGAAAGCATTCAGCTGCCGGCAGCGATTTCAGCTCGCACCTCTCCATCAATACTGCTGATCAACCAACTCCAGACCGCATCGCGCGCAATAAAACCGATAACCCAATGGGATGCTCCCTATATTCACCTTATCGGTGGCTATGATGCCGATCAGAAACTGTTCGACCAATCATGGGTCGGCGTCATTAACCGCCTAACTTTCAAACCTCTGCAATAATGACCAAATTCCTGCGCCTGATTCTTTGCGTGCTGCTGCCCTGCGCGGCGGCTTTCGGTGTGTCGGCCCAGGAAGAAACCTATAAGTTCGACCTCGGCGCCGGAGTTGGCATGAGCGGCTATCTGGGCGATGTGAACCAGGTCAACATGTTCCGTAACCCCGGCTTCGCGGCCCAGATCGGCTTCCGCTATCTGATTGACACGCGCTGGGCGCTTCGAACGGCCCTGACCACTGCCGGCCTCAAAGGCAACTCCTCGCAATTTTCAAATAAATTCCCCGGACTTCGCGACTACAGTTTTTCGGCTCAGGCTTATGCCCTTGACGTTCGCGGCGAATTCAACTTTCTCCCCTACGGCATCGGCGAAACCTTCAAGCGCCTGAAACGCTGGACCCCATATATGGCCGCGGGTGTGGGCGCAGTGTTTTCACATTGCGGACAATCCAACGCCATAGCTTTTGAAATTCCTCTGGCCGTCGGCTTTAAGTTCAAGCTTCGCGAACGCCTGAACTTAGCGCTGGAATTTTCTATGGCCAAAGCGTTCGGCGACCGCCTGGACGGAAATATTTCCGACCTGCAGGGAATAAAAAGCGACTTCATAAAAAACACCGACTGGCATTCGCAACTGCTGATTTCACTTACCTATGAATTCGGCAAGCGCTGCGAAACCTGCCATTATAAAGATTAGACCATCACTATGTCATTCACCGAAAAGGCTCAACAACTCGACCCCGAACGCATTCCGGCCCACGTTGCCATTATTATGGACGGCAACGGCCGCTGGGCCCGCAGCCGCGGCCTCGACCGCTCCGAAGGCCATGTGCGCGGAGTCGATACCGTGCGCCTGATAACCGAAGCCGCCTCCGAGCTTGGCGTCAAATATCTGACCCTCTATACTTTCTCGACCGAG
The DNA here is from genome assembly GCA_964528425.1 of uncultured Bacteroides sp. Taxonomy (GTDB): domain Bacteria; phylum Bacteroidota; class Bacteroidia; order Bacteroidales; family Muribaculaceae; genus UBA3263. The sequence continues at coordinate 55,327 of CAZGTD010000005.1, forward strand.
AACTGGAACCGTCCCCAGGCCGAGGTCAACGCCCTGATGACCCTGGTTGGCATAGCAATTGCCCGCGAAACCCCCGACTTGATTAAAAACAACGTCAGGCTCACCATTATGGGCGACCTCGACCGCCTGCCGGCCGAAACCCTCGAATGCCTGCGCGGATGCATGGCCGACACGGCCCACTGCACCGGCCTGGTGCTGAACCTTGCAATCAGCTACTCCTCGCGCTGGGAAATTACCGAAGCCGCACGCAAGCTTGCGCGCCGCGCAGCCGCCGGCGAACTCGATCCCGAAGCCATTACCGATGCCGACATGAGCGCCGCCATGGCCAGCCCCGACATTCCCGACCCCGACCTGCTGATCCGCACCGGCGGCGACTATCGCATTTCAAACTATCTGCTCTGGCAGCTCGCCTACTCAGAACTAATATTCACTACGGGCTTCTGGCCCGACTTCAACAAGGAAGCCTTTGCCGACGCCCTGCTGACATTTCAACAGCGCCAGCGCCGCTTCGGCCTCACCGGCGACCAAGTAACTTCCGGCAACCAATCTGCCGTTTGATTCCATTCATCCACCCGACGCATGCAACTCTTTTCAACCTTTTTCCGCACCCTGCCGCTAATGGCCGCGCTGATGCTCCCGGCCGCCGCCATAGCCCAGACTCCGGCCGACACAATCACTAACCCAAAGGTAATCTATGGCTCGCTGCCGCGAACCTATACCATTGCAGGCATCGAAGTTAACGGTGCGCCGAATTTCAACGCGCAAACAATCCAGAACTACGCCGGATTGAGCATTGGCGAACGCATTGAAATTCCCGGCACCGAGCTAACCAATGCCGCCAAGCGCCTGATGGCCCAGAAACTGTTCTCGCAGGTAAAAATCCGAGTGGCCAAAACCGTTGGCGGCCAGGCATGGCTGGTCTACGACCTGCGCCAGCAGCCGCGAATCCATTCGGTTGAATATCGCGGCATGAAGAAAAACGAACGCGAGGATATGGAATCGCGCCTTCACCTGCGCCAGGGCGACCAGATGACCCAGAACACCGTCGACGTTGTTGTAAAAGCCATTAAAGACTACTACAAGGAAAAAGGGTTTAACAATGCCGACGTAAAGGTTGTTTTGACCGACGTGCTCGACGCGCCGAACGAACAAGACGTTAAAATCATCGTTGACCGCAGCAACAAAGTCAAGGTCAACTCCATCAACTTCACCGGCAACTCGGTGTTTTCGGACCGCCAGCTCCGAAACGCAATGAAGAAAACCAATATCAACAAGGATATTATAAAACTCTTCTCGCAGAAAAAATTCACCGAAGCCGACTATGCGGACGACCTCGAAAAGATTCTTGAAAAATATAACGAACACGGCTACCGCGACGCAGTTATCGTTGCCGACAGCGTAGTGCCCAACGAAAACGGCAAAGTTGACATTTACATTACCCTCGACGAGGGCAAACAATATTACCTGCGCTCCATAAACTGGGTAGGCAACACGGTTTATAACTCCGACCGCCTCGAACAGGTGCTCGACATCAAACCTGGCGGCGTCTACAACGAAAAAATGCTGCGCAAACGCCTCAATGAAGACGAAGACGCCGTTGGCAACGCCTACTACAACAACGGCTACATTTTCGCTTCCATCAACCCCATCGACCGCCACATCGACGGCGACTCCATCGATCTGGAGCTCCAGGTTATCGAGGGCCCGCAGGCACGCATCAACGCCGTTAACATAACCGGCAACGATCGCCTGTATGAAAAGGTTGTGCGCCGCGAACTGCGAACCCGCCCCGGCGAACTCTTTAACCGCGACGCCCTGATGCGCACAATGCGCGAAATCATGCAGATGGGCCATTTCGACCCTGAATCGGTGAGCCCCGACGTGCAGCCCAATCAGGAAGACGGCACGGTCGACATTAACTGGAACCTCACCTCCAAGGCCAACGACCAGATTGAACTGTCGCTCGGCTGGGGCCAGACGGGCCTGATCGGCAAGGTGGGCCTGAAGTTCACCAACTTCTCAATCAAGAACCTCTTCCACCCCAAAACCTACAAAGGACTGATTCCTCAGGGCGACGGCCAGACCTTCCAGCTTTCGGTGCAGACCAATGCCCGCTACTATCAGGCATATCAGATTTCGTTCCTCGACCCCTGGTTCGGCGGCAAACGCCCCAACGCATTCTCCGTTACCGGCTACTATTCGCGCCAAACCGGCATTTCCAACTCATTCTACAACAAAAACTATCTCAACGGGGGCAATATCTACGACCCCTACGGCTATGGATATGGCTTTGGCTCCGGTTATGGCTACGGCTACAACAACGGCTACTCCTATCAGGACGCCTACGACCCCAACAAGGTGCTTCAGATGGCCGGCCTGACCGTCGGATTCGGCAAACGCCTGAACTGGCCCGACGACTACTTCACCTTTAATGCCGAGCTATCCTATAACTTTTATTCGCTGAAAAACTGGGAATACCTGTTTAAATTCTCAAACGGCACCTCCAACTCACTGGTACTCGGCCTGACGCTGGCCCGCAACTCGATAGATAATCCGCTGTTTACGCGCTCGGGCTCCTCATTCCAGATCAACGCCCAGATAACGCCCCCGGCATCGCTCTTCATGCCCGGCCGCAATTGGGCCGCCCTGGCGGCCAGCCCCAACGAAAAGGAACGCCGCGAACTCTACAAATGGGTCGAATACTGGAAAATACGCTTCCACTCGAAAACCTACACCCCGCTGATTAACCCCAACGGCAAATATACACTCGTTTTGATGACCCGCGCCGACTTCGGCATTATCGGCTCATACAACAAGCATTTGAAAACTCCGTTTGAAACTTTCTATGTAGGCGGCGACGGCATGTCGGGCTCATCGATGTATGCCACCGAAACCATTGCCCTGCGCGGCTACGACAACGGCTCGCTCACCCCCTACGGCCGCGAAGGCTATGCCTACACCCGTTTCGGGGTTGAACTCCACTTCCCCTTCCTGCTTCAGCCAACAACCACCATTTATGGTCTGGTATTCGCCGAAGGGGGCAACGCCTGGACCAAGGTTTCAGACTTCAACCCCTTCCAGATGCGCCGCTCGGCCGGCGTTGGCCTGCGCGTTTACCTGCCTATGGTCGGCCTGCTCGGTATTGACTGGGGCTACGGTTTCGACCGCGACGCCTACGGCAACCGCGGCGGCTCGCATTTCCACTTCGTACTCGGCCAGGAATTCTAAACCTTTAGCCTCGTGAGTTGTCATATATATTAGAAAACACGACTAACCAACCATAACCCCCCGCTGACTATGAAAAAATTCCTCGTAATCCTACTGATGGGAGTTGCCGCCACACTCGGCGCCGCAGCCCAGAAATATGCTCTGGTCGATATGGAGTATATCCTCAAGAACTATCCTCAATATGAAATGGCCAACGAGCAGCTCAACCAGCTGTCGCAGCGCTGGCAGCGCGAAGTGGAAAATAAAAACGCCGCCGCCGAAAAACTCTTCAAAAACTATCAGTCGGAACTGGTTTTCATGACCGACGAACAGAAAAAAGCCAAAGAGCAAGAAATCGTTCAGGCCGAAAAAGCAGCCACCGACCTCAAGTATAAATACTTCGGTCCCGAGGGCGAGCTCTACAACAAACGCCAGTCGCTGATGGAACCGATTCAGGACGAAATCTACAACGCAATCAAGAAAATTGCAGAAGAAAAAGGCTACCAAACCGTGTTTGACCGCGCTTCGTCGGCCAACATCATCTACGCCTCGCCGCGCATCGACATTTCCAACGAAGTGCTCAACCGGCTCGGATATTCAAAATAAATGCGTATATTTGCACCCAAAATAGAAAATATTAACTAAACACCAAACTATAAAAATGATTAAAAAACTTTTGGTGGCTATTGCCATCCTTCTCCCCACCTGCGCTTTCGCCCAGGCTAAATTCGGCGTAGTCGACGCCGGAAGCATCATGGAACTGATGCCCGAATCTAAAGCCGCTCAGGACCAGATTGCAACCATCTCCAAACAGTATGAAGACGAATACGCCAAACTGACCGAAGCCATCAACAAACAGGTGCAGGAATTCCAGGGTCTGGCCGAAGATACCCCCATTGCCATCCGCGAACGCCGCCAGCAGGAAATCCAGGACCTCGACCAGCGCATCCAGGCCTTCCAGCAGAAAGCTCAGCAAGACCTCGCCCGCAAACAGCAGGAACTCGTTGCTCCGATTCAGGAAAAACTCGTTAACGCCATCAAGGCCGTAGGCGCCGACAAGGGCTTCACGATGATTTATCCCGACGGCGTTGCCATCTATGTCGGCACCGACGTTATCGACGTTACCCCCGACGTTAAAGCCAAACTCGGTCTCTAATCTAAATAACCCAAAACCATGGCAAACGAACCCATCCTTCCCGCAGAAGAAACCTCCGTTAAAGTCGAAAATAAAGCCCGCACGATTATGATGTGGGCAACCGTTGCCGTCGCAGTCGTTGTTATCGGTGTGTTGCTCTACATTTTCGCTTACAAGCAGCCCGCTGTTGCCAAGGGCAACGAGGCCATCGGCGATGCCGACCGCATAGCGCTGTTTGATGGCAACGACTCCACGGCCCTGGCCGCCTACGAAGCCGTAGCTGCCAACCATGGCTTCGCCGCCGGCAACCGCGCCGCCCTCGAAAGCGCAATCATTCTCTATCGTCAGGGCGAATATCAGAAGGCTCTCGACTACGTTAACAAATTTTCGGCCTCCGACAATGTTGTTTCCCCTCTGGCCTACGGCCTCAAGGGCGACTGCCTCGTTAATCTCGACAAATTTTCCGAAGCCGTAAAAGCTTTCGACAAGGCAATCTCCGCCTCCGACAATAACCCGCAGCTCGTTCCTTACTTCCTTCAGAAAAAAGCTGTGGTGCTCACCGCCGAAGGCAAATTCGCCGACGCAGCCAAAGCATACAAGCAGATTGAAGAAAAATATCCTTTCTACGCCCAGCGCGCCGGCATTGAAGGCCGCCGCATCCAGGCTGAAGCTCAAGCAGAATAATTAACTCGCAATTTATCCGGGGCGGCAATTCCATAAAAACGGATTGCCGCCTTTTTAAACCTTAACTATAACAAAAACGGGGGTAGGCCAAGTGGTTCTTAACTATATCTGGGTCGGATTCTTTCTGATAGCCTTCATTGTTGCAATCGGGCGCACCATCTTCGGCGGCGACCTGGGCATATGGTCTGAAATAATGACGGCGAGCTTTTCGTCGGCACAAACCGCCTTTGAACTCTCGCTGGGGCTCACTGGCATACTTACGTTATGGCTCGGACTGATGAAAATCGGCGAACGAGCCGGAGTTATCCGCATTTTCGGGCGTCTGGTCAGCCCGCTTTTTACGCGCCTGTTTCCCGGAGTGCCGAAAGACCATCCGGCAATGGGCTCAATATTCATGAACGTGTCGGCCAACATGCTCGGCCTCGACAACGCCGCAACCCCTCTGGGCCTCAAGGCCATGCAGGAACTTCAGGAACTGAACACCGAAAAGGATCGCGCCACCGACGCCATGATAATGTTTCTGATTCTGAACGCATCAGGCTTGTGTCTGATACCGATCAGCATTATAATGTATCGCGCCCAGGCCGGTGCAGCCAATCCGACCGACGTTTTCCTGCCGATTCTCGTTGCAACCTTCATTGCCACCCTTGTAGGCATCATAGCCCTGTGTTTAAAGCAGCGCATATCGCTCAAAGACCCCGTATTGCTGGCGTGGCTCTTAGGGCTGACCGCTCTTGTGGGCGCAATGGTATGGTTCTTTTCAACGCTGTCGCCGGCCGAAGTTGAGCGCTATTCAACCTTTATTGCGAATTTTCTGCTTTTCGGGGTCATAGCCCTGTTTATGGGCGTTGGACTCTTTAAGCGTATAAACCTCTACGATGCCTTTATCGAGGGCGCTCACGAGGGTTTTCGCACTGCGGTGAAGATTATCCCCTACCTGGTAGCGATTCTCGTTGCAATCGGCATGTTTCGCGCCTCAGGAGCCATGGACGTGCTCACCCGCTGGATGGAAGCCGGCGTAAATGCCCTCGGCCTCGACGCCGAATGGGTAGGGGCGCTCCCCACGGCCCTTATGAAGCCCCTGAGCGGCTCAGGCTCGCGCGGAATGATGGTTGACCTGATGAACACCTACGGCCCCGACGCATTCGTGGCCAGGGTCAGCGCGGCAATTCAAGGCTCAACCGACACTCTATTCTACGTCCTGGCCGTGTATTTCGGCTCCATCGGCGTTAAACGCACCCGCTACGCCGTTGCCTACGGCCTCTTAGCCGACATCACCGGCTCCATCGCCGGCGTCCTCGCCGCCTACCTCTTCTTCGGCTAACGGGGGATTAGTCTTCGAGGTAGTAGATGATGGTGGAGACTACGCGGACGTTTTTCTTTTGGGGGGTGGAGGAGTCGGTGTCGTTGATCGAGAACTGGCCCTGGGTTGCGGTTTTGATTTTGCCGACCTTGGAGTTTGAGTCGGCCGCGAACTGGTCGGCGGCAACGCGGGCGTTGCGGGTGGCCTCGGCAATCATTTCGGGCTTGATTTCGTTCAGGCCATTGAACTGGTAGTTAATGTAGTTATTGCCGGCGGCAACGCCTTTTTTCAGCAGTTCGCTCTGGCGGTTGAGCAGCTCACGCACCTTCGAGACCTTCGATGTTGCAACGGTAATGGTAACGTTCAGATTATACTGATAGCGGGCCTGAGAGCCGCCGTAAACGTTGCCTGCGGCGTTGTAGAGGTCCGGGGGATTGACCGAGATTTCGTCGGCCGAAATGCCGTTGGTTGTCAGAAAGTCAACAACGATGTCGTTGTTGGTCTGCATCTGGTTATAGAGCGTCGACAGGTCGTTGCCGGCAACGGCATAGGTTATGGGCCAGGTAACGTAGTCGGCCTCGACGGTACGTTCGGCCAGGCCGCGAACCGTTACCACGCGGTCGCGGAAAGCAAAGTTATCGATACCGGCCTTAACGGCGAAGCCAAGAATACACACGCTGGCGGCCAACACGGCGGCCGCAATGATTTTTTCGTATTTCATGTCGCAAAAGTAGCCAGAATTTCTTATTTCTCCAAAAAAATCTGCGTTTGCATGAAAACTATTTAGTAACTTTGCCGCAAATTATTTGATATGGATAGAGAAAAGAAAATTTATAAAGTCACTCTGGTGGGCTCGGCGGTGAATGCCCTGCTGGTGGTGCTGAAGTTTTTAGCGGGCATTTTCGGTCGGTCGTCGGCCATGATTGCCGACGCCGCGCATTCGCTGAGCGATTTCCTGACCGACATTATTGTTCTGCTCTTTGTCAAAACCGCGTCCAAGCCCCAGGACGAGGACCATGACTACGGCCACGGCAAGTTCGAAACCATGGCCACTCTGCTGATCGGACTGATTCTGCTGTTCGTTGCAATCGGAATCTTCATCAACTCGGCACGGCTCATCAGCGCCGCCATCGACGGCGAACTGCTTCCGCGCCCCGATTATCTGGCACTGATAGTGGCCATAGTTTCCATTGCCGCAAAAGAGGGAGTCTATCACTACACCATACGCGCCGGACGTCAGCTCGACTCGCAGGCCGTAATAGCCAATGCGTGGCACCACCGCTCCGACTCGCTCTCATCGATCGGCACTCTGATCGGCATTTCGCTGGCCATGTTCATGGGCGAGCGCTGGCGCATTGCCGACCCGATAGCCGCTATAGTCGTGGGTGCACTGATTGTTAAAGTAGCAATCGACATTATGCGCCCGGCCGTCGACGAACTGCTTGAGCGCTCGCTGCCGGCCGACCACGAGGATGAAATCCGGCGCGTAATGCTGTCGGTTCCCGGCGTAGAACGCATCGGCCAGCTGCGCACCCGGCGCATCGGACCGAATATTGCTATCGACGCCCACATAAAAATGGACGGCAACATGAACCTTAAAGCCGCCCACGACATAGCAACGCAAACCGAACGCGCCCTCAAGGACGCCTACGGCCCGCAAACCCACACGTCGCTCCACATGGAGCCGCTGGTTGAATAACGTAAAAGATGCCGGCCACCTGGTGTGACCGGCATCGCTCCGAGAAACGGAAGGTATATTAACTTAATTCAACCGTCGGAATTAGTAGTTCCACTGACAGGCAACCTGTTGGATGTTGTTTGAACCGGCGGTGCGGAAATCGGTGATCTGGTTGTAGCGGCAGTTCACGTAGCGCAGGGCGTTGTCAAAGGTCAGTGAGAGGGTTTGCAGTTGGTTGTTGTTGCAGACAACGCGCTGCAGGAAGTTGAAGTTGTCGAGGTAGAGTTCGGTAAGGTCGTTGTAGGAGCAGTCAACATATTCCAGTTTGGGAGCTCCGGCAACCTGCAGGGAGGTCAAATCATTGTAGGAGCAAACCAGGTCGAGAAGGGTGGGGCAGTCGCGGACCATCAGCGAGGTCATCTGGTTATCGGAAACCAGCAGGGTGCCGAGCGAAGGAAGACCGCTGCAAACAAAGGTTTTAATATCGTTGGAGTCAAGGTTGATGTTAGTCAGGCTTTCAACGCCTACCAGGGTCAGTGACTGCAGCTTGTTGTAGCCTGCATAGAGATGTTTCAGACCCGTGCAGTTGGTAATGTTGAGGTTTTCAATGTGGCAACCCTGACAGTTAAGGGTTTTCAGCTGGGTAGAGTTGGCAACCGAAAAGTCAACGAAATTGTTGTTGCTGACATTGAGGGTTTCGAGCAGAGGGGTGGATGAGAAGTCGATTTCTGTCAGACGGTTACGATAAATATTGAGCTTGCGCAGCTGGGTAACGCCGGTGAGGTCAATCGAGGTCAGCTTATTGCGATAAGCGTTGATGGTAGTGATTTCCTTGGAATTAGTGAAGTCAGCGGCAGTAATTTCATTGCGCGAAATATCAACCGAAGCAAGAGCCTTGAAGCCGGTTGCGGCAAATGTGCCTGCAAGTTTCTTATCGTTCCATTTGATTTCGGTAACGTGGCCACCGGCAATCGTGATGCCATCCCAAGTGGCGGGGGCGTTAAGGTCGGTTATCTTCAGGGCCTCGGCATTGGTTTTAGTAGCGTCGGCCGAAGTTTGCGTAAGGAAAGTCTTGAGCTGTTTGAGTTCGTTCTTGTCGATGTTCTGGGCGAAAGATGTCATACTGCCTAGCAGCACGGTCATCAATAATAAAGCCTTTTTCATAATGGTAGTTGAATTGAGTTATGTTATTAAGTTATTCTGATTATTTCTCGTTTGCATCATTAAAACACCGGCCCCGACAAAAAAGTTCGCCGATAAAGAAAAAATTTTTTTAAACATAGCTTTTTTCGTATCTTTGCACTTGATGAAAGGTCTTTTCCTCACAATTATCTCTCTGTTGGGAACATTTTTTGTTGCATTCCCCCAAGAAGAAAACGACTCGGTTCCCGAGATAGAATTTCCTGAATCCATGGCTTCGGGAACGCTTCCGTTGATTTCAATAACAACCGAGGGCCTTCAGCCTATCCTTTCAAAAGATTCAACCCTTAACGCATCAATGAAGGTTACGGTACCCGAGGGCTACATTACCTTCAACGATGCCACGATTGAAGACCAAATCTTCACCGACCTTAAAATTCGCGGCCGCGGCAACGCCACATGGCGCTGGCTAATAAAACCCTATAAAATAAAATTCGCGCAAAAGCAACCGCTGCTCGGCCTGGCCAAACAAAAACACTTTGCGTTGCTCTCCTTTGCCGGCTATTTGAACTACATGGCCGGCTTCGGTGGCCTTGAGGTTGCCCGGATGTTTCCCTGGTGGGTGCCCCGTGTAGAACCGGTGGAGCTCGCGATTAACGGCGAATATCGCGGAAAATATTATCTGACCGAGTCAATTAAGGTTAACAAAAACCGCCTTAACATTTTCGAGCAGCCCGACCTGACGACCGACCCCGACACTATTCCCTTCGGCTGGCTGATTGAAATCGACAATAACCCGGAACCGGAATCGAGCATCTCAATCATTGAAAGAGATAAAATCTTGCTCAACGTTACTTACCATGTGCCGGAAGTGCTATCCGATTCCCAGCGCGAATGGCTCATTGAGGAAATAACAAAAATCAACGACGCCATATATCGCTACGACGACTCGTGGGCCGAATATATCGACCCCTTTTCGGCCGCCCGCTATTTTATAATCCGCGAGCTCTTTTGGGACCCCGACGGTTATGCGGGCAGCATGTATCTCCATCGCGACATGGGCAACTGGAACGAACCCTGGCGTTTCGGCCCTATGTGGGACATTGCCAGCGGCCATAAAGACAAATATTCGTGGGTTTATGAAAGCAACCACCACTATGGCTCTCACTGGTTCCCCGCTCTGATTCAGTCCGAACTGTTTCTCGAAGCCGTACGCATTGAATTCGACAAACTCGATCAGCGGCGCGAAGAGATAAAAGAAATCTTCCACAAAATTCAACACTATTGCGAACCCGCCCACGAGGCTAACTTTGCCCGCTGGGGTTTCCCGGCAGTGTCGACAGGAATGTCCAACGATGCCTATTTCTACAGCAAACTAATATATAACAATCTCGACTGGATGCGCGAAACCCTCGACTACCGGCCCATAACCGTGGGCATCGAATCGGTCGAGTCCGAAAACTTGCTCCGTTTCCGGGGCAAAACCTTATATCTGTCGATGCTTGCCGCCCAGCCGTTTTGCGTGAGCCTATTTACAGCCGACGGTAAACCGGCGGATTCCTTCACTCTCAACCCCGGCGACAGCCGCACTCTTTCGGGCCGCGGAATATATGTGATTTCCGTTCCCGGCCAAAAGCCGCGCAAAATAGTGCTCTGAACAGCGGCCGTCACTGCCGGAGCCGACCGAGCAGCTTATGGAGCGTCAGACGGGCATTTATGTAGTCAACCTGCGCGGCGAGATAGTAGTTCAGCTCATTGAAATAATCAATATAGGTCATCTGGCCGCCTCCCAGGGCGCGCTGCAGCAGCTGCTCATAGTCGTGGCCAAACGCCCGCTCGTATTCGGCTATGAGATCTGCAGCCACTTTGGCGGCAGAATAATCGGCCGCTATGCGGGCACGCCGGTCGGCGGCTGCGGTTTCGGCCTGAAGCCTGAGCGCCCCGGCCTGAAGGTCGAGGGCTGCGGCGCGCGGCCGGGCACCATATTCAGGTAGCCTCAGCCCCACGGAAAAACCGTTATAGTAAACCGGACCCTCCTTTTCCATTACATAGCCAAGTGAAAAACCGGGAGCCAGCCCCATGCGCTCGGCGCGGGCATCGAGGCTCATAACCTCAGCCTCGCTTTCAAGGGCCCGGCTTTCGAGATCGGCAACCGCCAGGTAATCATCGAGCGGCTTAAGGCCCTCAGAGCCGTATTCTCGCAGTTCGGCAATCCCGGCGGGCAATTCTCCCCCATTAAGGGTTGCAAGCGCCGAGAGGGCTTCTGTGCGCGTCTGAAGGGCATCGGCGAGCTGCTGCTTCATGGCAACTTCTTCCAGCGAGAGCTTGCGATGGTCGAGTTCGGTCGCCATGCCGCTGTTGAGCATCGTGTGCATACGCTCATGGAGAGAATCGAGATTGGCAACCATGCGGCTCATAAGATCCACACGGTTATTGGCGGCTACGAGTTCACACAGAGCTTCGCGCACCTGCAGGCGCACTTCCCGCTCGGCGGCCGCCGCGCGGTTGCTCAGAGCTCTTTCAGCAGCCTTGGTCGAGCGGCGGCGGGCCCCGTAGAGTCCGGGCCAGTCAAATGACTGGCTGAGCTCGAACTCAATCTTTGTCACCTCTCCGGCCATGCTCGGCCACTTGTAGGCAAACCCGGCTTCGGCGGCTTCAAGGCGGTTAGACGCCACCCGGCTGATGATTTCGGCCGAAGCCTCCGCACGGCGGACGCGCAGCTCAGGGTTATTGGCAATGATTTCGGCAACATAGCTGTCGGCCGTACCCTGGGCTATTGCCATAGCAGGGAATATGATAAAAAGAAGTGACTTTAGTTTCATTGCTTATTTCTAATTACTTTAGAGTAAAGTATCGGAACCACATATATGTTGAGTATAGTCGAGCTCAGCAGCCCACCGAGAATAACAACAGCCATCGGCGACTGAATTTCATTGCCCGGCGCCGAGCCGTTGACCGCAAGCGGCAACAGGGCCAGGGCCGAGGTCAGCGCGGTCATTACTATTGGCAGCAAGCGATCCGACGATCCGGCCATTACACGCTCTGCCGCGGGCACTCCCTCGGCCTCAAGCGCATTGTAGCGGCTCATCAGCAGCATGCCGTTGCGCGTGGATATGCCCATGAGCGAAATGAAGCCGATAATGGCGGGAATATTCACTTCGCCGCCCGTAAGGGCCAGAATGAACACTCCGCCAATTAGAGCCAGCGGCATATTCAGCAGAATCAGCAGGGCCTTTGAGCGCGACCGGAATTCGCCATAGAGCAGAAGGGCGATAATCAGAATGGCCACGACCGACGTAAGGGCCAGGGTTCGGGTGGCGGCCGCGGAGTTCTCGAACTGGCCGCCATATTGCAGATAATATCCCTCGGGAAGCACAACATCTTCGCTGACGCTACGCTGAATCCGCTCAACGGTCGATAGCAGGTCGCCGCTACCGATATTGGCGGAAACCACAATACGGCGCTTCACATTCTCGCGATTTATGGTATTCGGGCCTGAAGAGGATATGATTTCGGCAACTTGTTCGAGCGGCACTGTTCCCGATGGAGTTGAAACCGGCAGCGCCTTGAGCGAGGCTATGGAGCTGCGGGCGGCGGGGTCGAGAATAACGGTTACGTCATAGGGGAAATCACCGTCGTAAACACGGCTTACGCGCCTCCCTCCGATTGCAGCGTCGACATAGTTACGGAAATCGGCCATCGAAAGGCCCAGGCGCGACATTTCGCCGCGACGCGGACGAATCCGCAGTTCAGGGCGCTCAACCTGCTGCTCAATGTTGAGGTCAACTACCCCAGGAACCTCCCCGGCAGCCTCGCGCACCTTTTGCGCCAGGCGGTAGAGCGTAGGCAGGTCAGGGCCGAAAATCTTTATCGCTATCTGGCTTTGAGTGCCGGAAAGCATAGCGTCGATGCGGTGCGATATGGGCTGGCCGATTTCAACGTTCACCCCCGGGAGCTCGCCCAGTCGCCGGCGCAGGTCAGCCTCCAGCTCCGAGCGCGACCTGTCGCCCAGCCTATAGGGCACTTCAAGTTCCGAAACGTTAACGTTGAGCGAATGCTCGTCAAGCTCGGCGCGGCCGGTTTTGCGGGCAACGGTAATAACTTCGGGAGTTTCAAGGATTATACGCTCGGCTTCGCGTCCGACCTTGTCGCTCTCTTCGAGCGACACTCCGGGCAGGGTAGCCACGTTGATAGTAAACGAGCCCTCATTGAATTTCGGCAGAAAACCGCCGCCAAGAGTAAAGAATAGAACTATGGCCGCAACAAAGAGCAGGGCAGTGGTGCCCAGAATCGGCCCGGGATGGCGCAGAGCCGCTGCAAGAGTGCGGGAATAAGCCCGACGCAGATATGCGGCCGTTGGCGGCTCCTTGGCGGTAGTTTTATCAGCGGGAATATATGAGCATAAGACCGGGGTAAGCGTAAGGGCTACTATAGTGCTGGCAATCAGCGCAACTATAAACGCAACGCCAAGAGGAATCAACAACCGGCCCTCGACTCCGCTGAGGAAAAACAGCGGCAGAAACGAAGCTATGATAACCAGAGTGGAGTTGAAAATCGGGGTGCGCACCTCGGCCGAAGCCTCGAAAACCACCTTACGAACCGGTTTGCGCTCGCCCGGCGGCAACCGGCGGTTCTGGCGCAGGCGGTGATAAACGTTTTCAACATCGACTATGGCATCGTCGACCAGCGAGCCGATTGCAATGGCTATGCCGCCGAGGCTCATGGTATTGATGGTGAAGCCAAGCAAATGAAGAATCAGAACTGTAACGAAAATGCTCATCGGCAGCGCCACGAGCGACACCAGGGTCGTTCGCAGGTTCATCAGGAAGAAGAACAGCACTATAGCCACGAACAGGCCCCCTTCGAGCAGCGCCTCCTGAAGGTTTGAAATGGAAGTGGAAATAAAGTCGGCCTGACGGAAAATATCGGTGTGCATCTCCACTGCCGGCGGCAGCGTCTTGCTCAAATCGGCGAGTTCGGAGTCAATTCGCTCGGTAAGGCCTATGGTTCCGGCTCCGGGTTGCTTGGTAACGGTAATGATTACGGCCGGATTCCCTTTTACGGAAGCGGCGCCGATGCGCGGCTCGGCGGCTCCGTTGCGCACACGGGCAACATGGCCCAGAGTCAGGCCGTTGCCTATCGGAGCGGCGGCAACGGCTTCGGCGTCGGAGGTGTTGATATCGGCGCGCACCAGATACTCGTTGCCGAAATCACTGACAACGCCGCCTGATGCATTATCGTTCAGACTTTCTGTGGCCTCAAGCAGTTGGCCCAGGTCCACTCCGTAGGCTTTCATTTTCGCAGGGTCGAGAAGCACCTGCAGCTCGCGGGCGTCGCCTCCGATAACGGCAACCGACGCTACCCCGCCAAGCGAAAGCAGGCGGGGCCTGATCACGCGGTCGGCAATCGAGCGCAACTCCATCATATCGACAGAGTCGTTGCGGGCGGTGAGGCCTATAATCATCATTTCGCCCAATATCGAGGCCTGCGGTCCAAGAACCGGCGCATTGACACCGGCGGGAAGTTCCGCGGCTACTCCGGCCAGACGCTCGCTGACCATCTGACGGGCCAGATAAACGTCGGTTGACCAATCGAACTCGACCCAAACAACCGAGAAGCCGGCCGACGAGGTTGAACGCACGCGCCGGATGCCTGTGGCGCCATTAACGGCGGCTTCGATGGGGTAGGACACCTCGCGCTCAACCTCTTCGGGCGCAAGCCCCGGAGCCTCGGTCATAATAACTACGGTCGGGGCCGTGAGGTCGGGAAAAATGTCAACGTCGGTGCGCGTCAGCGACCATATTCCCCCCATGAGAACCACAGCACTCAAAACCAGAACCACAATTCGGTTTTCGAGCGAGGAGCGAATTATTTTATTTAGCATAGCCGCAATGGTTTAGTGCTGGTGGGAGTGGCCTTCGGGAATAGCGCCTGAGGCCTCGGCCAGGCGAACGGTCGTCGCAGCCGCGGTAACCACCGGCTCACCGGGGGCCAGACCGTCGACGATTTCAACGCTGCGTCCATCGGATGCTCCGAGTTTAACGGCATGTTTTTCGTAATGGCCGGGCGAATGGCGGGTAAACACAAAATATTCACCCTGCTGCTCAACAACCGCATCTAACGGCACCGACAGCACGTCCGGGCGCGCCGAACCGAGCAGGTAAACCTCGCCGCCGAAGCCCGGTGCAATCAGTCCATCGCCGGAAAATGTGAAAAATACGCAGCCATAGCCGTTTTCGGCCGAGACGCCCGACTTTTTACCCCCATGCTCGCTGAGGGTAAACGAACCGATGCGCGCGTCCTTAACCGAAGCGAGCTCCGCATAGCGTTCGGCGGGAACTTCGGCATGGAGCGTAAGTCGGGAATCGGCGCTGACCGAAGCTACGGGCTGGCCGGGCTGAACATAGCTGCCGTCGATTGCATCAACGGCGGTTATGATACCGGAAATCGGCGCAACAACGGTTGTTGACCCGCCGGAACAGGCAGCGCGCGCCTGCTCCAGTTCGGCAAGGGCGGCATTATAGGTAGCGGCGGTTACGAGTTTGTCGTTATAGAGCGGAGTCAGCCGGTCAACCTCGCGCCGGGCGGCATCGAGCGCTGCGCGGGCGGCACGGTTTTGGTCGCCGCCGCTAACTCCCGAGGGGTCAACCGTTGCAATAACCTGACCGCGCGAAACGGTGCTTCCCTTGCCAACCTTCAGGCGAACTATGCCGGCAGTCGGGGCTACCGCACCGGCTGCATCGGAGGCAGAACGCTCAATAACGCCGACGGCGCGGATAACCGTTGAAAACGGTGCGGGGAAAACAGTATCGACCCTTACTCCGAAGCGTGCGGCCTGCGAGTCGGAAAGCTCGATGAGTCCGGCATGGTCGTGGTCATGGTCGTGATCTTCGGTCTCGTGGTGGTCGTGGTTGTCGGTGCAGCCAATGGTAGCTAAAATAGCGACTTTAGCTATCATAGCTATTTTAGAATTCTTATTCATTGGTTCTGGCGGCTTGGTCGCGGGCGAGTTGAAGTTTTGCCTTAAGTTGCTCCAGGCGGCGGTTGCCGGCCGAAATAGTTTGCATTGCACGGCTCAGGCGATAGGTGTCGGCAATGGCATGCACCTCCTTGACCGAAAGCCGGGCGGAGGGAGCTTTTTTTCCGCCGATGAAGGCAACGGTTGCCGGCGAGCCATCAATCTGCATGGCCAACCGCCCGATAGTGTCGGCCGCTTCTGATGAGAAACGTCGGCTTTCGCGGCTGAGCTTATCGGTGGTGTCGACCCTGACCGGAGCCGTAGCTGCCGAAAGCCCGTTGGCTGTCAGTTCAACGGCGTTATGATTGAAAGCGCCGCCCAACGAGCTGATAACATAGAATTCGCCGGCCGGACTCAGGCGCGCGACTGCGGTATTGGTGTCGCGCCAGTTGGCGGGGACATCCTTATGTATCAGATAAGCCTCAAAAACATCCTTGCCCGCCGGAACAGCCGTAAACATGGCGCGCACGGAATCGGCATAGGCCGACGCACCCATAATCTGCACCTGCAGGTCGGTTATTTCCTGCTCGGTTTTACGCTCCATGACCTTCGGGCGCAGGGCCAGGGCGGCGCGCCCGGCATCGATTTGCTTCGGATAGGTGGCCGACAGAGAATCGAGCAGCAGTTCCGCCTGCTGATAATCGCCGCGGTCAAGGGCCGTAGATGCTTCGGCCACCAGAGTGTCGGCGGCTGCCTTGTCGGGATTTTCGCCGCCACATGCTGTCAGCATCATGGCAACCAGGGCGAGTTTACTTGCTTCTTTCAACATTTTTTACACCTTTAATGGTTTTTATTTTACGGATGAGCGCATTCAGAGCCGACGTTGAGTTAACGCCAACTGTGAGTGTGCCGCGAAATAGCCCGTCGTTAGAGTCAATCGCTATGTTGCGCAGCTGAATATCGCGCTCTTTGTTGATAATCGATGAAATATTGGTTACTATGCCTATGTCGTCGACGCCCATAACCGAAATTGTAGCCGGGAAAGCCGAATCGTTAGAGCCGCTCCAGCGCGTTTCGATAATGCGATAGGGGTAGCGCTCGCGGATATTCGCGGCATTGGGGCAGTCGGCGCGGTGAATCTTGACCACACCGTCGGAGCTGATGAACCCGAAAACGTCGTCGCCATAAATCGGATTGCAACAGCGCGCAAGTTTATAGTTCATGCCCTTGAGTTTCGACGAGCCGATAACCAGCACGTCGGAACTGCCCTTGCGGCTCGAAGAATCAGAATCGCCATCGGTGGGCAGAACGAAATTCTCGGCCGAACGCGTCGGGTCGGCGGGAGCCGTTTCGTCGGGAGCCGCAAACACGGCATATTGCTCAAGCACGCGGTTGGCGTCGAGCTCGTTAACACCGATAGCCGCGAAGAAGTCGGTAACCGTTTTATAGCCCATCTTTTTGATGAAGCGCATAAGCGTGGGCTCGTCGATTTCGAGCTTACGGTTCTTGGCGCGGCGGTCGAGGGTTTCGCGCCCCAGGGCGGCATGGCGGTTCTGGGCTTCATTGAGAACCTGGCGTATTTTGGTTCGCGCCTTGCTGGTAACCACGAATTGCAGCCAGTCGCGGGTGGGGGTCTGCTGGGCGGAGGTGTTGATTTCAACAGTGTCGCCGCTCTGGAGCCTATGGTTTATTTTGCGGTTCTTGCCATTGATGCGTCCGCCTGTACACTGGCAGCCCAGCTTTGTGTGGATGCTGAACGCGAAATCGAGAACCGTAGCTCCCTTGGGCAGACGATGAAGGTCGCCGCGCGGAGTAAACACGAACACTTCGTCGGAATAAATATCCATGCTCATGTTTTTCATCAGCTCCAGCGGGCCGGAGTCGGCGGTTTCAAGAATATCGCGAACATTGTTCATCCACTGGTCGAGGCCGCTTTCGCCCTTGATTCCCTTGTAGCGCCAATGCGCCGCCAGACCCTTTTCGGCCACCAGATCCATGCGCCGGGTGCGGATCTGCACCTCTACCCAGCGCTCCTGCGGGCCGGCCACGGTTATATGAAGGCTTTCGTAGCCGTTGGTCTTCGGAATGCTGATCCAGTCTTTCATGCGGGCCGGATTGGGGCGATACATGTCGGTAACCACCGAGTAGGCGAGCCAGCAGTCGGCCTTTTCGCGGTCGGCGGGAGTGTCGATGATAACGCGGATGGCAAAGAGGTCGTAAATATGGTCCAGGTCGTTATGTTGCTTCTGAATCTTATTCCAGATTGACGATATGGACTTTGTGCGCCCCTTGATGTCAAACTTCAGGCCGGCGGCCTCAAGACGCGCTTTAACCGGGGCTATGAAATCGGCGATGTAGGCATCGCGCGCGGCCTTTCGTTGATTCAGGTCGTGGGCAATCTTGGTAAACACTTCGCGATTGGAGTATTTCAGGCTCAAATCTTCGAGCTCACCCTTGATGGCATAAAGTCCCAGACGGTGGGCCAGCGGCGCATAAAGATAGCGGGCCTCGGCCGCCACGCGTCGAACCCCTTCTTCGTCGGGATGATGGTTAATTGCGCGCATAAGCTGCAGGCGCTCAACAATAACCGTTATAATCACGCGGATATCCTGGGCGAAGGTCAGCAGCAGATTGCGGAAGTTTTCGTCCTGAACCGACGCGCCGCGCTCATAAAGCGAACTGACTTTGTTCAACCCGTTCACCAGTCGGGCAACGTCGCTGCTCCATTCTTTTTCAATATCTTCGAGAGTCATGAACTCCGAGCCCACCAGCGGCGACAGAATCAGCGCAGCAGCCATCGAGCGGTCGGGGCTCAGCGCGGTTGCCATCAGTTCAACAGTTTGAAGATTATGAACCAGGCCGTTAAGTCCGAAATGATTGCGTCCGTAGTGTCCCTGACCGATAGCGTTGGTCAAGGTTTTGCGCAAGCGCGCGAAATCGTCGGGCTCCATAACGGACCGGTAATCGGCCAGCACGCGGCGAACCAGCGACGGGAGCTCACTGCGCTCCGCAGTCGTCAGATACTCTTTTTCCATAGTACCCGCAAAGTTACGAAAATTTTTTCGCAACCCGGTTGCAATTACATATTTAAAACATTTTTTACTCAAATATCAGTATTCTTTCATTTACCTTTATTAACATCTTGGAGTTTTATTAGTTAAACTTTGTTAATGAATTGGGGGGGGGTAATTTTTATCGTACCTTTGCAAAAACTATTTATAAACTCTTAATTTTAACAAGAATGAAAAAGATTATAGTGGCAGGGGCTTTAGTTTTAGGTTGTATTTCAACCTCCTATGCCGACAAGAATGTTAGATTTGACTTCCAAACCTCCGAGGCCAGAGGCATTGATGTTTATCCAACAACATATATTCAACCGCTTGTAGCCGAAGTAAAGGTAAACACTCAAGCCGGACGTTTCGTTGACACCTGGAAACTATCGCCCTCGGAGTTTATGGCCCGACAATATCCCGACAACGATGCCGCAACTCTTCAAAACCTGCGTGCCTACGGCCTTTTCAAATCTTCAGAACATCATAATTGCGACGTTATCGTTGCTGCAACCTTCGACATTAAGATAAGCAATGACGGTGCTATCGTGGTTGTTAAGGGTTATCCGGCAAATTTTACAAACTGGGGCACTGCTAAAAACGCCGATTACGAATGGATAAATATTGAACGCGGTCAACAAAGCATAAGTGATGCTAAAAATGAAAATTAAAATGAAGAAGATAGCTATAATATTATGTTGCGCGATTCTCGCTCTCGGTGCTGACGCGCAAATCTACCGCTCAGTATCGCGAAAAATCGAGCGTATAAAACCGCCAAAGGAAAAACGCGTTTACGATAACGACTGGGGCCACGACTGGTTCATAAAAGCCGGCGCCGGCGTATTGATTGGTGACATCGTCACTGTTAAATACGACGTGAAGGGCGGCTATCGCAAACAAATTCATGGTTCCGGGCTCTACTTCGGCGGACAAATCGGCCTGACAAACGCTATAATAGAGAAATATTATCGCAATAGTATTACAAAAAACGGTTTTAGTACGTTTTATGATTATGTTCACCATCCGGCATTACTATTTGAGCCAATGTTCGGCATAAAATATCGAATCGGCAGCACAACCAGTTTTGATGCTCATATTGCTTGCGGCTATGAACGCGTTTTATCTACAGAAACTGCGACCGACATATGGGGGGCTAACGGCAATTTAAACCGATTAGCTGCCGAAGTTGGCATTGGCTTTTGGTTCAATAGATTCTTCGTAGGTCTTGAAACTCAAAATTCTTTTAGCGCCTATACAGCTGATTTCGGTGTTGCTGCCAATCTTGGGTTCCGCTTCTAAACACACACTAACACATAGGCCCTATTGAGCTGTTAACCCCTGACTTTAGTCGGGGGTTATTTGCCGGTGAGGACCGAGCGGATGTCGTGGAGCTTGTTGAGGGCGTCGAGCGGCGTCAGGCGGTCAATGTCGAGGTCGAGAATCATGTCGCGCAGCTGCGTAAGCACCGGATCGTCGAGCTGAAAAAACGAAAGTTGAACGCCATCTTCCACTTTAGGGCGGGGCGAAGGCTCGACGTTGTCGGTGATTTTGCGGTCACCGCGCAGGTTCGATTCCAGCTGGCGCAGAACCTCGCGGGCGCGGGCAATAATTACGCCCGGCATGCCGGCGAGCTTGGCAACGTGGATGCCAAACGAGTGTTCCGAGCCGCCGCGGGCAAGCTTGCGCAGAAAAACCACGCGGCCGTCGATTTCCTTAACCGACACGTTAAAGTTCACCACCCGCTCGAAGGTCGACTCCATTTCGTTGAGCTCATGATAATGGGTGGCAAAGAGCGTTTTGGGGTGATAGTCGCCGAACTCGTGGAGATATTCGACTATGGCCCAGGCAATGGATATGCCGTCGTAGGTCGAAGTGCCGCGGCCCAGCTCGTCGAACAGAATCAGCGATCTCCGGCTCAGGTTATTTAGAATCGAGGCGGCCTCGTTCATTTCGACCATGAAGGTTGACTCGCCAAGCGAAATATTATCGGAGGCGCCAACGCGGGTAAACACTTTGTCGACCACCCCTATATGGGCCGATTCGGCGGCCACGAAGCAGCCCATCTGGGCCATTATTACGTTCAGTGCGGTCTGGCGCAGCAGCGCTGACTTACCGCTCATGTTCGGGCCGGTAATCATTAGAATCTGGTTGTCGTCGTTGCCGAGCGAAACCGAGTTGGTTATATATGGCTCGCCGGCAGGGAGCTGGCGCTCGATAACCGGATGGCGGGCCTCGGTGAGCTGCAGCTGCAGCGAGTCGTCAACCACCGGGCGCGAGTATTTGTAGTCGCGGGCCACTACGGTAAACGACAGCAGGCAGTCTAAGCGCGCAATCAGCGACGCATTGAGCTGAATTGCCGGAATATATTCGGCCAGGGCGGCAACCACCGACGCAAATAGCTTTTCTTCGAGGGCCAGAATGCGCTCCTGGGCGCCGAGAATCTTTTCTTCGTAATCTTTGAGCTCCTGGGTTATGTAGCGCTCGGCGTTAACGAGGGTCTGCTTGCGTATCCAGTCGGCCGGAACTTTGTCTTTATGGGTATTGGTTACTTCAATGTAGTAGCCGAAAACGTTGTTATAGGCGATTTTTAGCGAGGGGATGCCTGTTGCCTGGCTTTCGCGCTGCTGAATTTTCAGCAGGTAGTCTTTGCCTTGAAAGGCAATTTCGCGCAGCTCGTCGAGTTCGGCATTGACGCCGTTGGCAATGACGTTGCCCTTGAGGGTCGACGAAGGTGCGTCATCGCGAATTTCGGAGGCTATGCGGCTGCGGATATTGGTGCATGGGTTCAGCTGCTCGCCATAGCTATGAAGGGTAGGCTGGGAGGTGTTTAAACAGAGTTCGCGAATCGGCTCCACGGCATCGAGGGCCTGGCGCAACTGAACAACCTCGCGCGGGGTTATGCGCCCGGTAGCCACTTTCGACGCCAGGCGCTCCAGGTCGCCCACCTGCTCGATGTGGCGGCGCAGGGTGTCTCGCCCTTCGGGGTCGCGGAAAAAGTGATCGACAACATCGAGGCGACGGTTAATCGCGGCGGGGTCGCGCAGCGGAAAGAGCATCCACCGGTGGAGCATGCGGGCGCCCATGGGCGTTACGGTGCGGTCGAGCACTTCGCGCAGGCTCTTGCCTTCGGGAGTCATCGGTGCAACCAGTTCGAGGTTGCGGATGGTGAACTTGTCGAGTCGCACAAAGCGGTCTTCTTCGATGCGGCGCAGCGAGGTTATGTGGGCTGTGCGGGTATGTTGCGTCAGGTCAAGATAGTGGAGAATAGCCCCTGCGGCCACTATGGCGGCCGGGAGGTCATGAACCCCGAATCCTTTCAGCGAACCGGTTTCAAATTGCTTGAGCAGGCGCGCCGTGGCCGTGTCGGCGTTGAAAATCCAGTCGTCGAGGTCGAAACTCAGATACTTTGCGGAGAGTTCGGCTTCGGCCTCGGAGCGGCGTCCGCGCTCAATCAGCAACTCCTTGGGACCGAAACCGGCCAGAAGTTTGTCAATATAGTCGGGAGCGCCTTGCGCAACGAGGAATTCGCCGGTGGATATGTCGAGCAGCGCCAGCCCCCAAACCTTGCGGTCGAGCAGGTGCAGGGCGGCCAGAAAGTTGTTTTCGCGGTGGTCAAGACAGGTGTCCTGCATGCTGACGCCGGGTGTGACCAGCTCGGTAATGCCTCGCTTCACGAGCTTTTTTGTCAGTTTCGGATCTTCGAGCTGCTCGCATATAGCCACGCGCTTACCGGCGCGGACGAGCTTGGGCAGGTAGGTGTCGAGCGCATGGTGGGGAAATCCGGCCAGCTCAACATGGCTCGCCGAGCCGTTGGCACGCCGGGTAAGGGTTATGCCGAGAATTTCGGAAGCGGTTATAGCATCGTCCGAGAAGGTTTCGTAGAAGTCGCCAACGCGAAACAGCAGAATAGCGTCGGGATGCTTTTGCTTCATCTCGAAATACTGTTTCATCAGGGGCGTTTCAACGATTTTCTTGGCCACTTTGCAATTAGTAATTATAAATTAGTAATTATTTTGGAGAGGAGGGTTTGCGGGGGGAGATTTTTGAGGCAGGCAGTGGTTTTGAGCGGGCATTCGGGCAGTCCGGCTATGGAGCAGGGCTGGCAGGGCAGTTCGAGCCAAACGGCATTGTCGACCGACTGGCGGTAGCCCATAAATCCGCATTGAGGAATCGTGGAGCCCCACACGCTGACCACCGGCGTTGCCACCAGCGACGCCAGGTGCATGTTGGCCGAGTCCATCGTCACCATTACCCGCAGACGCGAAATTGCCCGCAGTTCCTCTTCGATTGAAAGAGTGCCGGCCAGCACCTCAAGCCGCGGATTGCGGCTCTTCCACTGCTGAAGCTGCTCGGCTTCGGCGCCGCGGGCCCCGAAAAGGTAAACCTGTTCGCCCCGGTCGGTCAGCATGCGGGCAACCTGCTCCATCAGCTCGGGCGGATAGGTTTTGGTTGCATAGCGCGCAAAGGGCGCGATTCCGATTCCGGCGCGCGGGGTAGCGGAGTCATTAAAAAGCGAGCGGAAGGTAAGCTCGGCATCCAGGCCGAGGCGGGCAAAAACCCGGCGGTAGCGCTCAATATAGCCGGTTTGAAACTCGCGGCTCTTGCCAACGGTCAGCTGCCGGCGGCGGCGCCGGTCTTTATTGACAGTTTCGACCTTTCGCGCGCCAACCGACGAGCGGATCAGCCGCGTGCGCAGCATATCGTGGAGGTCGGCAACCGCCGTAAAGCCCATCTGACGCAATTTTTTAATCGTTTTCAGCAGGCCGCCAAAGCTGGTGTCGGCGAATTCGACGAAACTCAGATTCGAGGGCGCATCAATAAAGAGCCGGCGGAAAAAAGGCCGCGTCAGCAGCGTAAACTCAGCTTCGGGATGTTGCCGCGCAACGGAATAGATGACCGGAAGGGTCATCGCAACGTCGCCCAGGGCCGACAGCCTCAATATCAGCACCCGCTCGCGGCTCACGCCATATTCATTTTGCGGAAATACGCTTCAACCCCCTCGATGTCCTTCCGGTTATCGACCGAAAGCGACTTGCAATGGCAGTTGAAATAATAAATCGGAACGTGGTTTTCAATGAAGCGGAACGAGTCGTTTTCCTCAACCTTTTC
>CAZGTD010000006.1:0-78878 GCA_964528425.1 uncultured Bacteroides sp.
TCTGCGTTTTACCGCTTTGTTAAGTGACCCCGGAGGGGCTCGAACCCTCGACCCACTGATTAAGAGTCAGTTGCTCTACCAACTGAGCTACGGAGTCAAATGTGGGCATCCGTTTGGATTTGCGGTGCAAAGTTAGGGAGTTTTTTCCGACGGTGCAAGTTTTTTGAGGAAAAAATTTCAAAAAAATTTGTTTATTGGTTAATTTTGGGTAATTTTGCAACGCCATGAAAATAGTTTTGCCCCCGAAGATTGGCGGCGGTCGCGTGGAGTTGCCTGCGACGTCGCGTCAGGTTTTGGTAATTGGCGCCAATGGTGCTGGAAAGTCGCGGTTTACGCGTCGTTTGGCCGAGCTGTCGTCGGTTCCGGTGTTTAGTCTGTCGCCGTTGCGAGCGCTCTATGGTGCATATTCGGCCGATGCGGCCGCGGAGTCGATTGATGGACTCTATGCCCGCGCGATTGCTCAGTCGCCGTTGGGCCAGTCTGTTGTGCCCGCAACCGAAGGGGAGCGCCTTATGGGGCTGATGCTGGCTGAGGAGATGGCAGCGTTGCTGGCATTTAAGGTTGAAGGGCGGTCGGGTGAGTTGCCGCTTACTAAGATTGACCGTGTTCTGGAGCTCTGGCGCGAGATTTTCCCGGAGAATGAGGTTTTGCGTGCCAATGGGTCGCTGATTTTTACGAGTGCCGACGGCGATAGCCGCAGCCAGCTGAAGCTGTCGGCGGGCGAGCGCCTGGTACTGTATTATTTCGGTGCGGTAATGTATGCGCCGCAAGGGGCGATGGTTCTGATTGAAAGTCCGGAGCTGTTTTTGCATCCGTCAACGTTGCGGCGTGTGTGGGACCGGATGGAGTCGCTGCGTCCTGACTGCACCTTTGTTTATACGACCCACGATTTGGACTTTGCGGCTACGCGTTCGGCGGCGACCACGATATGGGTGCGCGGCTGCGACGGCAGCGCCCGGGAGTTTGACTATACATTGCTGCCCGAGGATTCGCCGCTTCGCGAGGATATGTATCTGGCTATTCTCGGGGCCAGGCGCCCGGTGTTGTTTATCGAAGGCGATAATACGCATTCGATTGATTCAAAGCTTTATCCGTTGATTTTTCCAGACCATACGGTCAAGGCTCTCGGCTCGTGCGACCGGGTTATTGAGTCGACCCGCGTTTTCAATTCGCTGGAAACTTTTCATAAGCTCGATTCGCTGGGCATCGTTGACCGCGACCGCCGCTCGGAGCAGGAGATAGCCTATTTGCGACGCAAAAAAATTATGGTTCCCGAGGTTGCGGAAATTGAGAATCTGCTGATGGTCGAGGGTGTTGTCCGCGTGGTTGCGGAGGTGCACCGCCGCGACCCGGAGCGGGCATTTAATAAGGTGAAGGATGCCGTTATGGCCATGTTTACCGCTGAATTGCGCCAGCAGGCTCTGCAGCATACGCGCCATCGGGTTAAGCATACGATGGAGCATCGTATCGACGGGCGGTTCACGTCGATTACCAAGCTTGAGGAACACATGGCCGATCTGGTTGATGAAATCAATCCGCGTGCGATTTACGAACAGCTCTGTCAGGAGTTCCGCCGCTACGTTAAGAACGGCGACTATGGATCGATTCTCAGGGTATATAACCAAAAGTCGATGGTTGGTCAAAGCAACGTCGGGCCGCTGACCGGTACCGGCGACAAGCGGGGCTATCTGGCTGCAGTGTTGGCAATACTCAAAAGCTCCACTGAGGCGGCCGGGCGGCTGCGCTCGGTTTTGCGGGCGCAGATTCGCTAATCGCGGCGCTGAATGATTTTTGCTCCCGGGGGAACGTCGGTTGTTACCCAGACGTTGCCGCCGATAATAGCGTCGCGGCCAATCGTTATCCGGCCAAGCACCGAAGCATTGGAGTAAATCGTAACGCCATCTTCGATTATGGGGTGGCGCGGAAGCGCCAGCGGGTGGCCGGTTTCGTCGAACTCAAAGTTCTTGGAGCCGAGGGTAACGCCCTGATATAGCGTTACATGGTTGCCTATAATGCAGGTCTGACCGATAACAACACCGGTGCCGTGGTCAATAGCGAAGTATTCGCCGATAGTTGCTCCGGGATGAATGTCGATGCCGGTGGCGCTATGGGCCAGTTCGGTGATTATGCGCGGAATTACGGGAACGCCCATTTCCAGGAGCGCATGCGCCGCGCGGTAGTGGACCATCGCGTGCACAACAGGATATGAAAAAATCACTTCACCGCAGTTGTCAACCGCGGGGTCGTGGGCATAGATGGCATCGACGTCGGTTAGCAGAATGCGGCGCAGTTCCGGAAGTATTTCTATGAATCCAAGGGCCTTGGCTGCGGCGCTTTCGGCATCCGACACCCGCGAAATCTGCTCAACCAGCAGCGCGTAGAGCTTATCGACGTTCACCCCGATTGAAAAGTGGCGCATGGAATCATCGGAAACCGGGTCATCAAAAAATTCAGGGAATATCAGCGCCTTGATCAGGGCCATACCCTCGGTGAGGCGAGCCGGCGACGGGCGTCGCCGGCTCGAACCTACTCCTCGCGACAGTTCTTCGACCGCGTGGTGGAGAATAATTTCTTTGCCCTTCATTTTTCGGTTAGAGCAGAACCTTTGAGACTGATTTGCCCGACGAACGCAGGAAAATGCCTTTGGCCGGGGAGGCTACCGGGCGGCCCTGCAGGTCGAAGTAGCGAATGGGGGCAGCGCAGTCGTCGGCCTGAATCTGGCGGATTCCATCCATCGGGGTGTTGGTCAGAACGCCGTAATATGCACGGTTGAAACGTTCATAGGCTTCGGCCGAGGGCTCGGCATTGAAGTCGTCGGCAGCGGCGCCGAGGGTGGATAGAAGTTCGTCGCGTTCGGGATAGGCGGCGCGGGCTGCTGCCAGTCGGCCTTCGACCATCTGGCGGGTGAGCTCAATGGCGGTGGCAAAGTCAGCGTCGGGGGCATAAGTGTAGTCGCCGCCGGTAATGTCCTCGGCCGTCAGGTTGCGGTAGATTTCGCAATAGTCGCGCCCGTAGGTGGTTTCTTCATATATGAGGCCAATAGTGCCGTCGGGCATGATGGTCATGGAGGAGTAGGCTGAGCCGAGGGCCGAAACCTGCAGGTAGCCGTCCCATCCGTCGGCAATGTTCTGGGGAGTTCCAAAGTCGTCGTAACCTTGGCTGAGCACCTTATAGTTAATGCCGACGTTGATGCGCGAGCTGGGGTGGCAGGGAGTTGACTGCAGCAGCAGGTAGGCTCCGGCGCCGGTTTTGGTGTTCTTTACCGGAATAATCAGCGGGTCGCCGTTGCAGCTTGCGCCGCCGGTTACCATGCGGCCAAACACCTGGTCGTCCCAGAAGCCTTCGCCGTTTTTAACGTCGGTGAAGGTGAAGATGTTGAAGGCGCGGGTGCCGCCGTTTGCGCGTCCGCTGAGCATTACGGAGCCGTCGGGCAGTTCCTCGCATTTGGGCTCCATGCCGCCCGTTGCCTGCGCCGGATTCATCGGGTCGCCGAGGATATTCCAGGTCTGGCCGAAGTCATCGGTATAGAACACCCAGCATTGGGTGTCGTTGACCGTGCGCGAGGCTCCGCCGGCAATAACGTAAACGCGATAGTGGGTGCCGACTTTAACGTATTTGCTCTGAACCATTCGGCCGGCCGTGAAGAAGAAGCCGTCGACCTTGCCGAACGCACACTTATTGTCGAGCTGCGTGAGTATGCTTTCGGTAATGTCTTTCCAGGGGGTCCAGGTTTCGCCGCCATCGGAGCTGTGCCAAATAGCGATTCCCTGGGGGATTGCCCGCGTGGCCTGGCCGATGGGCACTCGGCCGCATGTGCCAAGCATGAGCAGCTCGCCGGTTTCGCGGTCGGCAACGAGCACCGGGTCGCCGAAGCCGCAGTCGCGGTTTTCATTGCTGGTTGCCGGAGTGCCCTGGCCGTCGCCGTCGGCAACATGATTGCCGTTGGCATCCACCGGGTCGAAGGGAGCGGTCCAGTTCAGGCCGCCATCGTCGGAGTAGGCAACGTGGAGATCTACCTCGCCGAAGCCTATGTCGGCGCCGCAGGGGCGGAAGTCGTTAACCGCAACTACGCGTCCGGCCTTGCTGCCGGCGGGAACGTAGGCCACTACCGGAATGCGGTAAACGGTGGAGTAGGGCGGATAGCCGGTGTAGGTGAATACGCTGACACCGCGGCCCGTAGGCGACGTTTCGGCAATATGTATCTTGAAGTCCGTGGCCAGAATGCCGCCGTTGGGGCCCTTGAGGGTAAAGGTTGCTAATTGGCCGTAGGCAAGGCCGTCAACAACGAGGGTCTGCGGGGTGGCCGAGGCCGTGAGTTCCTTCGAGCCGGAGGTAACGGTAACCGGTTTTGACGGATCGTTGGCAACGAAGGTAAGTTCAAAGCCGACAATGCGGTGGCTGCCGCGGGGTGAGATATAGTAGTTCGACTCGTGGGCGCTTCCCTCACGCAGGTCAAGGTTGACGCCGTCGGAGCCGGCCGTCATGTTGGCAACGCTTGCGCCGGCTGAGGTTGTTGAGGCCAGGATTGCTTCGGGCGCCTCCCAATAGCAGTAGAAGGTGCCTTTAGGGGTGGTCAGTTTGCCCGTGGTGAGGTTAACGGGCAGTTCGGTATAGGCTTCGGGTTCAACCGGCGTAAGGGTTACGCGGAAGTCGGTCGTTGTTATCCCCTGGTTGTTGCCCGTAAGGGTAACGGAGGGAATGTCGAACTCGGCCGGTTTAACGGTGAGGGTCTGCACCTCAGAGGTAGAAACCATTGTTTTGCCCAGTGAGGTTACGGTTACTGGATCCTGTTGGGAATTACCCACGAAGCTGAGCGAAATCTCCTTGACGCGCCAGCCGGCTTCGGGGGTGAAGATATAAGTCGATGATTTGTTTGAACCCTCGCGCATGTCAAGATTGATGCCGTCGGCGGCTGCCTGCATGTCGAGTCGGGAGGCGGTCATCTTCAGAGAAGGATCGGTTTCGTTACTGGTCCAGACCTGGGCCCACCCCGAAGTGCGGTCGAGGGTTCCGGTCTGCATCGAAATCTGACGAACAACGTCGTCGGCAAGTGCGGTCGTGGCCGCGCATAACGTAAGCGCTACGCAAAGGTTCCTGTAAGTCATAAATGATTGGCTAATATTTGCCACCAAAGTTAATAAATAATCCGGTAATCAGCAAGAAAAGCGTAATTTTTATTGATTATTCTACGTCAAAAGCTTTTGCCGTGACTATTGCAGGGAGTAAATCGGCGGCGAGATAAATGCTAAATTTGGTAGTTAAGTAAATTTTGCGTAACTTTGCGCCCGTGTTGAACTTAACTCCACTATGCCGACCGTTTTTTGAGGCTCGTGCAAAACGCATGGCCCATAACGCCGACGACCTCGAAGCAACCCAGCGCCGGGTTTTGCGCGAGCTGACGCACGATGCGCGCTCGACTGATATCGGGCGCTGCTACGGCTTTGCAACCATTTCCGACGCCGAGCATTTTGCGCGTCGGGTGCCGGTGCGCCCCTACGAGGATATCCGCGGCGACGTTATGAGGATGATTGGCGGGGAGGCAAACGTTCTGTGGCCCGGCCGCTGCCGGCGCTTCGCGCAGTCGTCGGGCACTTCCGACGGTCGCTCGAAGTTCATTCCGGTAACCGAGGCGTCGCTCAGCCGCAATCATTTCCGGGGCACGGCATGCTGCGTTGCCGAGTATTTGAAGCTCCACCCCGAAAGCCGGCTCCTTGGCGGCCGCTCGTTTATTCTCGGCGGCTCGTTTGCCACCGACCTCGACGGACTGGCCCGCGGAGTTAAGGTCGGCGACCTTTCGGCCCAGCTTATTGAAAAAATGCCCGGCGGCTCGGCTTTGCTGAGAGTTCCGTCCTCAAAGAAGGTTGCCCTGATGGAGAACTGGCATGAAAAGATTCCCGCTCTGGTCGAGGCTTCGCGCCGGGCCGACGTGCGGTCAATCTCCGGAGTGCCCTCCTGGTTCCTGACAGTGCTTCGCGAAATCCTGAAGGCTACCGGCGCCGAGTCGATCCACGATGTCTGGCCCAACCTGGAAGTGTTTTTCCACGGCGGCATTGCCTTTGGACCCTACCGCGAGCAATATGAAGCGATTACCGACAAGTCGAAGATGCACTATCTGGAAACATACAATGCCTCGGAAGGATTTTTTGCGGTTCAGGACCGCTTGACCCCCGGCGCAATGTTGCTGATTCCCGATTGCGGCGTTTATTATGAGTTCGACCCGCTCGACGGTCGCGAGCCCGTTAAGGCATGGGAGGTTGAGCAAGGTAAGGTCTACGGCCTTATCATTACCGCCAGCAACGGCCTATGGCGCTACCCCATCGGCGACACGGTTCGCATAGAAACCACCTCGCCGCTGCGCATTTCTATTGCCGGGCGCACAAAGCTATATATAAATGCCTTTGGCGAGGAGCTTATGGTGTATAATGCCGATGCTGCCCTGTTGGCAACCTGCGCCGAGCTCAATTGCCGGGTTAAGGATTATACGGCAGCACCGGTCTACACTACCGGTTCATCCCACGGCCGCCATCAGTGGCTGATAGAATTCAATAAGGCCCCGGAGTCGCTGAGCGCTTTTGCGGAACTGCTCGACCGCAACCTTTGCAGGCAAAACAGCGATTATGCCGCCAAGCGTTCCGACTCGATATTTCTTGACCCGGTTGAGGTCATTGCCGTTCCCGCAGGAACCTTCGACCGTTGGCTCGCATCGACCGGCAAGCTTGGAGGGCAACGCAAGGTTCCGCGCCTGTGTCCCGACCGCCGCGTGGCCGACGCAATACTTAAAAATTTAACCCCTGCATGAACATTTGCAGTCCTAAAATTGTCATTACATTAAATCAAATTTTTTACTAACCAAATTCAACTAAACCAAAATTTTCAACAAAAAGTATGAAGAAAATTGCCATCGCAGCTATTGCAGCCGTTGCTTTTGCCGGCGTAGCCAATGCTCAGACTGCCGCTAACACCGGCGCCCTCGCACCCACCAAGGCTTGCGACGAATGGTCTCTTTCGCTCAAGGGCGGTATTGCTAATCCCCTGAACCCCATGGCCGGTTCCTTTAAGGACAACATCCGCGGCGTTGCCGGTCTGGAAGTCCGCAAGCAGGTTTCTCCTACCGTAGGCATCGGTATTGAAGGCGACGCTGCTTTCAACACCGCAACCTGGAATCAGGCTGAACCCAAAGCCAAAAATATTGTTGGCCACACCTATGTTGGCGCATTCGGTGCCATCAACCTCAACAACTGGATTGCCGGTTACGCAGGTCAGCCCCGTCCCTTCGAAGTTGAACTCGTTGGCGGTCTCGGCTGGATCCACGGCTACACCCCCAAATCTGTTGGCGAAGACATCAACGATATGGGCGTACGCACCGGTCTGAACTTCAACATTAACCTCGGCCAGGCCAAGGCTTGGACTATCAACGTTAGCCCCTCTATTCTCTGGGACGTTACCACCGAACAGTTCACCGCCGTTTCCGGTCGCAGCGCTACCCTGTCGCTGATGGCCGGCGTTACCTACCACTTCGGTAACTCCAACGGCACCCACAGCTTCGCTTATGCCGCTCCCTGCGACTACACCCCCTACAACGACCAGATCAACGCACTTCGCGCAATGGTTGCCGCTCAGGAAGCCGGCATCGCCGACCTGACCGCCACCAACGCCGGCCTGACCGCTGCCAACGCTCAGCTCACCAAGGCTCTCGAAGATTGCCAGAACCGTCCGGCCACCGTTGTTAAAGAAACCAACAACACCCTCGAAAGCATCCGCTACGTCTTCTACAAGATCGGTTCTTCGAAAATCAGCGCTGACCAGCTCCCCAACGTAGAAATGATTGCCCAGTACATGAAGCACAACCCCAGCTCGACCGTAGAAATCAACGGTTACGCTTCTAAGGACGGCAACCTCGAATTCAACGAACGTCTGGCCAAGAACCGTGCTGAAGCCGTTAAGACCATGCTCGTTAACAAATATGGCATCAAGGCTGACCGCATCAACGCCAAGGGCAACGGTATCGGCGAAATGTTCAAGGAAGAAAGCTGGAACCGCGTAGCTATCTGCATCCTGAACGAAAAATAATCTAAACTTAACTTCCTAAATCAAAAGTCCCGAAGACTATCCGGTCTTCGGGACTTTTAGATTTTTATTGGGTGGGGGAATCAGGATTTTGATTCGATGCCGAGGCCAAAGAGGGCGTAGTCGAAAAACGCCGGGTCGTCGGGGCGGAGGGTGAGCAGGGCGGCGGTGATTTCGCGGGCGGTCTGACGGTCGTTGGCTTTGCGGGCAGTGAGCCCCAGGGCGCGGGCGGTGTTGCCGGCGTGAACGTCGAGCGGAATATAGAGGTCGGCCGGAGAGAGCGAGCGCCAGATTCCGAGGTCAACAATCCCGTCGCGGCGCACGAGCCAGCGCAGGGCCATGTTCAGGCGCTTCAGGGCGGTGGTTTTAAGGTTTAGCGGAAAGCAGCGGCTGTCGCCCAAGCCGCCGTTGGCTGCGGCCAGGCGTTCATTCAGCGCCGCGGCCAGGAGCCAGGGGGCATCTTCCTTGCCTTTGAGGTTGAGGGTTTCGGCCCAGGCGTCGATAGTGGGGTACTCGTTGAGAATGCTTTCGAGGCCGCGCAGAAGGTGCTTCAGGTTCCGGCCGAAGAAGGTGCGGTGAATGTTAAGATCGTCGGGCACCGATTCGAAGGCGCCGTTTCTGACCCAGGCCGATGGCGAGGGAGTCATCATTTCCAGCAGGCGCTCAATGTCGCGGCAAATCATTTTGCGGTTGCCCCAGGCCAGGTGTGCGGCCAGCAGGCTGACTATTTCAATGTCGGCCGGCTCGGAGTAGCGGCGCGGAAACTGAACGGGGTCGGCGGCTATGAAGTCGGTTGAGTTTATGCGGGCGGCTTCACGCTCCAGCAGCAGTGAGGTTTCGGGGCTGATCATCGGGGAGTGAGGGTTATTAGCGGAATAATCATTTCTTCGAGCGATATGCCTCCATGCTGGAACGTGTCGGTATAATACTGAACGTAGTAGTTATAGTTGTTAGGGTAGGCAAAAAAGTCGCGGCCGTGGGCAAAGATATAGGCGGTGCTGACGTTGGGTGCCGGCAGCCCGTAGTCTTTAGGACGCGTTATCTCAAAGACCTGTTTGGGGTTATAGCCGAGCGATTTTCCGAGTTTATAGCGCAGGTTGGTGTTGACGTTTCGGTCGCCAACAACCTTTATGGGATTGTCGACCTTTATGGTGCCATGGTCGGTGGTGAGGACAATGGTGTGGCCTTTGTCGGCGATTTTTCGCAGCAGTTCGATGATTGACGAGTGGCGGAACCACGATTCGGTCAGCGAGCGATAGGCGGCATTGGTCGAGGCGAGTTCGCGCATCATTTTGGATTCGGTGCGGGCGTGGCTCATCATGTCGATGAAGTTGAAGACTATAACGTTGAGGTCGTTATGCTCAAGGTTGGCGAATTCGCGTATGAGCCGGTCGCCGGCGGCTGAATCGTTGATTTTGTTATAGCTGAACTTAACGTTGCGTCGGCGGAAGCGGTCGAATTGGGTTGCAATCAGGGGCGATTCGTTGAGGTTCTTGCCCTCT
The DNA here is from genome assembly GCA_964528425.1 of uncultured Bacteroides sp. Classification (GTDB taxonomy): domain Bacteria; phylum Bacteroidota; class Bacteroidia; order Bacteroidales; family Muribaculaceae; genus UBA3263. The sequence goes on from CAZGTD010000006.1 coordinate 9,570, forward strand.
TCGGATTCCTCGTCGACCCAGAGGTCGGGAAACATGCGTTCGATTTCGAGCGGCATAAGCCCCGAGAAAATGGCGTTGCGCGCATATTGCGTAGCCGTAGGCAGAATCGAGCAGTAGGTTTCTTCCTCAACGTTGAAGAATTCGCCCAGAAGCGGGCGCACCGTGCGCCACTGGTCAAGGCGGAAATTATCGATGAGTATGAAGAATACTTTCTTGCCGCCGTCGAGCAGCGGGAACACGCGCGACTTGAACACGTCGGGGCTCATCAGCGGGCGGTCGGTGCCGTTGAGCCAGTCGCGATAGTTTTCGCGCACAAAGCGGGCATAGGCGGCATTGGCCTCGCGTTTCTGCATGTCGAGCATCTCGTCCATGTTGGTTCCGCGTCCGGCCAGTTCGAGTTCCCAGTAGGTAAGTCGGGCGTAGAGTTGCTGAAAGTCGGCGAAGCTGCGGCAGCGGCCGATTTCGTCCGATAGCTGCATGAATTCCTGGCGATAGTCGGCACCGGTCTGTTCGCTGACCAGGCGCTCGGCGTGGAGATTTTTTTTGAGGGTGAGCAGTATCTGGTTCGGGTTGACCGGCTTGATGAGATAGTCGGCAATGTTTGCTCCTACTGCCTGGTCCATAATGTTTTCCTCTTCATTTTTGGTAATCATTATCACCGGGGTGTCGGGCAGCAGCTGTTTGAGCCGCTGAAGGGTTTCGAGGCCGGATAGTCCGGGCATGTTTTCGTCGAGGAAAATAATATCGGGCAGTTCGCGGCGGGCCAGTTCGAGCGAGTCGCGTCCGTTGTTGACGGTCACAACGTCGTAGCCCTTCGATTTAAGGAAGATAATATGAGGTTTAAGCAGGTCTATTTCATCGTCGACCCAAAGTATTTTTCGGTTTGCCATAGGTGCAAAATTATATCTGTTTAAAATGGATGACGTGTTATAAAGTCGTTCGGTTTATTCCTCCGATTGCGTAAATGGGTATAATAGATATTTTTACAGTAGTGTTTTGGTCGGATTCATAATTCAACTCACCGAAGTTTTCCAGAGACGTCCGGACCCCTTCCGATAGACCTTTTTTATCAATAAATAATCTGAGTGACTTCATTTTTCCGGCAATTCCCGACTTAACCTCAATAGGCAGTATTGTCATTGCCCGTGTAATAATGAAGTCTACTTCAGCGCTGGCGCCGCGAGCAAGATTTTCCCAGTAATACAGGTCTTGTTGAGTGGCGGAACTCGCGGCTTTAACCAATTCCCATCCAACAATCATTTCTGCTAAACCACCTTTATTGACCAAGTCAGTGGCCGATGCGGTCAGAATCTCTGCTGTAACCTCAGCTACGCCTCCGAAATTCAAATCGAGAATCTGAAGTAACAAGCCCGAATCAATGAATTGGTATTTTATGAATTTTTCGTTGGTTTCCGCCCCCAAAGGTAGCCCGTTGGCTGCTGTATGGCGTATCGGCTTAATTAGTCCGGCATCAGTTAGCATTGTGAGTGCAAGTCTGATTTCTTCCGGTCTATAACCTCCGTTTACACGGCTGAACACGAATTTCTTTCCGGTTTGGCTTACAACGGCATCAAGGGTATTTCGAAGCAACTGTGGGTTTATCTTACTGTCATATTTTGTGAAGTCGTCGTAGTAAGACTGTTGAATATCCCTCAGCTCATTGGCGCTTTCTTCATAATCAGACGTTTCAACCCATGCACTCACGCTTGCGGGCATTCCTCCTATTATCATGAATATTCGAAAAAATCGCACCAGCTCAGAGTGGATGGTTTCTGTCAGCGGGTGGCTTGGATTAGCCTCGCCGATGGCGTCTATCCATTGATTTTTGCCTAATGCCGACAGAAATTCCTGAAACGACAGTGGGTACATGAATAATGACCGGATGCGTCCAACTCCGTAAGAGGTCATTTTCTTTAATGCAAATTCGAGCAATGAGCCTGCGGCAATTACGTGGAGTTCCGGATAGTCTTCTTTGAAAAACCATAAAGACTTCAACGCATAATCACACGACTGAATCTCGTCGAGAAACAGCAACGTTTCGCCGGGGATGACCGGGGTATTAAAAATCTTGCCGAGGTCGGCAGCAATCATCTTAACGTCATAATTGTTTTTGAATATTTCTTTTAGTTCCGGCCGATGTTCGAAGTTAACTTCAATAAAGTAGCGAAATTTTTGCCCCAGATTCCGTATGGAGCTGGATTTGCCAACCTGACGGGCGCCCCGTAGCAATAGTGGTTTATGGCGCTTGTTTTCTTTCCATTCAAGCAGTTTCGCATCAATATTTCGGTTGATATATCCCATAATATTTATGATTAGGCTGCAAAGTTACTAAAATTTAGCGGATTAACAAAAAGTCAGGGGAATAATTGGCTATTTTCTGCAAAAAGTCAGAGGAATAATTGGTTGTTTTCTGCAAAAAGTCAGAGGAATAATAGAAAAGCCCGCCGTGAGGGGCGGGCTTTGAGGGAGTATGTCGGTGGAGTTATTTAATAACTTTTTTGCCGTTGATAATGAAGAGGCCGTGGGCGGGGTTGGCAACCTGACGACCGTTGAGGTCATAGGCGCGGCCGTTGATTTTCAGCGAGGTGATTTCCTTGATGCCGCTTTGTTCGCCGATTGTCCATTCAACGATAGTTTCTTCGTTGATTCCTTCATCCATGTTCTCGAAGAATCCGGCAGGAATGGTAAGAACATATTTGCCTTCAGCGGTGAAGTCAACGGGAATTTCCCAGCCGCTGCCTTCGAATGTATTGTAGTCGAAGGCATCGTAGTCGAACATCATGGTGTCGGCGTCGATGCGGAGTTCGTTGCCGTCGGTGTCGGTGGCCAGTTCGCCGTTGAATGTAACGGTTACATAACCGGTGCTTTCGCCAACGCCCCAGTAGCCGTCACTGTCGGGGTCAATGGCGATTACAGAGATGCTTTCAACCTTGCCGGCTGCGGGGGTAACAGTGATGGGAGCGGTTGACTTAGGTTCGCTGACTTCGATGGTTTTTGCAAATGAGTTGATAAAGGTTGTTGACTCATCGGCGGTCAGCGAGAACATGTAGGGGCTGGCCGAAGTAACGTATGCGCCGACCTTGGTAATGGTTTCGGGGAAAGTGAGGGTGTAGACCTGAGCTTCAGTGCCGATGCTTTCAATGGTTTTTACTTCGGAGGTAAGTTTGAGGAGGTCTTCGCCGGTCCAGGAAGCGATTTCGGTTTTAACGTAGGTGTAGTCTTCGGCAAATTCGTTGAGAACAACGGCGATAGTGCCAACGCCGGTGGGGGTGGCGCCTACGGGCAGGCATACGTCGATGGCAGTGAGCGTGCGGAGCTCGTCGTTTTCAGTTTCGCCTACGCCAACAAAGGTAGGCAGAACGCCCTGAGTGTAAACGGGAAGCTCGTTGAACTCGAAGAATGCGCCGGCATCGTTGGCCTGGGTCCAGATTGTCAGCTTGCTGTCGGTGCCATTATCGGAAACGTTGAGATATTGGTTATCGTTGCCGTTGTTGTTGATAACCAGCTCAAAACCGGTGGAACCGATAACCAGGTTCAGGGTACCGGCTTCCTCTTTGGAGTCAGCTGCAACGATTGCGCCGCCGGCATTTTTTGTTTTGCCGATATATTTGCCGGATACGGTGTTGCGCAGGTAGAAGGATTTGAATGTGTAGTCGTCGACGGTAATGTCGGTGGTTTCGTCTTCGTTTTCGGCTTTAACAAATTCAGCTACCCAGAGGCCGTTGAGGTCGGGGCTCTGAACGCGCTCGAAAGGAGTGTTCTCATTGCCGGTGTAGCTGACGGTCTGCTGCATGCGCACGTTAAAGAGGGTCGAGCCGTCAGAGAGCGAGCGTTCGGCGTATTGAACAGCGCTTTGCATGGCGCTATGCTGTGCCTGTTGTACCTCTTCTGCGGTTTCAGCCCAGTCTATGTTGATCAGCGCGCCGTCGCCTACTTTGCGGCCGTAATATGAAGCATTCAGATATGGGTTGACGGCCTGCATGGCGGTAACCTTTGCCTTGTCGAGGTTATAGAGGTCGGTTACTTTTGCGGCAACCTGTTCTTCGGTTTCATTGGGGTCGTAGTCGAGCATATAGAACGAAGAGCCTTCGTCGAGGTTCCAGATGCCAACGCCGCCGGTTTCGTTATCGCCGTCGGTGTTGAGGGCATTGAGGAATACATGCTCATTGGGTTTGGCATCAAGTTTGGTGGAGAAGCCACAGGCGCCGGGGAGCACTTCGCTATCGACCTGAGCAAGGGGAACGGGAGTAGGCGAGAGGGTAATGTTGCGCTGCTGGTTGCCCTGATAGAGGTAACCTTGAACGCCAACGTTGGAAAGGGTGAGGTCCCAGTTGATTTCATCGTAGCCCTTAACCCAAAGTGAATTGTTGTCGATGGTGTTGGTGGTAATCAGGCGTCCTTCGGCGGTAACGGCGAGATATTTGCCGTGATCGCGGGCTATAGGATTACCGACAGCAAGAATGATGGCGTCTTCGGGCACGTCGGCAAAAGCACCGGCAGCCAGCATAAGAGCCGACATCAGGAGTGTAAATTTTTTCATACGCAATTAAGTGTGAATAAAGTGAATAATAACGTGGCAAACTTACGAAAAAATTTTTAAATGACCAAATTCCCGATTTTTTAGCGTAACTTTGCCGCCGAAACGTGAATAGGAGCGTCGACATACTGAAATACGGTATGAGCGTAATGATTATGCTCATCCATGCGGGCTACAGCTTCCGCTACCCGATTTTGAGGGTTGCGGTGCCGGTGTTTTTCATTATTTCTTCATATTTTTTCTTCCGTAAGGTTGAAGCGCTTCCGGCCGACGATGCCAGAGCTTATTACCGCAGATTTATTGTCAGGGGGCTTAAGCTGTATGCTTTCTGGATTGTGGCATTGATGCCCTACATGATAGCCGTTAAGTATCAGACCCATTTGCTCGAACAATATTTAATTGAGTTTCCGCTGAATTTTGTGTTGCGGAGCGTTTTTCCGGCGTCGTGGTATCTGGCGGCGTATATGATTTGCATCAGCATCGTTTACTTCGGGCGACGAAGAATGAAGTTGCTGACCGCTATCGGCTTAGGACTCTATGCGGTTTGCTGCATGGAGTCAAACTATGGTGCGCTGATTTCCGGCCTGTTGCCTGCGTCTGACACATATTTTGCCGGTTATGTCAAGATGCTTTATGTCAGCTTCCCGGCCGGCTTGATTTTTGTTGTGCTCGGCCGGTTTATTGCCGTGCGGGAGCCGGGGTGGGCAACGGCTGTTGCGGCTATACTGGCGGGCGGTGCGGGGCTGGCGTTTGAGGCTCATTTTGTGGTGGCAAACGGCCTGCGGGTTGCCGATGATTGCTATTTCAGTCTGCTGGCTCTTGCTCCGGGGGTGTTTTTAGCAGTTGTCAAGACCCGATTGACATTGGGATTCGACACAACGGTTCTGCGGCGCTTGAGCACCATAAACTATTGCTCGCACTACGCGATCATTCGGGTGATTTCAAAAGCGGGAGTGGCCGGCGTTGATGTTTTTCTGCTTACTTTAGCGATTTGCACCCTTCTGGGGCTGGCGCTGATATGGCTGTCGCGCCGCGCGCGGGTGCTCAGGTTCGCCTATTAGAGGGGAAATTCGGCCTCGAGGGCGCTGAGCTTGTCGAGGTCGCCGAATCGGGCTGCGGCAGCGCGGACTTTATCTATTGATTTGCGTTGGCCCGAACCGGATTTTGAGTAGAATTTATCGGCAAAGCAAATCAGGCGTTCAAGCTTGGTCTCGGGCAGGTAGGGCGGAATTCCCAGGCCGGTATGGCGCTCGGCGACCCGTGCGGCCCACTCGGGGGCTCCCTCGCGACGAAGCAGGGCGGCGCCTAACGGGCCGTGGGCCAGGTACGGTTCAGTGCCATTACAGTGAATTCCCGGCGCTGAGGTCATGAAGATTCCGATGTCGTGGAGCATAGCGGCGGCTTTTACTTGCTCGGCATCGAGTTCCGGGGCTGACTTTTGGCGCAGTTCTTCGGCCAGGGAGGCAACTGATTCGGCGTGGCGCATATAAATATCCCGAAGGGTAGTGCCTTCGGGATAGTATTTATCTATGATGCGTTGGTAGTTCATCAGTCGAGAATGGTGTTCCAGCCGTGAATGTCGGGGGCGTCGCCATATTGAATGGCCTGCAGGCGGTGGTAGAGTTCGGTGGTAATCGGGCCTACCTTTCCGTCGGGGCTTATTATGTATTTGCTGCCGGTGTCGAGGTCGTGGATTTCAGCAACGGGCGATGTTACGGCGGCTGTGCCTACGGCGGCGGCTTCGCTGACGTCGTTCAGCTCGTCAACGGTAATGTGGCGCTGCTCAACTTTCAGGCCCATGTCGCGTGCAATCTGCATCAGGCTCTTATTTGTAATCGAGGGGAGTATGGAGTCGGAGGCGGGGGTAATGTAAACGCCGTCTTTAATGGCAATGAAATTTGCCGGACCGCATTCGTCGAGATATTTTTTCTCTTTGGGGTCGAGAAACAGAACCGATGCGTAGCCTTTTTTGTGGGCTTCGTGTATTACCGGAATCGAGGCTGCGTAGTTACCGCCGACTTTCCAACGTCCGGTGCCTTTGGGGGCCACGCGGTCGTGCTCGCGGGTTATGCAGTAGTTTGCGGGAGTGAGGCCGCCTTTGAAGTATGGACCAACCGGGCTAACGAAGATAACGATCATATATTCAGTGGCTTCCTTAACGCCAACGCGGGCAGTAAGGCCGATTTCGAGCGGGCGGATATAGAGCGATGCGCCGGAGCCATAGGGGGGCACGAAGCGTTCGTTGGCGCGAACTACGCGTTTAACCATTTCGGCGAACAGTTCTTCGGGCACCGGCTCCATAAGCAGCCCTCGGGCCGAGTCGGCGATTCGGCGGGCATTTTCTTCAAGGCGGAAAATGCGGATTTTGCCGTCTTTGCCACGGAATGCCTTGAGCCCTTCGAAAATCTCCTGGCCGTAGTGGAGAGCGGTGGCGGCCATGTGAAGGTTGATGTATTCGGAGGTCGATTCTTCAATCGGGCCCCATTTGCCGTCTTTAAACGTGCAGCGCACGTTAACGTCGGTGGGGTAGTAGCCGAATTGAAGCGATGACCAGTCGATTTCAGAATTTTCCATATTTGGTTGTTTGTTTAAATCGCCGCAAATTTAGCAAAAAAATCCAAAATGGCAAAACGTAGTTTCAGGTTTTTCAGCTCATTGTTTTTCGGCCATGCGCAGCCATTTCCGGTAGCCGAGCAGGGCAATTACGCAGTAGCCGGCGTAGAGAATCGGATAGAATACCAACCCTTTATAAATCTGCATCGGCACGGTTACCAAATCAACCACGAGCCAGAATAGCCATTGCTCGCAATATTTTTGCGCCCCCATCCATAGGGCCACTATGCTGACGGCAGTAGTGAAGGCATCGATCCATGGAATGGTTGAGTCGGTGAAGTTGATGAGCACCAGGGCTATAGCCACCCAAAGGAACCCTACGGCGAGTATGCATCCCGCAAGAACGGCGGGACGGATTCTGGTTATCGGCAGGGTCTTTTTTTCGATTCCACGCCGTCGGGTCCAGTTTAGGTAGCCATAGATTGCAATAACAACGTAGTAGATGTTGATGGCAAAGTCGGCATAGATGCCTTTTTCAAAGTAAAGCCACATTGAAATCAGCGGCATTACTATGCTGGCAATCCACATTTTCGGGTCTGCCTCATATTCCCAATAGAGATAGAGCAGTCCGACCAGGAAACCGAAAACCTCCAACACTCCCTTTTACTAATTATTAATTGCTAATTACTAATTAAAATTTAAGTGTCAGCGTGCCCATTGCATTGATGGTTGCCTGGGCAGAGTAGCCGGTCCAGTACTGTACGCGTCGGTCGGGGTCGTCGTAGCCGTCGTAGTAGGCCGATGCGTAGCCGTTGTTTTCGTATTTGGAGTTGAAGAGATTATAGATGTTGAGCCCGACGCTCCAATGCTTTATGCCCTTTACTTTCGGAAGTTCATAGCTCATCAGCAGGTTTGTCACGCAGTAGGCTTTGAGTTCAACTTCTGCTGAGCCGGTGTTATCCATAAACTGGCGGCCTACATATTGGGTACGCAGTGTGGCCTCGAAGCCTTTAACCTTGAAGATAAACGAGTTATTGAAAATCGCGCCCGGCGAGAAGGCAATCGGGGTGTCTTTGTAGTTGAAGGCGAGTATGTCGCTTTCGCCATCGTCTTCGCCCCAGTTATAAACGTATTGGGTGAAATCTTTTATGCGGTTGCGGCTGATGGTTGCTGAAACCTGCCATTCAAACCAGCGGCAAGGGCGGAAGTCGGCGCTGATTTCCATGCCCATGCGATAGCTACGGGGCACGTTGACGCTCAGCGGGTTGCCGGTGTCAGATAGCTGGCCGTTGAGCACCAGCTGATCTTTATAGTCCATATAATATAGGTTCAGGCCGGCCGAGATGATGGGGTGGTTGAAGGCGTAGCCGAGTTCATAGTCGAACATGCGTTCGGCACGCGGCGGAGCCAGAGGGTTGAAGCCGTCGGTGAAGTTTGAGCGCACCGGTTCTTTGTGGGCCACAGACCATGAGGCGAAAGCACGGTGCGGGCCGTTGTCGAAGTTCATGCCGACCTTGGGGTTGAAAAAGTTCCAGCGTTTGTCAACGTCGAGCGGGTCCATCGCCTGCAGCAGGTCGTTCCAGTTGTCGGATGCACCGTCGATAGTGTAATGCACGCCGCGATATTGCAGGTCGCCGAAAGCTGTGAACCCGGGGCCGAACGAGTAGTTGGCGCGCGCATAGATGTTGCCGTCGAGTTTGCGTCCGGTGTTGGAATAATATTCCTGCAGGGGGTCAAGGGCTCCCAGATAGTTCTTAACCCACTGAATCTGGCCGAAGTGGTGGCCGTGGAAGTAGTTGATGGCGCCCCCGAAGGTCAGGTCGAGATTGCCGGTGCGGAAGTTAACGTTGGCCAGGCCTCCGCCAAAGCTGTTGTCGTTATATTTAAGGCGAATTAGGTCTGATTTCTTAATGGTGTTGCCTTCGGAGTCAACGAAAGGTACAAGGCCGTACTTAATGAGTTTCTGACCCGGTTTCATCTGCTCGTAGTTGCCAAAATCGTCGGTGAAGTGCAGAGCTGCGTTGAGGTGCCATTTTTCGGCGAGCCGTTGCGACAGATGAATCTGGAAATGGTGTTGGGCAAAATAGTCATACTGATTCGAGTAGTAGGCGGTTTTGCCTTCGGAATCGGTATATTCGCCGCAGGGGTTATAGCGTCGGCCGAACTCTTCCATCTGTTCGCGGCTGGCGTAGTCCCAGGCCATGTAGGTGCGTTCCTTGCCGCCGAAGGCGAGAAAGCGGAGCAGTGTGCCCGGTTTGGAATAGGCTGCCTGGCCGAAGTAGCTCCATAGTTTCGAAGATGCGCGCTCAATGTAGCCGTCGGAGCTCATGTGAGATATGCGGGCGTCGAAACTCCAGTGGCCGTTGAGCAGCCCGGAGCCTAAGCGGAGGGTTTCGCGGTTGGTGTTGAACGAACCGTAGCTGCCGCTGACTTCGGCATAGGGTTCGTCGGAGGGGGCGTCGGTTATCATGTTGACGGAGGCACCGAACGCCGCGCCGCCGTTGGCGCTGGTTCCTACTCCGCGTTGAATCTGCACGTCGCGCACCGACGATGCCAGATCGGGCATATTAACCCAGAAAACAACTCCGCTTTCACTGTCGTTGACCGGCACACCGTTGGCCATAACGTTGATGCGGGTGGCATCGGTGCCGCGCACGCGCATTGACGTGTAGCCCATTCCGGTTCCGGCATCGGAGGTTGATAGAACCGACGGGGTTGCCGAAAGCAGATAGGTCATGTCGCGGCCGTCGTTGGCCTTGAGCAACTGCTTTTTGCTTACGTTGGTGAACGCTACGGGGGTTTTGCGGTCCGCACGGTTTGCGGTAACCTCTACGGGCTGGAGCTTTACTGCAGCCGAGTCGGCATCGTTGGCCGACATAGTGCCTGCACACAAAAATGCGCACGCACCGAAGAAGATTTTCTTCGTCATAACTAATTTTTCTCTACGCCGGAATTACCCGGATCAGGTTCGAAGGGTGTGATCTCAGCAGGTTGAAACCTGCACCCCTAAATTGTTAAATATGTAAAAACAGCGCTCGGATTGAGCGCTGCAAAGTTAAGGAAAAAGAATTTGCCAAGCAAATTTTTTCAAAAATTCAGTAAAAAAGTTTGAGCGGGCAGGGAGTGGCGTCGGATGGCGATGCCCTCGCGACCGTTGGAAAAAACCATGGCACGGGGTGGACTCTGGACCATGTTGGCGGCATAGACCACCTTGAACTCATCGGGCGCATCGGCGCCGGGAGCAAGGTAGACAAAGTCGGAGCCGGTTGCATCGCTCACGAAACGCGCGAGCGGGCAGCAACGGGCAATTACCCGCCGCGGGCCTTCGGTTTCGTTGCCGATCAGGGCAACGGTTTGCGGATTGAAATAGTTAACAACGCGGAACAGGCGCCGCTCGTCGGCCGACGTTATTTCACGCCTGAAGGCATAAAACGGGTGCGGATTGCGCAAAACGTTACGCACGAACCCGAAAGCGAAGGGCGAGTGAATGCCGAAGCCGAGACTTGTGCGCCACATCATTGCGCGGCGCCAGGGTAGGGTCAATATGCGGCGCAAGGTCATTTCCGGCGGCGTAAGGAGCAGGCTATGCCGGCGAGCAACAGGAGGTAGACCAGCGATATGGCGGCGTATGCAATGCCGTTAGTAGCGGCAATTGTGGCCGGGGCAAAGGTCATTTCCAGCTTATGGGTGCCGGCGGGGATGCGGGCGGCGCGGAGCAGGTAGTTTACCCGACCGATTTCAACCGGTTGACCGTCGACGAGGAGTGTCCAGCCGTGGGGGTAGTACACTTCGGAAAAAACTGCCAGTCCGCCTTTGGCCGACGATGACTCATAGGTCAGGCGGTCGGGTGCGTACGAGGTCAGAACAATGCTGTCGGTGGTGTCGGCCGGCGTTGCATCGCCCAGCATCGTGCGGAATTTTTCGTCGGCAACGGCTTCGGTAGCGGGGTTAAGGTTGTCGAGTGCGGCCATTTCGGCGTCGGCGCCGTTAACGTAGGCTATGGTGTCGACAAACCAGGCGTTGCCCAGCGCAAAGGTGTTGACCGCCGGAGCCGAAGAATGGTCGTCGATAACATACTTTGTGTTGAGCATGTCGAGCACTTTAAGGTGAGAGTCAAGCCATGCAAGATCATCGGCGGAATATTGCGCGCGGGCTGCGGAGTCGGTGCGCAGCTCAATCAGCGCGGCGGCTTCGGGACGCGCCAGGAATCCGAGGTGGCGTTCAATCAGGTCCTGATAGCGGGCAAGTTTGGCTGCGTGGTAGCCGCCGATGCTCTTGTGGTAGTAGCTCGGGTCGTTAACGTAGAAGCGGGTCCCGTCGAGCACACGGTAGCTCAGCGCCGTGTCGGCAAGAATTGCTTTATCGGCCGGAGTCATGGCGATTGTTTCGCCGGGGGGCGGGGTGGTGAAACTTGCGGAGTTCAGATAGCGTTTGTCGGCGGTAAAGAGGTCGATGCCAATTGCTATTCCGATTATTGCAAGCGCTGCGGAGGGTTTCAACGACCCTTTTGCCATGAAGAGCATAGGCAGCAGGGCTGCGAAAATAAAGGCCAGAGAGCGGAGCGCATCGGTTCTCACGGCTGATGCGCGCATGGATTCCACGGCTTGAAGCACTGCGGGGTAGAGGGTAATGTTGAAGTCTTGGGGAAGAGCTCCGGCGGCAATATACTGCCCGATGGTCTGGAGGTCGCGTTCGCCAAGAATCGTTGCGCCGGCAACGGAGGGCACGGCCATGACAATCAGGCAGAGTGAGGCTGAGATTGCTGCGCTGATTGCCAGCGGGCGGAGCATGGCTTTGCGGTTATCAGAGCTAAAAAATTCGCGAAGCCCCAGAATAGCGAGCAGCGGCATGGTGAATTCAGCGATTACCAGAATCGATTCAACGGCGCGGAAGCGCGAATACATCGGCATATAATCGATAAACAGGTCGGTAAACCACTGCAGGTTGCGGCCCAGAGCCAGCAGGATGGAGAAGAGGGTCATGATTACCAAAGCCCATTTCATCGGCCCTTTGACGACCAGGGCGCCGAAAATAAAGAGCATAACGATTATTGCCCCGACATAGACCGGGCCGTTCGTGCCCTCGGCGCCTCCGAAATATGGTGAAAAGAGCTGCAGAAGCGTCATTTGGTTATTGCGGGCCATAAGTTCACGCCCTTCGGGGGTGTCGGCCAGGGTCAGGCCGACTACCTGCCCGTTTTTAGGCATTGCCGAAGCTCCGCCGACAACGTCGGGAATAAGCAGGCTGAGCGTTTCGCCGCGACCGTAGGAATAGGCGGTTATGTAGTCGCGGTCAAGGCCAGAAGTGGCCTGCGAATCATCCGGATTGAGGGGCGTAAGCTCCGAGTGACCTCCGCGGGTAGAGAGTTTGGAGTATTCATAGGTATGGTAGAGCGAGGGCGCGTTTGCCGCTACGCCTAAAAGCATCGCGCCGGCCAGAATAACGGTGTTGACGCCCCAGCGGCGCAGCTTTTTTTCGCGCATGGCGCTGACTCCGTAGGCTATTACCATGGCCGCCATTACAAAGGCGAAGTAATAGGTCATCTGGAAATGGTTGGCCGCAATTTGCAAGGCCATAAACAGCGCTGCAAGCGCTGCGCCGAGCAGCCGGCGGCCGTTATAAATCAAAACCAGTCCGGCAATCGTAGGCGGAATATAGCTCAGGGCATAAAATTTCCATAGGTGCCCCGCTCCGATTATAATTACGAAATATGAGCTCAAACCCCAGGCCACTGCGCCGACAAGGCTCATCCACGGCTTAACCTTAAAGGCCAGCAGAAGAATGAACATGCCGATCATCATCATTGCCAGTAAATTCGCAGGTTGAGGCAGGAAGAGCCCATAGGCCTTCCCAATCCACGAAAACATGCGGGTGGAGGCATAATAAGGCGCATTCTGGTAGGTTGGCATTCCCGAGAATGCCGCGTTGGTCCATAGGGGCGTATGGCCGGTTTCGGCTTTAACTTGCGCGATTTCATGGCCCATGGCTACGCCTTGAACCATGTCGTGCTGCCCCAGAACGTTCCCCTCGAAAGCGTCGGGATAGAAATAGGCAATGCTAATGATGGCGATGGCGGCCAAAGCACCGATTATGGTGAGTATTTTCTTCTTGTTCATAGGTATTTGTCGCCCAGAGTCATGTTAACGTCGTTGACATATTGCTTTATTTGCTGCTCATGGCTCAGCGGACAGATAAGCAAAACGTTGTCGGTGTCGGCAACCACATAGTCCTTCAGGCCGTCAACAACAATAATTTTCCCGGCGGTGGTTTCGGTGAAGATAGTGCCGGAAGTGTTGTAGCTAACGACCGAGCACCCGTGGGTAACGTTGCCGCTACGGTTTTTGGGCGCGAGTTCGTGTAGCGCGCTCCAGGTGCCCAGGTCGCTCCATCCGGGATCGACTTGCTTGACGAAAACGTTTGTGGCCTTCTCCATCAGCGCATAGTCGATCGACACTGCCTGGCAGGCCGGAAATTCCCGGGCAATCCATTCTTGTTCGCCGGCAGTTGAAAACACTGCGGCCGATTCCAGGAAGCGCTGGGCAATGTCCGGACAGTGTTTCTGCAGGCCGCTGAGCAGGTTCTTGGCGGTCCACACGAAAACTCCGGCATTCCATAGGAATTCGCCCGAGGCGAGGAATATCTTTGCGAGTTCGTGGTTCGGCTTTTCAGTAAAGGTTTTAACGCGGTTGATGCCAGGCGCGACTTCGGGGCCGCACTGAATGTAGCCGTAGCCGGTTTCGGGGCGCGAGGGCTTTATGCCGAGGGTGAGCAGCGCATCGTTGGCCTCGGCAAACTCAAAGGCCGAGCGGAGAGCGTCGATAAACACCCGCTCGCGGGTTATCAGGTGATCGCTCGGCATTACAACCATCGATGCCTCCGGATCCATGGCCGCGATATGGCTGGCGGCCCAGGCAATGCAGGGCGCGGTGTTGCGCCGGGCGGGTTCCAGCAGAATGTTTTCGGGCTTAACGTCGGGGAGCTGCTCGCGAATTAGTTGCTCATAGCCGGCGTTGGTAACAACCAAAATGCGTTCGGCGTCGACCAGCGGCAAAATGCGGTCGAAAGTCATTTGGAGCAGGGTGCGCCCCGTGCCCATGAAGTCAAGGAACTGTTTGGGCTTATTTTGGCGGGACGCCGGCCAGAATCGTGACCCCACGCCCCCACACATAATCACACAATATCTCATAGTTGCGCAAAGTTACGAAAAATTCCCCGTTCCCCCCAAATTTTCGGCCAACTCCGTTTCTATTTTCAGTATCTTTCCAGTCGGTGGGAGTGACGGCGGCTCGCCGTCGCTGTGGAAACAAAGACCCGCAGCCGCGGGTCGGCAGCACAATAGCGTGTGGTCGCGACCCCATGACATAACGCCCTCCATCCCCCCAGATGGTCGCGAAGCCTCCCCCTTGCCGGAGAGAACTGAGCGCCATTCTTTGCTTGCACTGCCCCGCGTGGAGTTTTTGATAACTATAATTCAGGAGTTAATAAGCCTTGCGCGGGTTGCCATCCTGTTTATCAACGCTTGAAGGTCTTTGCGCTTTTCATCAGGCAGGAATGATTCGGTTATAACCTCCGTCCATTTTGGAAGTGCATTTGAAAACTTCGTGAAGACATTGGCAATAGCTTTTTCATCCATACCGCTGTCGCGCATAGCCGTTTCAAAGTCCTCCCTTTTGATTTTTTTCTTCTTCCCGTTTAGTGTCAAGGCAAGTTCCTCATCATCCTCCGGCATAACTATGGAAGTAGACAAAAGGTCATACGCCGGTGTAAGCATATAATTAGACGTTGGCTTGAATAAAGAGAAATTCTTCAGATGCATGTCTGCATTACCGATAAGCCATGAAAATAATACCACTTCCCAAAAGTTGACAATATCCAATAGCGGTGCTGATGAATGTTGGCGTATAAGTTTGGCTATACGTTCGTATGACCCTTTGTATTTATCTTCTGTCAATCGTTCCGACAACTGACACATATCCTCCATTGCTATCTTTTCGCCTTTCTTGGTGCGGTCAATCCGTCGGGTGATGTAGCACAGTTCTCCATCCGCAAACCGAATTAGAGAATGAGGCACGGTCTTTATTCCGGCTGACTCTGCCAAGTGCATGACAAGATCCTCATTTTCGGGAAGATTCTCGAAGCGGTCGGTCTGAGGTTTAAGGATAAATCTTCCCCATAGGCCTACGATTGTGAATCTCTGAGGCTCACCCTTACTATCATGTGATATATCAAGCGACAGTTTTGCCTGCACACCCGTCACGGTTGTACTTGCCCTCACTATCTCCCGTGCCAGTTCCTTTATATTGTCACGTGTATAAGGAAGTTCGGGAACAGTTGTTGATTCAAATATTTTCCGTGCACACCCTTTGTGATAATCCACCTCTCCTTGTTTAAGTGGCTTGTAACAGTATAAACACTTACTCATAATATCTCCACCTCCTTTTCTTCCATAGGAATTATGCTTACATTGCCTATACAATCTTTGCAACATACCAAAAGCAATGAGAAGCGATCGCGAGCAGAGATTTTCCAGCTTTGTTCAGCGATGTCAAGCAGCCACCCTTCCGGTATCAATCCGTCAAAGAATGGAAACAACACCTTATCCCTATAAGGCCTATCGGTGAGTGGCAGGGTAATACTCACGGCTTCAGCCTTATCTGACTTGAGAAAGTCAGAATCATAGCGGAATTCATAACCCATATCGTCTTCTGTCAATATTCCAGCCAACGTGGAATTGATAAATACCTTCGCCAGTTTCATGACTCAATCTTTTTGCCGGGTACCATTTCAGAACCAAATAATGCTAAAACCTGATTTACCTTATCAAGCCTGAGAGTTTCCTTGCCCTGTTCCAGCTCACGCAAAAAGCGCAATCCAACTCCTGATTTATGAGACAAATCCACCTGCGTAAGTCCAAATTCCTTACGCTTCTCCTTAACATATTTGCTTAATTCAGTCATAATATACCCTTTTGGGTGCAAAGATAATAAAAATACTCTAATCTACACCATAAAGGGTATAAAATATTCATAATAATCAGAAAATATACCCTTTGGGGTATAACGGGCGGGCATGGAAATAGAATGAACGATCGCGTGGCGACCTCCTGTGCTGCCGTTATTTTGTCGGGAGGATTTTATGCAAATTTTCAGTGGCACTGCAAAATTACATAAAAATGTTCTAACAAGCAAATTTTCGGGGGAATCTACGGTCGGGAGGTGGAATGGGGGCGTAACTTTGCGGTAAAAAATGGTTATGGAGAGATTTGTGTTACCGAAGTGCGGGGAGTTTAGCCGCGAAGATAATTATTGCGAGAATCTGCGCCCGGCGGCGGTTGCCGGCTCAGTGGGGCTGGTGCCGGTGGGGCGTCCGCGGGCGGTTATGAGTGCGGGGGCCCATGTTTGTGTGCTCCCCGACGGGCGGATAGTCAGCGTTGGCCGCGACCACCGCACAGTGAGCGTCAATGGCGCCGACGTCGGGCTGCTCGGCGCGGATTTTCGTGCGGCGATGGCTGATGGCGACCGAATTGCCATATTTACCGATGCAGGTGTGCAATGGGTGGCGGCGGGACAGCTCCAGGCCGATGAGGCGGAGGCGATTGATGTCGGGCTGAGTGTGGCGCCGGCAGTTGTGGAACTGTCGGCCGCTCTCGACCTTCCATCGAAACTAAAGGGGAGTTACGCGCGGCTGAGCGGGCCGTTGCAGGATGTTGATTGTCAAACGTTTTCGGCAGCGTTCGCTAAGGCTATGAAATCGCTGTCGGCCCAGGCCGCGCTGCGGGGAATGTTGACGCAACCGGCCCTGATTGGCTGGCGTATGCTCGATGTCGATGGGCGCGTGGTTGCCCAAGGGGAGCCGCGCCGGTTCGGGTCACTTCAAGGGTGCGAAACTGTTGCCTTTACGGCCACAAAAGATGGATCGACTTTTACGCTGACGGGCTATGGAGCCATGAAGGCAGATGCGTGGAGCGTGAGGCTCCGGGTTGGGCGTTCGGCCTCGGAATTCTGGCGCCGGCGGGCGCGGGTGCTTGAGGTGATTGCCTATCGCAATGGCGCGGCGGTTGCGGGCGTTACCGGGCATTTTGCCGAAAAATCAGGCTCGGAGTCCACTCTTTCGGTAGCGCCGGTTATTGTTGATGCCACGCCGGCCGATGGGGTGGTTGCCGCGCGGTTCGACCTGCCGCTCGAAGGACTCGACACAACGGTGTTTTTAACCGACCTCGGGTCGCTCAATATACCTGAGCCGACGGAGGACGCAGAGTTTATTCCAACCGAGGTTTGCTATGGCGGCACGTTGCGGCTTTATGCGCTCAGCGGCGAGCCGGGCGTCGTTGGCGTTGCCCGCGCATCTGATCCGCTGACCTTGCGGATTAAGGGTAGAATATGCGAAGGCAGCATTTTGCGGATATGTGCGCCTGCCGGTAGTGGCGGAGGCTGGAACTACGGCCGCCATCATTTTCTGGCGTTCACAACTGCGGGTATCTATGCCGTTAGCGTTGACACTGCGCTTAAATCGCTTTCGGCCATTCAGATTTCGGCCGAGAGCGTAGTCCGGGCCGATGCGGTGGCCGGCGGGGTGAATGCGGTTTTTTGTGTAACTGCCGGCGGAAAGTTGCTGAAGCTAACCGGTTCGCGTGTGAGTCGGATTGATTTGCCTCACAATGCGGTTGCCGTCGGTTGGTCGGCTCAATATTCTGAACTTTGGGTTGCCGACAGCGCAGGCTCTGTGTTGACCCTCACAACCGGTGGCGGAGCCTATGCCCGCAAGGGGGTGACCGTCGGCGGATTTGTGGAGCCCGGATTTGCCATATCGTCGTCGGGCGAGTTGCTGACCCTTAATGATGAGGAGCCCGAGACCATGAGCGTGTGCTGGCTTCGTCGCTGCCCGGAAGCGGCAACATCCGTTAATCGTCGCGACGAGCTGCTGATCGACTCGGCGCAGGCCACCGATTTAAGGATTATCGTTTCGGGCGATGGCGGCGGAGGGCGGCGCCGGTTTGTGGAACTTAAAATCAACGGCGAGGTCAACGCGCCGCTGAAGCTCAATTACAGAGCTCCGCACCGGGCCTATAAAACGCTGGAAATCAATGGGCGGCTGGCTGCCGGGAGTCGGCTGGTAGGTTTGAGGCCGCAGAGCCGAATGCGAAAGTGCTGAGCCGAGAAACCTTGCTGAGCAGGCGTTGCTGGAACGGCAGCGACAGCAGCCAGAGCAACGCACCGGCCGGGGCAAACCATGCGAAAAGCTTTCTTATGCGCGGCGATGTGGCAAACGGGTGGAATATGGCCAGGTTCTCTAAAATCGGCAGTCCGTTGAGGGCCGAGATTTCGCTTTGCGAGCGCGAGTTCGACGCATAGGCCACTGCCGCTTCCACTTCGGCGTTGAGCGCTGAAATCGCCTCGGGTGCGATTCCGCCGCGCCAGTAGCGCCGGTAGCCGAGCGGACGCGGATAGTCGCCGAGAAAAGCGCGGGCGTCGGCGGCTACGGTGTTGAACATCGCCGCAGCCTCGGCCGGCTCGTAGTCTTCAATAACCACTTCCTTGACCGACAGTGCGCGGCGGTTATTGCCGAGCAATATTCTGATCAGGCGCATATAACTGTCGGCGTTGAACACCGCCGAATCCTTTACCGCCTTGTAGGTAACGAAGATGCCCAGCGGCAGCAGCACGGCTGAACTCAGCCAGATGCCTTGCCAGACCGGAATCTGGCCGTCGCGTGCAAGTCGATAGCCGGAATTGTCGATAATGTAGTAGAAAATAAACAGAAAAACCGAAATTACCAGCGGAGTGCCTATTCCGCCCTTACGGATAATCGCACCGAGCGGGGCGCCGATAAAAAAGAATATCAGGCAGGCCAGCGACAGGGTGAAGCGCCGGTAGAGCTCGATTTTGTGGCGGCGCAAGGTTTCCTGCTCGTCGCCGAGAAACATTGCCTGGCTCAGGCGTTCCATGCGCCGGCGGTCAATGGCGTTGCGGGCGTCCTGGGCAATCTGGCGGCGCAGGTCGAGGGTAAGCTGCGAGCGCTCGGCATCGGGATTGACCGGTTCGGGGGCTATGGCACCGGCGGTACGCTCCCGGTGCGGAATGGCCGCCGGCGTTATGCCGACAATCGGTTCGTTGACCATCTGGTTGCCTATGGAAGTGCCGATTGAGTCGAGCCGGCGCCCCATCGAGTCGATGCTCGCGCGCAGGCGTGCAACGTTTTTGCCGGCATAGGTCTGGCTCATTTCGTTTTCGTCGATCATCTCCAGATTCACGTCGAAAGCAACCGAAATGTGTTTGTTGGCAAACTCCTCGCGGCGATAAAGGCGGTTGCGCTCGCTTGCGCCTCCGCCCTGGCCCTCGCGCAGGTTCTCGAACAGTTCGCCGTGGTGCAGGTCAAGATACATGTGGGTCTTGTCGGGCGCTGTAGATAGCGTGGCGCTGTCGGCGCGTATAACCCTCGAACGCTCGAAACCCTGGCGGAAGTCATAGATCATCACCGAGCGGAGCATACCGCTCTCGCGGTCTTTTTCGGCAACGTAGATGTTCAGGTTCGGCAGCTGGTAGTTAAACTCGCCCTCCACAATGTCGAGCTCCGGGGTTTTCTGGCGCACGGATTTCAGCAGGGTCCACATTTTGGTCTGCGCCAGCGGCAAAACATTGTTCTGGAAGAAAAAAGCCCCGATGCTGACGAAAACCATCAATATAATCAAGGGCCGCATTACCCGGAACAGCGAAATTCCGCCGGCCTTCATGGCCGTAAGCTCCAGGCTTTCGCCGATATTGCCGAAGGTCATCAGCGACGCCAGCAACACCGCCAGCGGCAGTGCCATCGGCACCATCGACAGCGCCGCGTAGAAAAACAGTTCGGAGAGCACCCCGATGCCTACGCCTTTGCCAACCAGATCCTGAAGGTGGAGCCATAGAAACTGCATCAACACGATAAACGTGCAGATCAGAAAGGTCATTGCAAACAGCGGCAAGAATTGCCGCAGCATAAACCAGTCGAGCTTCTTGAGTCCAAACATGTCCGCAAAGTTACGAAAATAATTTTGAATGTTGAATCCGTAAGGAAGTGAGAATTGGGAATTGAGAATTGAGAAGTGAGAATTGGGAAGTGAGGTGTGAACTTGCGGGGGCGACGGCGGCTCGCCGTCGCGGCGCTGTAGCGGTATTGTGTGGGCGAGCCGCCCACACCCCCGGTTGCCCGCACACGCTCCCGCGCGTGACGGCCAAATTCAAAATTCAACATTCAAAATTAAAAAATCCCGCCGGAGCGGGATTTTTTTTCGGGTGTGTGTTTTTTTTAGATTGCGATTTTAGCTGTTTTGTCAGTGGTCTTGATAATGTAGATGCCGTGGGGCAGCCCTTCGATGGTGTTGCCTACCATGATGCCGCGCAGGTCGTAGACCTGCATGTTGCCGTCAACGCTCAGCTCGTCGATGCTCACCGTGCCGTTGATGTTGAGCAACACTTCGTTATGGTCGGTCATGCTCGAGTGGATATACGACTCGTTGCGGCCTATGGCGCGGCAGTTGGCGGCGAATGCCGGGCGCCGGGTGTCGGGCAGCACGCAGAACGCGTGGGCGCTTTCGGGCGCGTCGGCGGCAAACAGGTTGCCGCGCAGGTGGTTGTCGCTGCTTAGGGTGGTTAGTTCCTCGGTAGCGTCTTTCAGAATGCTGAGGGTAACCTCCGGCGAAGTCGATTTGATAATCACCGGTGTGCCGGCGGCAACGTAGTCATGGTCAACCTCGCTCAGGTCGAGCTTATTGCCGTTGATCTGACCGGTGTAGACCTCGGCGTCGGTGCCGAATGCAAACGGCATGGTTATGTTGCCGAAGTAGCTGCCGTTGCTATACGCAAGGTCGTTCAGCGTAATCGAGGAGACTTCTTCGAGATACCACCATGAGTAGGCCGTTCCGGTAGCCCAGGTGGTTACGTGGGCGTTGTCGATGTTGGGAACGCTCAGCGCGCGCGAGCCGCCAACAAATGTGCCTCCGTTGGGCATTTCCTGGTCGAATGCTATTTCATTGCCGTTGCGAACTATATAAAAGAGGCCGGGTTCGGTGTCCGACGTGCCGTTTTGAATCTCTTGCGTGTGGTGAGCCTCGGCTATGTACGTGCCCTGGGCTGCCAGGGTAACTTTGTCGCCTACGGTTTCGATTCTAAACAGCTGCTGGGGGTTGCTTTCGTCGAGGTCGGCGGCAATGAGCATCTTGTCGTCGTCTATGGTCAGATACTTGCCGGCGTGGTGCTTGTTGTGGATGCGGTAAAGGGTGAGCGGAGTGCCGGGCTCTATGGGTTCGGGCGCTTCAGCAATAACCGCTACGGTGCATGAGGCAGTTACTTTGCCGTCGGCGCTTGTGGCGGTAACGGTGGCGGAGCCCTCGGCAATGGCCGTCAGCAGGCCCGAGTTGCTGATGCTGACAATCTGCGGGTTGGCGCTGCTCCAATGGATGCGCTTGTCGGTGGCATCGGCGGGGAGCACTTCGGCCTCAAGTTGGAATGTTGCGCCGGTTTCGAGAGTCAATTTTGTTTTGCTCAAATTGATTTCCGCAACCGGAATTATTTCCGCGATTTCATTGTTGATATAGCTCGGGGTGAATATTTCGTCGAGGTCGTTCATATCTTTGGCCGAAAGGTTGACGAAACGCCACCAGCAGCCCGGAGCGTCTTCATAGGCCGCAATGCATTTGCGCGGAACGTAGAGGTTAACGCCGTCATATTTCGTAAACGCATCGTCGTCGGCCTCCGGCGCGGCGGTGGTTTCGGAATAGATGGTTTCCAGGGCTTCGCAGCCGCTGAAGGCAGCGCTGCCGAGCGAGGGGGTGTTCAGCGCGATGCGCTGGAGGTTCGAGCAGTTGGCAAAAGCTCCCGCGCCGACCGGAGCACCGTCTTTAACGCGCACCTGCTCCAGGAACGAGGCCCCGGCGAATGCGTATGTGCCCACCGGCTTGGCGCCTTCAATAACCACGCTTGAAGCGAGTTCCGAGTCGTCGCCTATGTAGAGTTTGGCCGATGTGTTGCAGAGCGGGTTGGCCTCGGCGGTTTCAAAGTTTATGCGGGCCCAGGCGTTGGCGTTGCCGGTCTTAACCTTAGCCAGACTCGAGCAGCCGCTGAAGGCATTCGAGCCCACTGCTTCCACATAATCGCCCATTGTAACCATAGTCAGGCCGCTGCAGTTAGCGAAAGCAGATTCGCCGATCGACGTCACGGAGTTAGGAATGGTTATCCTATTCAATCCGCTGCAGCCGTAGAAAGCATAGCCGCCTATAGAAGTTACATAGTCGCTGATTGTTATATATTTGAGGTAGGTATTGCTGTGGAACGGAGGTATTGAATAGCTCAGATTTCGTCCGAGATACAACGTTTCGACCGGACAATTATCAAAAGGCGAAGCTGCACTAACCCGAATATCAGTTACAGAGGCACAATCAGCCCCACTACTGGTAGAGCCATCTTTAGTGTATGAAAGGTTAAGAGTCACATCTTCTGCGGCAGAGAATACCTTACTATAGCTACCCGACTTTTTCCCACTTTCGGTTAGAACAGTCTCGCCATTAATTTTAACAATGAGTTTGTCGTAACCGGATTCGCTATCAACAGCGTAGTTAAAAGTCAACTCATCACCGGCAACGACCGAGAAGTTATATTCTTTTTGTGAGGTCGAACTATTCGAATGGTTGGTTGAAGTCCAGTCGGGGAGTGTTGTGGAATGGCGTATGGATACTTCCCCGGGTGCACCACATTCTAAGATTGTTGTTCCATCCTCGATGGTTATGCCTGCAAGTGATATGCAATCGCCGAAAGCAGACCCGCCTACCGAGGTTACGGAACTGGGGATGGTGAGTGAAGTCAGGCCGCTGCAATTGCGGAAAGCACAGTCGCCGATTGAGGTTACGGAACTGGGGATTGTGAGAGAAGTCAGGCCACTGCAGCCGCCGAAAGAATAGCCGCCGATGGATGTAACTGAGTTGGGGATGCTGATTGAAGTTAGGCTGCTGCAGCCTTTGAAAGCAGATTCTCCGATTTCGGTCACGGAGTTGGGGATAGTGAGAGAAGTCAGGCCGCTACAACCGTTGAAAGCCGAGCTGCCGATGGTGGTGACTGAGTTGGGGATAGTGAGTGAGGTCAGTCGGCTGCAGCCGTTGAAAGTAGATTCGCCGATTTCGGCCAAGGAGTTGGGGATTGAGAGCGAAGTCAGGCCGCTGCAGCCGGAGAAAGCCGAGTTGCTAATAGAGGTCACGGAGTTGGGGATTGAGAGCGAAGTCAGGCCGCTGCAGCTGGAGAAAGCCGCTTCGCCTATCGAGGTCACGCCGTCGGGGATTGTGAGTGAGCTAAGGCCTCTGCAGCCGTAGAAAGCATAACTGGGGATGGTTTTTACACACTCTCCAATTTTAAGTAACTTAATGTTAGGCGGGAACGCAGAAGAATTGGATGAGCCGCATGAGCTGCAGTTTTCGGCGTTGAAAATCACCTCAGTAAGGCCGGTGCAGTCTTTGAAAGCAGAAACGCCAATAGAAGTTACAGAGTTGGGAATTGTGATCGATGTCGGGCCGGTGCAGCCTCTGAAAGCGTAGCTGCCGATAGAGGAGACGGAGTTACCGATTACGAGCGTAGTCAGTCCGCTGCAGCCTTCGAATGCCGAACTGCCGATTGTGTTTACGGAGTTGGGAAAGGTAAGCGAGGTTAGGTTTTTACACCCTTTGAATGCATAACTGGGGATAGTTTTTACGTTCTCACCAATTGTGAGCGACTTAATGTTAGATGTGAATCCAGGAGAATTGTATGATCCGCAAGAGGTGCAGTTTTCAGCATTAAATATTATATCCGTCAAGCTGGTGCAGTCTTCGAAGGCATAACTCGGCATAGTAGTTACACTCTCACCAATTGTAAGCGATTTAATGTTATATGGAAATGCCGGATAATTGTATGATCCGCATGAGGTGCAGTTTTCAGCGTTGAATATCACCTCAGTCAGGCCGCTGCAGTTGGAGAAAGCAAAGCCTCCGATAGAGGTCACAGATCTGCCGATAGTGAGCGATTTCAGGCCGCTGCATCCTTTGAAAGCAGATTCTCCGATTTCGGTTACGGAGTTGGGGATTGTGATCGATGTTATGCCGCTGCAATTGTAGAAAGCAGATTCGCCGATAAATGTAACGGAGTTGCCGATGGTGACCGAGGTCAGGCCGGTGCAATTGTAGAAAGTATAGTTGCCGATAGATGCAACCGAATTGCCGATAGTGAGCGAATTCAGGCGGCTACAGCCGGAGAAAGCATAGCTGCCAATTCTGTTTACGGAATTGGGGATTGTGAGCGACTTCAGGCCGCTGCAACCGTAGAAAGCAAATTCTCCGATTTCGATCACGGAGGTTGGAATGTCGACCGAAGTCAAACCGCTGCAACCGGAGAAAGCCGTGTTGCCGATTGTGGTAACTGATTCCGGGATAACGTAATCTCCTTCAATACTCACAGGGGCAAAGTAGATAGCTGTCTTTCCTTGGCTATAAATCCAGCCGTCTTCAAATATTGCGTCATAAGGGTTATAGGATATGACTACATCGCTCGGAGATTTATTTAGAGTATTAGGGTACGCAGCTTTTATCAAGTTAGGGCAGTTAGAGAAAGTGCTATAGTCGATAGAGGTAACAGATTTTCCGATGATAACAGCTTTAAGTGTTTTGTTACCATAAAAAGGAGAATAACCATAATGTCTGGATGTATCGTAGCTTAAATTTCGGCCCAGATAGATTGTTTCCAGCCCACATTCATAAAACAAACCTTTACCTATATCTGAGCCATAACAGCGGTAACCAAGGCTGAGTGTATTGTAGCCATCTTCGATAACGAGGTCATTGAGGCTGCGGCAGTAATTGAAAGCATAGTTGCCGATAGAGGTCACGGAGCTGGGGATTGTGAGCGACGTCAATGAGGAACAGCTGGCGAAAGCAAATTCGCCTATCGAGGTCACAGACCTGCCGATTGTGAGCGAAGTTAGGCTGCTGCAGTCGTAGAAAGCACCGTAGCCGATAGAGGTCACTGAGTTGGGAATGGCTACCGATGTCAAGCTGCTGCACTTATCGAAAGCCATGTCGCCGATAGCAGACACGCGATAAGTTGTGCCATTATATGTGACAGATTCGGGAATGACGATGTCTCCTGAATAGGAGCCAGAGGTAACCGCGCATGTGCTGTTGGTTAGTGTTTCGTAGCATATGCCGCCGACTTCGAAGCCATAGGCATATATGGGCAGCGTGGCGAGCGCTGCCAAAAGCAAAAAAAGTAATCGCTTTTTCATTGTGTAGATGTGATTATTTAATAGTTATTGATTTATTTGTTGATTGTTCCTATTCCTACGAGTTTGGTTTCGGGGTGTTCGTTAACCACGATAACCTCGGCATCCGATTTTGTCAAATTACTTACAATTTTTTTGCTTGGGTGGTGGAATTGATTATATCTGCCGGCGCTAATAACACATATAGGGTTTTTGAACTCACCGACTTTTGTTGATAAGATTAGGTCGCCATGGCTCGATTCCGCTCCATGGTGGGGAACTTGCATCACTCCAATCTGAGCTATGCGGTCGGCACCAAGTATATTATAGAACTTATCGAGCCATTTGTCATCAACCGTAATGTCGCCGAAATATGCACATCCGGTAGGGTAATATTCATAACCGGCATAAATCGATGTGGGTCTTTGAGGATTCCATAAACTATCCTCTACTTTTCTATAATAACTGAAATCATGGATTCGGCCCAAAATATTGGAATAGACAATAAGCGAATGCTCATTTTTCGGTTTCAGGTTATTATAGACTTCTGTTATATCGTCGAAGTGATCGCGTATATAGCGCTTAATGTTCTCAGGCTGAAGTTCGTTTAAGTCCAATCCCTTTTCGTTTAGTTCATTCTTGAACTTATAAAAAAACCTTTTAAGATTCGGGAAGAACACGATGTATTCCATTAAAGGTCTTTTGTGACTTTTATGAAGGGGAAAATAAATTATTGATCCGCTTTGCAATTCTATAGTCTGCGAGCCCGATTCCCGGATGTCCAAATTAAGATGTTGGGGCAATTCTTGGTTTGGTTCTTCCGAATCCGGATGAATCAGAATTATGCGAGGTTTGTTAGGAAATAAGTCCTGAATATTTTGATACGTTTTGTAATCAAAATGATCTTCACAGACATTAAGTATGTTAGCCTCCTCTTCGGAAATGAACGGAATAACGACAGTCTTAGGCTCTAAAAAACGAATGCAGTTGATATGATCGCGGTCGAAGTGCGAAATAAAAAGCAAATCAACCTGTCCTTTATTCAGTTCAGAATAAATGAGATGGCGGATTTCATATTGACTACCCAAAGTAATAGAGCCGCAGTCATACACGGCTCGGAAAAGCCGCTGGTAGCTGTCGGGGGTTTGTTGGTAAACCTCCGCGGCATAAAAAGCTCCCTGTCCGACCGGGTAGAAGGTGCGCTTGAAGAGCAGATTCATTGGCTTCAACAGTGCCGCGGGGTCCACTTCGTTGGCTGATAGATATATAGCTAAAGAAAAAGCGCGAGGACCTTATCTTTCTGTCCGCTCTGCGCATTGAGGCCCTGGAATTGCCCATCACAATAGAACGAACAGAGCAGATGCCTCACGCGAGATTACATATGTGTAACCACATAAGGCGTCTATCTCTGTCTCATTCTTGATTGTGATTTGAAATTTTCCAGGTTTCAATGCATCAAGAACGAGCGTTGGATAAACGCTTTCAAAAATATGTCGTTGTCAGTCCCTCCCTCAAAGCCCGCGACCGGGCATCTGCAGGCGGTCTGACGCGGCAAAGATACGGAAATAATTAGTAATTAGCAAATAGTAATTAGTAATTTTGTGGGAATTGGGAAGTGAGGTGTGAGCTTGCGGGGGCGACGGCGGCCGCAATTCTTAATTCTCAATTTTTTTTTGTAACTTTGCGGAAAATTATATTGAATATGAGCAATAACGCCGAAAATATACGTCTGGACTCGATTGAGGATGCAATCGAGGATTTCCGCCAGGGAAAGTTCGTTATCGTAGTCGACGACGAGGATCGAGAGAATGAGGGCGACCTGATAGTCGCGGCTGAGAAAATCACGCCCGACCAGGTGAACTTTATGTTGAAAAATGCCCGCGGAGTGCTGTGTGTGCCAATCACCAAGTCGCGCGCCGCGGAGCTGGGCCTTGAGCGTCAGGTCGACGATAATACGTCGGTGCTCGGCACGCCCTTTACCGTTACCGTCGACAAGCTCGAGGGCTGCTCCACCGGAGTTTCCATTCACGACCGCTGCGCTACCATCCGCGCCCTTGCCGACCCGGCGTCAACGCCCGAAACCTTCGGGCGCCCGGGCCACATAAATCCGCTGTATGCCCAGGATTACGGCGTTTTGCAACGTACCGGCCACACTGAGGCGGGCGTTGACCTTGCGCGCCTTGCGGGTCTTCAGCCGGCCGCGGCGCTGATGGAGATCATGAGCGACGACGGCTCGATGATGCGCCTGCCCGAGCTGCGCAAAAAGGCCGACGAGTGGGGCATGAAGCTGATTTCGATCGCCGACCTGGTTGCCTATCGCAACCGCACCGAATCGCTCATAGAGCAGGGCGTTGAAGTGGACCTGCCCACCGCGTGGGGCCACTTCCGCGCAATTCCCTTCCGCCAGAAGAGCAACGGGCTGGAGCATATTGCCCTGGTTAAGGGCGACTTGAAAGGAAGCGACGAGCCGGCGCTGGTAAGGGTTCACTCATCGTGTGCCACCGGCGACATTTTTTCGAGCTGCCGCTGCGACTGCGGCGAGCAACTCCATCGGGCAATGCAGGCCGTTGAAAAAGAGGGGCGCGGCGCAATTGTTTATCTGATGCAGGAGGGCCGCGGAATCGGTCTGATGGAGAAGATGAAAGCCTATAAGCTCCAGGAGGAGGGCATGGACACGGTCGATGCCAACATCTGCCTGGGCCATAAGGCCGATGAGCGCGACTATGGCGTCGGTGCTCAAATTCTCCGCGCCATAGGCGTTAGCCGCATGAGGCTTATGAGCAATAATCCCACAAAGCGCGTGGGGCTTCAGGGTTACGGCCTGGAAATTGTAGAGACAGTGCCCATAGAAGTGGCTCCCAACGAATATAACGAGCGCTATCTGCGCACCAAGCGCACGCGCATGGGCCATAACCTTCATTTATGATCGAGGCCCGCAACATACGGAAGACCTTTGACCGCCTTGAGGTTCTGCGCGGAGTTTCGCTCAGGGTCGAGGACTCTGAGGTGGTTGCCATAGTCGGCCCTTCGGGGGCCGGCAAAACAACACTGCTGCAGATTATGGGCTCGCTTGAACGGCCCGACAGCGGCGAGATGCTCTATGACGGAGTTGATATTTTCGGATTTTCAGCCAAAAAACTGTCAGAGTTCCGCAACCGGAAAATCGGCTTCGTTTTTCAGCTCCATAACCTGCTGCCTGAATTCTCGCTCGAAGAAAACGTTGCGCTGCCCGCCCTGATTGGCGGCGAGCGCCGCAGCCAGGCCATGGCCCGCGCACGCGAGCTGCTCGACTACATGGGCCTGGGCAACCGGCTCAGCCACCGGCCGGCACAACTTTCGGGGGGCGAGCGCCAGCGCGGTGCTGTTGCGCGCGCGCTGATTAACCGGCCTTCGGTCGTTTTGGCCGACGAGCCTTCGGGGTCGCTCGACTCCGCCAACCGCAACGAGCTGCATCAGCTCTTTTTTAATCTGCGTCGCGACCGCGGCCAGAGCTTCGTTATTGTTACCCACGACCTTGAACTTGCCGCTGCCGCCGACCGCCAGATCCGGCTGCGCGACGGCCAACTCGATATCTGATGAAAAAACATTTCGCTCCGGCCATTCTGTTTGTCATGCTCTTCGTGGCATACATGACTCTGTATCGCCACGTTATAATTTATCATGAGCAGCATCATCTTTTCCGCTTTTCCATCGACTATATCCGCGAGCTCGCCCACCAGAAGGGCTGGACGGCTCCCGCCATGGCTTTCGTTGCGCAATTCGGCTATTATCCATGGCTTGGCTCGCTGATATATTCGGCCCTGCTCACCGGAGTTTACTGCATGACCCGCTCGGTTCTGCGCCGCCAGGCGGGGTGGGCCGACACTTTGCAGCTTTCGGCCCTGCTGCCTATGTGGACTTTCTTTACTACGGTCG
Source organism: uncultured Bacteroides sp. (assembly GCA_964528425.1). GTDB lineage: Bacteria > Bacteroidota > Bacteroidia > Bacteroidales > Muribaculaceae > UBA3263. Next base: position 38,824 of record CAZGTD010000006.1, read on the forward strand.
ATATTGACGGTTCGCTGAAGACGCTGGTTATTGTGTTTTGCTCTGCAGTGGCCGTTTATATAGTGTCGCGGTTGCTGCCGGCGCGCAAAGCCGTCAGGGAGCTCCCATGGAAGTGGCTCCCCTGGGTGTCTCCTCTGATTTTCGGAGCTATTTTCGGCGGATTCTACTACCGGTCGTTTCGCCCGATAACAATGACTCTACCGAACGGCCAGGAGAGAACCTACACGCGCGATGAGGTTAAGATTCAGAAAATAAACGAGAAGCTGATGATTAAGGCCGCTCAGGCCGTTCGTGCCGCCGATTGGGATGAAGTAATCAAACTCTCTAACGAGCAGGCCGGAACCGGAATCAAAAACCATTTGATGAGCTATTTCCGGGGCATGGCCTTATATCATCGCGGCGAATTGCTCGACCATCTTTTTGACGTTCCGCCGGGCCACGGGCCGCGGTCGCTCTTTTTCCCCTGGAAAGCCGAACGAAACCGCGCTGAGTTCGGCGGGTTCATCTATGAGCAGCTCGGTGCGCTCAATGCCGCTACCCACTGGGAGTTTGAAGCGATGGTTGGCTGGGGCGAAACGGCCTATCACCTGATAAATCTTTCGCGCTATCTGATAGAAAGCGGAAAGCCGCAGCAGGCCCAAAAGTTCATCGCGCCGCTGGAGCAGACGCTTTTTTATCGCGGCGTTGCGCGACAACTTGAGCGCGATGCCGCCGCCGGCCATGTTGAGGGGCTGCACAATGCTTTTGCCGACTTCGACGAGGCCAATGCCCCGATTCGATTCGACAATATTGAAAACATTGCCGCCGACTGCAAGTATATTCTTCAGCATGACCCCGACAACGAAATGGCCCGCCAATATATGATGGTAACCTTTCTGCTGGCCAATAACCTGGGCATTTTCTACGATAATTTAAAGGAATTTTATCAGCCCGGCCAGCAGCTGCCGCGACTTTATGAGGAGGCCTTGTGTCTGGCCGGTCTGAACTATGGTGCCGAGCAGCTGGCTGCCGACGGCTTTCCGATTTCGCCCGAGGTCGATGCCGCCTTCCGCGCATTTATGGCCGAAAAGGGCAAAAATCAATTCGCCAATTTCTCGCCCGAGCAGCGGCGCACCTATTGGTACTATGTTCTCTATCTCTCGCCCTATGGCAATAAACTGAATTTCTGATGAATAAACGATTTCTTTTGATATTATTGCCGTTGCTGGCCGCCTGTTCGCGCCCGGTAACTCCCGAGCTCCACACTCTTGCCCCTCCGGCCCTCGAGCCGGACTATGCGGGGGTAACCTTCCCGGTCAATATTGCCGCTCCGGCATTTGTAATCACCGACAGTGCCGTGCAATGGCAAACCCAGGTGGGCCGCTGCGGATACGATCCGGAAATTACGGTGCGCAGCGGCTCGGACGGCTGCGTCAGCCTTCCGCTCAAAGCGTGGCGCAAGCTGCTCGCCTCAGCCGCCGGCGATTCTATTTATCTGCGCTTCGCGGCCTTGGGCGCCGACGGCAAGTGGAATCAGGCCGCCGATATAGTCTGCCCGGTGTCGGCTGATTCAATTGACCGCTATCTGACCTACCGCCTGCTATATCCCGGCTATGAGCTATGGTCGACAATGGGAATTTATCAGCGCGACCTGGAAAGTTATCAGCAGAAGCCGTTGCTCGAAAACAAAGACTTTGACCAGCAATGTATAAACTGCCATAATTTCGCTGCCAACGATCCGAAACGGGGCATGATGGTTCACGTTCGCGGGCGTGAGGGCGGAACCCTCATTATGCGCGACGGCAAGGTTGAAAAAATCAATTCGTCGTTTGTCGGTGCCAACCATGGCGCAACCTATCCGAGCTGGAGCCGCGACGGCCGCTTCATTGCCTTTTCGGCCAATAAGGTGGGCCAGATTTTTCATTCAGCCGGCAATAAGCCGATTGAGGTTGTTGACGAGGCTGCCGACCTGATGGTCTATAGCGTTGAGCAACACAAAGCCTATTCTGCCGATGAAATTACGGGCGCGGATGCTATTGAAACCTTCCCTAACTGGTCGCCCGACGGACGTACGCTGTATTTCTGCCGCGCGCTGGTCAGCGACCCCGCGCTCTCGGCCGAGAATCCCGATTCCATACATTATGATTTGTGTGCAATCAATTTCGACCCGACAGCATGCCGGTTCTCCGATTTCAGAGTGCTATATGATGCGGCAGCCGATTCCGCGTCGGTTTCTTTTCCCCGCGTTAGTCCCGACGGCAAATGGCTGATGTTTACCCGCATGACCTACGGCACATTCTCAATCTGGCATCCTGAAAGCCAGCTGTGCATTCTGAATCTGCTAACGGGTCAGTGGCGCGAAATGACCGAAGTTAATGCCCCGGCAGCTATTGATTCTTACCATAGCTGGGGTTCCGACGGCCGCTGGTTCGTGTTCAGCTCCAAGCGCATGGACGGTTTGTGGGCGCGTCCGTATTTTGCCCGCTTCGATTCCGCCACCGGCGTGGCAACCAAGCCGTTCGCGCTTCCGCAGAAGCAGCCAACGTTCTATCGTGAGTTTACAAAAACATTCAATATCCCTGAACTGATAGCCAACCCAGCCGACCCCGACGCCGAGGCTCTGCTTAATGCTATCCATTCCGACCCGCAGCCGGTAACCCTTCAGAAATGATTACGTCCTCGCGCCTATATCTTCGCGACACCGCGTTCAACGAGCTCATGCAGCGGCGCATCCACAGCGTGCTGCTGGTGGCCTCGCCCTACGATGCCTTTATTATGGAAGAAGACGGTCGAGTTGAAGAGCAGCTTTTTTTTGAGTATAATTCGCTGAATCTGTCGTCGCCCCCGCGAGTAACGCGCGTTAACGATTCTGAAGAGGCGCTGGAGTTATTGGCAATCAAGCAGTTCGATTTGATAATCGTTATGCCGGGCACTTCAATCCCGGAGTCTTTTTCGGGCCTGCGCGAAATCAAACGGGCCGCTCCCTCAACGCCGATCGTAGTTCTGACGCCTTTCTCCAAGGAGGTTTCGCGGCGTCTGGCTTCCGAAAATCTCGACGATGTTGACTATGTGTTTTCCTGGCTCGGAAACATGGATCTCATCCTGGCGATAATCAAGCTGCTTGAGGATAGAATGAATGCCGACTACGATGTTAATACAGTTGGCGTTCAAACCATTATGCTGGTCGAAGACTCTGTAAGGTTCTATTCGTCGGTGCTTCCTCATTTATATAGGTTCCTGTTGCAGCAGAGCCTTCATTTTTCAACCGAGGCGCTGAACGACCACGAAAAAATGCTGCGCATGCGCGGACGCCCGAAAGTTATTCTTGCGCGCACCTACGAAGAGGCCGTTGAACTCTACAATAAGTTTGGCGACAACATGCTGGGGGTAATCACCGATGTTTCATTCATGCGCGGCGGCGCAAAAGATTCCCATGCCGGCATAGCGCTGGCCGAGTATATTCGCGAGCGCGACCCCTATGTGCCCATCATTGTTGAAAGCTCCGAGGCTGCAAACTCCGAGGCGGTCGCGCCCTTCGGCGGCATATTCCTCGACAAAAACTCCAAAAAACTGCCCGTTGACCTTGGCGAGGCGATAACCGCCAACTTCGGTTTCGGCGACTTTATTATGCGCGACCCTGAAACCGGGGCTGAAATAATGCGCATCCGTTCGCTCAAGGATTTGCAGTATAAAATGATGGAGATTCCTGATAAAACGCTCTATTACCACGCCCGCCGCAACGATATTTCGCGCTGGCTCTATTCCAGAGCCATGTTTCCGATTGCCGAGGTTATCAAGGCGCACCGTACCCGTTCGCTGGCCGATATTCATGAGGCAAAACTGCTTTTCCTGGATGCCATTGTCAGCTACCGGCGAATGAAAAATCGCGGCGTAGTGGCCGTTTTCCAGAAAGATCGCTTTGACCGTTACTCTAATTTCGCGCGCATCGGCAAAGGCTCGATGGGCGGCAAAGGGCGCGGCCTTGCGTTTATCGACTCCATAATCAAAAAATATCCGGAAACCGATTCTGTTGACGGCACGCCCGTGAACATTACGATTCCGCGCACTGTAGTGCTCTGCACTGACCTTTTCGACGAATTTATGGAGTCAAACCGGCTCTATCCGATAGCTCTGTCAACCGCCCCCGACGAAGAAATTCACAAGGCCTTTGTAGAGGCCGGGCTTCCGGAACGTTTGCGCGACGACCTGATGGCGCTGCTCGATGTTGTTGACAAGCCGTTGGCCGTGCGTTCGTCTTCGCTGCTTGAGGATTCCCATTATCAGCCGTTTGCAGGCGTCTACGCCACATATATGATTCAGAACCGCCAGGGCGAGAAGGAAGAAACGTTCCGTATACTCTCCGACGCTATTAAAAGCGTTTACGCCTCGGTGTTCTATGCCGATTCCAAGGCATATATGACGGCAACGTCCAACGTTATCGACCAGGAAAAAATGGCCGTTATCATCCAGGAGGTTGTTGGCGTTCGCCATGCCGACCTCTATTTCCCGTCGTTTTCGGGAGTGGGCCGCTCGCTCAACTACTATCCGCTGGGCGACGAGCAACCCGAGGATGGAGTGGTTCAGGTAGCCATAGGCCTTGGCAAAACCATCGTAGAGGGGGGTACGGCCCTGCGCTTTTCGCCGAAGCACCCAACTAAGGTTCTGCAGACCTCGACTCTCGACCTGGCGCTGCGCGACACCCAGACCCGGCTTCTGGCCCTGGACATGACCGACTCGGCGCCTACTGATTTTACGGCCGACGACGGTTTTAACCTGCGTTCGCTCAGGGTGCAGTCGCTGGCCGGAACGGATGCGCTGCGTTTCATGGTTTCGACATTCGATGTGAATGACCAGATTATCCGCGACACAGACCAGGGTGCCGGCCGCAAGGTGGTTACGTTTGCCAATATGCTTCAACACGGCTCGTTTCCGCTGGCTCAGGGCGCGGCATTCATGCTTGAAACCGGCGCCCGCGAAATGGCGCGCCCGGTAGAAATTGAATTTGCAGGAATCGTTAACGGGCCCAACGCCGGAACAATCTACTGGCTGCAGATTCGCCCGATAGTCGACAAAAAAGAGATTGGCGACGAGGCGGTGCTTTCGTTGCCCGCCGAGCAGACCATATTGACCTCGACAACTGCCTTGGGCAACGGCAATATCGAAGGCGTGTCAACCATAGTTTATGTCAGGCCCGAGGCCTTTAACTCAGCCAATAATCCCGCTGTGGCCCGCGAAATTGAGCTTTTGAACCGCAAATTCCTCGAAACCGGAGAGTCATATCTGCTTATCGGCCCGGGACGCTGGGGCTCGTCGGACCCCGCGCTCGGCATTCCGGTTAAGTGGCCCCATATTTCGGGTGCGCGCCTTATTGTAGAGTCATCGCTTCCCGGTTATCGCATCGAGCCCTCGCAGGGCACACACTTCTTTCAGAATCTCACCTCCGTAGGCGCCGGTTATTTCACCATTGACCAAAATTCGGGCCACTACGACGTTGAGTATCTCAATGCCCTGCCGGCCGAGTATGAATCCGCCGCCCTGAGAATAGTCCGTTTTCCCCAACCCTTGAAAATCGCCCTCAACGGCCGCACGGGCCTGGGCGTAGTAGCTAAACCGGATGAAGAAACTTGCTAAGACGAATGCCGCGCGGCTGCTGGAACATGCCGGCGTGCAGTTTGAGCTAATACCGTATACCGTTGACCCGGAGCACCTGGAGGCTCAACACATTGCCGACGAACTCGGCGAGGACATCAACCGCGTGTTTAAAACGCTGGTGCTCAGCGGCACCGGTGCCGGCTATTTTGTCTGTGTGGTTCCGGGTAACCGCGAAGTAGACCTCAAAAAAGCCGCAAAAGTGGCCGGCGCCAAAAAGGCCGACCTGATTCCGATGAAAGAGCTATTGCCGCTGACCGGTTATATTCGCGGCGGCTGCTCGCCCGTCGGCATGAAGAAGCCGTTTCCGACCTACTTCCACGAATCGGCGCTGGAGTTCGACAAGATTTTCGTGTCGGCCGGCGTGCGCGGGCTTCAGTTAGAAATCAATCCCAATGACCTTATAAAATTTGTCGGAGGTGAAACCGCCGACCTCGTTGCTCTATGAATACATTCGGTAAAAACCTAACCCTCACCACTTTCGGCGAGAGCCACGGCCCGGCTCTGGGCGGCGTTATCGACGGCTTTCCGCCGCGGATAGCAATTGACCTCAATCGCGTGCAAGCAGAGCTCGACCGCAGACGCCCCGGCCAAAGCCGCATAACCACCGCGCGCAACGAAGCCGACCGCGTGCGCATACTCTCGGGCATGTTCAACGGCCTCACAACCGGCACACCCATCGGCTTCATAATCGAGAACAGCAATCAGCATTCGGCCGACTATGAGGAGATGGCCCACGCGTTCCGCCCTTCGCACGCCGACTTTACCTATCAGCAGAAATATGGCATCCGCGACTATCGCGGCGGGGGGCGCGCTTCGGCCCGCGAAACCGCTTCGCGAGTCGTTGGAGGCGCCTTTTGCAAGCAATTGCTTGAGCTGAAGGGCATAACGGTGAACGCATGGACCCATAGCGTCGGCAATATCGTTGCCGGCCACGCCGACTGCAACCCCGAGTCGAACGCCGTTCGCTGTCCCGACTCTGCCGCCGCCGAAAAAATGATTGACTTGATCAGCGAGGTAAAGAATCAGGGCGACACCATTGGCGGCATCATAGCGCTGCGCATCGAGGGAGTGCCGGCGGGAGTGGGCGACCCGCTCTTCGACCGTCTGAACTCGCGCTTGGGGGGCGCGATGCTGACGATTCCGGCGGTCAAGGGCGTAGAATTCGGCATGGGTTTCGACGGCACCCGTCGCCGCGGCTCGGAGGTTATCGACGAGTTTCAGGTCGATGGTGACGGGCACATCCGCACGGCCACCAACAATTCCGGAGGCATTCAGGGCGGCATTTCAAACGGCATGCCCATAGAAATGCGCATCGCCTTCAAGCCGGTGGCCACGCTGCTGCGCGACGTCCGCACCATTACCGACTCCGGCGAGCCCACGACGCTCCACGCCCGCGGCCGCCACGACCCGTGTGTGCTCCCCCGCGCCGTCCCCGTCGTCGAAGCCATGGCCGCCCTCGTCCTCGCCGACCTCCTCCACTAATCTTTCGGGTTTGAGGGAGATTTTTTTGAGGGGGAAATATAAATTTTCGGGTTAGCGATTTTTTTTGTAACTTTGCGGAATAATTTGGCAGTTATTCATCTATGAACATTTCTTATAACTGGCTGCGCTCTTTTGTTGACGGGCTTCCCGAACCCAAAGCCCTTGCTGCAGCCCTGACATCAACCGGTCTGGAATGCGACACGGTTGAAGAAGTAGAATCGATTCGCGGCGGCCTGCGCGGCCTGGTGGTGGGACGTGTGCTCACCTGCGAAGCGCACCCCGACAGCGACCACCTGCACGTTACCACAGTTGACCTCGGCCTGCCCGAGGGCCCCGCACAGATTGTTTGCGGTGCCCCCAACGTTGCTGCCGGCCAGGCGGTTATCGTGGCCACCGTGGGCACTACGCTCTACGACGGCGACAAGGAATTCAAAATCAAAAAATCGAAAATCCGCGGCGTTGAATCGCTCGGCATGATCTGCGCCGAAGATGAAATCGGCGTGGGCACCAGCCACGACGGCATCATCGTTATTCCCGACGACAAGGCTCCGGCGCCCGGCACTCCCGCCGCCGAATACTTCGGCCTTGAGAGCGACTACGTTCTTGAAGTAGACCTGACTCCGAACCGCATTGACGGTGCCAGCCACTACGGCGTGGCCCGCGACTGGGCCGCCAAGGCCACTGTCGAAGGCCTCACCCCCAACCTTCATCGTCCCGATGGGCTCGACCCGCAGTCACTGCCCGCTCATCCCGACAAGGCCGTAAAGGTTACGGTTGCCGACGCCGCCGACTGCCCGCGCTATGCCGGCCTGACCATCCGCAACGTAAAGGTTGCCGAGAGCCCCAAATGGCTGCGCGACTATCTTACCGCCATTGGCCAACGCCCCATTAACAACATCGTTGACATTACTAACTATATTCTCCACTCCTTCTGCCAGCCGCTCCACTGCTTTGACCTCGATAAGGTTAAAGATGACCAAATCATAGTGAAGACCCTCCCCGCCGGCACCAAGTTCACCACCTTGGACGGCGTTGAGCGCACCCTCAACGAGCGCGACCTGATGATTTGCGACCCCGACGGGCCGCTTTGCCTGGCCGGCGTTTTCGGTGGCCTGAACTCGGGCGTTACCGACTCTACCAAAGATATTTTCCTCGAAAGCGCCTGCTTTAACCCCACGACCATCCGCAAGGCTGCGCGTCGCCACGGGCTGAACACCGACGCCTCGTTCCGCTACGAGCGCGGTGTAGACCCCAATGGCTGCATGTATGCCCTGATGGTTGCCGCCAAGAAGGTTCAGGAACTCGCCGGCGGCGAAATCTGCGGTCCCGTGGTCGACCTCTATCCCAACCCGGTTGAACCGGCCGTTGTAGAGCTGTCGTTCAAGCAGATCAACGATCTTATCGGCGCCGAAATCCCCGCCGACGCAGTGCGCCGCATACTCGGAGCCCTCGACATCAAGATCGAGAGCGAAGAAAACGGCACCATGGTTCTGCGCATACCGACCTATCGCGTCGACGTTACCCGCCCTTGCGACGTTATCGAAGAGATTCTGCGCATCTATGGCTACAACAACGTAGGCTTCACCGACCACGTTAACTCCTCGCTTTCATATAAAACCCCGACCGACCTGGCAAATCAGCTGACCAACAAGGCGCTCGATCGCCTCGCCGCTCAGGGCTTCCGCGAAATTCTCAACAACTCGCTAACCTCGGTTGCCTACTATGCCGACTGCGCAAGCTACCCGCTGGACCGCTGCGTAAAGGTTATGAACCCGCTCAGCTCCGACCTCGGCGTTATGCGTCAGACCCTGCTTTTCGGCGGCCTGGAGGTTATCAGCCACAACGTCAACCGTCGCAATGGCGATTTGATGCTCGTTGAGCTCGGCAACGTTTACAAATTCAACCCCGACAGCGAATCGACCGTCGAGCAGCCCCTGGCGCCCTACAGCGAAGGCTCGCGTCTGGGCCTGTGGCTCACCGGCAACGTCAGCACCTCATCGTGGCTCGCGCCGGCCGTAGAATCGAGCATTTACCATCTGCGTGCGTTTGTCGACGGCGTTCTCGCCGCCCTCGGTCTCGGCCAGAATCAGGTGCACTATGCCGTCGGCAACGATTGCCCCGACATCTTTGCAGCCCAGCTCGACATCAAAACCCGCTCGGGCAAGCTCCTGGGCCGCATGGGCGTGGTAAACGCCGACCTGCTCAACCGCTTCGACATTGACCGTCCCGTCTACTTTGCCGAGCTCGACCGCGACGCCCTTGTCAAGCTCGTTGAAAAGCATAACGTAACCTTTGCGCCGCTGCCCAAGTCGCAGGCTGTGCGCCGCGACCTGGCGTTGCTTCTCGATTCTGCCGTTACTTTCGAGCAGGTTCGTGAAGTAGTTGCCAAGTCTGAGCGCAAGCTCCTTCAGGGCGTTGAGCTCTTCGACGTTTACGAAGGCAAAAACCTGCCCGAAGGTAAAAAGAGCTATGCAATTTCGATTACTCTTCAGGATCCGGAAAAGACCCTGCAGGATAAACAGATTGACGCCGTGATGGGCAAGGTTATAAATAATCTCAAAGCCCAGCTTGGCGCTGAACTCCGCTAATTATTTAAACTTTAAAATCTAAAATAAATATTCATATATGGGAAGAGCATTTGAATACCGTAAGGCCCGTAAGCTTAAACGCTGGGGCAACATGTCGCGTACGTTTACCCGCATAGGTAAGGAAATCACCATTGCCGCTAAAGCCGGCGGTCCCGACCCCGACACCAACCCGCGCCTGCGTGCGCTCATGGCCAACGCCAAGGCCGCCAACATGCCCAAGGACACCGTTGAACGCGCCATCAAAAAAGCCACCGACAAGGATGCCGGCGACTACAAGGAAATCGTTTACGAAGGATATGGCCCCTTCGGCATCGCCATCGTTGTTGAAACCGCAACCAACAACAACACCCGCACCGTGGCCAACGTGCGCTCCTACTTCACCAAGCATGGCGGCTCGCTCGGCACTTCCGGCTCGCTATCATTCCTGTTCGACCATAAGTGCGTCTTTAAAATCAAAGCCAAGGAAGGCGTTGAGCTCGAAGACCTCGAACTGGAGCTGATTGACTGCGGCGTTGACGAACTTGAAGCCGGCGACGAAGGCGAAATCATTCTCTACGGCGCCTTTGAAAGCAACTCGGCCATTCAGCACTATCTCGAAGAAAACGGCTACGAAATCATCTCGTCGGAATTCGAACGCATTCCCAATGACCTGAAAGACGTAACCCCCGAGCAGCGCGCAACCCTCGAAAAACTTCTCGACAAATTCGAGGAAGATGAAGACGTTCAGAACGTGTTCCACAACATGCGCGAGGACGATTCGGAAGAATAACACGAGTATCTGATTTTAACGCAATTTAACGCTTTGGGCGTAAAATTGCGTTATTTTTATAAAAGTTAACCATTTTCGCGTTTGGTTTAGAATATTTAACTTCTCGCGGACTAACTTTTTCGCCCTTTGGAACAGTTTTTTCGCGGAATTATCCCTAACTTTGCATTCCAAAATCGAAAATATTATAACAATCATCACTTATGACCAATTCACAAGTTAAGCCCGCCGAAGGCAAACTCGGCGTGCTCGTGGTAGGCCTCGGTGCCGTTACCACCACCTTCATGACCGGCGTGCTGATGGCCCGCAAGGGTCTGGCAAAGCCCGTTGGCTCAATGACTCAGTATGACCGCATTCGCGTTGGAAAAGGCAAAGACAAAAAGTACCTGATGTATAAAGACATCGTTTCGATGGCTGAACTCGACGACATCGTATTCGGTGCTTGGGACGTTTATCCCGCAAATGCCTACGAATCGGCTATCAACGCTGAAGTACTCAAGGAAAAAGATATCAACCCCGTTAAGGACGAACTCGAAGCTATCAAGCCCATGAAGGCTGCCTTCGACAAAAACTATGCCAAGCGTCTCGACGGCGACAACGTCAAGACCGTTAAGAACCGCTGGGATATGGTTGAACAGCTCCGCGAAGACATCCGCAACTTCAAGAAAGAAACCGGCGTTGACCGCTGCGTAGTGCTTTGGGCCGCTTCAACCGAAGTTTACGTTCCCGTTAACGAAAACGTTCACGACACTCTTGAACACCTCGAAGCTGCAATGAAGGCCGACGATGTTGAAAACATCGCTCCCTCCATGTGTTACGCTTATGCCGCTCTGGCCGAAGGTTGCCCCTTCATCATGGGCGCTCCCAACACCACAGTCGACATCCCCGCTATGTGGGAACTCTCCGAAAAAACCGGCATGCCTATCGCCGGCAAGGACTTCAAGACCGGCCAGACCCTGGTTAAATCTGGCTTTGCTCCTATCATCGGCACCCGCATGCTCGGTCTCAGCGGCTGGTTCTCGACCAACATTCTCGGCAACCGCGACGGTCTTGTGCTTGACGAACCCGCTAACTTCCGCACCAAAGAAGTTTCCAAACTGTCGACCCTCGAATCGATCCTCGTTCCCGAAGCTCAGCCCGATCTCTATAGCAACTACTACCACAAAGTGCGCATCAACTACTATCCCCCGCGCAACGACAACAAGGAAGGCTGGGACAACATCGACATTTTCGGCTGGATGGGCTATCCGATGCAGATCAAAATCAACTTCCTCTGCCGCGACTCAATCCTTGCAGCTCCCTTGTGTCTGGACCTCGTTCTGCTGAGCGACCTCGCAGCCCGCGCCGGCCGCCACGGCATTCAGCGCTTCCTGAGCTTCTTCCTCAAGAGCCCGATGCACGACTACACCAAGAACGAAGTGCCCGTTAACCACCTCTTCCAGCAGTACACCATGCTCAAGAACGCCATTCGCGAAATGGGCGGTTACGAAGCTGACGAAGAAATCGACTAAGAATTTCAAACGGTTCGTCCGCGAACCTGAATAACCAAAAGGAGAGTGTATCAACTGCAAAGGGTTTGATACACTCTCTTTCGCAAATTTCAATAGCACCATCAACCGGATTCTGCAAAATAGAGGCCAGGGATTGCTGGCGGTTCTGCGCGTGGCAATCGAGGCTTTCGCGGCTTTTTTCATAACTGCCGCGCTGCTTAATTACGGAGTGGCCTCAACTGCCATCGGTCGCTGGTTCGAATCGCTCCAGCTTATCCCTGCAGCCATCGGGCTCTTGTTGCCTACTCTGGCATTCTGGCTGGCCATCACCCTGGTTTTCGGGCGCCTTTATTGCTCGACCGTATGCCCGCTGGGCGCACTGATGGATCTGGGCTCGCGCCTGCGCCCCGAATCGCGCCCGTTCCGGTGGTCGCGGCCGCTACGCACGCTCAGAATTGTCTGCTTTGCATTAGCCGCGGTTCTTCTTATGCTCCATATCCCGGGCGTAGAGAACTGGATTGACCCTTACGGGCTTTATCGTTCAATCGTCGGGCGGCTCACTTCCGGTGCTGTTGGCCTGTCGGCAATTTCAGGCGGCGTTATGCTCTGCGCTATAGGTTTTGTTGCCTACCGGCGCGGCCGGCTTTTTTGCAACTCCGTATGTCCGCTGTCGGCACCGCTTGGGCTGGTTGCGCGGAACGCGGCGTTTCATATCGACATCAACACCGACCGTTGCACCCAATGCCGCCGTTGCGTCGACGTTTGCAAGGCCTCGTGTATAAATCTCAACGACCACGTTGCGGATATGAGCCGCTGCGTGGTTTGCTTTAACTGCCTTGCAGTGTGTGCCGACGATGCCATAGCCTACACGCTTTCGCGCCACACGCTCTCCCATCCGTTACTTCAAAAAATTTCATTGTCATCAACATGCAACAATATCTCGACCTGCTCCGCGACATCCTCGATAACGGAGACCGCAAAACCGACCGGACCGGCACCGGAACATTGAGCGTTTTCGGACGCCAGATGCGCTATGACCTTTCAAAAGGTTTTCCGCTGCTGACTACCAAGAAGCTCCACCTGAAATCGATTATTCACGAGCTGCTCTGGTTCATCAGCGGCGATACGAACGTTAAGTATCTTCAGGATAATGGCGTTAGAATCTGGAATGAGTGGGCCGACGAGAATGGCGAACTCGGACCGGTTTATGGCCGCCAGTGGCGAGCGTGGCCCGACGGGCGCGGCGGGTTTATTGACCAGCTGGCCGAGGTTGAGCGTCAGATCAAGGAAAATCCCGATTCAAGGCGGCTTATAGTTTCGGCCTGGAATGTTGCCGACGTGCCCAATATGGCGCTGCCGCCGTGTCATGCGTTCTTTCAGTTCTATGTTGCCAACGGCCGGTTGTCGCTGCAGCTTTATCAGCGTTCGGCCGACTGCTTTCTGGGTGTGCCGTTCAATATTGCCAGCTATGCGCTTCTATTGCTGATGATGGCGCAGGTTACCGGACTTGAACCCGGAGAGTTTATTCACACAACCGGCGATACTCACCTGTATTTGAACCATCTGGAGCAGGCCCGCCTTCAGCTTCAGCGGGAGCCCCGGCCGCTGCCGCGCATGCGCCTCAACCCCGAGCGCAAATCAATTTTTGACTTCCGCTTCGAAGATTTCACTCTCGAAGACTATAATCCTCATCCACATATTCCGGCCACGGTGGCCGTTTAAACCATTATTCACTTTTTAATTTCTTTATTTTATGTCAACAAAAAATCTAAACATCCTTCTTGGTGTTATCGGCGTTATTTTAGCGTTCGGTATTTTTCTTGTCGTTGCGGGCTTCCCGATCAAGGAGTATAGTGCCTTCGGGCAGACCGGTTACATTGTTATGGCCGGACTGTATAGTGAAGGTGATATGAACTTCGGGCTTCACTTGGGAGCCATTGTAATATTGCTGGGCTACATTGCCACATTCGTGATGCTATTCATGCAAAAACGCACTGCTTATATCGGTCAGTGCGTGGCATTGCTCGGCGCGTTAATATTGATACTGTCTGTACCCTCAATCGGTAATGGTGTACCTTTTGTAGAGACTTCAATCAGTTTCGGATACTGGATCATTATTGCCGTTACTTTGATTTGGGGCGCTTGCTTATATCTGGTAGATCGCAAGGCTGACAACAAATAAGCGATTTTTAAGCTAAGTAAAATTAACGGGCTGCGTTGCAATCAGCGACGCAGCCCGTCTTTTAAGGAATCGGCAGGTTATTTGACGATTGATTTGGTTACCGAGCCATCGGAGTTCTTAATAACGTAAACACCGTTGGCGGGATTGATTGAGCGGCGGCCAAACAGATCGTAGGCCTCGGTGGTTGCAGTTTGAGTCGCGCGGCGGTCGGCTATTGAGGATATGGCATCGGCCTTAACGTTTACGCTGATTTCAACGCCCGGGCCTTTAACGGTTACCGTGCCTTCAACGTTGCCGGTGACTGAGCTTGCGCGTTCGATTGTCAGTTCGCAACGGTCATAGCGCCCTGCAACCGAAGCGTTGAAGCCTTCCGGGGCTTCAACGGTCAGCTGCGAGCCGTCGTAGTATGAGCCGAGCATCACTTTAGCTTCATTCTGGTCGGCGCCGATGGTAACTTCCTTGGTTTCGCACGTCAGCCATGGGAAATCGGCTATCACTCCGAAGGCAAAGGCCGACATGAGCGAGTAAACGTCGTCATCTTCCGTATAGAGCAAGGGCTTGACCGAATAGTAGGCCGGACGTCCCGAAGCTACCTGGAAGTCGATGTGTGACATCATATACGACAGGTTCATCACTCCAGGTTTTTCATTGCGGGTCTGCAGGGGCATGAAGTATTCTACCTTGTCGGAATTAAAGCCTTCGAGCATAAAGAAGAATGCCGGCTGCTTCTCGGTTGCGGTAATAACCACCGGAGCGTCAAAGGCAAAGGGCAGGCAAATGTAATCTTTCTGGCTTGCGTCGCCTTCGGAGTAAATAATCTCCGAGCCTTTGATGGTTTGGGTCGCAACGGTTACGAAATCGGAGGGGTCGGCGGAAATTCCTATAGGGGTGTTATCTTCATCATAGAGCTGCTTGAGAGCGTAGATTGAGAATTTCAGCTCGGCTTCGGGTTGAATCAGGCCGAATCCAAACACGTTGATGCCGTTAACAACGAGTTTCGACCCCTGTTCAGGCATATAGAGGTTTGCAATGCCTTCGAGGTGGTTATAGCATGTTTCGGGGCTGGCGTCTTCGTCATTGCCGGCGGTGTAGTTATACCAATATTCGTTTGTGAACTGATTATGGCCGAACACGGGAATCGAAAGGGCTCCGATTTTGTCGTCGCTGACGGTTATGCCGCCGAGGTCGGCATCGCCGGAAGTGAACGGGAAGAGACTGAACCGGTAGTGCACGCCTTTTTCGGTAAACTCAGCGGTTCCGCCGGCCTGCATTGAAATCGACGGCGTATATTCAGTCGTTGCCTTTCCGGGAGCGGAGGCAATCAGCGTCGGAGGCGTCTGAATGTTGTTGGTCAGCGTCGTTTCATCGGTGTAGTCGGGATAGTAAGTCAGCTGCAGGTCAATCTGGTCATTGTCGGTTGCTTCTTCGCCGGTTACGGGGTCGATATATTTCCATGAATAGGTAGCATCCTCGCCCGAAGTGTTGGTGAACGTAACCGGCTCCATAACGGGCAGCTGCGCAATCTCTTCGGTCATGGAAATGAAGTCGGGAGTCATGCCCCAGTAAAGAGTGTGGGCCGGCAGAGAGTAGGAAACGTCGTCGAGGCCGGGAATGCCCACGCGCACGGCATCGAACCACATGGAATCGCCATCTTTGCCGACGTAGCGGAATCCGAATTGAACCTTTTTGCCGGCATAGGCGCTGAGGTCAACGTTTTGTTTCTGCATTCCGGTCGGAGTTGCCATTATAAGCTCCATGGCATCGTCGTAGTCCTTATAGCGGTCGGCAATATCCTGGATTTTGGTCCATTCTTCGTCGCCTTCGGCCTTGACCATCACCTGGAAAGTAGCGGCAATGATTTTTTCACCTTCATACTTGTAGGTTTCAGTATTAAGGTTTGCATCCGAAAAAAGCCAGATGGGTTGATAGAACAGATAGTAGGACAGCTCAACCCCCCGGGCGATTTCAATCTGCGGCGTTATGAGCCACTCGTCCTGTTCCTCGTCTGATGCAAGAATCATGTAGTAATACTGGCCTTCGGCAGGTGCAGGATAGGAGGAGCTATATTGAAACATCGGGAACCAGCTGTACAGGTCGTCAAGCGGGGCCTGACGCTGCGCTGTCCAGCCGTCGGGGAGCCACTGTGAGGGCAGATCGTCTGCCGGCCACGCCTCGAAGCTTTCATAAAACGCGGTTTCCGCGCCGGCTTCCTGCTCTGCACGGGGCGAAGCTGCGCGCACCGGTTTTACCGGACGCAGAATGTTTTCGGTGGCCATTGCCGGTACTCGCCGCATGGGGCGGTCAGCGAGCTTCTCTGTCGAGAACTTTGCAGGAATTATGCCCGCGGAGGCAACTGCGGCGGTAACGGTCAGTATGGTTGAAAGAAGCAAATGTTTCATGTGGTGGATTGTCGTGTGATTGTTTATTTAAGAATCAGACGGTTCGATTGAATATAAATGCCACGGCGGGGAGCAGAGATTACACGGCGACCCTGAAGGTCGTAGAGGGCGGCATCTGTTTGCTCTGGTGCGTGGAGTTCGCCTATGGCACCAAGTTCAGAGTCGGGAGTGTAGACTATGCGGACGTCGGCATCGGCCATAACGTTTCTCAGCGCATCTTCGCCCTCAACCGCAGTAATCTGATAGCCTTTGCGGAAGGGAAGCTCAAGCACGTGGCGTTCGCCGGGAGTTGCATAACGCAGTGCGGTTCCGAGTTGAGTGCCGTGATTGTCGACATATGTAACGTTAACGCGATAGAGCGGCTGAGCCAAGAATTCATAAATTTCAATGGGGTGGCCGCTGCCGTTGGGCCAGCCAACAAGGTCGAGGTTATCGAGGCCGTCCCAATACTGGCCGTTAGAACCGAGAACGGTCCAGTGGTCGTCTGAGTAGGTAAATGTGAAAGAGTCACCGACTTTTCCGACTTTGGCGGTTGTTGATTTTTCGAGGGAGCGGACGTATAGGTCGTTGCCCAGGTTGCGCACTTTAAACTTGTTGCCGTTGGCTTCGAGGGTCCAGGT
This sequence comes from uncultured Bacteroides sp., assembly GCA_964528425.1. Classification (GTDB taxonomy): domain Bacteria; phylum Bacteroidota; class Bacteroidia; order Bacteroidales; family Muribaculaceae; genus UBA3263. The sequence goes on from CAZGTD010000006.1 coordinate 55,982, forward strand.
AAATAGCGGCGACACATTCAGGGCCGACTTCGCACCGCTTACGGTGTTGGCGGCCGTTGCGCAGCGGAATGCGTGGCGGTCGGCATGGGCATCGCGAATGAGATACGCTTTTCCCGCCTCAATAGCATCGAGCTTGCCGAGGGGCTGTTTCACGCCGAGAGCGGCAGTTGTGGAGTAGACGGTTTTAACAATGTAGGAGCCATCGGGCTGAGCTTCGGCATTGCCTATCTGTTCAAGAGTGAAACCGGGGAATTCCTGACCGACAACCTCTATTGGCCCGCTCATGGGGAAGGTAACCGTGTGGATGTCGACGTAGGCTCCGTTTTCGGTTTGGCCAATGTAGGTTACGGTGCGCGCGGTACGGTTGTAGGTAATGGTCATACCTTCTGCCGATACCGGTTCGAAATTCTCGATTACGGGCGCTGATGCCATAATGTCGGCATCAGCGGGCAGGCCGCGCGAAGCCTTGAGCAATTCATTGCCTTCGGTGTCGATGCAGGTAACGGTAACGGGGCTGACTTCGGAGATTTCGAACCATGCACCCTGCTGGGGCGATACGCCCGAACCTTCATAGCGGTTTTCGCCGGCGCGAATAGTCTGAGCGGCGGTGGAGGCATCAGCGGGCACCATCCATAGGGGCAGGTCGTTGATAGCGAGCATTATGCCGCTGTTGAGGTCCGGCCGGGGCAACCATGCTTTGATTTCGCATGCGGTATTGCCGAGTTCGACGCCGCGGTTCATGCCTGAGATGGTGCCGTCCGAGAGGCCGGAAATAGCTTTTTCGGTGAAAGCGTTGCGGAGCTTGATGGTTGCGGTATCGCCGGCGGTGTTATACGTTGCGGCTTCAACGATCCACACTGTTTTGCCCCACGAGTCAGGAGCGTAGGCGAGCGACGTTGTTCCGTTGTCGGCCATAGTGGCGCCGGCAAAACCGTCGGCCACGCTCTTGAGCTCGATGGTCATTCCGGCCTTGAGCTGAGGCATGGTGTGGGGTGCGGGCTTGGCCGGTTCCTCGCGTTCAAGCATCCAGTAGGGAGAATAGAGGTAGCCGTTAAGGTCCAGGAGCTCGCGGTCGGCGCTCATGCGTTTCTGGAACGATTCCCAGTTCTTATTGTTCTGCTGCGACCAACCAATTTCGGCGATAGCCAGAAGGCGGGGTAGAGCCAGATATTCCAGATATTCACGATAGCCTACACGTTCGGCCCAGAAGGTGCCCTGAACGCCGTAGGCGAGGTGTTTGTTTTTAGCCTTTAGGATTTCGGTGGTGAAGGGAATGGTCTGGTAAACGGATTTGACGTCGTCGCACTTATAGCCGTTTGCCGGCGGGTCGTCGGGATGCTGCGAGCGGTTGATGTAGAACGAGCCTTTGGTGTCGCTGCTCTTAGAAATGGGGGTATAGATTGCGGGGAGTCCGAGCTGCGAGGCCTTGTTGACGGCACCTTCGGCTCCGGTCCAGCACCACACTGTTGCGCCGGTCTGCTTGATGAGTTCTTCGTTGGTTCCGCCGGCGGTTATCGACTCATTCCAAACGCCCAGGCGGCGCCCTTTGGATGCGGCATAATCGGCCAGATGTTTGGTAAAGTAGCTCTGGAGCTGGCGGGGGTGAGTCATATTTTCGCGCTGGTAGAGGGCTATGCACTCTTCATTTCCGCCGGTAACCTTGCCTTTGGCGTCGATTTTAACCCAGCCGCCCTCGGGGCATTCGTCGCCGCCAATGTGGATTATTTCGGAGGGGAAAATATCGATGAGCGCGTCAATAACGTCTTCGGCAAATTTCAGTGCGCCGGGGTTGGCCAGGTTGAGCACGTCGCTATAGATGCCGCCGGTCGAGGCTACGGAGTGGCCTCCGTTGGGGTTCAGCGAAAATTCGGGATAGGCGGTCATCAGGGCGCTGAGGTGGCCGGGCATTTCCACTTCGGGAATAATGTCGATATGGCGTTCGGCTGCGAATTCAACCAGGTCGCGCATTTCCTGTTGTGTATAATAATAAGGGCCGTAAGGTTTGTTGAGCCAATATTCGGTTTTGGTCCACATGTCAACAATCTGCACGTTGGGGGCAGTGGCGCCTACGGTTTGCAGGCGCGGGTAGTCGGGCATTTCAAAGCGCCAGCCCTGGTCGTCGGTCAGATGCCAGTGGAATTTATTCATCTTATAGTAGCTCATCGCCTCAATCATGCGCTTTATGTCGTCGATGGGGAAGAAATGGCGCGAGCAGTCGAGCATGAAGCCGCGATATTCAAAGCGCGGTTCGTCGGTGATTTCGACTACGGGCAGGGAGTAAACTGCGTCGGGAGCGCCCTTGACTCCGGCCATAACGTTGGCCGGGAGCATTTTCTTCAGTGTCTGGAAGGCATAGTAGAGGCCGGCGGGCTCTCCGGCGCCAACGCTGACGCCGTCGGGGGTAACGCTGAGGGTGTAGCCGCCGACGGGCAGATTATCCGCAACGTCAACCCGGATATTGCCGGTTGCGTCGCTAACGCCTGTGGCTTCGAGGTCGGTTGCGCGGTTAAGGGCGGTTATAAACTTTTCAACCTCGTTTTCCAGAGGCATGTTGACCGCCGAGGTGCAGCTTACGGTAACCCCTTTTGGCAAAACGTATTCACCATCTCCTACAACCATTTTCTTAGGAGCCGGAGTGAGGTTGACGAAGGTTTCGGCCGAAGCGGTCAGGCCGAGGGCAAGAATGAGCCCTGAAAGAATGCTTTTGGTTTTCATGTCAGAATGATAAATAGGCCATGGCGGGGATGAAAATAACATCGGGTCCACCCTCTGCTATCAGGGTCCAGTAGCATGAGTGGGAGCCATCGGTCGGATTATTGTAGATGTTAACGTTGAAGCCTTGGGCGGCGGTGCCGGCATTCATGAACTGGTTATTGCCGGTGTCGTCGGAGTGGATACCATACCAATGTGTGCCTCCGGTGTTGTTGCCGTAGTGTAGGTTCGAGAATGTAAACGACGAATTTTTCGCACCCGTCTGGTAAGTCCAGCGTCCGGCGGGGGTTTCTTCGGTGGGCGCACCGCGCAGCGAGCCCGTGGAGTCAGCTTTGCACACTATGGCATAGCGGCCGGGATAGCCCGGAGCTTCCTCGAAGCGGAACCACTGGCGGTCATAGTCAGGATCGGTCTTTTGGGCTATTCGGTCGGTGGTGGTCAGAGTGCCGTCGGCGGTGAGTTCCCAAACGCGGCCGCCACGGGGCGATTCTGCATTGGAAACCACACGGTACCACACGCCTTTTTTCGGCATTTCCATCTCGGCGGCTGCTCCGGTTGGTGCAACGTAGCCTTCCATGTGGTAGGGCGAGTATTTGTAGTCGTTGAGGTCGAGCAGGGCGCGGTCGGCGCTCATGCGCTTCTGGAAAGATTCCCAGTTCTTGCCATCCTCCGGTGTCCAGCCGATTTCGGCAATGGCGAGCAGGCGGGGTAGGGCGAGATATTCAAGATATTCGCGATCGGCCACACGCTCGGTCCAGAAGGTGCCCTGAACGCCCTTGCAGAGTTCGGGATGTTCAGCCAGGGCCTTTTCGGTGAAGGGCACGGTGGCGTAAACGGTTTTGACGTCGTCGCATTTATATCCGTTGGCCGGCGGGTCGTTGGGGTCTTGCGAGCGGTTTATGTAGAATGAGCCCTTGTTCGGGCCGCGTTTGCTGATGGGAGTGTAAACTACAGGCAGGCCCATGGATGTTGCCTGGTCGACGGCGGCATCGGGTCCGACCCAGCAGTAGATCAAGGCATCGGTGGAGCGCACCTTGTCGACGTCGGTTCCTTTGGCGGAGATTGCTTCATTCCAGAAAGCCACGCGGCGGCCTTTGGATTTAACATAGTCGCTGACTTCCTTGACGAAGTGGCTCTGAAGCTGGCGGGGATGAGTCATGTTGAGCTCTTTGTAGAGGGCTATGCACTCGTCGTTGCCGCCGATAATGTTGCCCTCTTCGTCGATGCGCACCCAGTTGGTGTCGGGGCATTCGTCGCCGCCAATGTGAATTGTCGTGGCGGGGAAAATATCAATAAGGGCATCGCAGACGTCGCGAACGAACTGCATGGCGCCCGGGTTGGCAACGTTAAGCACATCGGCGTAGATACCGCCTGTAGTGGCAACGTTGTGTTCGCCGTCGGGATATGTTGAGAATTCCGGATAGGCTGCCATAACGGCCATTGTGTGGCCCGGCATGTCGACTTCAGGAATAACTTCAATATGGTGCTTGGCGGCGTAATCAACGATTTCGCGCAGCTGGTCCTGGGTGTAGTAGAAGGGACCGTAGGGCTTGTTGAGCCAGTATTCGGTTTTGGTATGGCGGTCAACTATGCGCACGTTATCGGCGGTTGCGCCCACGGTCTGGAGCTTCGGATAGTTGGGCATTTCAATGCGCCAGCCCTGGTCGTCGGTCAGGTGCCAGTGGAACTTATTCATTTTGTAGTAGCTCATCAGGTCGATTAAGCGCTTGATTTCGTCAACGTTGAAGAAATGGCGCGACACGTCGAGCATGAACCCGCGATATTCCAGGCGGGGCTCGTCGTTGATGGCCACCACCGGCAGCTCGTATGCGCCGGTACGGTGAACTCCGGCCATTACGTTGACCGGCAGGAGCTTTTTGATAGTCTGGAATCCGAAATAGAGACCCGCGGGTTTGGAAGCCGCCAGGGTTATACCCTTTTTGGTCACGTCGAGGCGATAGCCTTCGGGGGCGATTGCCGGGTCAACGGTGACGGTAAGGTTGGCTTTGGCCTTGTTGACGGTGCGGGCATTGAGTCCGGTGGCGGCGTTGAGGGCCTCGACAAAGCGGGTTGCCTCAACTGCCATCGAATCGGGCAGGTTTTTGACTGCCACGGTCATTTTTGCCGGGAGTTTATACTGGCCCTCGCCAACGGTCATTTCTTTCGGCGCAGGGGTCAGGTTAATGAACTCGGCAGCCGATATTCCGGCCCAGGCTGTCAGGGCCATGCATAATGTTGCAATAAACTTTTTCATTTAACGAGGGTTTTAACGCCGTTAATAATATAGATTCCGGGGCGGGAAATATAGTTCAGTTTGCGACCGTTGAGGTCATAGATGCCTTCGGGTGAGTTCGCGGGGGATGTTGCGATTTCATCGAGGGCCGACTCGGTGGAGTAATCAACCGTTATGGTTTTGTGGCCGTAGATGCTGTCGAGATTATCGTTGCCGGTAATGTTGGTCAGGAATTTGCCGGGGCGTGAGTTGGCTGCAAACATATAGCTTGCGCCGGCAGCTACAGTAACGGTTTTGCGAGCGAATTCCCGGCCGTCGAGCTGCTCGATAACCGTAATGTTATAGTAGGGGTTGAACTCGGCAATGTTGTAAACCTTAATCTGGTGGCCCGGGCTATCCCAGCCAACAAGGGTCAGGTCTTCGTTGCCGTCCCAGGCGAGATTGGAGCCGCTTTTATCGGTGATTGTCCAGTAGCCGCCCTGGTTGTACTTGAAGGCAAACGGATTGGGCGTCTCGCCAACGGTTGCGGTTACGCTTCGTTTGAGCGGCTGAATGTAGAGGCCCGAAGCGGGATTTTGAACGTTGAAATTCGAGCCGTTGGCCTCAAGAGTCCATACGAAGGCAGGCGATGCGGGCTGGGCATTGCGCACGCCTCCGACGCCGGAACCGACAACCCCGCGGAATGCATGGCGGTCAGTGTGGGTGTCTTCAATGGCGTACCAAGCGCCTTCTTTAACGGCTGAAACCGGTTCGCCAAGCAGGGCGATGCCGCCAAGAGCGTCGGTCGAGTAGATGAACACCGCCGTGTCGCCGCTGACGGGGCCGTTTTTAACAAATGTCAGGTAGGGACGTTCGGGGGCCACAGGGGCGAATTCCTCACCGGCCGGGCGGGTTGTCTTAACCGTTTCCCAGCAGCGGCCCTGTTCGTCAACGAGTTTGAAGATGGCGTCGTTGGTTATCCGTTTTACCTGTACGGTTACGTTGGTATGGCCGTTTTCGGTGTCGCCTATGGTGTGGGCAACATAGCTAAAGTGCTCGAACGGTATTTCGGCAGGCACTTCGGCGTCAGCGTCGGGCGAGTAGAAGTAGTAGGTGCCGACTTCGTTTTCACCCTCCATGGCAGTAAGCTTCATGGCCGTTGAAACGAAGTTGAGGGCCCATCCGGCAGCTTGCTGCAGGGGCGCGCCTTCGCGGGCGTTGACACCATTGGCCTCAACAATCGAGTTCGCGCCGAGAGCAAAGAGGCGTTTGCCGCCTACGCTAATGAAATATTCGTTTTGCCCTTCTGATGCGCGGGCCACGCTAACGGTTGCCGCCTTGGAGGCGTCGGCGGTGAAAAGTACGTCGTGGCCGCCATTATTGCCGAAGTGAGCCTCAAAGCCTATGCCTTGGGTTGTTGAGCGTGCGTTTTCTGACACTCCGGAGATATAAAGTCCGGTTGCACTGTTGCGCAACGTGACAGCTTGAGTATTGTTGGCGGTGTTATATTCTCCGGCGGTCAGTTCCCAGCCTGTAGCGCCGGTTACACCGTTGGCAACAGTTTCCAGTTCTCCACTCACAACGGCCAGCGGGCCGCGGTCGGCACTGCTGGTAAAGGTGTAAACGCCCGATGCCAGCGGCGAGAAGGGAATTCCGGTTTGGGCGGTTTGCGGTTCATAGCCTTCGAGGTGGAAGAGCCACATGCCGCCGTTGCCGTCGACGGGGTTGTTCCAGTTATTTACCGTTTGCTTCTGGCCGGCCTGGGCGCAGTTGAGATACCAGTCGCTGCCTTTATCGGAGCGGATGGTAAGGATTGACCCGAGTTCGGAGCTGGCGTATTGATCGCCGAGCACGAAGTTATAGTATTTCTTGGAGTAATCGTAGTTCCACGCGGCCGATACGCTTGAGCCTTGCATTGCCGGATTAACCGAGCCGTCGGGTGCCGTGCGGTTAACCATAGCGTATTTTCCGGAGCCGTCGGGGTCGGCTTCGAAAGTCCAGTACTGATAGTCATAGTCGGCGGCGCCTTCGGCAGCTTGAACGTTGGTCCACAGGCGGCCTGCAGTCGCGCTTTTTTCGGCAATCAGCGGGCATCCGTCGTGAACGAGCTCTATGCAGCGGTCTTTGCGTGCGGCATCTTGGGAGGCCTGGGTTATCAACCGATAGAATTTTCCGGCTTCGGGCATCATGTCGGCATTGCGGTTGCTGGCGTAGTGGCGGCCATAGGTGTAGTTGCCCAGGTCAAGCAGTTTGGTGTCGAGGTTAAAACGGTTTTTAAAGTCGTTGAAGTTCTTTTTCGATTGGGGTGACCAGCCGGTTTCGGCAACTGCTATCATGCGGGGCAGGGCATTGTATTCCAGGTGTTTTGGCTCGGAAATATATTCTGTCCAGAGATTGCAGTTAACGCCGTAGTAGAGTTCCTTTTTCGAAGCTTCGTAGTCGGGGGTGGCGTTATAGACGGTTTCCAGAGTGATGGGATAGCCCATGGCAACCGGTTCATCGGAGCCGCCCCATTGAGCGTAGTCGAGGTAGTAGTGGCTGGTCGAGCACCACACGGAGCGAAGGCCGAGGTCGGCTGCCTGTTTCGACGGGTTATTTGCCGCTCCGGCGTTGAGCCAGGCATAGATAAGAATGTCGGCATCCTTGGCCAGCTGCTTATCGGCGCCGGCGGTTGTTATGATTTCGTTCCAGCAAATGAGCTTGCGGTTATCTTTTTTAGCGTATTCGGCGAGTTCCTTAACCATCCAGTTCTGGATTGCGCGGTCGGACGATAGGCCGTATTCTTTTTTAAATGCCTGACAGGCGGGAGATTTTTCCCAGGCGGAAGTGGGGCATTCGTCGCCACCGATATGGATGTATTCGTAGGGGAAGATGTCGGCCAGATAGTCGATAACATCCTTGAGGAACTGCATTACCGCAGGATTGGAAATATCGAGAATGTCGGATGAAACGCCGGGCCAGTAGCGGACGGGGTGTTCGCTCTCTGGGGTGGTTGAGAATTCCGGATACGCGGCGATTGCGCATTGCATATGGCCGGGCATGTCGACTTCGGGGCATACTTCAATATGGCGTTCCTTGGCGTAGTCAACAATTTCGCGTAACTGGTCAACAGTGTAGTAATAAGGGCCGTAGAGCTCGTTGGTCAGGTATTTGGCGTGGTTGTCGAAGTCCCACCAGTAGGAGTTTTTAGCTGCGGCAACTTCTGTTGTCAGTTTCGGATATTTTGGCATTTCCATGCGCCAGCCCTGGTCGTCGGTCAGGTGCCAGTGCAGGCGGTTCATTTTGTAAACCGCCATGATGTCGATCATTTTTTTGATTTCATCAACGTCGAAGAAATGGCGGGCCACGTCGATTTCCAGGCCGCGCCACGGGTAGCGCGGCTCATCGTTGATTGTCAATGCCGGAAGCGAGTAGGGGCCGGGGGCATACTTGCCGAGAATTACATTTGCCGGCATGATTTTCATGATGGTCTGGAATGCGTAGTAGAGGCCGGCGGGAGTTTTTGCCTCGATATTGACGCCATCGGCGGTAACGGTCAGTTTATAGCCTTCGTCGGCCAGCGCGGAATTGCTGCTTACGTTTATGAGGCCATTGGAGCCTTCGTTGACCTTAATGCCGGTAGCTGTTGAAAAAGTTTTGGCAAATTTGGTTATTTCTGCCTGCATCGATGCCGGAAGGCTGTTGCCGCTAACGGTTACGGTTTCAGGAAAAACGAGCTCGCCCGACCCCATGGTTATTTGTTTCGGCTGGGGAGTGAGGTTCACTGTGGAGGCTGCCGACGCCGAGAATGCCATTACCGCAGCAATGGCCAGAAGTTTGAATTTCATGATATTGATTGGTTGAGGAGGTTATTTGAGGATTACCTTGCCGGTTTGATTGCCGCAGCGGTAAACGTAGACCCCGGCGGGAATGTTGCCCAGATAGATGTTGCCGCCGGTCGACAGAACGCGGTTATAAACCTGGCGGCCGCTGATGTTATAAAGCGTGAATGCTTCGGCAGAGTTGAGGCTATAGCTGAGGTTGCGGCCCGAGAAGCGCAGACTTCCGGAAGGTACCTTAACGGCGTTGATGGCGCCGGTTTCGGTTGTTAGGAAGTTAACCGTGAATGAAACTGTTTCATCGCCGTCGGTAACGGTAACATCAACTACTACGGGCTGAGCGATTTTTTCATACAGTTCCATGTCAATCTGAATCAACACCGTGCGACCGGCGGAATACTCTTTAGAGCGGGTAAAGGGCGCCGCAGTCAGCATTTCGCATTGCTCCGAAAGTCCGCAGAATTTTACCACATCTGGCACCGACGCGGAAGCGGTTACAGAATAGGTTCCCGACTTGTTGGTCTGCAACTTGAGTTCGGGGTCCCAGATGAATTCCCCATCGTCTTCAATGTAGCCGCAGTTTATGGTGGCGCCGTTTGCAACCGGGCCTTGCGAGCTGCTGACCGTGAAGTTCTGGGCGGAAGCCAGCAGGGCTCCGCAGAACATCATGATTGATGTAAAAAATAGTTTCATAAGCGCTTATGATTGTTTAGTTATTGATTATCAGGTGGTTTTGGCTGGCATTGAGAACTCCTTCCGCATCGGTTTCAACAAAGGCCACTACGCGGAGGTTTTCGGCCTTCCAATCGGGGTTGAGGGCGAAGGAATATGAAAACTCGCGCGCGGAATTACGCTGCAAAGGAAAGTCTTTGCCGTTGACGCCGTTGACGCATGCGCGGAACACGTTTTTGTGAACGTAGTTTTTGTCGCGGCTGCCGTCGCTGAGGTTTTGGGTCTTCACAATATTATCTTCTACAATCCAAACGTGGAGGGTGGCGTCGGGAAAGTTTTGCGAAGATTCAACGCGACCGGTTATTTTGATTGAGGTGCCGTTGAGTTCGGCCAGAATGCTGGGGCTGAATTTAACGTCGGGCTCAATGTAGATTTCATCGATAATATGCTTAGCCCATTGGTCGCGGTTCAGGATTCCCGAGCAGCGGTTGATGGTTGCCTGCGGGGGCGATACGCTTTGAGGGGCAATCGTGTAGGCCTCGGGAGCTATCAGGCCACCCTTTTCGGCATCCTGGCCCCAGTTGGGAATGTGGATACCAACAACTATCACCCCGACTCCGAGTTCGAGGTTGCGGTCGGTGTTGATAACCTCTTCGATGTCTTCAAGGACTCTGTGGCCCTGAGGACAGTTGACGCATTTAACGCCGGTGTATTCCTCAACAAGAACCGCTCTTTTGGCATCAGGCAGCTCTGTTTGGGTATAACGGCGGTCGGAGGGTATGGATTCTTCGCAACCAACAAGCAGCAGAGTGGCCAGCGAAGCAGTCAGCAGTTTAAGTTTATTCATAGGGAGAGAGTGTTGTTAGAAGTTATAGTTATAAACGAGCTGGAAGCCGCGGGTGGCGGGCATAAAGCGGCAAACGCCGCCTGAGCAGTTAAAGCCTTCGCGGGTGCGGCCGTAGCCGAGCATCAGGCGGTTGTTGCGGTAGTTGCCCGTAAGAGTAAACATATAGTAATGGTCGCGGTTCGGAATATTCCATTGGTCAGACGCCGAAATCATCAGGTAGGGCAAAATGGAAACCTCGGCCAGTCCGTAGAGCCAGTCGCCTTTATCTTGCTTTGTTGCCAGATACTGGAGCTCGCCGCGCAGGGTGACTACGTCAGAGCATTTGCCTTTTGCCTCCAAAACGGCGATGTGGGCGTTGATTGTGCCCCCTTCACCTTCGATGGCTGTTTTGTTGTAGCGTTCGAACATATACATTACGTTCATCGAGAACCGACGCGAAAACTTTTGATTCCACTGAAGGTTAAAGTCCTGATAGTAGAGCGGGCCGGTGCCGAAAAATGAGGTTTTAACGGCGTCTTTGCCATACATCGAGTCATCGGTTTTCTGCCAGTCGCCTTCGCGTTTGATTCCTCGGATGTAGCTGAGATTCAGAGTCAACTTCGTGCGGCGTTTGACGTTTAGCGCAAAATTGCCCTGAAAGGCCCATTCGCCCGGGGCATATTGAGTTGCGTAGGGATACATCGACGCCAGGGCGTAGGTGTGTTGATACGCAAACGGGGGCAGGTAGTTGATAAACGAGGTTATGTCGGTCATTTGGCGGCGCGACCGGTAGCTCATGTCTTCGGAACGTTTTGCCTGCACCTGGGCCGAGAGGCCGCGTTTTGAGTAGGTTGCCGATAGAAGCAGCGCGGTTCCGCGGCTGAATGTGTAGTTGTTGTCGGCCGACGGGTCGGGGTGTTTGAGTGCGAATTCGGCGAGCACGTCAACGTTTCCTTTATAGAAGTGGGTTCGGATGTCGAAAGCGTTCACCCGCTGCGGCAGGTTCAGATTTTTAAAAACCGGTATGCCGTTGATAACTTCAGGTATAGGCACCATAATGCTGTCCTCATGGGCGGTGTAGCGCTCATGTTTCATCACCCACGATGCCCCGATCATCCAGCTGATGCCGTGGGCTGCGAGCGGTTCGATGTGTTCCTGGAGTTCCCATTCGAGGTCGGCGCCATAAACGCGCGATTTCGTGGTCCAGTCCCAGTAGCGGCGCTGCAGGCCGCCGAGAACCGTCAGGTGGAAGCCTTTCAGGGCATCGATGCGCAGACGGCCTCCGCGAATGGCGTTGTCGATGCCGAGGGCGCGGTCCTCGTAGGTGCGCAGAATCATTCCGGTTCCGAATTGCTCATAGATGTCGCCGGCGGTAAGCTGGAAGCCTTTGTATTTCCCGGTTGCGTAGAAGTTGCCGATACCCCAGCCCTTGAATCCCGGCGAGCTGTAGAAAGCGGGCAACGGGTGATCAAGATATTCGACGCGCAGTCCGGCGTCGACATATTTGCTGAATAGTCCGACGTTGGCATACACATTGCCAAGCAATTTTTCGCGATAGCGGGTTGAGCCCTCGGCTTCAGGAAAGAGGGCGTCGACTTGCACGGAGCCGTGGGCCGTTACCTGTCGGTCGGGGTTGCTTGGCGAGCCGAAGTCGAGAGCAAGGGCGCTCAGTGGCAGCGCCATAGCCAGCAGGACGAGTAGGTTTTTCACTTTTTCTTTTTCGTTGCAGGCTTTTTGGCGGCGGTTATTTCACGAAGTTTTTTTATGATGTGGCGCTCGGAGCCGTCGGTGTAGCCGCTGCGGCTTTCAACAATTTTGCCGTTACCGTCAATAATCAACAGATGGGGAATGTTTTGAATTCCAAGAGCGCGTTTGAAATCGCCGTTGGGGTCGAGAAGAATTTCGTAGTCCCAGTTATTGGTGTTGACAATGTTGCGGACGTTGGTGGTTTTATCTGCTTCGTCGATTGAAATGGCAACCAGTTTGACTCCGGTTTCATCGCGCCAGTCGTCGTAGTATTCGTTAATGGCATTAAGTTCGCGCAGACAGGGCTTGCACCATCCGGCAAAAAAGCTTATAATCATGGGCTTTCCACCGTTTGAGAGGGTAGCGGTGTCAACCACCTTGCCTTTCATGGTTTTGAGTTGGGCCGATGGGAGCGCCGCAGAAGCCAAATGCGCTGAAAACGCGACAAACAAAGCGATAATAATTGATTTTAAAGCGTTCATTTTCCTAAATTTCGATAATATTCCACGCAAATTTACGAAAAAAATCGCAATTACCCCAAAAATATCGTTAAAAATCGCTCTGTGAGCTATTGTTAAGCGGACATATACACTCGGTTAAAAGGTTATAGAGGCGGCGAGACCGTAGGCACCGTCGGCGGCAAATGGGGCTGCGCTCCAGCTGAAATTAGAGGAAGTGGTCTGCAGGGAATCGCGGTGCGTGCGGGCGCGCTTTTTGAAGATCCGCGGGTAGAGCCAGTAGGATAGGGTGGTGCTGAGATAGCCCAGAGCCGCGCCGCCCACTACGTCGTTAATCCAGTGGCGGTTGTTGTAGACGCGCAGGTAGCCAACGGTGGCGGCTACGACATAGCCCGACATTGCCACCCACTTGTTTTTGTTCCAGTATTCGCGGCGAAGGTATTCTGCACCAACGAAGGCAATGCCGGTATGGTTCGACGGAAACGAATTGCGGTCATTGCAGTCGGGGCGTTTTTCGCGGAAAGAGTATTTTGCGGTGTTGTTGACAATAGCGAAAGTTGCGCAACTCATTGCCAGCAGTATGGTGCGGTCAAGCAAATCGTGCTCACCCTTGTAGCCACACAACGGCATTGTGTAGGCCGCCACTGCCGGCAGGTATGTGATGTAGTCGTCGGCCTTGATTTTGTTTTTGCCGTGGTGTGAAACGTGGTCTTGAACATATTCGCGGGCGCGGACCAGGGCCGGAACGCGTACGAATAGCGCAGACGCTGCGAACACTCCGGCGGGAACCACAAACTCGGCCACAGAGGCGCTATGCGACGTGTCGCCGAGCCGTGTCAGCTGCGCAGTCAGTGACCCCTCCGCCTCCACCACCTCCTCATTGATTATGGTGGTTGTTGAATCGGTTTCGATAATCGTTTCCCGCTCCATGTATAAATCCGGCTCTGCCCCCCATAACGCAAGTTGAATAAGACCAAAAAATAGAGTGAATACTATTCGCATTAAGAATTAGTTTAGGGTGTGTGTTTTATAAATTTTTGTCATAATTTTATGAGTCATCACCACCACTCAGTTCGTGAAAATATACTCGCAAAGTCGGGATGAGGGCGCTGATTGACTCGCTTAGATGTTTCATGGGCGCAAAGTTAGGTTTTTTTGCGGATAAAAGCAAATTTTGGTTGTTTGGGCGGAATTTCGTAAGTTTGCGGCCGTAAAAGTAATGTTTTTGTCTATGACACTCGGATATATAACGTGGACCGTCAAGCCTGAAATTTTTCAGATCGACAGTCTGACTCTGACCCCCAATCTGCTGACTGTTGGGATACTACTATGCGTGGCGTGGCTCATCGTTGACCGTTTTCTTGACCGGAAACGCGAGTCGAAAGACTGGAGCGGCACTGTTATGGCCGGCCTGATCGGCCTCGGCCTGGCGTATTTGCGCGCAGGCAACCCCGACGGCTTGACCGTAGGGCCGCTGGCCGTTCGCTGGTATGGGCTGATGTTTCTGGTAGGCTTTATAATAGGCTACCGCATTGTCTGGCACATGTTTCGCCACGAAGGTGCACCGGAGAGCTGGTTGCCGACGTTGCTTATCTACGTTGCCGTGGCAACGATTGTGGGTGCCCGTCTGGGCCATGTGTTTTTCTACGAGTGGGACTATTATTCAGCCCACCCCGAAAAGATAATAGCTTTTTGGGAAGGAGGGCTTGCCAGCCATGGCGGCACTATCGCCATAATAATTGCGATTTTCATTTATTCACGAACCGTTACCAAGCGCTCGCCGCTTTGGACGTTTGACCGACTGGTGGTGGCCATAGCCCTTGTGGGCTGCCTGATAAGGTTGGGCAACCTATTTAACTCCGAGATTTTCGGAACGGCAACAACTCTGCCCTGGGGCTTTAAGTATCCGCTTTCGTATGAATGGCGCACTCTCTACGGCCCTACAGATTCCGCTTGCCATCCGACCCAGCTCTACGAGGCCGGGGCATATCTGCTGCTGTTCGTGCTGCTTATGTGGATGTATTGGAAAAAGAATGCCCAGGAGCGTCCGGGGCTTATTCTGGGAGTGTTTTTTATCGGCATCTTCCTTCCGCGTCTTCTGATTGAGTTCGTTAAGAATCCTCAGGAAGAATTTGAGCGCGCAATGACCCTGAATATGGGGCAGATTCTCAGTATTCCGTTTATTCTGGCCGGTATATTGCTTATTTATTATGCAATGACGCGGCCTCGCAAAAAAATTGACTTTCCCGACAAATTTCCCGACGAAACAAAATAATGACACCACAACTGGTTCTTACTCCACTGGAAATTACGGCCTGGGGCCTTGGGGCGCTTGCCCTGATTGCGGCCCTATGGCTTTTGACTTTTTATAGAGCGCGCATAGTATTGGTTGGCAACACTATCCGCCGCCAAACCGCCGCTCCGTTCAACCCGTCGCCTAAGCCCGAACCGCCGGCCGTTTCAATCGTAATCGTTGCCGGCGACCATGCCGCGGCGCTTGAGTCGCTACTTGCCAAGATTTTCGAGCAGGAATATCCGTCGTCGCCCGAGGTAATAGTGGTCAACGATGGCAAGAACAACGAGGTCAAAGATGTTGTTACCCGCATCAAGAATCTTCAGCACCGCCCCAACATCGCGCTCACTTTCACCCCCGAAAACCTTCATAACGTTTCGCGCCGCAAACTTGCCCTGACGCTGGGGGTCAAGGCCGCGCATAACCCGATTATAGTAGCCCTGACCGAAGAGTCGAAACTTTATTCGACCCAGTGGCTGATGAGAATGGTTGAGCCATTCAGCAATCCGAAAACCGAGGTGGTTATCGGCAGCGCGCTCCCTGCAACTAAATTCGATTCGGGGTCGGGCCGGCGCTATCGCTCGTTTACTCATGGCCACGATGCCGTAAGGTGGATTTCGGCGGCTTTGCGCGGAAAGACCTTTCGTGGCCATCGCGCCAATATGGCGTTTCGCGCCGACAGCTTTTTCCGCGTAGGCGGAATGGGCGGCGCGCTGAACCTGCGCAATGGCGACGATGATCTTTTTATTTCAAAACTTTCCAATTCCGAAAATACCGTAGCCGTTGTTGCGGCGCAGGCTGCAGTGCGCTATGCTCATCCGACTTCGCGCCAGGAATTCCGACGTGGGCGCCCGGCCCGAATGTTTACTGAGGAGCGACTGAGCACTCCGCGCTTCTTTTTTGGGTTTTCGAGCCTTTGTGCGTGGGTGCTCCTGTTGGCGTGTGCAGCCGCTGTAGCACTCGGTGTGTGGCTCGGCGATTGGGTGTTGGTTGGGTGCGTGACCGCACTTTTTGTCGTTTCAGTTGTTATATTGTCAATGACGTGGCGCTCAACTCTTAAAGCATTGCGTTGCCGTCCGGCTGCTCTGGGAGTCTTTCCGATGATGCTCAGACGCCCGTTGACCAACGCTTTTCACCGGATGCGTTGCAGTCGCAATAAAACTGACTACTACACCTGGGTGTCATAAAACTGACCGCCCACAAAAAACTTTCTGAAAAAATGAAAAAAATTCTGTTCATCGCATTTGGCCTGTCGGCCCTGATTGCTTCGGCTGAAATCAAGCCCCTGCCGTTCGGTAATATGAATCAATGGGTAACCCGCAATATCAAAGAGTCGAAACTCATTGGCGGAAAAACCAAACAGGTTTATGAAATAGGCCCGACGTGCACAATCGACGGCGCAAGCCCCTATCAGCCTGCCGGAGGAACTCCATGGGATAACAGCAATGTTTACGCCAAAGTTGCAGGAATCGTTAAAACATCGAATTCGGTTGTGCCGGCCGATCATCCGGGCAACGGAAAATGCGCGCGCCTGATGACTACTCTTGAAGAGTGTAAGGTTCTCGGACTGGTGAATATCGAGGTTCTGGTCAGCGGCTCCATTTATCTGGGCCACATGTATGAGCCTATAGCTAACACCTCCAGCCCCTATTCTAAGTTTGAAATGGGCGTGCCTTTCACTTATTCCGAACACCCCAAGGCTCTGGTTCTTGACATCAAGGTTGTTGACCCCCAGTCCAATGTTATCACCCGCGCAACCACCGGTTCTAAATCAACCAAACCGGGCAAAGACAGTGCCGACGTGTTTATTTACCTGCAAAAGCGCTGGGAAGACGCCGACGGCAAGATTCACGCCAAGCGTGTAGGCACCGGCCGCAAGCGCTTCACCGGCAACCGCGACTGGCAGCCCGGCTACCGCATACCGATAACTTATGGCGACGCGTCGGCCCAGCCCGGCTATAAGAGCTACATGAAGTTGCTGAACGGTAACTCGGCCTACTATGCGAAAAACTCCAAGGGCAAGCTCGTGCCCGTTCAGGAAGAGGGCTGGGCTGCAGCCGATGAGATGCCGACCCACATGATTGTTATGTGTTCGGCCGGCAGCGGAGTAGCTTATGAAGGTCAGCTCGGAATGGAACTGTGGGTGGACAATATCGGCCTTGAGTTTTGACCGAAAGAAAAAATTACTTAACTTTGTAGCCCGAATAACCAAATTTTCAGCTTAACGTACATCCTATATAAGTAATGGCATCGAACCTTGTAATCGTTGAGTCTCCGGCAAAGGCCAAAACAATTGAAAAGTTTCTCGGTCCTGATTATCAGGTATTGTCCAGTCGCGGGCATATACGCGACCTGGCCAAAAAAAGTTTCTCGGAAACCTCCGGCTCCGGGCTTAGAAATTTCACCCCCAACTATGAGATTCCCGACGACAAGAAAGAGCAGGTTGCGCAGCTGAAGGCCGCGGCTAAGAAGGCCGACATAGTATGGCTGGCGTCTGATGAAGACCGCGAAGGAGAAGCTATTGCATGGCATCTTTATGAGGTGCTTGGCCTTAAGCCGGAAAAAACAAGGCGCATAGTCTTCCATGAAATAACCAAGGAGGCTATTCTGAACGCCATAGAAAATCCGCGTTCCATCGACCTTGACCGCGTCAATGCCCAGCAGGCCCGCCGCGTTCTTGACCGCATTGTGGGGTTTGAGCTGAGCCCGGTTTTGTGGCGCAAAATCAAACCGGCGTTATCGGCCGGACGTGTGCAGAGCGTTGCAGTGCGCCTGATTGTTGAACGCGAAAAAGAAATCAAGAATTTTAACTCCGAAGAATATTGGCGTGTGAACGCGGTATTTGCCACTCCTTCAGGCGAACAATTCAGCACGGTTTTGAGTCGGAGACTCGATTCGCGTACTGCTGCCGAGGAGTTCCTGAAAGCTTGCGAAAACGCCGGTTTCAAGGCCGCACGCGTTGAAACAAAGCCGGTTAAGCGCTCGCCCGCACCCCCATTTACGACCTCAACCCTTCAGCAGGAAGCAGCCCGTAAACTTGGCTTCTCAGTAACGCAGACCATGCGCATTGCCCAGGACCTTTATGAAGCGGGCCATATAACTTATATGCGAACCGATTCACTGAATCTGTCGGAATTCGCAATACGCGCCATCAGTAAAACCGTTACCGAAAAATTCGGTAAGGAATATCTGAAGGTGCGCCATTACCACACATCGTCGAAAGGCGCGCAGGAGGCTCACGAAGCGATTCGTCCAACATATATTGACCAGGAAAATATTGAGGGCGGCGACCGGGAGCAAAAGCTCTACCGCCTGATTCGCGAGCGCGCCATCGCATCGCAGATGGCCGATATGGAAGTGGACCGCACTACGGTCGACATTGAAATTTCAACGCGTCCGGAGCATTTTTCGGCCCAGGGCGACGTTGTTCGCTTCGACGGTTACCGCCGGGTATATCAGGATGCGGTCGATGAGACTCTGCCCAATCAGGTCGGGTTCCTGCCCGAAATCAAAACCGGCGATACCCTCGATGCCACCCGCATTACTGCTGCCGAGCGCTACACGGCCCATCCGCCGCGCTATTCCGAGGCAACACTTGTTAAGAAAATGGAGGAACTCGGAATTGGCCGTCCGTCGACCTATGCGCCGACTATCTCCACCATTCAGCAGCGCGAATACGTTCAGCGCGGCGAAACCCCGGGTGAGAAACTGGATTATACGGTCCTTACGCTCGACACGGCTAATGGCGCGATTACCGAAAGCGTTGAGAGTGAAACCTCGGGCGGCGACAAGGGCCGGCTGATTCCGACCGATACCGGCACGGTTGTCAATGATTTCCTCGAAGAGTACTTCCCCGATATTCTTGACTATAACTTTACGGCTCTGGTAGAAGAAAAGTTCGATGAAATTGCCGAAGGCAAGTCGGAATGGCATGCCGAGATTGGCGATTTCTATGACCGTTTCCACCCCGAAGTGGAAGCCGCGCTTAACGTGCGCCTTGAGCATAAAGTGGGCGAGCGCATGCTCGGCACCGACCCCGCTACGGGCAAGCCGGTCAGCGTCAAGATAGGGCGTTTCGGCCCGTTGGTACAGATAGGCGATGCCGATAGCGAGGAGAAACCCCGATTCGCGTCGTTGCTCAAAGGCCAGTCGCTGGCAACCATAACTCTCGAAGAGGCGCTCGAACTGTTTGCATTTCCGCGTATTCTCGGCGATTTCGAGGGGGCGGAGGTGAGTGTGGCTATAGGCCGTTTCGGTCCCTATGTCAAACACGACGGAAAATACGTTTCCGTTCCCAAGGATATCGCACCGGAGGAGGTGACTCTCGATCAGGCCGTGGAACTCATTGTCAACAAAAGGGTTGAAGAAGCTAACCGCGAACTTAAAACCTTTGATGAGGAACCCGACTTGAAGATTCTCAACGGCCGTTATGGCCCCTATATAAGCTTCAATAAGTCGAATTATAAGATTCCTAAATCGGTTTCTGACCCGACTGCCCTTACCCTCGAACAGTGTAAGGAGATTATTGCCAACCAGCCCGCTCCCAAGGCAAAACGCACAGCCCGCAAGAAATGAAATTTGAAGCCCCGGTCCGCCTCGACCGCATAGTGTCGTTTAAGGTTGACGAACAGCCCGACGAAATCAGGTTGCTCGATTTTTTGGCCGAGCGTTTTCCCGATCGCAAACGTACGGGCCTGAAGCAGATGCTTGCCCACCGCCAGGTAAAGGTCGGCGGCAACATCGTTACCCAGGCAACGCGCCCGCTGGTGGCCGGCGATGAAGTGCTGGTTAACCTTAGCCGCGAGTTCCGCGAGTTTCACCACCGCCGCTTGCGCATAGTTCACGAAGATGACGACGTAATAGTTGTTTATAAAGGTTACGGACTTTTGTCGATGGCCGACGATACAGCCCGCTCAGCCGAAACAGCCTATTCGATTTTGCGTGAATATCTGAAAAATGAGCATCAGGGCAACAAGCTGTTTATTGTTCATCGCCTCGATCGCGACACCTCGGGTCTGATGCTCTTTGCAAAAACCGTTGAGGCAAAGGAGGCGCTGCAGCATAACTGGAATAATATGGTGCTTGAGCGCAAGTATCTTTGCGTTGTGGAAGGGACTCCCGACCCCGCCGAGGGTACGGTCAGAAGCTATCTGAAAGAGAATTCGCGCCACGAGGTTTATTCTGTGCCCGATGCGAGCGAGGGAGGCAAGCTGGCCATTACCCGCTACCGCACTCTCGGCAGCCGCGGCAATTTCTCGCTGGTTGAATGTGAGCTCGACACGGGGCGCAAGAACCAGATTCGCGTGCACATGAAGCAACTCGGCACTCCCATCAGCGGCGACCGCCGCTATGGCGGCGCTCCGTCGCCGATTCACCGCATGGCGCTTCATGCGCAGTCGCTGAAATTCGTTCATCCGGTAACGCGCCGGCAGATGAGCTTCTCAACTCCGGTTCCCGACTCTTTCCGTCGCCTGGTTTAAATTTTTTAGTGCTTCCGGTTGAAGTCGGCCGGAATTTCGCCCCATTCGTCGGTGTCCCATTTGATGATGGGATTCTGCGGTGTGTGGGTGGCTATCCATTTGTCGGCGCGCTGCAAAAGTTCGAAAACCTTGGCGTTTGATTCGGTCGGCTCAAGTTTGGTTTTCGACCGGCGGTTGCGCACCCAGCTTTGGGCAGTCATAGAATCGGAATAGATTGGCGTGGTGTGGTCGCCGCGTTGGTCGAGCAGCGCCAGAGCATGAATCAGTGCTAAGTATTCCCCGATGTTGTTAGTTCCCCCCTGTAGCGGGCCCACGCGGAAAATTTCGCGCCCGGAATGAATGTCGACGCCGCGATATTCCATCGGCCCGGGGTTGCCCGCGCATGCCCCGTCAACGGCTATGGCTCCGGCAGGAATGCCGGGCGGCACTGTTGGCTGCTGTTTGGCACGCCGGGCAATTTCGAGCAACAGCGTGGCCTGGTCCTCATATGAACCTCGAAAGGCGTTGGTGGCTTCCTCGATGGTGTTAAACGATTTGAATTTGGCACCGGCAAAGCCTCTGACCTGATGCTCGCATTCTTCCCAGCTGTCGTAGATTCCGGGAGCCAGTCCCTGCCAAACAACGTAGAATTTTCGCTTCGCCATCAGTTGCCGCTCAAAAGGTTAAGGTCGAGGGCGCGGATGCCGAGCACTTCGGCCAGGCGGGTGCTTACGCACTTGCCCCAGTAGGTGAGCAATGCCGGGCGCAAGGGTGCGGGCAGCTCGCCGATGGAGCCGAGGGCGCGCTTGATGTTGTCGGAGTTGGCAATGAGGGTGTTGCTCAGGGCCATGGCTGCGGTGCGCGGAACGCGATGCCCCACGTTGCAGTAACATGCACGCGTTTCACCGGCGGCGAGGGTCGACACCGAAGGTTGCGCCAGGTCGATGACCGGAATCGACGGAAACGTTGTGCCCGGAGTCTGGCTTATGTCGAAAATAAGGGCGCGCGACTTCATTTCGTTGGCGGCTTCAGAGTCGATAACAACGGGCTGCTGCATCGGGGTAACCACGATAATGTCGGCCGAGCGCAATGCCGAGCGAAGCACCTTGGGGTGAAGCGCCGAAGCAATGGGCTGGTGGTTGAGAACGCGCGATGCGGTGCGCAGCGAGTAGAGGTCGTTGTCGAACATCCTGACGGTGGCTCCGGCGCCGATGGCGTTATGTGCAACTGCGACGGCACCCATGCCGGAACCTAAAATCGTTACCTCGCAGGGAACTATGCCTGTTACGCCCCCCAGGAGGATGCCTTTGCCATGAATCGGGTCGGTTAGCATTGCCGATGCGATGGCCATTGATGCGCAGCCGTCGATTTCGTGAAGAATGTCGGCAACGAGGCGGTGGCCGTCGGTGGTTATCAGGTCGGCCGCAATAACGTTTACGCCCTGACGTAAGAGCGTTTTGGCGGTAAGCGGATTGGATAGAATAGGGCGCAACAGCGTGAGCAGCAGGGTTCCGCGGCGCATGGCTCCGGCTTCGGCTGCCGAAAGCGGGGCGGGGGAGATTACAACGTCGGCCTGCAGAGTTTCGGCGCGCGAGCATAGGTCGGCGCCGGCGCGTTCGTATGCCGCATCGGAATAGTGGATAGGCGCGCCCGCTCCACGCTGAATTTTAATTGCGATGCCACGGTCAACCAGTTGTCCGGCTCCTTCCGGAGTCAATGGAAAGCGGCGTTCGCCGCGCTCCAGGCCGCAGGGCAAACCAAATGTAACGCTGCGGCGGCGCGGCTCGTCGGCCACAGCCTGCTCCAGCGGAGTCAGTTCGTTGATAGTTTCGGGGGAAATCATAGGGTGGGGAGGTTGAAACGCTCGCAGAACTGGCGGGCGGTGGTTGAAATCTGGCTTTTGTCTTCGAGCAAGGTGGCGCAGAAGGTGGCCTGTGCCTTACTATAATAAGGTTCGCGCGCGTTGAGGGCGCCTGCTATGAAGTCGCGCAGCTCGGCGTCGGATTTATTGGCGAGAATCGGCCGCTTGGAGCGATTGCGCTGCAGGCGCTCATAGAGCCGCTCAATCGGAGTGTTGAGCCATACGGTCAGCCCCGAGCGGTTCATCAACTCCATGTTGTCGAAAAAGCAGGGGGTGCCGCCGCCGCAGGCGATAATGCAGTCTGAGAATCCCGCAACTTCGGCCAGCATGGCGCGCTCGACATGGCGGAAGCCCTCTTCGCCGCGCTCGGCAAAGAGTTCCGAAATCGTGGCGTGAAAGCGCTGCTCAATGTAGTGGTCCAAGTCGATGAACTCGCAGCCGGTAGCAGCGCCGAGGGCGCGGCCGAGCGTCGACTTGCCGCAACCCATATATCCTATCAAAAAAATCGGATTCATTGACTGCAAATTTACTCAAAAAAAATCAATAAACTGCAATTCCACTCCGATTTTATAGTAATTATCAATTACGAATTATTAATTGCTAATTAATTCGCTGCCGCTGTGGACTCCTGCGGGTTGTTAAGAGGATGTAAACCGAGGTTGCTCGGTGATTTCTGATGTCGGGCGATTGGCCGTGTGGAAGTGAGTGGCGACGGCGGGAGGATAACTTTTTGAGTTTCAGAGCGGAAAAGTTTGGCGGTGTCGGAAAATTTTCGTAACTTTGCGGTTGAAATCGAGGCCAAATGCGTCGCAAAGCAGAGCTAACTCCCTGAGGGGGTGA
>CAZGTD010000007.1:0-58980 GCA_964528425.1 uncultured Bacteroides sp.
CGACCCCGAGATTACAAATCACGTGCTCTGGCCAACTGAGCTAAAGAGGCAGGTGAGTTAACTCCGGTCGATAACGCTTTATCGCCTTTGCGAGTGCAAAGTTACGACGAGTTTTTGGATTGTGCAAATTTTTGTGCAAAAAAATTTCGTAGATTTTTTCAAAATATTTGCAATAAGCGTTCACTCAATTTGTTAGCTGTATTGAGAATCTTATCCGGGGTTGGCTTTTGACTCTGATTTCGGCTTCGTAGTGTCCGGGCTGAGTTTCTGTGGCGGCCAGTTCGGCGGTTTCGCCATAGGTGCATTCGTGCATAAATGAAACGTCGATGCGGCCAATGGGGTGCGCGGCGTGAAATTCGGGGCTGAAGGCGTTCTGGAGCAGCTCAATGTAGCGCACGGTGTTGACGTGGAGGTTGGAGTCGAGGTCGCAATACCGGAATGTGTGGTTGAATATCACCGGTGTTTCGGCGGGCAGTGGGCGCTGACGCCGTGCCCGCTTTATTGGTGTTTGTCGGTCTGAAATCATCTCGGCCGGGTTGGGAATCAAGGCCGAGAGATCGCCAAGAGTGCGGTTTTTGATGTTGAGCACAACCCACGTTGAGCGAACGTAGGCATAGGGTATTCCCCGGCTGTTGGTGACTGCGAACATGCGTTCGCTGAAGGAGCGTGTTATAGACTCAATCCATGTTGTGATGGCGTATGATTCATTGACCCGGGGCATCCGTATGATTTCGACCGACATGCGGCTGAGAACCCATGTGTGGTCCAACTTTATAAGGTGTTCGAAGCCGATGCCGAGGCTGTTGGCATGGTCAGTAGCAACCTCAATGCAGCGGGCGAAGAGCAGCCCGAGCGGCATATTGCGCTGCGGGGTGCCTTCGCCTGCGTGGAGGTAGAATGTTTTAGACAGGATTTTAGTCAATGATGTCAAAGCCGGTGTATTTTCTCAGCACTTCCGGAACAACGATTCCTTGAGGGGTCTGGTTGTTTTCGAGCAGTGCGGCCATTATGCGCGGAAGGGCAAGGGCCGAGCCGTTGAGGGTGTGTACCAGAGCGGTTTTCTTGTCGTCGGTGCGATAGCGGCATTTCAGGCGGTTGGCCTGGTAGGTTTCGAAGTTTGAAACGGATGAAACCTCAAGCCAGCGTTTCTGGGCACCGCTCCATACTTCAAAGTCGAAGGTTATGGCCGATGTGAAGCTCATGTCGCCGCCGCATAGGCGAAGAATGTGCCAGGGCAGTCCGAGTTTTTCGAGCAGGCCCTGAACGTGGGCTTTCATTTCTTCGAGCGCGGCGTATGAGTTTTCGGGTTTCTCGATGCGGACTATTTCAACCTTGTCGAACTGGTGCAGACGGTTGAGGCCGCGCACGTCTTTGCCGTAGCTGCCGGCTTCGCGGCGGAAGCATGCGGAATATGCGCAGTTCTTTTTTGGCAGTTGGTCGCCGGGGATAATCACGTCGCGATAGAGGTTGGTTACAGGAACTTCTGCCGTAGGAATAAGGTAGAGATTGTCGATTTCGCAGTGATACATCTGGCCCTCTTTGTCGGGGAGCTGGCCGGTGCCAATGCCCGAAGCCTCGTTAACAACGTAGGGGGGCTGTATTTCCAGGTAGCCGGCTTCGTTGGCTTGGTCGAGAAAGAATTGAATCAGAGCTCGTTGCAGGCGTGCACCTTTACCGATATAAACCGGAAAGCCGGCACCGGTGATTTTTACTCCCAGGTCGAAGTCGATGAGATTATATTTTTTTGCGAGGTCCCAGTGGGGCAGGGCGTCGTCGGGCAGGTCGGGCATGGGGCCACCTGTGGCCTCGACAACGTTGTCGGCTGCCGACGTTCCGGCAGGTACGCCTGAGTATGGAACGTTGGGCACTCCCAGAAGAATTTCGCGGATTTCGCTTTCGGCGGCGGCCAGGTCGGCTGCAATTGCTTTCTGCTGTTCCTTGAGGGTTGCAACCTGGGCTTTAACCTCGTTGGCTTCTTCTTTTTTACCCGCCTTCATCATCTGGCCGATTGAGGCAGCCAGTTTGTTGAGCTCGGCGGCGAGATTGTCGTTTTTGAGTTGGAGTTCGCGGCGGCGGTTGTCGGCGGCGAGCACACGGGCTATCGGTTCTTTGCCGTCGAAGCCCTTAACGGCCAGACGTTCAACAATCCGGTCGGGATTTTCTTTGATTTGCTGAATGGTTAGCATGGAAGATTATTATGATAAAAGTTCACGAACTTTGGCCGAAATTGCTTTGCCGTCGGCGCGTCCGGCAAGCGCTTTTGAGGCAACGCCCATAACGCGGCCCATTTCCTTGGCGGAGGTGGCTCCTGTTTCGGCAATAATTTTTTTGAGTTCTGCGGTCAGTTCTTCGTCGGTCAGAGCCTTGGGCAGATATGCTTCAATAACCGAAGCTTCGGCCAGTTCGTTTTCGGCCAGTTCCGGGCGTCCTTGAGCGGAGTATAGTTCGGCGGTTTCCTTGCGCTGTTTAACCATTTTTGCAAGAATCTTCATTGCTGCGTCGTCGGCCAGGTCGCCGTTGGCTCCCTTGGCGGTTTTGGCTTCGATGAATTCTTTTTTAACGCCACGCAGGGCTTCGAGGCGCACCTTGTCTTTGGCCAGCATGGCTGACTTGATGTCGGCGCTGATTTGATCAAAAAGAGTCATTATATTATATAAGGAGTTAAATTTCAGACCGCAAATTTACAAAATTTTTTCGGGCCGACCAAATCGCCCGGATTTGTGAAAAAATCAAAAAATTCTGTTAAGGATTAAACCTTTTGAAACGCTGCGTGTCAAATAGCATGTATGAAATCATTTTAAAAACTTTAAAAACAGAAACCAATTATGAAAAAATTCATTCTTGCCCTGGCCGTAGTTGCCATGACCGCCGGTTTGGCAAATGCCGCTAACGATAATAAGCAGTGTGACCACAAGGGCGCTGCCAAGTGTGAAAAAACCGTATGCGCCGAAAAGAAACAGGGCGCATGTGAACTTCGCGAATTCCAGGGTATTGAACTGACCGATGCTCAGAAGACCCAGCTCAAGGCTCTCAAGGCCGACTGCAAAGCCAAGAAAGTTGAAGCCAAGCAATCTGAAAAGGCTGAAAAGGCCCGCAAAATGGATGCCCGCCGTGCCGACCGTCAGGCTTATCTCGAAAAAGTTAAGGCAATTCTTACCCCCGAGCAGTATACCAAGTATCTCGAAAGCCAGAAAGTTGGCCATGCACGTCCCCATCGTGGCGGTGCAGATAAGGCAGTCGGTGCTGAAAAGGCCCGCCGCGCTCACATGGGCAAGGAAATGAAAGCCTGCCATAAGGCAAAGGCCTGTGCCGGCGACTCCTGCGTTAATAAGAATAAATAATCTATACCTGTTACACAGTTTCTATAAAACCAACCTTTATTTTCCCCTCGAAAAAAGGTGAATGCTGCCGTCCGCAAGGTTCGGCGGCATTTTTTTTATCTGTTTTTGAAACTTTTCAGGCCTTTGGGGGTTTTTAAGGTATGACCGAGTCAGAAAAAATTAGAAAGACCATTCTCCTTGTAATGCGGTTGCTTGTTATAGTGGCCGCCGCATTGCTTGTGGCTACTATTAGTTTCGACTCGCTGCGCAACATGTCGTTCGTTGCCGACCCGTTCTACGAGAAACTTCAGATCTGGGTATGCTATTTCTTTTTGTTCGACATTCTGGTAGAGTTTGTGCTGAGTCATCACCGTTGGCGCTATCTATGGAGCAATATTCTGTTTGTGATTGTCAGCATTCCGTATATGCAGATAATCCATTATTTCGGATGGAATCTGCCCGAGGCTGTTGTTTATGCTATCCGCTTCATGCCGCTCATCCGCGCAGCCTACGTTATCGGCATCCTTTTCGGCGCCATAACCCGCAATAAAATGACAACCATGTTTGTCAGTTACATGACCATCCTTGTTGTGAGTCTTTATTTCGGGTCGCTGATGTTCTTTATTGCCGAGCAGCCGGTCAATCCCGGTGTAAAAACCTGGTGGGATGCTTTCTGGTGGGCGATTATGGATATGAACACCTGCGGCAGCTCAATATCCGAAATGACTCCTACCGGCCAGGTTCTCGCGGCGGTTCTTGCGGCTGAGGGACTGATACTCTTTCCGGTGTTTACGGTTTATATAACTGCGGCGCTGACAAAGGGCAACCCGGCGCCCGAAGCAGAGTCGTGAACCTTTTTGATGCGTTGAATGTTTTAATATTACAAATACGTAAAAAACTTATTAAATAAAAAAAGTATTATGGCTAAATCAATTCGTGGCACAAAGACCGAACAGAATCTTGTTGCCAGCTACATGGCTGAATCCGCTGCTTATTCGCGCTACACCTATTATGCCGCCCAGGCAGAAAAAGAGGGTTATTACCCCATTGCAAAAGTATTTACCGACACCGCTGCCAACGAGCTGCGCCACGGCAAAGTTTTCTTCAAATTCCTCGAAGGAGGTCAGGTTGCAGTTGATATGACTGTTGATTCCGGCGTTATCGGCCAGACTGTCGACAACCTCGAAACCGCTGCTAACGAAGAGCAGACCGAAGGTGTTGAATCGTACATCAGCGCTGCCAAGACTGCCGACGAAGAAGGTTTCCCCGAAATCGCCGCCCATTTCCGTGCAATCGCTGAAATTGAGGCTCGCCACGAAAAACGTTTCCGCAAGCTCATCGATCAGATTAAAACCAACACCGTCTGGAAGCGCGATGAACCTATTGAATGGCAGTGTATGGTTTGCGGCTATACTTACTATGGCACTGAACCGCCCAAAGTTTGCCCCGCTTGCGATCACCCCTATCAGCACTACATGCCGATGGACATGGATCTTGACTAAAAATCGTTAACTCCCTAAAATAAAATTAGAGGCCGTACTCATCCCGAGCACGGCCTCTACGCTAAAGTCATTTTTTATTAATATTTCATATGCTTAATTTTCTGCTACTTCAGCAATAACTTCCACGGGAACCTCGGCGGTTACGTCTTTGTGGAAGCGGATGGTTGCGGTGTAGTTGCCGATTTCCTTAATGGTGGTGTTAAGGGTAATGAGCTTGCGGTCAACTTCGTGGCCGAGCTTCTGAAGAGCTTCGGCAACGGAAGCGGCGTTAACTGCACCGTAGATAGTGCCGGTTTCGGCAACCTTGGCGGCAATGGTCAGGGCTACGCCTTCCAGGGCAGCGGCAGCCTGTTCGGCGGCAGCCTTGATGGCGGCGAGCTTGTGAGCGCGCTGGCGCTGGTTTTCGGCGAGAACCTTCAGGGCGGAATCGGTGGCGATTACGGCCTTGCGCTGAGGAATAAGGTAGTTGCGGCCATAGCCGGACTTAACCTCAACAACGTCGTCTTTGTATCCCAGATTGGGGACATCTTCAATAAGAATCAGTTTCATAGCTTTGTTTGTCTCCTATTTGGGTTAATTATTTCATGAGGTCGGTTACGTAGGGGAGCAGAGCCAGGTGGCGGGCGCGCTTAACGGCCTGAGCTACGCGGCGCTGGAACTTCAGCGAGTTGCCGGTGATGCGACGGGGAAGGAGTTTGCCCTGTTCGTTGAGGAATTTCTTCAGGAATTCGGGGTCCTTGTAGTCAACGTACTTGATGCCGGCGCGTTTGAAGCGGCAATATTTCTTTTTGTTCTTGTCCACGTTGGGGGTGGAGAGATAGCGGATTTCGGAATTAGCTTGTGCCATAATTTTCTTCAGTGGGGATTATTCGGCAACGGGAGCCTGTTCAACGGGAGCCTGAGCGGGAGCGTTGCGGTGAGCGCGGCGCTTGTCGGCATATTCTTTAGCATACTTGTCGAGACGGAAAGTCAGGAAGCGCATAACGCGTTCGTCGCGACGATAAGCGGTTTCGAGCTTTTTAACGATGGTGGGATCGGCATCGAATTCAACCAGGGTGTAGTAGCCGGTCGATTTCTTTTCGATGGGGTAAGCGAGCTTGCGCAGGCCCCAGTTTTCTTCGTTCACGATTGCTGCGCCGTTGTCGGTCAGAATCTTAGTGAACTTGTCTACCGCTTCCTTTGCCTGGGCGTCAGACAAAACGGGAGTCAGAATGAAAACGGTTTCGTAGTTGTTCATTTTGGATTTTGTTGGTTAATAAAAATTGGTTTACATGCTCTAAGAGCGCGGCAAAGTTACAAAAAAAAATCCACACCGCAAAATATTTCTCCAAACCCGACGGAATTTTTGCTTATTGCGGAATATTTCGTAAATTTGCGGGTTATGGAATTTAAACTTGATTCTGCATATAAGCCTACGGGCGATCAGCCCCAGGCAATTGAAGCGCTTGCCCGCGGAGTGGAGGAGGGGGCCGATGCCCAGGTGCTCCTCGGTGTTACCGGTTCGGGCAAAACGTTCACCATGGCCAACGTTATCCAAAAGGTTCAGCGGCCAACCCTGATTCTCTCCCACAATAAAACGCTGGCAGCGCAGCTCTATTCGGAGTTCAAGCAGTTTTTCCCCGATAACTCGGTGCAGTATTTTGTCAGCTACTACGATTATTATCAGCCCGAGGCTTATATTCCGGGCATTGACCGCTATATAGAAAAGGACCTGATGATCAACGACGAAATCGAGCGTCTGAGGCTCTCGACGGTGTCGGCGCTGCTTTCGGGCCGCAAGGACGTTGTTGTTGTAAGCTCGGTCAGTTGCCTGTTCGGTATGGGCAACCCCGCCGATTTCGATGCGAGCGTTATTGAGGTTAGCGTTGGCCAGAAACTCGGGCGCAATGATTTTCTCCGCCAGCTCGTTGCCTCGCTCTATAGTCGCAACGAGGCCGATTTGGGGCGCGGAACATTCCGCGTTCGCGGCGATACGGTGGAAATCCGCCTGGCCTACGAAGATATTGTTTTGAGGGTCAGTTTCTGGGGCGATGAGGTGGAATCAATAAAAACCGTTCATCCCGTCGATGGCGTCAGTCTTGGCGCCCACGATGTGTTTAAGATTTATCCGGCAAACCTGTTTGTGACGAGCCAGGAGCGTCAGAATGCCGCCCTGAGCCAGATTTCCCTCGACCTGGGCGAGCGCATCGGCGACTTTGAGCGCGAAGACCGTCTGCTTGAAGCGCAGCGCATACGCGAGCGCGTTACCTACGATATGGAAATGATTCGCGAACTGGGCCACTGCTCGGGCATTGAAAATTATTCCAGATATTTCGACGGTCGTCGCCCGGGCGAGCGCCCATTCTGCCTTCTCGACTACTTCCCAAAGGATTTCCTTACGATTATTGACGAAAGCCACGTTACGGTTCCGCAGATAAGGGCCATGTATGGTGGCGATGTGTCGCGCAAGAATAATCTGGTTGACTATGGTTTCCGCCTGCCTGCGGCTCTTGATAACCGTCCGCTCAAGTTTGAGGAATTCGAAGCTCTGGTGCCGCAAACAATCTACGTTTCCGCTACTCCCGCCGACTATGAGCTGCAACGTAGCGAGGGTGTAATCGTTGAGCAGGTTATCCGTCCTACCGGACTTCTGGACCCCGTTATTGAGGTTCGCCCCTCGCTGAACCAGATCGATGACCTTATGGAGGAAATCCGTATCAGAACCGAAAAAGGCGAGCGCACGCTGGTTACTACCCTGACTAAACGTATGGCTGAAGAACTGAATGCCTATCTGCAGAAATTCGACATACGCACCGCCTATATGCACAGCGACGTCGACACCATGGAACGCATCAGAATTCTCGACGACCTGCGCGCCGGGGTCTATGATGTGCTTATCGGCGTTAACCTTCTGCGCGAGGGGCTCGACCTGCCCGAGGTGAGCCTGGTTGCCATTCTCGATGCCGACAAGGAGGGATTTTTGCGCTCCCACCGTTCGCTGACTCAGACCGTAGGGCGCGCGGCGCGCAACCTCAACGGCCGGGTAATAATGTATGCCGACAAGGTCACCGACTCCATGGCCAAAACAATTGAGGAAACCGAGCGTCGGCGCACCCTGCAGTTAGCGTATAACGAGCAGCACGGCATTACCCCGCAGGCGATTGTCAAGGCCCGTAACCGTATTGTCGGCCTCGACCGTGACGCCATTGAAGATCTTACGCCGGCCGGCCGTATTGACAATAAAAAGAGTGCTTCGGCGAAGAAACCCAAGGTTGCCGCGCCGTCGGCCTACGACCTCGAGTTCTCGCGCAGCGTTAACCTCGCGGCCGATCCGGTAGTGGCATATATGACTCCGGTCGAGATGCGGAAAAACATTGAGAAGCTGCGTCAGCAAATGATGGCTGCCGCCAAAAAAATGGACTTTCTGGAGGCAGCGCGTCTGCGCGATGAAATGCTGAAGATGCAAAAGACCCTCGAAGCCAAGGAGGCTGCTCAATGATTGCCTCCGACCGTTTTTTGCCCACTTCCGTCAAGGAAATGGAGGCTTTGGGCTGGGACCATGTAGACGTGGTGCTCTTTTCGGGCGATGCCTATGTTGACCATCCTTCGTTTGGCGCTGCGGTTATCGGTCGCACCTTGCAGGCCTTGGGCCTTAATGTAGCGATTGTTCCCCAGCCGAACTGGCGCGACGATTTGCGTGATTTTAAGAAATTCGGTGCGCCGCGGTTGTTTTTCGGCATCTCTCCGGGAGCGATGGACTCGATGGTAAACCACTATACCGCAGCGCGCAGAAAACGCCACGACGATGCCTATACTCCCGGCGGCCGCGCCGGAGCCCGGCCCGACTATCCCACTATTGTTTACTCCGAAATCTTGCGTAAGCTCTATCCCGACGTGCCGATTATTGCCGGCGGCATAGAGGCGAGTATGCGCAGGCTCAGCCACTATGATTACTGGCAGGACCGCTTGCGCCCGTCGATAATCGTTGATGCACCGGTCGACATGATAATTTACGGCATGGGCGAAAAACCGATTACCGAGCTGGTGCGCCGGCTTCAGGCCGGAGAGAAAATCGGCGATATCGTTGACTTGCCTCAGACGGTTGTGTTGGCCCGAGCGCGAGATATTCCGGCCCCCGATGATGATAATATCGTTCTGAACAGTTTTGAACAATGTTTAGCCGATAAACGCCTGCAATCTGCTAATTTCAAGCATATTGAGCAGCAGAGCAACCGAATGACCCCGTCGACTACCTTATGGCAGCAACATGGGCGCAGGGCAGTGAGGGTGAACCCGATGTATCCGCCGCTTACTACCGCGGAAATCGACGCTTCGTTCGACCTTCCGTATACCCGCCTGCCGCATCCGCGTTATCGCGGAAAAACAATTCCGGCCTACGAAATGATTCGCCATTCGGTTTGTTTGCATCGCGGCTGTTTTGGTGGTTGCTCGTTCTGCACCATATCCGCCCATCAGGGAAAGTTCATAGCCTCGCGTTCCGAGGCTTCGATTATGCGCGAGGTCGAGGCCGTTACAAAAATGCCCGACTTCAAAGGCTATATAAGCGACATAGGAGGGCCAAGCGCCAATATGTATGCCATGGGGGGTAAGGATAAATCGAAGTGCGCACACTGTTTGCGGCCGAGCTGCCTGCATCCGTCGCCTTGTCCGAATCTCAACAACGACCACTCCGCATTGCTGAAAATTTATAAGCGCGTCAATGCTATGCCCGAGGTGAAAAAAGCTTTTGTAGGGTCGGGAGTGCGCTATGATCTGGCCATGGCCCCTTCCGGATCGGCTAAAACCGATGCGGTAAATCGCGAATACGTTGAGGAGCTGATTGCCAACCACGTCAGCGGCCGCTTGAAAGTGGCGCCGGAACATACAGAGGACCATGTGCTCGATCTTATGCGCAAACCGTCGTTTGATCTGTTTTATAAGTTTCGCGAGCGTTTTGAAGCAGCCAACGGCAAACATGGCCTGCGCCAGCAGCTGATTCCATATTTCATATCAAGCCATCCCGGTTGCCGCGAGGTAGATATGGCTCAGCTCGCCGCGACTACCCGGCGCCTGGATATGCATTTGGAGCAAGTTCAGGATTTCACCCCGACGCCCATGACCTTGTCGACCGAAATCTACTATACGGGCATCCATCCATATACGGGCAAACGGGTGTTTTGCGCCGTCGACCCCAAGGCCAAGGAGGCCCAGCGCGCATTCTTTTTCTGGTATGATCCGCAGCGCAAGCCGGGAATCATAGCATCGCTGCGCCGCATAGGGCGCCCCGACCTCATCGACAAGATTTTCCCCCGCCGTTAGCAGGGTGAACCCTTTTACTCCTCTTCTTCGGGGAGCAGCAGGTTCATCTCGTCGGGGGTCAGGGTGTCGCCGACCTCATCAATGTCGGGCAACCTTTCGGGGCGGCGAAGGTTCAGGGGTGCAAAGCGCGCTGCATTGGCTCCGCGTTTGAACACGGTGCTGATTTCGCGGGCAAGATTCAGGCGCACGGTATCGGCCAGTGCGGATGTTTCGGCAGCCATATTTTCCTTGAAGCGCGCGCGGCCGAGTCTGATTTTCATTTTGTCGACATTACCCTTGACGTTGACGCCGAATTTGAATGGCAGCGGCGATTTAAGTATTGAAACATGGTAGTCGAGGTTCATATCCATGTCGTTATGGCCCATAACGCCTATGCGGTAGCGGTCAAAATCGAACATGAAGGGATAGAGCGACAGCTGGTTATCTTCCACAGTCAGCTTAACGTCCATGTGGTCAATAAGATTTTTCTTCTTGTCGTGGAAGAAAAGCCATTTGCTGATGGTTTTAAATGTTTTTTCGTCGAGAACTCGCAGTGAGTCACCCGTCAGGTGAACGAGCGCTCTCAGGTTCGGAATGTCGATGTTGAGCATGGAGTCGACCGGAGTCGTTGCGGATATGCCAACGTCGACTATGCCGCCCAGGGTGTTGAGAATCGGCATAATGGTATCGAGGGTCGGCAATATTTCCGTTACCCGGCCAATATTGAAGCGATGCAGGTCGAGCCCTATGCCGAAGTTAACGTCGGAGCGGGTCGGGGCGTAGTAGAGCATGTTGAGGTCAACCGAGCCGATGGCCGAAGCAGCGTGGAGTTCACTGAGGTTCGCGGCTCCGTTGGCAATAAGAATCTTGCCGCGGAAGTCGTTGAGCTCCAATGTTGAATATATAATGTTTTTGGCGGCTACGTTAACAGTGGCATCAATGTTCATCGGAATGACTATTGCCATCATTTCCTCAGAAGTGGAGTCTGTCTGGATGTTTTCGGCATCGATTTCGAGCGAAACGTTTTTGCCGGCCAAAGAATCGGCTTTTGCTGCATAGGCTGCTCCGCGGAATGCCGCTCTTGTCAGCTGGTTAATATTTATAGTATCGGCTTTTAGGTTAAGGTTCAGGCGCAGGGGCGAGGTTGAATGCCGGCGTCCGAGAGCTTTTTGAATGTTGGCTATCGAGCCGTTGGCGCTGAGGTCGCTGCGTCCGGCCTGCAGGTTGAGGGAGCGCAGGTTAACCGAGTCGGCTGCAAACTCTAAATTGAGGTCTTTCAGCCGTAGACGCAGCGGGAACAGGGGTGTGTAAACTCCGCCGCGACGCGCTTTTACATGGCCGGTGAGATTCCAGCGCTTGAGCATCCTGACAGCCGACCGATCAACCCCCAGGTCGAGAGATTCGTAGGTTGATTCGGCAAGCAGGATTGAATCGCGGCGTGCGGCCCGGCGTGCGGAGTCGGCCGGGGTCATTACCCGTTTGTGTTGATTTTTAGTCCGGGGTTGGTTGTGGGCTTCAGCTGCGATTTCGATGCCGTTAAGTGAGGTTAGAGTCGGGCCCGAACCGAGACCGAGACGCTTGATTTGCAGTTGAGCACCGATGCGTGGGGCGCGCGAACTCCCCTTATAGCGCCTCAGCGATAGCGACCCGTCGATATCGCGTGCGCGAGCGCGGGTGGAATCAGCGTCGGTATATGAGAGAGCCTTTATGGTAAGTCGGCCACCCATGGGAGTTATAACTGTTGAGTCGCCGAGAGTGTCGAGGTTTTTAACTCCCGCGGCGAGAGAGAGGTCTTTCATACCTGCACGCATGCCCGGAAGAGCAGTCCACACGGTATCGACCTGCAGCGAGGCCATAAGCAGCGAGTCAACGCCCTTGAAGCCGGATGCCGAGCCGAAGCGCAAACGGGCGGAACGCGTGCCGGCGGCGAGAGAATCGGCCGGCATGATTGCCACGAAATCTTTCAGGTGGGCATCGCCGCGTAGCCGGGCCCGGTGAAAGCCTTCGAGCGACAGGTCGCTTAAATACGCATTGATGTCAACGTCGGCGTTCATTGAACCGCGCAGGCGCATGCCCAGAAGGGTCCATAGCCGCGGATTGAGGTTGGTGAAGTTAAGATTGCCGCGGAAGCAACCGTCAATGAGTGGGTCGGAGGCGAGATTCGTTGCGTCGCCATTGATGGTGAAGTCCGAGGCCGGGAACTTTACGTTGAGCCGTTTTAGCTCGATTTTTGAAGCATCAAGGCCTTTGTCTGAAATGTTGGCTTTTACTTCAACACCGAAGTTGCTCAGCTTCAGGTAGTAGTCGGGAATGCTTACCGGTGCGTCGCCGATAAGAAATTCGGCGCGCATGTCGGGTATGAGCAGTGTGTCGGGATTATAGGTATATGGTTTGTTGAGCTCCATGCGCGCAATCGCAAGCGCGGGAGTTTCAATTGCTGGCAGTTCCGGCACCAGCGATGCCAGGCGTTGCAGGCGCAACGGGAGCAGCTGGAACTTCAACGCATCCAGGCGCACACCGTTGGAAAAATCGGCCTTTAGCGAGGTCATGGTTTCGATTGAATCGACTGCAAGGGAAAAATCGGCCAGTTCAATCGCCAGGGGTTCCGACGGGTGCCAGCCAATAGCCCCGTCGGCGGCAAATTTGAGGGAGTCAACGGCCAGAAGGGCGTGGGGCAGCCGGAGGTTGCCGTCGAAGTTCAACGTATATTCCGGAATTGAGTCGCGGCCATACAGGGCGGTTTGTCGCAAAATTATTGCTGCATCGGTTGAGTCGGGCTCGGAAACGTAGCGGAAACGGGCATCGCCCCCTATAATGAAGCGGTTGATGCGCAGGTCGGGTAGGGAGAGCGGTTCATCGGTCTCCTCTGTGGGTTCTGACGGAGGAAGAAAGTTGAGCGACGATTGGGTGGAGTCGGCGCCGAACCAAAGGGTGGCCTGAGGCCGGTCGAGCAAAGCGTGGCCAACAGAAATGCGCCCTATGAGCAGAGCCGCGAGGTTGAGCCGGCCTTCTATGCGGTTGCAGGCAACTACAGTGCGGTATTCCTCGGGAATTGAAAGATTGTTGACCTGAAGGGAGTCAATTTCGAGCAGGGCGTGAGGAAACGTTGACCATACCGACAAATCGACGCGTGCAACGTCGACCCGTCCGTTTACGAGGTATTCCGAGCCATATTCGCGCACCCAGCGGGTGAGTCTTTGCGGAGTGAGTACCAGCGGTATGGCAACGAGTATGATAAGTATGAGACCTATCAGAGAGCCGAGAATAATTGCCGGCACTTTCCACCATTTTCTTTTTTGTTTTGGCTTAACTTCTTCCATGGGCGCAAATTTACGATATTTTCTTATCCGCTGCAAAATATATCGGATAATAAATAAGAAATCCCGAACCTGAGGCCCGGGATTCCTTATTTATATATAAGCGGTTTATTTCACGCGGATTGCCTTGCGGGTCATTGCGTCGACATAAATGCCGGGGCGCGGGGTGGAGTCGACCTTGCGGCCAACGAGGTCGAACAGCTCGCGGGCGTCGGCGTCGGCAACCGAGATTTCCTCGATCGAAGCGTCGGGATTGGCGCCCATAACGGTTTCAATCGTACCATGGTCGTCTGAAACAATGTAGGCAGCGCCGGGTGCGGCAGGTTCTTCCGAAGCGGGGGCATAGACGAAGCTGATGCCCGATGCGGAGAATTGCGGAACGTAGCGGCCGGGCACATCTTCGGTCACGCGGGTGGTGCCGGTCATTTCCGAAGCAACCCACTTAGTGGTGTTTGTAATGGTGAGGGTTACATCTTTCTTGCCGGGAGCAGCTTTGATAATCAGCGGGGTGCGGACGTGAATCGGAGATTCGACTTCTTCAACGTAGGCTTTGCCGCCGGCGAAGCTCGTAACCGTGTAGGCTTTGGCGCCCTCTTCAACCGTCACGCCGCAGGGCATGCAGGTGGTTGCGTAGCCGTTTTCGTCAACGGGAACCGTAATGGTTTCGATGGGTTCGATATACCACTGGTTGGGGTCTTCCTTGGTGGTGTAGCCCCAGACGTAGCAATCGGGTGCGGTGGTAACGCTCAGGAAGCTGTTTTTTGAAGGAAGTGCCAGGCGGAATGAGCGAGTGGTTTGTGAAATGCTTTGGAGTTCATAAACCGTAGCGCCATCGCTGCTTCCGAGTTTAACGTGTTCCTGATTACCGCCACCGGCAAGATATTCGCCGAAGGCTGCTGCCTCGACCTTTACCTGAGTGGGGTCGCCGTCGACGGGCCAGAAGCGGAAGAGCACCAGGTCGTCCGACAGGCCTTCGGACGCAGTGTTTGCCGCCGGTGTTTCGATGGTGCGGACGCGCAGGGTGCCGTCAACGTCGGTCGACATGTAGTTGGTGGGACGGCCTGCCACACCTGAAACCGGGCGCGAGCCATTGTGCAGACGGTAGTAGCAGCCTGCTTTGGGGAAGCGGCTGAGCAACGCGCGCTGATAGATTTCTTCAATTTCGGCGATTGAATAGTCGTCGGCGTGGTCAAGGGCGTAGGTAAGCTCGTCAACGTCATATTCACCAATATAGCGGGGCATATCGTTGGTTGAAAGTACCTTTGCTGCCTTGGCCAGGAAGTCGCGATAGGTTTTGAGCGCATCGTTGCGGGCATCGGCGATTTTTGCTTCGATTTCGGCCGAAACTTCGTCGGAAACAGATGCGCCTGATTTTTCGTAAATTTTAAAGTGAGAGGCATTTACGCGCGCTTTGCCAACGTTGAGGTCGTCGTAGAAGAGTATGAAGCCGTTGGTGTCGTCGCTGCCGATGGCATATCCGCCGCAGTCAATCAGCCATGATTCTGCCAGGTCGCTATAGAGCGGCATGCAGTCTACGGCCTTTGTTGACACGCAGGCCTGATGCTTGGTGTTGCCGGTAATGAACATGCCCGACGAAAGGTTATACAGGTAAATGGCCTTTTCGCGAGGAGAATAGTGGAACGAGAATTGCGATTTGGCCGACGAGGTGTCGGCAACCGCGGCCGATGCAGTCATTATTGTGGCCTTAGATGTCTGGTCGGAAACGTATGCGTAACCTTTACCGTTTTTTGATGAGGTTGCAATGCGTTCGAGCAGGTAGACCTTATTGTTGCTCAGCTGTTCCGGTGAGGTTACCTCAATTGCGGCAAAAGCGGAGATGCAACCGCCGGCCATCAGCAACAGTGAAAGTATCTGAGATTTCATGATTGTTATTATTTCGGTTGATTAGTTGTCTTGGCTGGTAATGGGGCGGTCGTTGGGAATTACGGGAGCGGGATAAACCGGAGCATCCACGTTGGAGATTTTCAGGCGGATATCTTCGGGGAGCGGTTTGACAATGCCGTCTTTTTCGAGCTGGAACATATCGTCTTTGAACTCGTCATACATGGCGTCGGTCATGATGTAATATTGAGTGCCATAGTCGCCCTGTTCGATAGCGGCAACGGTGAAGAGACCAAAGGCTTCGAAATAGTTCCAGAGGTTATAGCCGGTCAGGCGCGAGAGTTTGTAGATGCAGTTCAAAATAGCCGGAGCGGAGTTGGTAGTCCACGACAGACGGTCGTTTTCGCCGCCGATATAACCGCGTTTGGTCCAGCAGGATTCGGGGAAACGCTCCTTGAACTGAGCAACCTTGTTGATTGAGGGATCGGTCGAGCGGTTGGCGTTGAAGGCCGAAGTGAGGATTTCATATTTGTCGGCCGTAGTCTTGCCCGGTTCAACAGTGGAGCCTTCGGGCTGGTCATTCTGACGCATGGACTCGAAGAGGTCGGGCCACAGGTCGGGACGATAGTCTTCGGGCAGGCGGTCGGGATTTTCTTCCGAGAAGTAATACATCAGATAGATAAACGGTGCGAGAATCAGTTCGCCGTTGTTGCTTGAGTATGCCTCGATGGGGTTGAGGGCTCGGCGCGGGTCAACTATGTTGCGCGGGTCTTCGGTGTTTTTGGGGTTCCAGGTGTCGGCCGGGGCGCCGGAATAGGTTTTGTCAGATGCAAAACGCTTGGTGGGATATTTAACCTGATTGATGGCGAACTGTTTCAGTTCGTCGCACCAGCCGAATGCCTCGCCGTTTTCGGCAGCCTTGGCGGCGTCGGTGCGGAGCGACATGACGATGTTGTCGTTCGCGTTAGCGGTTTTGGTTTCCTTACCGTCCGGGGCGGTTATTTCGCGGTTGTAGTCGTCGTTGAGGAACAGACGGCGAATCTTGGCCGTGCGGCCGTTGAAGTCATGCCAGTTGTCGTAGTGATAGCGTTCGCGGTTGGTGCGCACGTTGTAGCCCATGTGGATTACGTTGTAGGCCGAGAAGATATTGTTGGTGACTTCGGCAGTGCCTATCCAGCGGAAATAGGGCGCCATCTGGTGCTGGTGGCCCCATTCGTGCGAAAGGCCCCAGATTGCGTCGGAGTCGCTGTTCATCAGGTGGTCGGGCGAGCATACGCGCCATTGGGTGTCGTACATAAACGTCGGACCCCAACCGCCCTGATACATATAATAGTTATAGTTCACATAGGCCATGGTGCGGTTTTCGGGAACGCGGTTGTATTTATCAAGACCGAGCACGCGGTGTTCCCAGATTATAATCTGGTCGAGCAGGTTGATATAGCGCACATATTGACCTGCGGCACGGGTTTTCAGCGCTTCGGTCTGCCATGCGGAGTGAACTCGGGTTCCGAGGCAGTCCATAACCGGATAAACGGCTTCATCGAGCGTTTTCTGGTTTTCGGCGTTGCTCTTAAGGTTGGAGATGAAGCCATTGTAGAGGGCGCCGACAACGTGAACCTTCACTGCGCGGGCCGCGCCGATTTCGGGCGAAGTTACGTCGTCGTCGAAGTTGTTGATGTAAACCAGACCCATATCGTGGCCTTTGACCATCTTTTCGGCGTCGCGTTTGGCTTCAGGAACCGTTATGATGTTGATGCCGTTAACGAGGTTATAGTTAAAGCGTTCGGCATACCATTTCTGGTCGTTGCCTTTGGAGTCGGTGTAGATTTCGTGGCCGTGCCAGCGGATAACCACCATGCCCACGGTGCCTTTCTCCTCGGGGATTCCGGAAACCATGATTACATACTGACCGGGGGTTATGGCAACGCCGGTAACGCCCTGCGAGCGGTCGTAGCATTTGCCGGGGGCATTCCATAGTTCGGCGAGGGTTTCAGGCGACATTACCGCATTGTGGGTGCTGACCATCTTTGTCGGGTCATATTCGCCGTTGAAAATAACCTGAGCCAGTTGCTTGTAGAATGGGTCGGTCAGGGCGTCAATCTGCTGCTGCGTAACTCCGGGTTTTAGTTTTGAGCAGATATCGTCGGCGAATACTTCGTGACCGCTGTCAACAAAACCTTTTTTATTGAACTGCATTTCGGCGCACGAGGCGTAGTTCTTGTTCTCTTTGTTGGAGTAGCCGGTGCGCACCGTGAAACGCACGCCGAGAATATTGTCTTGCAGGGCTTCGGGGAAACGGATTACCGATGCGCTCGATGCCATTTTCAAATCGATGGGGTCGGCGGTTACCGGAGTCCACTTCATAGATGAGCCATCTTTGTGGGCTACTTCTACGGTTATTACGCCGAAATTGCCGTTGCGGGTGCCGTCTTCGTCCTGACGGGGAATGTAGGTTACCGATTCCAGGTCAACGCCGCCGTCAACTACGCCGGCTTCGGTGAAGTAATATTCCAGCACGGGCCATTCGCTCGGGCGCGAAGAGCTGAAGCCGTTATAGCTGGAGTGGTAAATGGTGTTGGCGTCGCCGTCGTAGGAAAATTCCAGACGCTGGCCGTTGGAGTTGGCGCGGCCTTGCACTTCCTTGGCGGCATCGACGCTGCGGACAGGAGTTGCAAAACGCGAGGTATAGGTTGTTTT
Source organism: uncultured Bacteroides sp. (assembly GCA_964528425.1). Taxonomy (GTDB): domain Bacteria; phylum Bacteroidota; class Bacteroidia; order Bacteroidales; family Muribaculaceae; genus UBA3263. Next base: position 17,956 of record CAZGTD010000007.1, read on the forward strand.
TGCATCGTCAACGAAGTTCCAGCCCGGTTGCTTGACCTGAATGGTTGTGGTTTCGGAGCCGGCGCCCGTTTTAACCGTAAGGGTGGCGGTGCGGGTGGTTGCCGATGCGTTTTTGTCGATTATCAGGTGGATTTCTCCGTTTCTGACCGCAGGCTGAACCCAGCTGTCTTCCGTAACTGCGAATTTATAGCGCGAGTAGGCCGGAAGCACCAGTTCGGTTGCTTCGTTGTCGGTCAGGTTAATGGTGCCTGAGCCGTAGATCAGCGCGCCGAGCTTGGTTGCCGGAACCTGAACTTGCGCGGTGGCGGGAATAGCCGCGGCTATGCCGAGCATTCCTATAAGCACCCGTGAAAAGATATTAGATTTCATTAGCGTTGTGAAATAATGATTGTGTTGTATATAATATGGTGCAAATTTAAAGCTTTTTTATGAAAGTGCAAATATTTTTCGTAAATTTGCACGATTTTTAACCCGACATCATGTACTTTGAAGATTTAGATCTTACCGACGACGTTCTCGACGCTCTCTATGATATGCACTTCGACGAGTGCACCCCGATTCAGGAAAAAGCAATACCGGTTGCTCTGACCGGACGCGACCTCATAGCCGTTGCCCAGACCGGAACCGGCAAAACAGCCGCCTTTCTCCTTCCGGTAATCAATGAACTGGGAAAGCGCAAGGCGTCCGACAAGGTTAAATGCGTCGTTATGACCCCTACGCGCGAACTCGCCCTTCAGATTGATTCGCAGATGCAAGGGTTCAGCTATTTTCTGCCGATCAGCTCGCTGCCTATTTATGGCGGTACCGACGGCGCCGGCTATGCACGCCAGCAACGCGGCCTGCAGATGGGGGCCGAAGTTGTAATCGCCACACCGGGGCGCCTGTTGGCTCATCTGCAGATGGGCTATGTTGACCTTTCGGAAGTTGAGTTCTTTATTCTCGACGAGGCTGACCGGATGCTCGATATGGGTTTCTACGACGATATAATGAGCATTGCCAAACATTTGCCCGAAAAGCGGCAGACTCTGATGTTTTCGGCAACCATGCCCCCGAAAATCCAAAAAATGGCCAAGTCGCTGCTCAGCAAACCGGTTGAAATCAAAATTGCGGTCAGCAAACCGACAGATAAGGTTCACCAGAGGGTTTATTTCTGCGCCGAGCGCGAAAAGCAAGATTTGCTTATGACGCTCTTTCAGACCGAAAGCTCCAAGCGAGTAATCGTTTTTGCATCCTCGAAACTTAAGGTTAAGGAGCTGGCCCGCGCCCTGCGGCGCAAAAAGCTCGCCGTCGGCGAAATGCATTCCGACCTCGACCAGACCGTGCGCGAGGAGGTTATGCGTAATTTCCGCGCCGGCAACACTGATATTCTGGTCGCAACAGATATTGTTGCCCGCGGCATCGACATCGACGACATAACAATGGTTGTTAATTTCGATGTGCCCCACGATGCCGAAGATTATGTTCACCGTATCGGCCGCACGGCGCGTGCCGGCGAAGAAGGGCTGGCCATTACTCTGGTAGGCGAGCGCGAGCGCCGCAAGTTTAAGGGCATAGAGAGTTTTTTGGGGAAGCCGGTGGAGCGGGGCGGGTCCGACAAGTCAGACAAGTCCGACCGGTCCGACAAGTCCGACAGGTCAGACAAAAAGCCGAATCGCCACCGGTGGCATCGCGGAAAATCAAAACCGAAAAATCCCCCTAAGCAAAATATGTTATAAAACATTCTTTCTTTTTGAATCTAAAAATGGTGATTTTTGTGCAAAGTGCTACAATAATTGCTATTTTTTAGCGTTTTGATGTTAAAATAGCGCGAAAAGTTTGCGTATATCAAAGTTTTTTCGTAATTTTGCATTCCAAAAGAAAACAACTATGCCGTTTCCGGCGGTACAATTGTAAAAAAGAATAATCATAATCATTCGCAGTAATATGGGTAAAAAATTTATTCTGCTCCTTATGGTGCTACTCTCCGCTATGGGCGTTGCCGCAGAGGTAACGGTCACAGGCACCGTAATCGACGGAGTTGAAAAGGAGCCTATTATCGGCGCTACCGTTAAGCTCAAAGGTAAGTCCACTGTCGGCACTTCTACCGATATCGACGGTAACTTCAAGCTTGTGGTACCCTCCGAAAAATCCGTGCTCGAAATCACCTACGTTGGCATGAAGCCCGTAGAAGTTAAAGCATCGTCCAAGCATCTGGACATCGTAATGGAGTCGTCGTCGACCGTGCTCAACGAAGTCGTTGCGCTCGGTATGGCTAACACCGACAAGCGTCTCTTTACGGGTGCAACTACGAAAATCAACGCCGAAGAGAGCCTGCTCTCGGGCGTGAGCGATATTTCGCGCTCGCTCAGTGGCCGCGCGGCCGGCGTGAGCGTTCAGAACGTCAGCGGCACCTTCGGTACGGCGCCTAAAATCCGCGTGCGCGGTGCAACCTCAATCTATGGTTCATCGAAGCCTCTGTGGGTTGTCGACGGTGTGATCCTCGAAGATAACGTTGAAATCGATGCCGACGCTCTTTCCAGCGGCGACGCAACCACTATGATTGCATCGGCTGTTGCCGGCCTCAATGCCGACGACATCGAGAACTTCCAGATTCTTAAGGACGGTTCCGCAACCTCTATCTACGGTGCGCGCGCAATGGCAGGCGTTATCGTCGTTACGACCAAGCAGGGTCGCAGCGGCCACACCTCGCTCAACTACACCGGCGAACTTACCTATCGTCTGAAACCCTCCTATCGCAACTATAACATCTGTAACTCTCAGGAGCAGATGGGTATTTATAAGGAAATGGAAGCCAAGGGCTGGCTGAGCTTCGCATCGCTGGCCAATGCCTCTTCGAGCGGCGTTTACGGCACCATGTATAAACTTATCAACACCTACGATCCTACCACCGGTAAATATGCGCTGGCAAATACCACCGCCGCCCGCAACGCCTACCTGCGCGAAGCAGAAATGCGTAATACCGACTGGTTTGACCAGCTCTTCCGCAGCACTCTGATGCAAAGCCATGCAATCAGCGTTTCCGGCGGTACCGACAAGGGTAACTTCTACACCTCGTTCTCTTATATGAACGACCCGGGTTGGACCAAGTCCAGCTCCGTAGACCGCTACGTGTTCAACGCCAATGCAACCTATAATCTGTCGAAGCAGTTGAAACTCACCATGCGTACCAACGACAGCTACCGTAAGCAAAAGGCACCCGGCACTCTGGCTCAGGATGTAGACGTTGTTAGCGGTAATGTTAGCCGTTCGTTCGACATCAACCCCTTCAGCTACGCGCTCAATACCTCGCGTACCACTGACCCGACAACCCGCCTCACCCGTAACTATGCCGACTTCAATATTTTTGACGAACTCGACAATAACTACATCACCAACGAAATGGTCGATGTTAAGTTCCAGGGTGAACTCGAATACAAACCGATCGCCGGCCTCTCGCTGCGCGCCCTCGGCTCGTTCCGCTACTCTTCGACCCAGCAGGAACACTACGTTACCGACCGCTCCAACCAGGCTGAAGCCTATCGCGCCGGTATCAACCCCGAAAATGCAACCATCCGCGCCTCGAACCCCTATCTCTATCGCGACCCGGATGATCCTTCATCGCTGCCTCAGACCGTGCTTCCCAAGGGCGGTATTCTCTACCACACGCTCTACGGCCTGCGCCAGCTCGACTTCCGCGCAACCGCAACTTATAATAAGGACATTCTCGGCAAGTATCTCGTGAACGTTTTCGCCGGCTACGAAGCTTCGAAAATCGACCGCCACACCGAAGCCTTCCAGGGCTGGGGCATGTGTTACGACAACGGTAACCTTCCCTTCTACGACTGGCGCCTGTTCAAGCAGATGACCGAAGAAAACTCGGTTTATTACTCCGACCAGAACACTGCGGTTCGCTCTATGGCCGGTTTCGGTACCGCCTCGTTCATGTACGATAACCGCTACATCGTTAACGGTACCCTCCGCTACGAAGGCACCAACAAACTCGGCAAGGCAACCAAGAGCCGCTGGCTCCCCACCTGGAACGTTTCCGGTGCATGGAACGCCGATGCCGAAAAATGGTTCGCCAACCCCGTGCTGGCAACTGCCAAGGTGCGCGCATCGTACTCTCTGACTGCCGACGGCGGCCCCTCCAACATCTCTAACGCCCTGGCAATCTACTATCCCGAACGCCCCTGGCGTCAGGACACCGAAGCCTACGAGCAGGCTCTTATCCTCTCTAAGCTCGGCAACTCGGAGCTGACCTACGAAAAGAAACACGAGCTCGACCTCGGTGTTGACCTCGGTTTCCTCAACAACCGCATCAACCTGGTGTTCGACTGGTACACCCGCAATAACTTCGACCTGATCGGTTATATCTACACCCAGGGCGTCGGCGGCGAAATCGGCAAATGGGCCAACGTAGCCTCCATGAAGAGCCACGGCGTGGAATTCACCCTGTCGACCACCAACATCCAGACCCGCGACTGGCGCTGGACCTCGGACTTCACTTTCTCCTACGCCAAGAACAAAATCACCGATCTGAAATCACGCTCGCGTGTAATCGACCTGGTTCAGGGCACCGGTTTCGCCCTCGAAGGCTATCCCGTACGCTCGGTGTTCTCGATTCCTTTCGTAGGTCTGACCGAAGATGGCCTGCCCATCATCATCAACGAAGCCGGCGAGGAAACCACCACCGACATCAACTTCCAGGAATGGAACAACCTCGACTTCCTCAAATACGAAGGCCCGGTTGACGCTCCCTACACCGGCGGCTTCAACAACACCGCCAGCTGGAAGAACCTCTCGCTCAACGTGTTCTTCACCTATGCATTCGGCTCGGTAGTGCGCCTCGACCCGACTTTCGCGGTTGCCTACTCCGACCTCGATGCCATGCCCCGCGAATTTATGGACCGCTGGGTGCAGCCCGGCGACGAAAAGGTTACCAACGTGCCTGCAATCGCCTCTGCCCGCCAGTATCATAATAACAAAGACATCCGCTACGGCTACAATGCCTATAACTACTCCACGGCGCGCATTGCCAAAGGCGACTTTATCCGCCTGAAGGAAATCGCCCTGACCTGGGAATTCCCCAAGGCCTGGACCCGCGCCCTGCGCATCAACACTGCTTCGCTCAAGCTGGCCGCCACCGACCTCTGGCTCTGCTACTCCGACAAGAAGCTCCAGGGCCAAGACCCCGAGTTCGTAAACTCCGGCGGTGTTGCCAACCCCAACCCCAAGCAGTTCACCTTTACTCTCCGTTTCGGACTCTAAACCTCAATTCCTAAGCAAACAATGACAATGAATAAATATATCTGCGGAGTGGCCGCCGCGTCGGCCCTCGTGCTCTCCTCTTGCTCGGGATTTCTCGACACCCCAACCGACACCCGCGTTGAAATCGTCAACACCGAACAGGTTCAGATGCTCATGAACGCCGCCTATCCCCAGGCGCTGTTCTCGTGGCCCTGCGAAATCATGTCGGACAACATTGAGGATAACAACGCCCCCGAGGGTGAAGGTTCACAGGGTATCCACTACAACCTGAGCGCCTACGACCGCGGCGACGACGAAATGTATCGCTGGGAAGTTTGCCAGAGCAACACCGACACCGACTCGCCCTCCAACATCTGGGAAGGTTTCTATAACTCCATCGCCGTAGCCAACGCCGCAATGGAAAAACTCGACCAGTGGCGCGAGGAAAACGGCGGTCTCGACCGTACCCAGGCTGCAATCTACGCCGAAGCCCAGGTGCTCCGCGCATTCAACCACTTCATGCTCGCCCAGGTATTCTGCATGCCCTACGGCGACGACAATGAATCGAATCTCGGCATTCCTTATATCACCAAGCCCGAAACCACCGTTAAGCCCGACTATGAGCGCGGCACTCTGGCCCAGACCTACGCCATGATCGAAAAAGACCTGACCGAAGGCATCAAGGGAATTGTAAACGGCATCTACGATGTGCCCAAATATCACTTCAACACTCAGGCCGCCCAGGCTTTTGCAGCCCGCTATTATCTCTATACCCGCCAGTATCAGAAATGTATCGACGCCTGCAATGCCGCATTCGGTGGCGAAAACGTTGACGTTACCCCCTATCTGAGCAAAATCTGGTCTACTCTCGACACCTATACCTATATCAGTGACTTCGGCCGCTATCAGAACAATATCGACAAGCAGTGGAACTTCATGCTCTATCCCACTCACTCGATTCTGCTCCGCCGCCTCGGCTCTAAAAACCGCTACGCCCTGATTCGCGACGCTTTGAGCTCTACCGTTCACTCGTCGTCGCCCGTGTGGTCGTCGTTCCAGTGGACCTCCGGCTCCGGCAAAAACAAGCGCAGCTTCACCATGCACCCCTGCTTCAACGGCATCTGCATCACCAACGGCGGGCAGGAATATGGCTTCGGAATGTGTGCCAACATGTCTGAGCAGTTTGAATATACCGACAAAATCGCCGGTATCGGCTACGCCCACATTACCCGTCGCGAATTCGGCGGCGAGGAAGTGCTGCTGACCCGCGCTGAAGCCCGACTCTTCCTGGGCGACATCGACGGCGCCATCGCCGACCTCGACGCCTGGGAAAAGCCCCGCCGCAACTGCCCCGGTGCCAGTGGCTACGAAGACCGCTTCGCCGACTTCAGCCGCGAAAACATCAAGGCTTTCTATGGCGACAAAGATCCCGGCTACGGTATCTGCAAGCCGATCAACATCGATCAGGTATGCTCGCAATCCGATGCTACCGCCTCGCTCTCGGAAATCATGCCCTACCTGCAGTGCGTGCTCCACATGCGCCGCATAGAACTTGTCCACACCGGCATGCGCTGGTTCGACATCAAACGCATGGGCATTGAGTTCGACCGCAAGATCGGCAACAACGTCGCTCCCGACTATCACACCACCGACCGCCTGACCCTCAAGGATCCGCGCCGCGCAATCCAGCTTCCTCCCGAAGTAGTTTCCGCCGGCCTCTCCGCCAACCCGCGTCCAACCTCCGAACAGGTTCAGAACCCCGGCGAAAATCAGCTCGTTATCCGCTAATCCACCCAAAACTGAATTTAAGCAATGAAACTCCATAAATACATTCTGATGGCAGCCGCAGGCCTCGCCCTGGCCGCCTGCTCCGAAGAGAAGCTCGGTCCCTCGATCTTCCCCGACGACAATCCCCCCGCCGACCCCAACGGCTATAGCTATAAGTTCGACAAATGGGTGGAACAGAACTTCCTGATCCCCTATAACCTCGACTTCAAATATAAGATGGAAGACGTTGAGTCGAGCATGGACTACCACCTGGTGCCCGCATCGTTCGATAATGCCCGCGACCTCTGTCTGCTCACCAAATATCTCTGGTTCGACACCTATGGCGAGCATTGCGGCGTTGACTTCCTCAAAACCTACGGTCCGCGCATTCTCCACCTCATCGGCTCTCCCGCCTATCAACCCTCTACCGGTACTGAAATCCTCGGTCTGGCCGAAGGTGGCCTGAAGGTTTCGCTCTTCAAGGTTAACGAAATCCAGCTCAACAACATTGATCAGCTCAACGAATTCTATTTCCGCACAATGCACCATGAGTTCGGCCATATTCTCCACCAGACCCGAACCTACCCCAAGGAATTCGACCTGCTCAGTGCCGGCCGCTACGATGCATCATCATGGCAGAACAAGCCCATCGGCCTGCAGGCTTCGCAAGGTTTCATTACTCCCTATTCCTCATCGGAAGGCCGCGAAGACTTTGCTGAAACCATTGCAAACTTCCTTACCCGCACTCCCGAAGCCGACGAACTCATCCTCTGGATGGCCGACCGCGGCTGGGATAACGGCCTCGCCGACGATGCCGCCGATAAGGAAGATGCCCCATATTTCTGCTACTATTATCTGAAAGACCCCAACAAGCCTGACGAAAAAACCTTTATTCTCAGCTCTGTTGAAAAGGATGAAACCAAAAAACTTTACCGCCCCGCAATTATCGGCACCAAGGGCGAAGCCCTGACCACCGTAAAGCAGGTTGAGGACTATATTGAAAAGCTCAATGCTTCAACCCCCGGCGGCATCTTCCCCGTTGAAGACGCCGACAAGGTAGACGGCCGCGCAATGATTCTGCAGAAGCGCAACATTGTTCGCAACTGGTTCAAAGATACCTGGCAGCTCGACTTCGATGCCCTGCGCGAAATAGTTCAGCGCCGTCAGGGCGACTTCGACATCGAAGCTCTCCGCGCCGAAATCGATGCAATTCAGTAATTAGTAATTGGTAATTAGAAATTAGTAATTATGACGATGAAGAAATCTCTTATCCTCCCCATATTTGCAGCCGCCCTTGCATTCGGCTCCTGCAGCAACGACGACGTCCGCATCTTCGACGAGTCGGCTGCCGACCGCCTGGAAAGCTCCAAACAGTCAAACTTCGATATGCTATGTGCCGACGGCGGCAAGTGGGCTATGGAGTATTTTGCCAACACCGACGAACCCGGCTACCTCTTCGTTATGGAGTTCCGCCCCGACAAGTCGGTGACCATCACCTCCGACCATAAATGGATTGACGGAAAGGAAACTGCCGAAACCTCAATGTGGGACGTTATTACCGACAACGGCGTTGTTTTGACCTTTAACTCTTATAATAAGGTTTTCCACATTTTCTCCGACCCCGCCAACATTACCGGCGAAAACGCCCCGAAAGACCAGAATGGCGAAGATGAAGATGAAACCGGCTATGGCCACGAAGGCGACTATGAGTTCATGATCATGAGCCACGAATCGACCGACGCGCGCATTCGTCTGCGCGGCAAAAAGCACGCCCTCAACGCCTACCTCATCCGCCTCGATGCCGACACCGACGTGTCTGACTACCTGGCCAAGGCAAAAGCGCTCCGCACCCAGTTCGACGCCAAGCGTTTCCCAACCTACATCATGACCGAAACCGCTACCGGCGAAACCTACGACGTTACCGGCCTTTCTGCCGGCGTGGTTACAGTGGTGCCCACCGGCTCGACCAACCCCTTTGCGCAGACCGAGACTAAAGCCTGCATCGTCACCGACAAAGGTATGCGCCCCTACGTTCCCTTCGAATTCATCCGCAAAGATAACTCCATCTTCAGCGTATCTGAATTCACCTGGAGCGACAACGGCCTCGTAGCCCCCGGCCTCGTCATCACCGCTCCCTGTGCCCCGACCAATCTCTGCCGTCAGGACCTCAAATGGGATATCAATATCGACTCGTTTAGCAGTGCTCTTCAAGCCGCATTTGTTGAGGCCAACACACAGACTCAGACTATTTCGGTAACCGGTTTTGGTAAGCAACCCTCTATTACCGTGCCCGGCTTTATCTACAAGTCGAAAAACGGTAAACTGACTTTCAGCTTCACGGCTAAGGTCGGCAAGGTTAGCTTTAACTATTTCGGCACTATCGATAGGGTTTCTGACTCAAAGGTTAAGATTGAGTTCACAAGCCCCGATGACGCTATAAACAAGTATATTCTTCCGCTTGCTCCCAAGGCTATCGACTTCGTTAAGATGTTTGAAGGTGAATTCGAGCTTGCTAACAAAACCGCCCTTGATCCTTCTGAGGTATCATTTACCGGCGTTACCAACCCTGCCGTTAGCTTTAGCATCAAAGTTCAATAACCGGTAGGGGCCAACGGGAGCGTAGGCGGCCCGCCTACGCCAACCCGCCCCCCTCCGTTACGCATCTGTCTGATTCATCATTTACTATTTATAAATTATTATTCAAATCATTTATGAAAAAGATTACTCTTTTCGCTTTGGCAGCCATGACCGCTTCGTCGGCCTTTGCCGCTTTCCCTCAGCTCAACGCTGCGCGTTGCGCTACCAAAAAGAGCAACTTGCTCCAAGCTCCTGTTGAAGCTGCGGCTTACGTTAAAGAAGCAAAAGCTTTTTCTCGTGCTGACGCTGAGGCTCAACCTTCCGAACTCCCTACCTATTGCAATGAAGATGCAATGTATTTGGGTTCAAGGTATGAAAGCGACGGATACATTTATAGTTTTGGTGCTCCGTTTGGCTTTGTGCCTTCTAAAGGCAGCCTCAATTTTTACCCCTTCTATAAGGCTGATGCGTATTCATGGGAATATCTTGATGTAGATGGAACCCAGAATTCGTCAGAAAGAATTCTGTCTGTTTCCCTCTCTCCTTTCAAGCAGTTTACCGGTCCTACTCTGAATCTGACTACTGGGTCTGACGTAATATCATATAATGATAGTGTGAGTGTTTATTTTGCCGGTGGTTATCCTTCGTTGTATAATGCAAATATGGAAGGATTTGGACTTTCTCCGGTAAAATTCAGCAGTGATTTTGGTTCTGCAGGTCTTGCTGCTGTTAGCTATGCTCCAGCAGCTCCGGGTACAGCACAGATGTATAACACTGAAACTGGCACATATCTTAAGTTTGGAGAATCTACTTTCTTGGATGAAAAAGGATATACTGACTATAAGCTTACCGGCTTTGGTTCAGTAGTTCCCGGCTCTTCGGCTCCATTCATTCTTAAGGGCGCGTCTATGCTTATATATGCTGAAACAAAAGAGGCAATTGAACTTAAGGTTAGTGTAATGAGTATCGGCGAAGATGGTAATGTGAATTTCGCAGACACCATTGGCGTTGGTTCTATCATACTCGCTGAAGGTCTTACCGCCGGAACTGTAGATTTTTCGCTCAGTGCTGTTGATAACATCCTTGGCCTGTCAACTGATGAACCGATTGTAGTTCCCAGTGAGGGTGTATATCTTTCCATTGGTGGTGTAAATGACCCTGAAAAGATTACAATTTTCAAACCGTTCTATAATTTCAGCGAAAGTCAGTATGTTAGCTATGCTGTGCTGACTTCTCCCGAATATAAGAATGCTCCTATCTATAGCTATCTTATTGGTCAGCATGCCTATATGGAGTACGCAGCCAAGGATGTCAATGGTGATGAGGTAAGTGGTATAACGCTAAACTATGGTCTGTATATTCCTAGCGATGCTCCTGAAGATGATGATGATACCTGCATGCGAGCTTTTGAATATTGGATTTTCTATGATGTAGAATATCCTTATATTGCTAATGCCACTGAAGGTTTTGAATCCGGTGATATGACCATTGAAATTCCTGTTGAAGGAGGCTTTACAAACCGTTATTTTGAAGCAAACCAAGATATTATTCAGCTTATCGACGATGAATATGTAACTGTTGAGGAATCCGGTGATACTGACTGGTATGTGTTCGACACCGAAGCAGAAGAGGGTTACGAAGGCGTATTTAATCTGCTTATTGAAGCCGAACCCCTGCCCGAAGGCGTTGAAGGTCGCAAAGCCACCATTACCTTCTCCGGCTATGGTTTTGATAACACCATTACCATTGTACAGGGTACTCCCGCCAGCATCAACGAAGTAGTTGCTGCCAAGGCTAAGAACGGCAAGGTTTATGACCTGCAGGGCCGCGTAGTTACCAAAGCTACCAAGGGCATCTACATCGTAGACGGCAAAAAAGTTGTTCTCTAATTTTCCCCTATATTTATAACCCATATTCACCGAGAAGGCGCCCCGCGAGGAGCGCCTTCTCTCTTCTCCACCCCCCCCGGCGTTGGCAGGCCCGCTTTCCATAGAGCTTAAAAAATTTTTGAAAAAAATGTAAGGGTGTCCTAAAATTTAGGACAAAAATTGCTATATTTGTCCCCAAATTTAGGACACAATGGATAAGTTGTATATCAAAACCCAGATTGCTATGCGTCAGGCTGAGTTTCCCACCGACCTGAAAAAGCGTGATAATCCTCTGCCGGTAAACGAAGGAAAGATTGTTACTATCCCCGGAGTGCGCCGTTGCGGCAAAAGTTCGAGAATGGAGGCGGTGGTAAACCGTCTCTTAGCCTCCGGTGTTGAGAGGGAGCGTTTTTTATGGGTTAGTTTCGACGATGAGAGGCTTGTTACGATGCAATCCTCCGACCTTGACTTAATCATTGAGGCCTATCGCGAAATGTATCCGGATATTGAAATGTCGTCGGTGTATATGTTTTTCGACGAAATCCAGCTGATAGAGAATTGGGAATATTTTGTTATGCGCCTATACAAACATTATTCCAAAAATATTTATATCAGCGGCAGCAATGCATCCATGCTCAGCAGCGAACTTAAGTCGGCCTTGCGCGGATGGCCTGACGAGGAAGAAACAATGCCGCTTTCATTCGCTGAATACTGCGAATTTAAAGGCGTGAAGGTGGATAGTTGGCTGGAGTCGGACATTGCGAAATTGCGTAACGCATTTTTTGCCTACAATAACGAGGGTGGCTTTCCGGAAGTGGTGCTCACTCAAAATCCGCTTCAGAAAGTAAAAATCTTGCAGACCTATTTCGACACGATGTTGCTTAAAGATTTGGTTGAACACTATGAGTTGTCGAACATCGAAGTTTTGCGCTATTTTTTGAAGCGGATAATGGCCAATCAAACCAAGCCCACGTCGATTCGAGCTATCCATGGCGACATAAAGTCGCGTGGGCTTAAGGTGAGCAAAGATGATTTATATGATTGGGCCAATTATGCCTGCGATATTTTCATGTTTATCCGCGTTCCGAGCTACAGCCGTTCGTTGCAAAAAATCGAGAACTCGCAGCCTAAGTTTTATTGTATAGATAATGGTTTGCGCGACGCAGTTTTGCTGCCCGGCAGCAATGACGACGGCAAGAAGCTGGAGAACACCGTTTTTTTGCAGCTTTATAGGCGCCGTACGCCGGTTGATAGTATCTTTTATTATCAAGGTACCGGCGAATGTGATTTTATAGTACAGCGCGGTGTAGAAATCGAAATGCTGATTCAGGTTACTTGGGACATGGCAGATGAAGAAACGCGCAAACGCGAAATCAACGGCCTGATTGAAGCCTCGCAAGCAACCGGTTGCAACAATCTCTATATAATAACCTCCGACAGCAGCGAGGAAATCAAGCTTGCCGATGGCCGAGTAATCCACTTAGTGCCGGCATGGCAATGGCTCATCCAAAGCTAATCACCCTCTTACCGGCGGGGGAGAATTCTTTTTTTGGTGGTTTCGGGGAAAATGACTAAATTTGCACGTTAAAACCTCCAAATTCAAAGTGATGTTAACCGCCAAAGAAATACGCGAATCCTTCAAGGATTTCTTTAAGTCGAAGGGCCACCAGATCGTGCCCTCCGCCCCGATGGTCATTAAAGATGACCCCACACTGATGTTTACCAACGCCGGCATGAACCAGTTCAAGGATATAATCCTTGGCAACAAGGCCGCAAAATATACCCGCGTGGCCGACTCGCAGAAGTGTCTGCGCGTGTCGGGCAAACACAACGACCTGGAAGAAGTGGGCATGGACACATATCACCACACGATGTTTGAAATGCTCGGTAACTGGTCGTTTGGCGACTACTTCAAGCAGGAAGCCATTGACTGGGCGTGGGAATATCTGGTCGACGTTTTGAAGCTCGACCCCGAACGCCTCTATGCAACGGTGTTTGAAGGTTCGCCCGAAGAGGGGCTGAGCCGCGACGACGAGGCCGCCGCCATTTGGGAGAAACACCTGCCCAAGAGTCACATTATCAACGGCAACAAGCACGATAACTTCTGGGAAATGGGCGACACCGGCCCCTGCGGTCCCTGCTCGGAAATTCACATTGACCTGCGCTCCGACGCCGAGCGCGCCGAAAAGCCGGGCGCCGAGCTGGTTAACCACGACCACCCGCAGGTTATTGAAATCTGGAACCTGGTGTTCATGCAGTTTAACCGCAAGGCCGACGGCTCGCTGGAGCCGCTGCCCGCAAAGGTTATCGACACCGGCATGGGCTTCGAGCGCCTCTGCATGGCCCTGCAGGGCAAGACGTCGAACTACGACACCGACGTGTTTACCCCGCTGATTGCCACCATTTCGCGCCTGTCGGGCAAGAAATATGGCGACGACAAGAAGGTTGACATTGCCATGCGCGTAATTGCCGACCATGTGCGCACCATCGCGTTCTCTATTGCCGACTCGCAGCTGCCCGGCAACGCCAAGGCCGGCTACGTTATCCGCCGCATTCTGCGCCGCGCCGTGCGCTATGCCTATACCTTCCTGCAGCAGCGCGAAGCCTTTATGTATCAGCTGGTCGACACGCTGATTGAGTCGATGGGCGAGGCATATCCCGAACTGCCCAAGCAGCGCGACCTGATTATGCGCGTAATCAAAGAGGAAGAGGATTCTTTCCTGCGCACCCTCGAAAACGGCATCCGCATGCTCGAAACCGCCATGGCCGAGGCCAAGGCTGCCGGCAAGTCGGAAATCTCGGGCAAGCAGGCCTTTGTGTTGTACGACACCTACGGTTTCCCGCTCGACCTCACAGAGCTGATTCTCAAAGAAAACAACATGACCCTCGACCACGCCGAGTTCGACTCCGAAATGGCCAAGCAAAAAGAGCGCGCCCGCTCTGCCGCCGCCGTGGAGGCCGACGACTGGGTGATTTTGCAGCCGGGCGAACAGGAATTCGTGGGCTACGACCTCACGGCCTGTCCCGCCGAAATTCTGCGCTATCGCCGCGTTAAGCAAAAAGGCCGCGAATACTATCAGATTGTGCTGACCCAGACCCCCTTCTATGGCGAAATGGGCGGCCAGGTAGGCGACCACGGCCATCTGCGCGACGACCGCACCGGCCAGGTTATTGAGATTTATGACACCAAGCGTGAAAACGGCATGAGCGTGCATCTGGCCAACGAGCTCCCCGCCGATCCCAAGGCGCAGTTCACCGCCGGCATCGACGTTGAAGCCCGCCGCGCAACCGAGTGCAACCACACCGCAACTCACCTGCTGCACCTTGCTCTGCGCCAGGTGCTTGGCACCCACGTTGAGCAGAAAGGCTCCTACGTTAGTCCCGAGCTGCTCCGCTTCGACTTCAGCCACTTCCAGAAGGTTACCAACGAGCAGCTCCGCGAAGTTGAAAGCATTGCCAACTCCATAGTGCGCAAGGCGATAGAGCTCGACGAACACCGCTGCATGCCCATCGACCAGGCCCGCGAAATGGGCGCCATGGCCCTGTTCGGCGAAAAATATGGCGACGAGGTTCGCGTTGTGCGCTACGGCGACAGCATAGAACTCTGCGGTGGCACCCATGTGCCCAACACCGGTTGCATCGGCATGATCCGCATAACCTCCGAAGGCTCAACCGCCGCCGGCATACGCCGCATCGAGGCCGTGACCGGCGCTGCGGTAGAAAAGCTCATGAATGCCGTCAGCGACACCGTTAACATTATCAGCGGCATGCTCAATAATGTGCCCGACGTTGCCGCCGCGCTGCGCAAAACCCTCGATGAAAACGCTGACCTGCGCCGCCAGGCTGAAGAAGTTGCCAAGGAACGCATTCAGCGCGCCGCCGCCGACATGCTTGCTTCGGCCAAGACCGTCAACGGCATCAAACTCGTTGAATTCCACGGCCCGATGCTCCCCGAAATGGTCAAGGGTCTGGCCTTTGCCATTCGCACGCAGAGCCCCGAGGCCACGGCCTTCATTGCCGCCTCGCGCGACGCGCAGCAGAAGCCGCTGCTCACCGTAATGCTGACCGAAGACGTTGTTAAGGGCGGACTGAACGCCTCGCAGATGGTTCGCGAAGCTGCAAAGGCCATTAAGGGCGGTGGCGGCGGTCAGCCCGGCTTTGCCCAGGCCGGCGGCAAGGATGCCGACGGACTCATGGCCGCCTTCGATGCCTTGAAAAAATTCTTTAATTAAGATTATAAACCTTTGATGACCATGCGCCACGATGTTGTTGAAATACTCGAAAAGGTTGTTCGCAAATACTGGGACTCGCCGGCTCTTACGAACTTCAACGGCGAATCGCTGCAATATAAGGACCTCGGTCGCAAGATAGCAAAACTCCATATTCTTTTTAAAGAAGCCGGAATCAAGCCGGGCGATAAAATTGCCCTTTGCGGCAAGAATTCCGCCCAGTGGGCGGTTGCATTCTTCGCCATTATGAGCTATGGAGCGGTGGTTGTGCCGCTGCTTCATGAGTTCAAGCCCGACAATCTGCACCATCTGGTAGATCACTCCGATTCCAAACTCTTTTTCGTTGACCGCGAGATATATGAGAACCTCGATCCGGAGCTGATGAGCGCCCTTGAAGGTATTTTGCGCCTCAAGGACTTTTCGCTGCTCTTTTCGCGCAGCGAGGCCCTGACCGATGCGCGCTCGCATCTCAACGAACTTTTCGGCAAGAAATATCCCGAGCGCTTCACTCCCGACGACGTTAAGTATTATGAATACAAAGATGGCGACACGCTGGCACTGATAAACTATACCAGCGGCTCCACCGGCTTCAGCAAGGGCGTTATGGTGCCACACCGCGCAATCTGGGGCAACGTCGAGGCGTTGCTGAGAATCCTGCACAGTCTGCCGCGACCGGGCGACTCGATGGTGTGCATGCTGCCGCTTGCCCACATGTATGGGCTGGTAATTGACCTTATCCACGGCATCTGCAAGGGCGCCCACCTTTATTTCCTCACTCGCCAGCCTTCGCCAAAAGTGCTGGTCGAGGCGTTCCGCACCGCGCGTCCGCGCCTGATAATCACCGTGCCGCTGATTATCGAAAAAATCATCAAGACCAAGGTTTTCCCTGCGCTCGATCGCCCGCTCAACCGCCTGCTGCTCCACACGCCTATCATCGACAAGAAAGTGCTCGAAAAAGTGCGTGCAATGTTGATGGAAACCTTTGGCGGACAGCTGGAAATGCTGATTGTCGGCGGCGCCGCGCTGAACCGCGAGGTTGAGGAATTCCTGCATCGAATCAACTTTCCGATTACCGTTGGCTACGGCATGACCGAGTGCGCACCGCTCATCGGCTACGCCCACGCCAAGGGCTATCAGCCCGAAGATGACCGCGAGTTCGCCGCCACCTCGTGTGGCCGTCCGGTGCCGCGCATGGAGGTAAAAATCCTGTCGCCCGACCCCGAGAATATTCCCGGAGAACTGATGGTCAAGGGCACCAACGTTATGCTCGGCTACTATAAAAACGACGAGGCCACGGCCGCAATCATGCGCCCCGAGGGGTGGATGCTCACCGGCGACGTCGGCACTATGGACTCAAAGGGCAATATTTTCCTGCGCGGGCGCAACAAGTCGATGATTCTCGGCCCCGCCGGCCAGAATATTTATCCGGAGGAGATTGAGCAGAAACTCAATAATATGCCCTACGTTGGCGAAAGCCTGGTGATTGACGCCGGCGAAGGTAAGCTGAAGGCATTGATTTTCCCGAATCTTGACGAGGCGCGCCGCGACGGACTGACAACCGCCGAGGTTCAGGAGCGCATACGCCAGGATGTTGCCGAGCTGAATCCGACTCTTGAGAGCTACTGCCGAATCCAGTCGATAAAATTTATCGATGAAGAGTTTGAAAAGACACCAAAACGCTCAATCAAACGTTATTTATATACAGAATAATAATTAAAAGTCTATAAAACAATCATATCTATAATGAAAAAAGCAATAGTCTCTTTCCTGTTAACCGCAGTGACTGCGGCTGCGGCATGGGCTGTTCCTGCAAAACGCATTTTTGTTAAGATGACCGGCCCCGACGGCCAGACCATTGAAGTGCAGAAAGTCGGTGATGAATTCGGCCACCACTATGTTGACCGTTCAGGCCGCAAATTTATCGACGAGGCCGATCGCCTGGTAGCGGCTACCGATGCCGAAATCAGCAGCCGCATCGAAGCCCGTACCTCGCGCATGGTTGCCCGCAATTCAGCCCGCAAGGTAATGCGCCGCACGCCCGGCAATATCGGAACCTATCCCGGAACTACCTTCCCCTCGGTCGGTGAGCAGAAGGCTTTGGTGATACTCGTTGAATATAAAGACGTTAAGTTCACCATCGGTTCCGATGCCAAAGCTCATCAATATTTCACCGACATGCTCAATAAGGACGGCTTCAGCGAATATGGCGGCACCGGCTGCGTGCGCCAGTATTTCCGCGACAGTTCCAAAGGGCAATTTGAATGTCAGTTCGACGTTTTCGGCCCCGTAACCCTTTCGCAGAACCGCAGATATTACGGCGGTAACTCCGGCGGCACCGACAAGGCTCCGGAGCAGATGGTTGTTGAGGCCTGTCGCGCGCTCGATTCTCAGATTGACTTCCGCGACTATGACCGCGACGGCGACGGCAAGGTCGATAACGTTTATGTTATTTATGCCGGTCAGGGCGAAGCCTCATATGGCAGCTCCGAAACCGTGTGGCCCCACAGCTGGAATCTTACGGAAGCAGGTATCGACCTCAAGCTCGATGGAGTAGTAATCGATATGTATGGCTGTTCCAACGAGTGGGAAAAGAACGAGCCGGACGGTATGGGCACTTTTACTCACGAGTTCAGCCATATTCTTGGTCTGCCTGACCTTTATCATACGGCTTCCGAAGTTTACTATACCCCCGGCGAATGGTCGGTGCTGGACTATGGCCCATATAACAACGACGGCCGTACTCCCCCCGCCTACAGCTCATTCGAACGCAACGCCATGGGCTGGATTAACCTTACCGAGCTGACCGCCGGCGAGGGCGTTAAGGAACTCGACGATTTGCAAACGACCAACAGCGCATATTGCATCACCAACCCCGCCAACGAAAAAGAATTTTACCTGCTGGAAACCCGAAATCAAACCGGCTGGGACAAATATCTCCCATCTCAGGGCATGTTGATCTGGCATGTGGACTATAATTCCTCAACATGGGCTTCAAACACTGTTAACAACACCAAGAGTCATCAGGGCGTAGACCTCATAGAGGCCGACGGCGTGGCCGTTAAGCAGAACCGCACTGCCGGTGACTGTTTCCCTGGCTCGGCCAAGGTTACCTCCTATGGTCCGAAATGGTGGAACGGCAAATCGGCTCCTTTTGTGCTGACAAATATTACGCGTTCGGGCACTAAAACGACTTTTTCGACCGGTGGCGGCTCATCGTCGGGCGGCAACGGAGAAAACCCCGACCCCGTAGTCCCGGGCGAATATCTTACATGTGCCCAGCTGATAGAAAAGAATGCGTCGACCGCAACCGATGCGGTTTTGCGCGGCTATATTGTCGGCTATGCTAATAGCTCATGGAATGCAAAGGGCGTAATATTCTCGGCAGAGGATTGCAACGTTAATACCAACCTTGTATTGGCGGATTCGCCCGATGAAACCGACTATAAGTTCTGCGTGCCCGTGCAGCTGGCCAACAACGGAACTACATTGCGCGAAGACCTTAACCTCAAGTCACATCCCGAGCATCTGGGCCGTCTGATAGAGATTACCGGCAAAGCGCAGCCCTATTTCTCCGTACCCGGGCTGAAGTCGCCGACTTCCTATAAGTTTATCGAAACCTCCAAACTCGACAACGTTGAAGAAGTCGCTGCCGATGCCGGTCAATGGTTTGACCTTCAGGGTCGCCCGGTAGCCAATCCCGGCCGTGGCCTTTATATCCGCAACGGTCGCAAATATCTGCTCCGCTAACCGCCGCTAAACCACAAAAGAGAGCGGACACTCAATTGAGTGTCCGCTCTCTTTTGTGAGGTCCCAAGCAGATTCGAACTGCTGTACACGGTTTTGCAGACCGTTGCCTAACCTCTCGGCCATGGAACCTTGCGTTGATTTGCGCCGCAAAGTTAGGCATAATCTTTTAAATGTGCAAGTTTTTTGGGAATTTTTTATTGATGGCTCGGTCTTAGCAGGTCATTGACGGTTTTAACCGGATTGAAAGTTTCGGCGGGAACCTCAACGAAAACGGTGTTCCAGTCGCTCATGGCTCCATTCCAGAGCCCGGGAAGCTCCAGGGCCCGGAGTTCGCGTCCCTGAGCCGATTTGCTGGAAATGAATCCGGTTGCATGGTCAATATAGTCGGGCAGGTTATAGTGATTGCCGGCAATGTCGGTAATGTAGCAAACCAGGTCGACGGGGTTGAAGTGCGTGGCTTTGGCCATTAGGTCTTTGAATTCGGGGGCAATCTGGTTGCTTTCGAGAATCTGGGGCGATGCGGAGCCGTCGGGATTGACCGTTATGAATGGACCGCCGCCCGGTTCGCCTTCGTTGATTACCATGCCGCAAACGCGCAGCGGGCGATTTAGTTTTGACGTGAGATAGGTGGCGAGGTCGGCCCCTGACAGGGTTTGCAGCCGCGAATCGTGGATATTGAGCGTGGTTGCTGCGAATTCGGCTATCTCCTTGAGTTTTTCGTCGGTAGGTTTAGAACCGAGCGCTTCGAGATATTCGGCAATTTTGTCGTGGACGAGAATGAGCTGGCCGGCCAAGATTTGTTTCCATCTTACGGTTGCGTCGCGATGGGCGTCGGGAACCACATTGTCGATGTTTTTTATGAAGACCACGGCTGAGTTTATGTCGTTGAGGTTGGCAATCAGTGCGCCATGGCCCCCGGGGCGGAATAGCAGGCTTCCGTCGTCCTGGCGGAATGGGGTGCCGTCGGGGTTCGCGGCTATAGTGTCGGTCGAGCCTCTCTGTTCCGATAGTTCAGCGTGAATCTTAATGCCATACTTGGCCTCGGCGGCAGGTATAACTTCGGCTAATTTCTGCTGAAATAGCTGACGGTGGTTGGGCGACACGGTAAAATGCAGATAGAGCGTTCCGCCCGGTTTTACGGCCGTTGCGGCGCCCTCGGCGATTTGTTCTTCGAGCGGGGTGCGGGCTCCGTCGGCGTATTTATGGAACTGCAGCAGTCCTTTGGGGAGCTGGCCGTAGTTGAGGCCGCTGCCGGAGATTATTGCGGCTATGATGTCGCGGTTTTTACCGGCGGCACGCAGGTCGACAACCGATTTGCCGTAGTTGTGAAGGCAAACGGCATTCAGCGCCGGGAAGAAGGCAAAATCTTCAATATGATCGAGAACCTGAGCTACGTCGGAGCCGGCGGCGGGAGTGTCGGTCGGGCCGTCGACAAAGTTAAACAGAGCTTTGAACATGCGTGACGCCGCGCCCGATGCCGGTACGAATTTACAGGCTTCGCCGCCATCGTCGAGAAATAGTTGCCAGCGGTCGGCTGCGGCCTGCTGTTGTTGGGGGGTAAGCCGCAAGATACCGTTGCCCGGTGTTGCCGAGTCAATAATTTTTAGGTAGGGAAAGCCGGTTTTGAAGCGGCTGAGCTGAGCTTGTGCTTGTTCGGGAGTAATGCCCTTGGCTGCAAGGGTTTTAAGGTCTTGAGGGTCCATTGGCTTTGAATTGAGGGTTAAAATGTTGGTCAAAGTTATGAATTATATCTGACCTAACAAAGCAAAGGACCGAAAAGTTGGTTATTTGAGGCCTATGGCGGTTATTGTGCGCCCGGTCAGTTCGTAGCCCTGGCGGCGAACCGAAAAATATCGGCTATCCTCTTTCGAACAGGCCGGAGCGGCCTGGGGTTCGGAAATCCCGGCTGCCGTCAGTTGGAGGCTAACGGCTTTGGCAAGACTAACGTGGGGTTTTGGCCATTGAGGGCGTCGCTCAACGGCTTCCGGGGCGAACTGCGAAGCCACGTCTTCGCCTACCTCAAAGCAATCGGAGCAGATGTGTGGGCCGAACGCAGCGCGGATTCGGCCGGGGCGTGCGCCCATAGCAACCATCGTTTCGACAGCGTTCAGCGCAATGCCGGCAACTGTGCCGCGCCAGCCGCAGTGGACTGCGGCATAGACCTGCGCCTCCGGATCTACCATGAGCAGGGGGAGGCAGTCGGCGGTTCTGATTCCAATCAGCGGGCCGCGCCCTTTTGCCACTATGGCGTCGGCGCCGTTAAGGTCGTCAATTCCGAGCCTGGCAACCCGTGCGGAATGGGTTTGAACCGGCAGAATAATGCCGGAGTCGGCGAAATCTTCGGTGCTCAGCGTAGAAAAGGCAATAACGCCGGGCAGATTGGTTAGAAGTGGCTGCATATATAAAAAAGAGCGGAGACCGTCAGGCCTCCGCTCTAAATGGGGGTTACTGTGCAAGGTAGCTCTTGAGCAGTTCGCTTTTTGACCCTTTGAGCCTGCGAATTGCTTTTTCCTTAATCTGGCGAACACGTTCACGGGTCAGGTCGAACTTAACGCCGATTTCTTCGAGGGTCATTTCCTGACATCCGATTCCGAAGAAAAGCTTGATAATCTGGCGTTCGCGGTCGTGGAGCTGCAACAGGGCGCGCTCAACTTCAGTCGACAGCGATTCGCGCGAGAGACCTTCGTCGGTCGCGGGCGAGTCGTTGTTGGTCAACACGTCGAGCAGCGAGTTGTCTTCACCCTCCTGGAAGGGAGCGTCAACCGATACCTGACGGCCTGAAACCTTCATGGTTTCGGCAATCTTTTCAGGAGCTACGTCAAGCTCTTTGGCGAGTTCCTCAACCGATGGGGCGCGCATGTTTTCCTGTTCAAACTTGTTGAGCACCTTACGGATTTTATTTATTGAACCTACCTGATTCAGAGGCAGGCGAACAATGCGGCTCTGTTCGGCCAGGGCCTGGAGAATGCTCTGGCGAATCCACCAAACGGCGTAGGAAATGAACTTGAAACCACGGGTTTCGTCGAATTTCTGGGCAGCTTTCTGCAGTCCGACGTTGCCTTCGGAAATAAGGTCCATAAGTTCCAGACCTTGATTCTGATATTGCTTGGCAACGGAAACCACGAAGCGCAAGTTGGCGCGCACGAGGCGGTCAACAGCTGCGGTGTCGCCCTGGCGTATGCGCTGGGCAAGTTCAACCTCTTCGTCGACGGTAAGGAGTTCTTCGCGGCCTATTTCCTGCAGATAACGGTTCAACAGGGGGTCGCGGTTAGTAGGAGCCTGACTTATTTTTAGCTGCTGCATAGTTTTTTTATTGTTAAAGGAAAGAGGATATTAAAACTGATAGTCAACACATGCACGGGCCTGTTTCTGCGGAGCAATGATTGCGGCAGCGGCAACGTGGGCCGGATGTTTGGCGTAGACTTCAACGTCGGCCATTGTCGGAACTATCGCGGTTAAAACAACGTCCCAGTCCTCCGAAGGGTTCTCATTGATGCCAACTTCCATTGATTCGAGCACTGAAATCTGCTCGGGCAGGGCCATAAGGGCGTCTTTGAAGCGGCGTGCGGTTTCGAGGCGTTGGGCGTCGGTGCCCGACAGTTTGAAGCTGACGATATGTTTTACCATAAAATATGTATTTTCAGTTTTTAAGCCTGCAAAGTTACGAAAAAAAGTTGAGATATGAAAGCGGGTTTCGTTTTTTTGATGTATATTTGCGCTTATGAAACTTTCTTTGCGCGGATTTCTGGTGGCTGCCGCCGTTGTGGCTATAAGCGTCGGAGTTTATTTCTTCGATCCGGTCGGCGGGCCGTTTCCTTATCCCCGGTGCTGGATCAAACTGCTCAGCGGCTACGACTGTCCGGGGTGCGGTTCTGCGCGCGCGTTGCATGCGTTGGTTCATGGCAACGTTGCCGAAGCCTGGAATTTTAATCCGGCAATTTTTTTTGTTGTGGCGTTGGTCGTACTGCTTCTTTTGGCTGAGAGTGACCGATTTCCGCGGCTGCGCCGGTGGTTATTATCACCTGCGGCAGCCGTAACGATAATTGCGGCTGCCGCGGTGTGGACTGTTGTCAGAAATCTTTGATTATTTGCGTCTGTTGCGTACCGAGCGGGTTGCCGAGGAGGATGATTTTGCCGGGGCCGACGATTTTTGCTTTTTGGGGGCTTTAACCTTCGCAGCGGGCTTTTTTGCTTCGCGCGAGCGGGTTGAAGCGCGCTCAGAGCGGCTGCGCGAAGCGCGAACCGGTTCGGGTTTGACTTCGGCCGTTGAATCGGCTGCCGCTGCGGCGGCTTCGCGGGCCAGGGCCAGTTCCTCGCGCGAGGGAACCCACAGATTGTCGGCGTAGTGGTCGAGCCGATACTGAATCGAATCTTGCAGGGCTTTGAGCGTGTCGGGATCTTCTTTGGCCATCTGGGCTAAAGTGCGGTTACGCAGGTTGCGTGTCTTATAGATGTTGCCCTTGTAGAGATTAAGGGTAAAGAAGTCATCGTAGGTGTGCGAAGCAAGGTTGTTGTCATCGTCGGTGAAAATATACTGTGCCTGCAGATAAGGCTTCAGGTCAGCCATTTTCATCCAGAACATCGGGGTCTTGCCGGAAATTGCCGACGCGTCGTCGCGAACAATTACCGGAGCAATTGCTTCAACTGTAGTGCGCATCTTGTTGGTGCGGTTGTCGAATTCCCATCTTTCAATTATGAAGTAGGCCAGCACTTCGTTTGTGGGCACATCGACGGGTTCTATGTCGTAAACCGGATTTTTCTCCGAGAACCCTTTTGCGGGGGTGGCCAGAATATCGAAACGGTTGATAATGTCGGCCATCTTGGCGCGGTTTGCCTCGGAAAAGTCTTCGCGGCCGTCGAGATACTCGTAGGCGGGCACTTTGTTCTGGGCCAGCAGACGGAACATTATGCGGAAAAGGTTTTCGTTGCCGTCGACCAAGTCTTCAGGAAAGTAGAGCGGGGCATTTGCATCTTCGTTTTGCAGGTCCAGCTCGCGATAGATAACGCGCATATATTTCAGCGAGGCATCCGGACGCGATGCTCCTGTCTGAGCCTGCATGCGGGCGGAAACCGACGGCGCTCCGGCTTCGGTTTGCTGGCCCGGACGGGTGCGAGGCCCGCGAGACATGGTTGCTGTCGACGATGATTGTTCCTGGGCGGCAGCGCCAAAGGCTGCCAGGCCAACGAGGGCCGATATGAGAAATTTTTTCATAGGTCGGATTAGTTAACGAGAACGTCCAAAGGAGAGATGGAGCGAGTAATGCCGTCGGGACCGGAGGCCTTGACGTTGGTGATTATGAAGCGCTTGCCGCGTTTGAGTTGACGGAACTGGGCCTTCTGGCGCTCGGAGAATTGAGCGCCGTTTGAGTTTTCGATAATGTTGGCACCCGTCTGGTCGAAAAACACGGTCTGGAAGCTTACTACGTTGAATTTAATGTTGAGCAGTTCGTCGTCGATCGCCGCATCGATACCGGGCGAAGATAGCAGAACGGCTTTGCTCAGCGGCTTGCCGCCACGATAGCGGTCGGCGTTTCCCTGAGCGTCGGTATAGGTAATGAACGGCGTCGGATCGGGGAGTTTGCGAGTGCGGAACGTTGTTGTTCCCATGGTCTGGTTCGTTCCGTCGATATTTGCGGTTACGGTTATAACGGCCTCTTTGCCAACCGCCGAGGGGCGGGCAATCCATTTGTCGCCCTGGCGGGTGAGGGTTCCGTTGGTCATTGTTGCATTAATCTGATTCGAATGAACCCCGGGGGCTGAAATCGACAGCGGATTATCGATGCCGGCATAGAGAACGTTCATCATCGTTGCCGAAACTGTTGCCGTAGGTTCAAACACGGTGTAGCTCGACTGGAAGGGGTGTTGGGTAGTTGTTCCGTCGCCGTGGGCAACTTCCAGGTAGCCGGAATAATCGAAAGTTCCGGTCTGGCCGGTTGCGAATTCATAAATGTCGGAGCCTTCGGGCAACTGTTTGCCGCCAATGAAGATTGCCGGACGCTGGGTTGTGTCGACCGCAGCGAGAACAATGTTGGCGGAATATTTCGAACCGCGCATAACCGAGCGCGAACGCGGAATTACGAATGCGTTGAGTTCGTTTACGCGCACATCGCCCGCATCGACGGCGCTCAGCAGCGACGTCAGGGCTTCACCCTCGGCATAGCGAATGTCGTTTTCGAGTTTCGACAGCAGGGTAACGGCGGCCACTACGGGTTTGGATTCGAAATTGGCTTCTTCCCATGTTTGCAGTCGGGGGCGACCGTTTTCGTCGAGATTTTCGGTCGACAGCGCTTCGGCAATTGTTTTCTGCTTCAGGGTGTCGGGAATGAGGTCAACGATAAACGAGCGGTAGGAGTCAATTTGTCGGCGTAGCTGTTGGCCCTGGAGGGTTGCGGGGTTGAGAAGTACTGCTGATGAAGCTTCCAGGTCATCGCGATGGAGAATATTCGAAGGGTCGCCGTTCTTGCCGTCGGCTTTTTTAACAACGGCGAGTTTCAGCGAGTCGACCCGCGCGGTCAGACGCGCGGTAAAGTCAACAACTTCAGAAGCTTTGTCGAGCCATGCTTTGCCTTTTTCGGGATTTTGCTCGGCAAATTGCTCCAGCCGTTGATATAGCGCATGGTTGCGCCCCGCAACATTGGTGTTAGAGCGGTTAAGGCCTTCGTCGACTTGAGTGAAACCGTCGAGCACATCGCTGCTGACGTTCAATGCGAGCATTGCCGTCAACACGATATACATCAGGTTGATCATTTTTTGTCGTGGCGTAAGGCCGGAACTTTGAGCCATATATGGAATTCTTGTTTACAAAGTTATTATTGCTGACGTTCGGCAGAGGCTGCTCCGCCGGGCAGATTCTGGGTCATTGCCTGAATCATCTGCGCATAGATTGCATTCAGCTGCTTCATGTAGCGGGCCATGCGTTCAGTTTCCTCGCAGTATTGGCGGGATGTGTCGGCCGAGCGTTCATACATGTCGCGGATGTCTTTAATGCCGTTGTTTACGCGGTCGATTGAATCGAGTTGCGAGCTTACGCTCTTGAGTTGGATTTCGTAAATTGTGTTCAGTCCGGCAACGTTGCGGTTGAGCGAGGTCATTTCTTCAACATATCCCTGCGACGAAGCGGTTATTCGGTCGGAGTTTTCGGTAATGGCGTTGTAGCTGTTGAGCAAAACTGCCGTAACTTTATTCAGGGCCTCGGTTGATTTGCGCAGTTCTGTCATCTGGTCGGAGAGGGCGGCGATTTGAGCAACATAATGTTCGGTTGCTTCCTTGGCCGAGGCGTTGAGGCTCAGCGGACGGTCGGCCACGGTGGTTGACGGATGTTGCTGCACCGCAGCTGCTGAAGTCGAAGCGCCGGCTGCCCCGATAACGATGTTGCCCTGAGCGCCCCCCTGCATATTCGGGCGGTCTTCAGCATCGTGGGTGTCAAGAACCGGGAATACTTCTTCCCAGTGATATTGTTTTGCCGGACGGTCAAAAGCCGAGAGGATGAACATGAGCACTTCAGTGCCCATACCGATCATGAGCAGCAGGTTGCCGCCGGGCAGGTGCAGGAGCTTGAACAGCGCACCCCAGATAACGATTGCCGCACCGATGGAGTAGGCGAAGTTAAAGAATCGCTGGCCTGAATCGCCGGAAAGAAAACGCTCAACCGCGTTCTTATATTTTTTGATATTCTTTTTTGTCATCTCTAATCAATTAGTAATTACTTGCGGGATTTTTGGCCTTTGGCGGTGCCGATTTGAGTGCGCACGCATCGGAAGCCTATATATGATCGCTGTTCATTCTGGTATTCCCACATTCTGATGTCGGAGCGAATGTCGGACACGGCGTCTTTCCAGGAGCCGCCGCGCACTATTTTGCGCTTCAGCTTATAAGGGTCTTCTTTGGCGGCATCGTAGCGATACTGGGGGTTGATGTCGGCCTGGATTTTACCTACGCTTTCAGTATAGGCGGTCGAGGTCCATTCGCTGACATTACCGGCCATGTCGTATAGTCCGAAGTCGTTGGCATTATAGGTTCCGACCTTTGAGGTTATCAGGTGGCCGTCGCGCATGTAGTTGCCATCGGCGGGCTTGAAGTTAGCATAGAAGCAACCTTTGTCTTCCATAATCGGCAGATCGCCCTGCCAGGGGAACACGTTTTCATCTTCGCCGGCACGCGCTGCATATTCCCATTCCAATTCGGTTGGCAGACGGTAGGGTTCAACATAGATTCCCTCTTTTCCCAGCGAGCGGCGCAAAAAGTCGGTGCGCCAATTGGCAAAAGCGGTTGCCTGTTCCCAACTTACGCCGACAACAGGGTAGTCGTTGTAGAGACCGTTTGAGAAATACAGGCGGGTGTACGGTTCGTTGTAGGCGTTGTCGAAATCGTTGATCCAGGCCGTGGTGTCGGGATAAACGTTAACGATATATGTGTTCAAGAAGTCATAGTCGCCGGTCAGAGAGCGGGTGATTGTCTGACGAACGATTTCACCCTCGTCGTTGATATAGGCGGTATCTTTAGAAATCATCGGGTCAGAGGTCGGCGCTGCTATGTCGGTGTTATATTCGCGACGTGAGCGGTCGGTGCGGTTGCGGCGACGTGCGGCCTCGGTGTGGTTGAAGGTTTCGTAGCGATAGTTCAGCTGCGTGGGGTCGAGTTCCTTTGCCCCGGTAATGGGGTTGATGCGATAAACGCTTTCAATTGCGCGCTTTTCGTCTTCGTTGGGGTTACGCCAGGGAATTGCCTTTGCCCAGTTCAGGTATGGGCCGATGGGGTTACCTTCTTTATCTTCTTCGATTTTAAAGGCTTCATTGCCGCCATAGGCGGGATCGGCAAGGCGCTCGCGGATAATAGAGTCGCGCACCCAGTTAACAAACTGTTTGTATTTGGCGTTGGTGATTTCGGTTTCGTCCATCCAGAAAGATTCAACGCTGATTGGCTTGGAGTCGGCTTTGATGCCGCGCAGCGAGTCAGGCTTGCTCACGCCCGAACGTATGGAACCGCGCTCAACCAGAACCATTCCGTAGGGGGTGGGTTCTGACCATGCTCCGGAGCCTGCGCCCGTAACTTCGCCTCCGGAGTTGCCGGAGGCAGTTCCGGCACATGATGACATGCCGGTAAGAACCAGCACGGCAAGGACTACGGCGAATACCAGGTAGATTAGCTTTTTCATCTGTGTTAGAGATTATCTGAGGTTTGTCTGTTTTTAAGTAAGGTTTACATTACGCGGATGCTCTTATGGCGGTTGCGGTTTTTCTCGCCGAAGTTGAGTTTCAGGGAGTAGCCGACCCAGACTTCATGGCTGCCCGACGAGGCGCGCATGATTGCCGATGTTGAATAATCGTAGCTATAGCCCAGGCGAATGCCTTTAAATTCTCCTTCGAGTAGAACAGAAACTGCGTCTTGCGTTCGGTAACCGATGCCCGCAGTGAGGAACTTTTTCCATCTTACGCGGGCTGTTATGTCGGCCTGAACGGTTTGCAGGTCTGAACGAACCATCAGTGAGGGCAACACTTCAAATAACGTATTTTTTATCGGAATATTGCTTGAGGCGATAAAATAAAGATTTCGACGGAACCGGAATTCGAAATATTGTTCGTCGCTCGAACCTGCACCCTGGCTCCCTTCGCGCTGCATCTTGATGGTGGGCGACAGCAGATGGGAGCAGCTGACTCCAACGTTGAACCAGGGGTGGACATAGCCCAGTCCGACGCCCATGTCGAAGTGATTGCCCTCAACATCGTAGGTCGGTATGGCCTCGTCGTTCGACTCGTGATAATCGTCATCGTCGGGAATATCAACTTCCGAGCCTTTGAATTTCTGCTCAAGATAGCCGAACTGAACACCGATTGTAAAATAGCCTTTGCCAACTTTCTGGCGCGCGGCCAACTGGCCGTTAAGACTAAAGGTTTTGTAAAGGCCTATGCTCTCCTGAAACATTGTTGCGCCGCCACCCCAGCGTCGCCCGAAAACGGCAAATGGAATATCGGCCGCGGCCATAAAGTCGCGCGGGGCTCCTTCGATGCCCAGCCATTGCATGCGGCTGCCGCCGCGCAGACGCAAAAGATCGGTGGCACCGGCTTCGGCAGGATTTATGAAGCTCGGAGCCTGAAAATATTGCGTGAGCGTCGGGTCGGTCTGGGCAGTTGCGGGCAATGCCGCCAGCACCAAAAATATGTATTTAAGGAGCTTATTCAAAATAGAATGTCAAAACTAACATGCGCGAAACCGCGCGGTCAAGTGAATTGGTGTAGCGCATCTGGCCCGGGTCGTCGTCAAGATCAGGACGCTTATGCTGAATAATGTCGCCCAGACCAAAGCAGAATTTTATTTCCGGAATGAACTTGAAGTAGGGGAAGTAAGTGTCGATGCCGAGACCAATGGTAAGGAAAGTGTCGAACTTTTTAAGGTGGAGGAGTTCGGAACTGCGTCGTTTGCCAACATCAAACGTAGGCATTACGCCGCCGACCAAATAAGGGCGCACATTGCGGTAGCGCAAGCCCGACATTTTGAAATCAACGGGAAGAACCAGCAGCGTCGATTTAATGTTTTGGCGCTCCATTGCGCCGCTGTTGGCCTCACGGAAGTTGACAACACGATTGCCAAACCAAATGCCCGGGCTGAGGCGGATGTTGAAATGAGTTGCCAATCTGAAATCAATCAGTCCGTTAACGCAAAATCCCGGCGAAAACGACGGTTGCTCGGCAAACCATTGCTCGCCGTTGTCGGTAGTGATTCCGTTGTTAGTAAACTGCAGGTCCATCATCTGCATTCCTACGCTGAACCCCAGATGCCAAGCTTTCAGGTCGGCATAGGGGCGGTTGAGCAACCTGTCGTTGAGTTGCTTGGCTCCGGCGCTGAATGCTGTCAGAACTACCGTCAGGATTATGGCTATGCGTTTTCTCACTCCCATTAAACGCGTCCCTATAATAAATTATTGTGTGGGTCACTCCAAAAACCATCCGTGGCATTAATGATTTTTAACGTTTCGAGGTCGCAATTATTTCGGGTTATATCCCTAAATTTGCGCTTAATAAACCATTCTACAACAATGAACGAAGAAATCAAACGTATAAGCGCTGAAATTTCAGCCATGGCCATGCGAATGGAGCAACTACGGCTCGAGCTTGAGTCTCTTGCCCGCCGCGTCGGGGAGTTAGAGGCCGAAGAGCCCATTGAAGAGCCCATCGAAGAACCTGAGGAAATTGCAATAGAAGAACCGGGTGCCGAGCAAGTCGAAGAAGTTGTTGAGTCCGAGCCCGCACCCAAGGTCGATGAGGGCCCCAAGCAGATTCGCTTGCCGCTGAGCGACCGCTTTATGTTTCAGCGTGAGCTCTTTGGCAACGATGCCGAGCTGATGGCTACCGTTCTCCACCATATCGAGCAGATGGGCTCGGCCGATGAAGCCAAGGCCTACCTGATGGAAACCATCGGCCTCAAGCCCGACAACGACTGCGCCAAAACCTTCCTCGCCGCCATCAGCCGCCACTTCGACCCCCGTACCTCCCTGCTCGCCTGATGAAAGAAATGTGAAAAAAGAGGGTTGAAATTACATGAAAGTTAAAAGTAAGTTACAAAGCTGTTACGGCGCCAACCTTTTGTGAACCGCTCGTGTTATGCAGTCAAACAAACAACAAAACCCTCTAAAAACTTAAACGAAAATGATTACTCTCGATAACATCCGCAACACCTATAACAAGTACAACAACCTCGCTGCCGACGCTGACCTCTGCACCGACCGCAACCTCAACAACCTGATGATGTATGCTCTCGACAGTGACTTTATCGGCTTCGACGGTGACAAACTTACTCTTACCCATGGCGAAGGCCCGCTCAAAGACATAGAAATCGAGCGCATCGCCGGCGCTGAAGATTTCGGATCGCACTGGGCAATCGTTCTTCCCGCATCGGTTATCTTCGTTAACAAACGCAACGGAGAAGTAAGAGTAGCCCTCGCCGAATAATAAACCCAATCACATTTCACAATCGCACACACCGACTTCAATCATCTTCACACAATTCACACGCCACCAATCAAAACATCATTCATAATAGTAGTAGAGAGACCCGGGCAAATGGACGAGAGTCCCCGCCGGGGTCTAATTTTTTTATGATTATTCAAGGTAGAACAGGCGAGAGGTTGCGCGTGTGGTGGCCGTGTATAGCCAGCGGAAAAATTCGAGTGATTGCATTGCCTCGGGTTGAACGCCGGCCAGGTCGGCGATAACGTTCACCCATTGTCCGCCCTGAGCCTTATGGCAGGTAACGGCGTAGGCATATTTAACTTGCAGCGCCTGAAAGTATGGGTTGGTGCGCATTGCGCGCAGGCGAGTGGAGCGGGGAGTGTAGTCGCTGAATAATTCCGGGTCGTTGAAAACCGCTTCAAACAGCCGCTGCTGGTCTTCGGCCGTTAGCGCCGGAGAGTTTGAAGTCAGGCATTCCAAAACTATTTTGCAGTCGATTTCAACAGCCCGGTAGGGAAATGCAAGGCAAACGTCGGCAAACCGGAAGCCATATTTGTCTTCCATGCCGTAGATGCGGACAATCCGGGCAGTGTCGCCGTTGGCAATGAAGTCCATTTCGGCGATTTTTGCCGCCCAAAAATAATTGTTTTTCGCCACAAGCAGCAAATCGTCGCGCGTCAGCTCTTCCTCGCGGCCAAGAATGTTGGCGCGTATGGCAAGGTTAAACTGGGTGGCACGCCAGTTTGCGCGTGTAACTATAATGGTTTCGTCGATGCCGTCGGACGCATACAGGTCGGCGAGCAGGTCGGGCAGCTCCATGCCGCTAACTGAGTTAACGTCGTCGAAGTTCATGTTGAGTTCGGGATTTGGCAGCGGAGAGAGACGCATCTGCCGGCGCAAAGAGGTTGCGTTGTAGAGAATGCCCGAAGAGCGGGCCTGGCGTACAGTGTCGGTTAGCTGCACGCGCGTTACGCGCAGGCCGTAGCCGCGCAATGTGTCGGCGTTCAGGGCCGGAGACTCCTCGCATCCCACCGGCGGCAACTGGGCGTTGTCGCCCAAAAGAATCAGCCGGCAGGCATGACCCGAATAAACATAGTGGATAAGATCGCTGAGCAGGTCGGTACCTGAACCGTCGGCCGAAGTGCCTATCATCGAGGCTTCGTCGACAATAAATACCGTTCGGGAGTGGTTATTGTCCATCACCGCCTGAAAGGGCATTCCCTGCGACGGCGGGCGATAGATTTTACGGTGGATGGTGTAGGCCGGAAATCCGGAGTAGGAGGCAAAAACCTTGGCGGCGCGTCCGGTGGGCGCAAGCAGCACGGAAGCAACGCCGGCGCTATGAAGCGCGCGCACCAGAGCGCCGACGAGGGTAGTTTTGCCGGTGCCGGCATAGCCGCAGAGCATAAAAACGGAGTCGCTCGGGGCTCCCGAGCGACAAAACCGTGCGAGGGCTGCCATGCACTTGACTTGCTGGTCGGTGGCTACATAGGGCAACTCCCTTAAAATGGATTCTGCAAATTCCGAAACTGTCACCTTTCTTTTGCGTGAAACCTTATTTCAGTTTCCATTCAACACCATCTTTGGTGTCTTTAACGTCGAAGCCTATGGAGGCGAGGCGGTCGCGGATCAAATCGCTGGTGGCCCAGTCTTTTTTTGCTTTCGACTCTGACCGGATCTGCAGCAGAAGGTCAACTGCATCTTCGAATGGTTTCATGTTGGTTCCGGCAGCGGCTTCGGGGGGCACGATGCCGAGAATGTCGAAGAGGAACGTATGGAACAGTCCGTTCATTTTTTCGATGTCGGCGGCAGTTGCCTTGGCGGTGCCGTCGTTGACCTGATTGACAATGCGGCAGAGGTCAAACAGATAGCCGATAACCACCGGGGTGTTCAGGTCGTCGTCCATCGCTTCATACATTTTTGCTTCAAGCTCGTCAAGGCCGGTAACGGTGCCAGTTTCCGAGGGCTTGAGGTCTTGCAGGCGGCGGTAGCCGTCGATCATTCGCTTATAAGCTTTTTCGGCTGCCTGGAGCGCTTCGTTGCTGAAGTCGAGCGTTGAACGATACTGCGCCATCAGAATAAAGAAGCGTATGGTCATCGGCGAATAGGGTTGCTCGAGCAACTCGTGGCTCCCTTCAAAGAACTGGTCGAGAGTTATGAAGTTGCCATAGCTCTTGCCCATTTTCTTGCCGGCTATGGTAATCATGTTGTTGTGCATCCAGTAGCGCACGGCATCGTGACCGTTGTGGGCAACGCTTTGGGCAATCTCGCATTCATGGTGGGGAAACATAAGGTCCATGCCGCCGCCATGAATGTCAAACTGTTCGCCGAGATATTTCTCGCCCATGCACGAGCACTCAAGGTGCCAGCCCGGAAAACCCTCGCTCCAGGGCGACGGCCAATGCATTATATGCTCCGGCGCGGCCTTCTTCCAAAGGGCAAAGTCTGCCGGGTTGCGTTTCTCGCTTTGTCCGTCGAGCTCGCGGGTGTTGGCCAGAAGTTCGTCGACATTGCGTCCCGACAGTTTTCCGTAATGATGGTCGGCGTTATATTTCGGAACGTCGAAATATACCGAGCCTTCGCTTTCATAGGCGTAGCCTGCGTCAAGAATGCTCTTAACGTAGTTTATCTGCTCAATGATATGGCCCGATGCATGAGGTTCGATGCTCGGCGGCAGAACGTTGAGCTTTTCCATGGCTTTATGGTAGCGGTTCAGGTAGTATTGAACAACTTCCATCGGCTCAAGCTGTTCGAGACGCGCTTTCTTGGCAATTTTGTCCTCGCCCGAATCGGCATCGTTTTCCAGGTGACCAACGTCGGTAATATTCCGGACGTAGCGCACCTTGTAGCCCAGATGCTGCAGATAGCGGAAAAGAATATCGAAAGTAATTGCCGGACGGGCATGGCCCAGATGGCCGTCGCCGTAAACGGTGGGGCCACAAACATACATGCCCACCCGCTCAGGATGGAGGGGCGTGAAGAGCTCCTTGCGGCGGGTCAGCGAGTTATAGATTGAAAGATTGTGTTGCTTCATGACTTAGTTTTACGCGCCCATGAAGGGGTTGGGGATTCCGCCTTGGCCGGGGGCCTGTTTGGGCTGGCGGGGCTTGATTTCGCCAAAGGTTTTTTCGTAGCGCTGAACGTTTTCGGCCAAAGCGTGGAGAAGCTGCTTGGCGTTTTCGGGAGTCATGATAACGCGGGTCTGAACGCGGGCGGGGTTCATGTTGGGAGCCACGGTTATGAAGTCCATGAAGAATTCATTGGGGCCGTGGGCAATCATTGCAAGGTTGCAGTAGTTACCTTTTGCCACTTCGGGCGACAGTTCTATTTTTATTTCCTGTTGGTTTTGGTTGTTTGCCATGTTTAATTAAATTTTTTGTGGGTTATTTTATTTCAACTTCAGTAGTTGCATTAAGTTTAACTTTCAGAGCCTCAACTCCTGGGAGATTGAGAATTGAATCTATGCGCCAGGTTGCGTAGAGCTGGCGTTCGGCAGCGCGACCGTCGTCAGTAGCCGTTATGACCACCGCCGCCTCCGGAACCGGCTGCGACAGAGTCTCTTTTTTAACGAGTAATTGAAGGCTTTTAGCATCGCCGCTGAAGGTAACTTTTGCGGCCAGGTTGAGCCATTGTCCGGAGCGCCAGGCGCGTGGCTCCAACAGATCCACTCCGGCCGGAATCTGTTCGGCCACTTCGGCCTGACCCATCGGAATCGGAATTACGGCGCTGAGAATAATTTCGCTGTCAACCCCATAATCCGGGGCCTGATAGTAAATCAGGGCGCGGCGGCCTGCGTTGAAGTCAGCGGGAGCAGTCCAGGTTGCATAGAGCCTCACGGTCTGGTCGTCGGCGTCGGCGTAGGTAAACTCGGCAACGCCATCTTTCGAACCGTCGTAGGTTACTATGCTTGCAACTGTCGGCAACACGGTTTCGGGCCCTGTGCCTTTGCAGCCTGCCAGCAGAGCCACGGTAAGAATCAACAAAAACAAAAGTTTTTTCATGGCGCAAAGTTACAAAAAAATCCGAAACTTTAAAATGAAAAACTTAATCTTGCGGGTGATGACAATAATTATATGTAATTTAACTTTTTATGAGAAATTTTATTTGTTTATGTCGCGAAAAATTCGTAACTTTGCAGGCCAAGAATGATTTAACTGACATTGCAGTTCTAAGCCTATTATTTATTTACACTTTAAAACACTATTTAGTAGAGTTTCCAACATAGGAATATATAAGCTGATAATATGAAACGGCTATTTCTATCTTTTCTGGCGCTCTTTGCGATTCTGTGTGCTAAAAGTCAGGTTGCATTAAAGACCAATCTCATTGACGATGCCCTGCTCAATGCTAATCTTGGAATCGAAGTGGGCCTGACACCAAAACTGTCGTTCGACATGCCCCTGAGCCTTAACTCCTGGACTCTGAACGGCGATAAAAGGTGGAAGCATTGGTATGCTCAGCCCGGCGTTCGCTATTGGTTTTGTGACCGGTTTCAAGGACATTTTGTCGGCGCACACCTTCATGGCGGCCAATACAATATTGGAGGATTCGACGGAAAAATAAATCTTTTCGGTACCGACTTCCGTAATTTGGCCGACCGCCGTTATCAAGGCTGGTTTGCCGGCGTCGGCATCAGCTACGGTTATGCCTGGGTGCTTGGTAAGCATTGGAATCTTGAAGGGGAACTCGGAATCGGCTATGCATATTCCCGCTATGACGAATTTCGCTGCAATGGTTGCGGAAGCAAGTTGCGCGAAAATGTTCCCCACAACTATTTTGGCCTGACAAAGGCATCAATCAATATTGTCTATCTCTTTTAATACTACCCGCACGATATATGAAACAACAGATTATTGCAGCCCTGCTCTGCGGAATTGCTATGACGGCGGGCGCGGAGATGGTAGTTGACCGGGTGGGGGTTGAGAAACTGAAGGTAGAACGCAACGGAAATTCCTTGTGGCTCGATATGAACCTGATATTGAATGACCTGAAGGTATCGTCAAACAGGTGTGTGTTTCTCCAGCCCGCCATAGTTAATGGCAGCGACTCCCTGAGTTTGCCCCCGGTAAGCATTTATGGCCGCCAACGCTATTATTATTTTGAACGCAACGGCGGCGATGATATGATGAAAGGCGCCAATGGCCTGACCTTTCTGGCCAAGGATTGTCCGGACTCAATAGTTTATAGTCAAAAGGTTCCTTACGGCGACTGGATGGATGGCGCGCGGATTTCGCTGCTTCGCATCGATCGCGGATGTACGGCATGTGAAACCGGGCGCGACTATGGCATCATATTGACCTATCGCGAAGAATTTTTTCCGAGGCTCGTTTATGTGCAGCCCGCGGCCACTCGCGAAAAGCGCAGGTCGCTTGAGGGCAGTTCCTACATCGATTTTCCGGTTGACCGGACGGAAATATTTCCTGATTACCGTCGTAACCCTATTGAACTCGATTCCATTCGCCGCACAATTGATATTGTAAAAACCGACCCCGATGCGCGAATCGATACTATATGGCTCAAAGGCTTCGCATCGCCCGAATCGCCTTATGACCACAATCGCGAGCTCGCCATTGGCCGAACGGAGTCGCTGAAAAAATATATAAATCGCCTGTATAAGTTCGACGGCGTAGAATTCGTTACCGATTATGAACCGGAAGACTGGGCCGGACTCCGCCGGCTTGTCGAGGAGTCAAATATTGACCATAAAAGAGAAATTCTCGCCGTTATCGACTCCGATATGGAGCCTGATGCAAAGGAGTGGCGAATAAAAACTCTCTATCCGGCCGATTACCGGTTTATGCTCTATGAGTATTACCCGGCTCTACGCCATACTGACTATCGCGTTTCCTACGTGATTACTTCTTTCTCTGACCCCGAAACCATTCTCGAGGTCATAAAGTCGAGACCGCAGAATCTTAGCGAGAACGAATTCTTTGTTGCTGCAAGCACTCTTGAGCCCGGCTCTGACGAGTTTACCGATGTGTTTGAAACCGCAGTAAGAATGTATCCCGACAACGAAACTGCAAATTTGAATGCCGCAAACGCTGCAATCAGGCGCGACGATTTCGCTGCCGCCGAGCGCTATCTCGCCAAGGCCGGTTCTTCGGCCGAGGCCGACTATGCCCGCGGTGCGTTCAACGTTCGCCGCGGCGATCTCGACGCTGCCCGCCGCTGGCTTGGTTCCGCTCAGGCAAAAGGCCTCGCGCAGGCTGAGAAAACATTAAGCGAGTTAGAAATCCGAAACAAATAATAATCTATGAAAACTAATCACAATCTGTATATGAAAAAATTATTTTTTCTTCTACCGGTAGCCATGCTTTCGCTCGCAAGTTGCTCGAGCGACGAGCCGGTAATTGCCGGCAACGAAGAGTTAACCGAGGCTAAATATCTGTCGGTTAATATTGCGTCGAATATGGTAGGGTCAAGAGCCGCCGGCGATCAGGTTGCCGACGGAAATTCTATATACGAAGCCGGTCAGGCGGCCGAAAACGAAGTCAGTAACATTCGGTTTTTCTTCTTTGACGAGAATGGCGATGCTTTGGAAGTTAAAGCCGCGTCAAACAAGAACTGGGTTGACGTAGTGCCAACAACTGCCGAAGGCGGCGAAAATATGCCTAACATCGAAAAGGCGCTTGACGCCATGATTATTCTTGAAAAGGGCGATAAGGAGCCTACTTCGATCATTGCGGTGCTCAACCACCCGTTTGACTATAGCTCCACGATGGTCAGCAAATCGGAACTCACCGATATGGTCGGTTCATATACCACCGCTTCCGGGTTTCCGATGTCGAACTCGGTTTATAAAACCGCCGACGGCAAGATGTATGCTGAAGTTCCTGTTGCCGGCCATATGTATTCTACGCCTTCCGCGGCTAAGGGTAACCCCATAACTATTTATGTTGAGCGTGTCCACGCCAAAGTGAGGGTGAACGTTGCTTCCGAACTCACCAAAGGCACGAAGCTGGCCGATGGTATTTATCAGCCCGGAGTGTCGGCCGACGGCAACGGTCAGTTTAAGGGCAAAGACCTCTGCATAAAGATTCTTGGCTGGAATGTGACCAATACCGCTAATAAATCATATCTGGTCAAACACATCGATCCCGCCTGGCCTGCAGATATGTTCGGGGCCTCCGAACCTTGGAACTATCCGGCGTTTTTCCGCTCTTACTGGGCTGTTAATCCGGCCCTGACTGCTATCGATGACTATACTTACGGCAACTTCAATAACGGAGCAACCGGCGCGCAGAATAAAGCTATGGGTGCCTACACTTATCTGCAGGAAAATGCCGCCGACCTCGATTCGTGGAATAGCCGTTCAACCGTTCGTCCGTCGCAGGTCATTATCGCCGCTCAGCTTGGCACTTATGAAAACGGCGTATTTACCGAAGCCGAAGTTGCAGAGTGGGCCTTTAACCGCTACTCGGTCGATGAACTCAAAACCGCCATGCTCTATGTGGCCCCCAACTATTATAAGAAAGTTACCGAGAACGGCAACGAAGTGTTCCGTCAGATTTCGGCCGACGACATAACCTTCAAGACCGCTATGGCAGTTACTCCCGGTCTTGACTGGCGCGGCACGGGCCGATACTATGTTTATGCTCAGCTAACCGATGAGGCTGCTGCCGCCTCCTGGCATCGTTCTAACGTTGCCGGCAATACCGACGTGATTACAGCCGCCAACCTCAACGAAGCGCTCAAGGGTTTAGGCCACGCCAAAATCTGGTCTCAAGGCTATACCTATTACTACTTCGACATCCGACATCTGGCCGATGCTCTCGATGCCGATGGCAAGGATAATGGCGGTTTCTATGGAGTTGTGCGAAACCACCTTTATGACGCTGCGATCAAGAGTCTCGTAGGTTTGGGCACTCCCGTATATGACCCCACCGAGGTAATCTATCCCGAAAAGCCGACCGACGATGATACATATATCGCCGCCGACATTAAGATTCTCTCCTGGCGTCTTGTCAAGCAAGACGTTGAACTGGAGTGGTAAAACTTCAAAATCCACTATTGAGGGCTGCTTTGCAGCCGAACTGAATTGAAAATGAAAATCTTTGAAACCATATATCGTATCATTGGGCTGACTGTGCTGTTTGGCGCCGGATGTATGCTCTCCGGGTGCGACGGTTTCATATATGAAGCCGCTGAGGAGTGTACGCCGACCTACAGGCTGAGCTTCCGCTACGACAAAAACCTCAAGTGGGCAGACGCGTTTGCCAACGAGGTCAAGTCGGTACGCGTCCATGCCTACGACCGCGCCGGAAACCTCGTAAAGGTTTTTGCCGATAAGGGAGCGCACTTGGCCAATGACGGCTATGCCCTTGATCTGGATCTTCCCGCCGGCAAATATCATCTGGTTGCCTGGTGTGGAACCGACAATGATGCTCATCTGCAGGGTCGCAGCGAGTCTTTTTCGCTGCGACATGCCGAGTTCCCCGGATTTATGGGGGGAGCCGAGGCTGCTCACGAAACTGATAACATAATAGGCTCACACGTTGACGGAATGAGTTGCTCGCTCAACAGAAAAAGCGATGCCGAGCATCCTGCCTTCAGCGACGAACATCTGTATTCGCTGTTTCATGGAAGCCTTGATGTTGATTTGCCCGATACAGACGATGGCGCAGTTTACAGCTACACTGTTTCGCTTACGAAGAACACCAATCATATTCGCGTTGTTTTGAATCATCTCAGCGATAACGTCGACGTTAATGACTTTATATTTCATATAGAGGATTCCAACGGCCTGATGGATGCTCAGAATAACCTGTTGCCCGACGAAACCATTCGCTACCGCACTTGGAAACTCCAGAACGGAGTGTTGAATGTTGGCAAAGAAGACGTGGCCTCCGGTTCGAGAGCCACCGTTACAGCGGTTACCGGTGCGATTGCCGACTTGACGGTAGGGCGCATGATGGCGGATCATAGCGACCGGATGAAACTGAGAATTACAACAAAAACCGGCGAGCATGTGGCAACCATTCCGGTTATCGATTGCGCGCTGATGGCCAAGGACTACTATCAAGAGGCTTATAATCACCAAATGTCCGATCAGGAATTCCTTGACAGGGAAGACGACTATGTATTGACCCTTTTTCTCGACGAAAACAATAAGTGGTCGGGAACAAGCATTTACATTCACTCGTGGCGCGTAGTGCTTCAGGAATATGATGTTGACTAATCCGACAAAATGAAACGGTTCAATGCCCTAACACTCTCAATTCTGATGCCGGCGGCAGCTATCCTTTGCGGGGGGCTGACCGCCTGCGTTTATGATAGGGAGGAGCTTGAATTTTCAATTCCTGTCGGAGCGCCGCTGCCTGAGTTTAGCGTGGAGTTGCTAAATGGTGAGCGATTTTCTACCGCCTCGCTCCCGGAATCGGATATATGCAACCTGATTATTCTGTTTTTCAACACTACATGTTCCGACTGTAAGCGCGAATTGCCCCGGGTTCAACAACTCTATGACCGAATTCTCGCCGACGAAAACCTGAGGCCCGCCACGCGCCTGATTTGTATTGCCCGCGAGGAAGATGCCGCTTCAATCCGCACCTATTGGGAGGACCATAACCTCACCTTGCCCGCTGCCCCGCAACCCGACCGCACGGTCTATAATCTTTTTGCCTCCGTTGGCATACCCCGCCTCTACGTTGCCCAACCATTACC